>JACRMH010000010.1 GCA_016219545.1 Chloroflexota bacterium | reverse complement strand
AGGGGATTGAAGAAAGTGGAGACCGAATGGGGCATTCTTTCCATTGCTCACAATCTACGAAAACTGGCAGCCCAATGACTGCCAGTTTTTTACCTTTTTTCTGTTTTGACTGCCTACACTTACCTTTTTAGACAGCCCCTACAAGTGATCTGCAAGTAATTTAGAAAATCGCGTCGGTCACATCCCGTTCCCGCAACATGCGCCGCTTCCAGTTATTGATGAGCGGCACGATGAACGGCAGGAGGCGGATACTGTAATACGGCGGCAAAATTGGCACACCCAGCAGGTCGCCGAAACTGATCAAAACAAAGAGGTGCTCCAGGCTGGCGCGTTGACGTGTCAGGGCGCGCACCTGGTCGTGGATTGCCATGCCATACAACACTTCCTTGAGAACGCGAATGGAAGAACGCAGGAAGACCCTTGTCACTTGGCACACTAAACAAACAAATTGTCTGCCATGAGGCTGAGCGTGGGAAGTCCGCGCACATCTGACTCATACAGCGGGAGCAGGGCGCGCACCATGCCGGGGAATTTTTCCCAGACCTCCTCCATGTAACCGTCTTGCATGGCCACGCGGTTGATAACGAATTCCGGCGACTTGTCATTGACCTGCCTGTGGTCAATGATCATGTTCACCACCACGCCGCCGACGGGAATGCCGAAATCGTGGAACCAGCCGATGAAGCGGGTAATGACTGCGATGGGCAGGGCCTCAGGCAGGGTGACGAAGAAGAAGGCGGTCAGGGCTTTATCCGTTAGCAGTTTGCGTGCCTGCTCCATGCGGTCACGGAAACCGACCAGATAATCCATTAACGGATCTTTTTCCTTTTTCTTCGTAAAGGAAAGCAGTTCGCGCAGACTGCGGGCCTCTTCGCGGCTCTTGAGCATTTTTCCAACCCACAAGCCGTAGACTTTGGACATGCCCAACAGACGGCGGGCGTTGGCGGTTGGCGCAGTATCAAAAACGTAAATGTCGTATTCGTTTTTGAGCATCAAATCCACCATGTTCTCGAACATGGCCGATTCTTCAAAAGCTGGATTCATCGTGGCCGATTCTACGAACTCTTCGGCCTTGGTGGAAATATCCGCAAATTTCAAGAACCACTGCACCTTCTCGCGGATTTCCTGTTTAGATCGTTCGATGGTGTCTTTGGTGTCAATTTCGTAAGCCCACAGATTGGGGACGCCATTAACAGCTGTATGCTGGCCAAAGACGTTTTGACCGAGCAAGCCGCTCAAACTGTGGACGGGATTGGTGGAAGCCAGCATGACGCGTTTGCCTTGTTTCGCCAGCCAGATGGCTGTTGCTCCGGCCAGCGCGGTCTTGCCCACGCCGCCTTTACCGCCGAAGAAAATAAAACGCTCATTCGGGTTGTTGGCGAAAAAGGTCTTCATGGAGACTTCGATTGATTTCGTTGTCATCATAACCTCCTAGTCCCCAAACATGATTTTGGAAAGTTTCTCGATCATCGGCAGGCCGGTCACATCCCGTTCCATTTCCGGCACGCGTGCAACTACCTGCATTCCAAGAGTATCGTCAATAGCCTTGAGATGCGTGTCCTGCATCTGAATGCGATTCTTCAGGTAGTCCGGGATATTCTGCGTGAGTAATTCGCGCGGCACTACACGGTTGACCACGTACCCGGCAATCGGCACATCAAACTTGGCGAACAATTCCGCCGCTTTTTTCGTGTCAATCAGGATCATCTCTTCCGGGATGACTACAAAGAAGAAGGCCGTCTTTTCGCGGTCGGTCAATATGCTTGAAGAAGCATTGATACGCTTGCGGATATACACAAGCTCGCTCAAGATTTTATCTTCCTCGGTCTCCTTCTGGCGTTTCATGCGCGAGACCATATCTTCGTACTCGCGCATTTCCTCGCGCAAGTGGGTGATCTTGTTGATCCATTCATCGTAGACCTTTGCCATGCTCAGGTAATAGAGCGCGTGTCCCAATGGGACCAGGTCGTAGATGTAGTAATCGTAATCGCCGCCGATGACAATATCCACCACCGCGTCAAAGATGGCGCTTTCTTCCATCGCTGGCTCCGCCGAAGCGGCTTCGATATATTGATCCACTTCTTCGGGAACCTTGTCAAAGCCGTACATATCCAGGATCTTCTGGCGGATTTCCTGCTGGTAGGCTTTGATGTGTTTGTCGGCGTCAATTTCCTGCGCCCACAAATTTTCCATGATCTTGACCGGGCCTTTGCCGAAGATATCCTGTTTGAAAATGTCGGAAAGGCTGGCTTGCGGATCTACCGAAAATACCAGAACCTTTTTACCGTGCTTGGCCAGCCAGTAGGCTGTCGCGGCTGAGAACGTGGTTTTGCCCAACCCGCCTTTGCCGCCGAACATGATGTAGCGTCTGTTTGGGTTATTGAGAAAAACATCCTTAAGACTCATGGTTTGGCTCCGTTGTCAGGTTTTAGAACATTGCGTCAGAGACATCTTTTTCGCGCAGCAAGCGGCGCTTCCAGGTGGAAATCTGCGGCACCACATAGGGCAGGAGGCGCAAACTGTAATATGGCGGCAGGATTGGGATTCCGATCATATCGCCCATCGTGATCAGAATGAAGAGATGCTCCATGCTGGCACGCGTTCGCAGGGCATAGCGGCTCATATCATGTTGCGCCATGCCATAGATGATCTCCTTGAAATTTTGCAGGAAACTTTTCTTTTCAGGCTGTTCGCTCATTATTAACTCCTTGATTGGGATCAGAGACCGTGAAGGTGATAATCGTGCTCATCGGTAAATTCTTTCTCCCGCAGAACACGTCGTTTCCAAACAGAGATGTTTGGGATCAGGAAAGGAAGAAGACGGAGACTGTAATAAGGAGGCAGGATCGGAACACCGATCATATCGCCTACCACCGCCAACATGAACAGGCTCTCCAGACTGGCACGCATCTCCAGCGCATGTTCAGCTACTTCCATGCCGATCATGCCGTATAGAAATTCCCGAACTGCGCCCCAGCGTTCCTGCCACCAACTCTTTTGTATCTGCATTTCCACAATAATACCGCCTTTTATATTTTTGGAATTGACTTATTGATAAGAGCTACTTACAATGTTGCTATCTTGTTCGTGGAGGTCAAACATGGGCATTAATCCCATCTATCTGGTTATCATGGCTCTCGCTGTTGGCTCATTTGCATTTGGCATGATTTTCAACCTGCGGCGCGGCGATAAATATCTGCGCTGGATGCAGGATGGGATGCCCAAAGTGGCGGAGCGCACGACCCTGCGATGGCTGGGATCCACTGTCGCCGAATTGACATTGATCAAAACCCGCAAGCCCTTTCGCCAATTGGCGATCCTGCTGGTCTTTGAGCCGCGCGACTTGTTCCCGATGTGGGGATGGCTTTACCTGTTCGGACGCCGTGACACGCTCATCCTGCGCGGACAATTGCAATCGCCTGTCCGCTTTGACCTGGAACTGGCCGATCCTCGCTTCTGGACCGGCCGACAAGTGATCCGCGATCTGACGCGGCGCGGCTGGGAAGGCCGCGATTACAACGGGCTGACACTTCTTGCCCCAAAGGGTTTGCTTGATCTGGCCCAGCAGGAAGTGGAGCGCCTCTCTGCTCCGTGCGCTGCATTGGCGAGTCATTACGGGCGTTTTGGCTTACGGCGGCAGAACTCACAGTTTGAATTCCATCTGCCGCTTCCAGACCGCCAGAGTGATTCGGCGCAGTTCTTTGAAGCCTTCAAGTTGTTGAGTCATGTGGCACTCAGAGAAACAGATGAACAATAACGCGATATTTATGCAGCACTACTAAAAGTTAAGCGGTAATTTTAGGAGGCTCGCACATGCGGGCCTCCTGCGTTTTAAGGTGCAGATGCGGAAGTTAATCGTCACCGGTGGTAGCGGCCGCTTTCTTGGCTGCTACACCACCCTTGCCGAACCGTTGGTAGGCTTGGAAGCCATCCCAGCCGATTAGCAGGGAAGCAATCAACAGGAAAGCAGAGATGATGATCATAGCCCACGCACCTGCCGCTGCCGCACCGCCTTTCGGAACGATGGTAACGAACAAGTTGCGCGCCGTCACAAGGGTGGCCGCGATGGTGGTCAGATACATAAAGACCGTTGGCCAAAGGGCAAAGGATGGATTGCGTTTCTCCGATTTCAGCCAAACGGTGACAATCAATAAGCTGAGAGCTGCCATTAACTGATTCGCCGCGCCGAACAACTGCCACAAATACACCCAGGTTCCGGTCAGCACCAGTAACATGGTCAGGAACATCGAGAAGAGGGTCGAGATGTGCATATTGCGGAAGACGGGGAAGGCATCACCAACCCATTCCGTCAGGGTGACGCGCATAACGCGGAAAATCAACTGGGTCACGGTCAGAACGATGACCATGAATGCTCCGAATCCGAGTGCCGTGCCGAAGGATTTGAATCCATCCCCAAACAGCACAGATAGCAGGGAGCCAACACCTGCCGCGAAACGACCCGCGCCGCCGCCTGCTCCCGCGATGGAAACAGCTACCAGCGAAAGCAAAGCCAGCGTGTTCTCGGTGAACATCGCTCCGCCGCCAACCGGCAGGGCGTCGGTCTCGTATTCCAACTGGCGGGCCGTGCCGACTGAGCCGATCAGCGCATGCCAGCCGGAGATCGAGCCGCAGGCGATGGTTACGAACAGCATTGGCCACAGCGGTTGCCAAGCTTTGGTTGCATCATAAGCGAAACCCCATGTCTTGATCGGTTCAAGTGCAAACGAGCCGACATCCGGTTTGATGAATGGAGCCAATACCGCGCCCAAGGCACTCAAACCAATGGTCAGTAACGTGATCCAAAAACCAATGTAGTTAACCGGTTGGGCAAAGCGCCAAATAGGCAGGGTGGCTGCCAGATACGAGAAAGCCAGAATAAACAATGCCCAGAAGAGATAAGCCGGCATAGTCTTAATGGCACCTGTCGCGGCATCATAGACTGCCGTGCTCGGGCGTGTACCGTCTGCCCCGGGGGCCGGAATGCGCGGATCAGCATTGGTTGGATCGAACACGCTCATGACTGAGTTGCCGCCGGTAATCTTGTTGACAGCATTGTTGAAAGCCACTGTCGCACCGTTGATCGGACCGACCCACTGTACGGCTTTAGTGTCAGGATTTATAGTGCTCCCAAACGGACCGAAGACCATTGCCGCCACGGCCACAACCACGACAATGCCGGTGACCACGATCAAGTCCATCTTCCATTTGTAGAGCATCTGTCCGGCCAGGAAGCCCATGATGCCCAGCATGATGATACCGAAGGGCACATCAGGGCGGGCGGCCATCAGGGCGCTCATGATACCCATGAACGCGCCCGCAACCAATAGCAGGTAGAAGAAGATGAACACGAACAGGATGGTGCGGGTGCGCGGTGCAATCAGTTTGTGGCTGATGGCGCTCAGGCTGTTGCCATCATTACGCACAGCGACCATAATGGCGGTGTAATCGCTCACCCAACCAATGAAGGCCACGCCGATCAACAGCCAGGCTAGGGCAGGTGCCCAGCCCCAGATGTTGGCGGCTGTGATCGGACCGACAATCGGGCCAGCCGCGGCGATGGATTTAAAGTGATAGCCATAGAGCACATTCTTGCTCGTTGGCATAAAGTCCACGCCATCCATATACATTTTGGCGGGCGTGGCTTTTTTTGCGTCTGCCTGGATGATTTTGCTGTCAATGTATTTGGCGTAATAATTGTATGCCAGATAGATGACTAGCGTCCCAAGCACAACAATCCACAGGGTATTCATACAATTTTCTCCTTTGTTAAGATTTTGCAAAAACAAGAGCAAAGAGACACTCAAAACATTGATCGGTTCACCTCCTGTGCTGCTGTAATTACGCGGCTGACTGCTTTTGCAGCAAACCGCCGAGACTGGTCTCTGCAGGTGTAAGTGCATCAATCCCAACAAAGGCCTGTTCGCCAATAATGATCGCTGGGTAATGACGCGTTCCGTTTCGCAGGGACAGCCATATCCCTTCCAGTGAGACGGCGTCTACCATCTTAATTACAATCTGATCGCGGTAGCGGCGAAAAATATCTCTCACCCATTCGGAAATGATCAGATAATCGTTTTTCAAATCTTCGGGAAGTCCGCTTTGCAATTGCTCCTCGTGTGCCTGGTTGCTTATTCCAATCTCGTGTAAGGCAATTTCGCAATGGGTGCAGTGATAAAAAGCGGTCGGAGCATAGGTAATGATTTTCACCAGTAAAGGTTTGCTCATGGTTTCCTCTACAGCCTACAGAATACTGCACACTATCTCACATACGTACCGATCCGGAATCTTGATTTTTACTTTTTATTTTTTCCAAAAAGTTTGGTAAATGATGCAACAAGCGGTAAAACGTAAGAGCGCCAGTCAAGCCATACGGCTCGTGGGCGCTCTTAATATTTATCCGGCTGGTCTGCGATTTGAATGCCCAGACTGGGATAGGGGTCTTTGGTTATTGGAAGTAAACAAAGGAAGAAAACTGGCATTTGCTTCATTAGGTTATTTCTCAAGTAATAACACAAACTCCATCTAGCCGTTACTATGTTGCTTTTATTCTACATCTTTTTGATGGATAAAACATAAAAAATTTATAAAAAATGTTAACTTGCCGTCGCACTTTTAGGTCCATGGGCATTAGCGGCCTAGATGAGATCAGCGGTGGGGGTGGAAATGCCCAATTCGCGCCCATTGATGGCGGCTTTAGTGCCTTCCTTAGTCAACGCCACCGCGGTCGCATATCCCAGTCAGCGCGAAGAGCCGGTGACAAGTGGCATTTGTTTTTAACCTTTAGTCCATATTTCTCCCTTACCACAAAGGGAACGAAGGAGTACCAAGGTTTTTTTAAATAATTTCTTTGTGACCCTTTGTGTACCTTCGTGGTTAATAAATTTCTATCTTCTCATCAATGATCTGACCGTCTTCCCAATTTGCTTCCACCCATTTTGCCACACTTTGCAGGGATTGTCTTAACGTCACCGCATCGGAATTGACCATTGCACACACAATGACCGTTTCCTGCCATGTATCCTGCAAATCCATCTCTGCCACAGAGACGTTGAACTCGCGATGTAGCCGCGAAATTAGCGGCTTGATCCGTCCGCGCTTTTCTTTGAGGGACGCGCAAGTGGGCAGGTGTAGGTGGATAGTGAGGGTGGCGAGCATGGTTTGATTTACGATTTTTGATTTTGGATTTGCGATTGGGGGATTAAATTCATCTCAAGGCTTCGCTCAGTTTACTTGTGTAATGTCTTTGGGCGGATTCCAGTCTATCGTGTTTGTGGTAGATTATGCAATTGTTTTCCATATTTTCTACCTTGAAAAATCTCAGAACCAATGGAAAATAGTACCTGCAACTAACCAAACGGACACTCCCCAGCTACTAATCATTAAGAAGTACCCGAACGGTTTTGCAGGAAAACCTTGATCAATATAACGACCACCGTGGCGGATATACTCGTTTCGCTGAATCATGTAAAAGCCATGGAGACCAAACAGGATGGATGGCGGTAACACAACAAGTATTGCAAACCCATCGAAATTTATGATTACATTGGTAAAACACATAATCAGAATAGCAGGAATTTGCCACAAAATTACTAACAACCCTGTCCATCGTAAGGGATGCATTATGTAACGCCTAGTGCGATATAACAGAACGTTCTCGTCCTTTGAACGTTTTTCGTGCTGTCTGTTGATTTTCCGTTTCATAATGTTATTTGTCACGTTTGCTTCAGTATTGCAGTGCTTTTTTTATCCAAATTGACTGCCAATTCTCAATTTACCAATATCCCAATTTCCTATTACAATCCCATTTATGGATATAGAAACCGCATACAACCAAGCCCTTGATTACCTTTATTCCTTCGTAGATTATAGCCTGAAACATTCCTCCGAACTCGCCAAGGCAGACTTCAACCTTGACCGTATGTTCGCGTTGATGGAGTCATTGGGGAATCCGCAGAATCAATATCCCATCATCCACGTGGCAGGGACCAAGGGCAAAGGCTCCACATCTGCAATGTGTGCATCCGCCTTGATGGTGGCGGGATATAAGGTTGGGTTATATACGTCTCCGCATTTGGAAGATTATGTCGAGCGGATTCAAGTCAACGGCGCGGCGATCTCACATCAGCAACTGGCTGAGTTGGTCGAGGAAATTAAGCCTGCTGTAGCGCGTGTCCCGTTTCTGACTACCTTTGAAATTACTACGGCACTGGCTTTTATGGCGTTTGGAAAATATGGAGTGAACGCGGCGGTGCTGGAAGTAGGTTTGGGCGGGCGGTTGGATGCGACTAATATCGTCACGCCAAAGGTTTCGATCATCACGTCACTTTCTTATGACCATACTGCTGTGCTCGGAAATACATTGACATTGATCGCAGGGGAGAAGGCGGGCATTATCAAGGATGGCGTGCCTGTGGTTTCGTCACCGCAAAAGGATGAGTCTCTCGTAGTTTTGGAGCGCGTAGCCAAACTAAGGAGTGCGGAGTTAACTTTGGTTGGGCGCGATGTAAAGTTTGAGTTGATAGAGTCGTCTTTGGAGGGGCAAAGCCTGACGGTGGACGGTGGACGATGGACGGTCAACGGTCAACCGTCCACGGTCAAATTACAAATTCCATTGCTTGGGCATCATCAAATCGAAAACGTTGCCACCGCATATACCGCATTGAAATTGAGTGGAATTCCGATCACCGACGAGCAGATACAAAAAGGGTTTTCTCAAGTACAATGGCGCGCCCGCTTCGAGATTGCGCGGCGCGATCCGCCTGTGATCTTTGACTCGGCGCATAATCAGGATTCATTCGCGAAGTTGAGCGAGACTCTCGAAACATATTTTCCCGGCAAAAAAGTTTATCTTATCTTCGGCGCTTCGGAGGATAAAAATATTCCCGGCATGTTTGCGGAGTTGAAATCGAAGATCAAGAAAATTATCATCACGCGCGCCGATCACCCGCGGGCGCTCGAAGTGGAAAAAATTCAACAGTTGGCAGAGCAGGCCGGAGTTGAGTCTGAAGCGGTCACTCCCGTCAAAGCTGCATTGACGCGGGCGCTCGAATTGTCATCAAAAGATGGTAGCATTGTCTTATCCGCTGGAAGCATGTTCGTCACAGCGGAAGTCATGTCTGCATGGAAAAATAAATAAATGAATCATCAATCTGATTGGAACGAAGAAGAAGATAATTTTGACCTCACGCTGTCACAGCGGACCGAGGAGCTGTATCGTGTTCCGAATATGGAGCCGAACGCTGACGGTTTGATCGAGGCCGTGGTGCTGCCGTTGCGCGACATGGTTATTTTCCCGCGCATGGTATCGCCGATCTTTGTCGGACGCGAAGCGTCACTGCTGGCTGTGCAGGAAGCGCAGCGCAAAGAACAAACTGTGATCGGACTCACGCAAAAAGATTCCGAGCTGGATGAACCCGGTGTAAATGATTTCCTGCCGATCGGTGTTGAGATGGCGGTGGGGCGTTTGCTGAACATGCCCGACGGTTCACGCTCCGCACTGGTGCAGGGACGCAAGCGCGTCGAGATCGTGGAGTTCATTCGCGTAAAGCCTTATCTAAAAGTGCGCGCGCGCGTGATCAATGAACCACAGGTTGCAGACCGGCAAACACAAGCCTTGATGCGTTCTGCGTTGAGTTTGTTCGAGCGCTGTGTGCAATTGGATCGGTCAATTCCCGAAGAAGCGCATTTGTTCGCGTTGAATATTTCTGAACCGGGCTGGCTTTCAGATATGATCTCCACCTCGCTTTCGTTCACATACGAATCGAAACTGCGCCTGCTGATGATCCTTGATCCCAAAGCGCGTTTGGGCATGTTGAATAATTTGCTGGCGCAGGAAGTGGATGTGCTCGAACTGGAAGATGAGATCCATTCGCGCGTGCAGAATGAAGTGGATAAGAGTCAGCGCGAGTTTTATTTGCGCGAACAAATGAAGCAAATTCAAACTGAGTTGGGCGAAGGGGATGTCTTTACACGCGATGCATCCGAACTAAAGAAAAAAGTAGAAGCTGCCCAGCTTCCAGAAGAAGCAAAAGCCGTTGCGATGAAAGAATTGGAGCGCTTGAATCAAATGCCTCCCATGTCTCCCGAAGTGGGCATGATCCGCACGTATATTGACTGGATCGTAGACCTGCCCTGGAGCAATTCCACGCCCGATAATTTGGATGTCAAGAATGCCGCGAAGATTTTGGAACGCGACCATTACGGCTTGAAGAAAGCCAAGGAAAGAATCCTCGAATATATTGCGGTGCGTTCGCTCAAGCCGAAGAAGGAACGTCAGCCTATTTTATGTTTCGTTGGACCACCCGGAGTCGGCAAGACATCCTTGGGGCGTTCCATCGCGGATGCATTGGGACGCAAGTTCGTGCGCGTCTCCCTCGGTGGGGTGCGTGACGAAGCCGAGATCCGCGGACACCGTCGCACCTACATCGGCGCATTGCCGGGGCGAATTCTTCAAACGATGAAGCGCGCGGGTACGGCCAATCCGCTTTTTATGTTGGATGAGATCGACAAACTGTATTCTGACTTTAGGGGCGACCCGGCCTCGGCTATGCTTGAAGTGCTGGACCCCGAGCAGAATCATTCCTTTAGTGACCATTATCTCGAATTGCCGTTTGACTTATCCAAAGTGATGTTCGTTACCACGGCCAATTCACTGGGGACGATCCCGCCGCCACTTTTAGATCGCATGGAAGTGATCGAATTTCCCGGCTACATCGAAGAGGAAAAAATCGAGATCGCGAACCGTTATCTCATTCCGCGCCAGATCGAAGAGAACGGGATCGATAACCTCGGACTCGTATTTGAACCAGCCGCCTTGCAACGCATCATCCGTGAGTACACTTATGAAGCGGGTGTGCGTAATTTGGAGCGCGAGATCGGGCGGGTCAGCCGCAAGGTTGCGCGCTTGAAAGCGGAAGCGAAGAAATATCCGACCTCCATTGCAGCGGATATGATCGAAAAGTTACTTGGACCTCAGCAGGTCTTTCAATCGGAAGCAGAACGCACCGATGAAGTGGGTGTGGCCACCAGCCTGGCGTGGACAGAAACCGGCGGCGAGATCATGTCTGTGGAAGTTGCCATCCTCGAAGGCAAGGGCAGCATGCAGATGACAGGTCAGATGGGCGAAGTGATGCAGGAATCCGGCCAGGCCGCACTGACCTATATCAAGTCGCGTGCCGCCGCCTTGAAAATTGATCTGGATACCTTTGAACGTTTGGATATCCACATTCACATGCCCGAAGGCGGTATTCCCAAAGATGGTCCTTCGGCTGGGATCACAATGGCCACAGCTATCATCTCTGCGTTGACAGGGCGTGCTGTTCACCGTCTTGTGGGCATGACCGGTGAGATCACCCTGCGCGGACGAATCCTGCCGATTGGCGGTGTGCGCGAGAAAGTCCTCGCCGCGCATCGCGCTGGGTTGAAGACTGTTCTTTTGCCGGAAAAGAACATGAAAGACTTGGTGGAATTACCAAAGACCGCCAGGTCTGAATTAAAGATCATTCCCATCAAACATATGGATGATGTGCTTGCAATTGCGCTTTCTGACAAGGTCACTGTCGAACCACCGCGACCCAGGAAACATACGCGGGATGACAGTCAGGAAGATTAGCCTGTCATAAAATTTTATAGTGGCGCGGATGATAAAATATCCGCGTCGCTTTTTTATTATTCAACCCCGTAGGGCGTGCTTCCAGCGCGCCGCTCTCAAAAAATGAAAACAGTCATGCTGAAAGCATGACCTACGAAAACGGATTCCTTCATGTCGAATTTGAAAAAAAAAGTTGTCCTCATCACAGGCGCATCCTCAGGTTTTGGCGAAGATGCCGCATTGCTCTTTGCAAAGGAAGGCTGTAAGGTCGCATTGTCCGCGCGCCGCATGGACCGTTTACAGGAACTCGCAGCAAAGATTCAAAGCGCAGGCGGGGAGGCTTTCGCCATTCAAGCGGATATCACCATCCTTGCCGATGTGGAGAACATGGTTAAATCCACGCTTGAGCATTATGGTCAAATTGATATTCTTTATAACAATGCCGGCATTGGCCGCGTGGATTGGTTCGAGAACCATTCCCTGGAACGCGATATTGACATGATCATTCGATTGAATCTGACCGCGCTTATGCAGGTCACACGGTTGGTCTTGCCTCACATGCTAAAGCGCCGTAAAGGTCACATCATCAACATGTCCTCCGTGGCCGGGCTGATCGCTTCGCCTCTTCTTGCAAGTTATTCCGCCAGCAAATTTGGCGCGCGCGCTTTTACCGATGTGCTTCGCCGTGAGGTCGCGCCATTTGGAATTAAAGTCAGCGGCATTTATCCCGGCCCCGCCACCACTGAATTTGGTCAACACATTGGCAAGAGCGAAACCTATGGCTCGGTACGCAAGACCTTTGACATGCACATGACCTCCGCTTATGTCGCCCGCCGCGTGCTGGATGTTGCCAAACGTCCGCGCCGCAGTCTTGTCATTCCGTGGTGGTATCGTGTCCTCGCCGCTATTGAAGCTCTCTTCCCCGTTTTTTCTGATTGGGTATTATTTGCCTTCTCGAAAATTAATCATAAATTGGATTAGGAGACTTATATGACACTTGCCCGACTCAATAACCTTACCGCTTCACTTCTGACCTCGAAACTGGATGCGGTTATTCTGAATCCCGGTCCCACGCTGACATATCTGACCGGCCTGCATTTTCATCTGATGGAACGTCCTGTCGTTTTATTCGTCGCACCGGGGCAGGACCCTGTGCTGGTATTGCCCGAACTTGAATTACCCAAAGTGGACCTGTTCCCATATAAAGTGACCGCTGTTGCGTATGGAGAGAATCCGTCAGAGTGGGAGAATGCTTTTCGAAAGGCCGCGCAGGCTCTCGGTCTGGACGGGAAGCGCATTGGAGTCGAGCCGCGTCAATTACGTCTGCTGGAATTCAGTCATGTAAAAGCAGGCGCACCCGAATCAGATTTCCCCGATGCAAGCGATGTCTTATCCCAATTGCGTTTGAAGAAAGACAAGACCGAAGTGGAGAACATGCGTCGCGCGGTGAAGATCGCGCAAAATGCTTTGGAAGCGACCATCCCGTTGATCAAGATCGGCATGAGCGAGCATGAGTTGTCTTCGGAGTTGGTGATCCAATTATTGAAGAACGGCTCCGACCCTGAATTTCCATTTTCGCCCATCGTTTCGTCGGGACCGAATTCGGCCAACCCGCACGCTTCGCCCAGCGAAAGAAAATTGCAGGCGGGTGATCTTTTAGTCGTGGATTGGGGCGCGGCTTATCAGGGCTATATCTCAGACCTCACGCGCACCTTTGCGGTGGGTGAGGTGGACGATGAGTATAAGAAGATCCACAAGATTGTGCAGGAATCAAACGCGGCCGGGTGCGCCGCTGGCAAACCCGGTGTCCCGTGTGCGGCTGTGGATAAGGCCGCGCGTGATGTGATCGAGAAAGCCGGTTATGGAAAATATTTCACGCATCGCACAGGTCACGGCATTGGCATGGAAGGCCACGAAGACCCGTACATGCGCGGCGACAATATGCAGTTGCTCGAACCCGGCATGGCTTATACAGTGGAACCCGGCATTTATCTCACAGGCCGCAACGGCGTGCGCGTTGAAGATAACGTAGTTGTCACCGAAACCGGCACGGATTGTTTGAGTGACATGCCAAGAGAAATCCGCGTGGTGGGGAACTCCTAACGCGAAGTCGCCAAGACGCTAAGGTTTAATGATTTTTCTTTGCGACTTTGGACCTTCGCGTTAAATCATATGTTCAGCATGACACAGAAAAAGAGGATCACCTTTATCGGGTGATCCTCTTTTGATTCAATTACTTATTTCGTATTTTTACGGGCCTGTGATGCGCCCATCCACAACCGGACCAACCGGTGAGTTGGCGGTCACATATTCAATGGCGACCTGCAACAGGTCATCGCCGGGCTGCAAGACATTTGTACCCAGCGTAAAGACGGTGTAGCCGTCACCGCCGGTGAGCATAAAGTCATTGGTCACAAAGCGGATCGTATCCGTTGGTCCGATGGGAGTAAGAGTACCACCGACACCATCGGGTGCTTTCCACATGCCGGTAATGACCGGGGTTGTGCCGCTGCAAGTGAAGGTCACCTTCAAACCTGAGATCTGCGGGAAGCGCCCAGAGGCAATCGCCACATTACAGACGGGCGAGAAGCCATTGATGAAAGCCTGCTCCAATTGAGCACCCGTCAGGGTCTCGATGACGGTGCGGTTTCCAAACGGCAGAACTGCGAACATCTCGCCCCAGGTGATCTCTCCCGCTGCCTCTCCCGCAGTCGGAGGAGAAACCAACAGATCCTGACGCAGACCGCCGGAGTTTGTGTAGGCCGCATCCACGCCCGGATATTTCAGCCGCATGGCATCCGCGACCATATTGCCCATCGCCGACTCAAAGAGGCGGGTCGGTGCGCGACGGATATCGAACTGTTGCGTGCCGATCACTTGATTACGTAGAACGGCCGTCTGTGCATTTGCATCATCAACGATGGCTTGAACATCAGCGCGTTTGGCCACGCCAAGATTCTTGGCAATACGGGTTGCACCGCCGGCCCATTCAACATCCTTGCCTTTTACTACCATTTGCACAACAGAGTAACTGGCACCGGCATTTATCCCTTCAGCCACCAGGATGCGTCCAACCATCATGTTGGAGACGCGATGCGTATGACCTGCCAGCACAACATCGACTGTCGTATTTTGGATGCCCTGCACGATGGTCATGATCGGTCCTGCCCACGGGACGGCTGCATTGCCACCGACAGCATTTTGCCCGACGGCAGATCCTTGATGGATCAGCACGATTTGGATCTTGACACCATCGCGGCTCAACTTCTCAGACTCGCTCTTGATGGTTTCGATCTCATCGAGGAATTTCAAACCGGCAGTCGCGCCAGCGCTGACAAGTTCAGGCGTTTCCTTTAGCTCGATGCCTATAACGCCGATCTGGAGATCGCCATAATCGAAGACATGCGTCCCCTGCACCCAGTCTGGATTCTGCAGGGTGGTTTCATCCACGATGTTCGCGCCGAGGAACGGGAAATTGGCACGTGCCTGATGTTGGAGTAACCGCGCTATCCCGTAATCAAATTCATGATTACCATACGAAGTTGCGTTCAGTCCCCAGGCATTTTCCACATCAATGGCTGGCGCATCCTGTAAGAGTCCTGAATTCGCGGGTGAAGCGCCGACATTATCACCTGCTGCGAACAGGAAGGAATCACTGCTGAATTGGGCAGCCTCTTGATCGAACATCGTCGCGAGCTGCGCAGAACCGCCAACGGTTACGTTCTTTCCGTCCATCGTGAAGTTCGTCTGTTCGAGTTGACCGTGGAAGTCGGTCAGACCGATAACGGGCACCAGTGTGCGCCCTTCCCCTTCACGCAACACATCAAGCCTGACGATGCCCTGTGAATATTGAGGTTCAGGGATACCCAGCAAATAGGCGATGGTCGGGGCGATATCAATTGTGCGAATTCCATTCGCAACATAATTCTCGCTGATCTCTTCACCGCCGGCAAGGAAGGTGGCGTGCATGTTGACACTGGCATCCAAGTTCTGGACATCAGGCAAATACCCATGCTGACCAAAGAATGCGGAGCGGGCAACAAGCGTGCCGGGTGTGGCGGCATCGAATTGATAAGGCGGGTAAGCAAAGACAACGAGGTCGCCTGTGCGGGTGGGATGTGCCATATCCGTGGTGCTGCCCGGACCATTGGGGATATATCGCGCTTCAGCTTTTGTGTAGGCGGTGTCTATCATCATCCAGCCTTCGGGTGTGGCATCGCCAGTCCAATCATTCGGGTCGCTCAATGCGAGGAATGCTGCCTTGATCTGAGCCACGGTTGCGGCTTCATCCACGGCAGCAACTTGTGTAAGGCCGCCGCCAGATGGGTCACGCCCGGCCAAATTCAAATAGATCTGAACCGTACCGCCTGCCCAACAAGCTTTGGCTTTGCCAATCGTCTCACCGCTGGCCGGGCGGCAATTGGAAGTCTGCGGCTTGGAAAGTAATCCCAGATCCACCAATACTTTGCTGGCATCAATGGCAAGGAACTGGGGTGCAAATCCATGGTCCGATGCTACAAAAGTATCTTCTTTCTTCATAAGTGATTGGACCAAACCCAGTGTGGCATCAGCACCTTTATAGGCTCGTTTGAGGAATGCTGTGCGTTGGGCTACACGTCCATCCGGCGTGCCATTGACTTGTACATCATCATAGGCGGGGCTGGGATCACCATTTGGCAGATTCGGTGTGACCAATCCCAGGAACTGATGTTGGAATTCATCTGTTATTGGATAACCGACCATGACGAGGTCAGGTTTGTATTTCTTGAGGATATATCTGATCAGTGGATGATGTCCGGTCTCCCAATACAATCCCTGTTCAACATAAGTCTCCTCGCTGACAATGCCGGCCTCGATAATGGCATAATCCGCTGCCATTGAGGTTGGGAACTTTTGCGCCACATATTCGGCAAAGTCACCGGTGAAGCCGGGCTCACCTGTCCATGTTGGCCAGGTTGCATTGGCGCGGGCAACGGAGGTGTGATAAAGACGAACCTTGGATAGGTCGCTTGTCAATTCTTCCACTTTCAACAACATGCCGGCGGTCTTTCCGTCCAGTGCGCCGCCAACGATCTTAACCTTTACATCACCCCATTGACCTCGTTTTAATTTTGCGACCGCGTTGGCTCCATCCTTGGTGGGTGAGAACAGCACGCGATCATAATTAACCCTGCCATCGTTGGTCGAGTCATAAATATACGCATTCAGACCGTACTTGTCTGTGCCGAAATCAAGCACCCTCAACCGCATCTCTTTGGCGGGGTTATAAGAGTTGGGAACATTCGTCCAGCCGATTGCATCAACCGGCGCTGCTCCCACAAATGGAGCTTGTCCCGCAAAACCTGCCGGGTGATCGAACTGTAAACCGAAGGCGGCGGTAAATGTCGCATCATCGGTTGGGCTGATAAAGTTTGTAGCCACACCGCGGCCGGAGAAGAATCCGCGGAAGTCTACGGTTGGCCCGCTGATCGACCCGTTGCGGCCGCCGGCCCATTCGATCTGAGCCACCTTCCTGCCGCCGCGTTCAGCCGCCTGAGCCAGAGATTCCGCTTGAAGCACACCAGAATCAAAGGAGCCTGTACGGTTGGCAAACGGGGCGCCATTGATCGCGAAGGTGTTGTTGGTCGAGCCATGTACACCTGGCCATGCACCGGTAGATAAGCTGTACCAACCGGCCCCAGTATTGGTGGGTGCCTGAGTAAGCAGACCATTATCACCGGCCTTTGTGCCATGCTTTAATAATTTCGCCATGTTAGGCATCAAGCGCTGACCGGCATAGGTCTCCACCAGGTCTTGACGTAGACCGTCGGAGGCAAAGAAAATAACTTTATCTGTTAACGACTTGCTATTTGAATCGGCTCCTGCTGTAACTGGGCCAATTGCCCCAAACATAAATGCCAGCAGACTAATCAAAGCTACAAACTTACCAGAACTTTTCCTCATTTTATCTCTCCTATAATAGTGGACTCAAATTTGGATAATAAAGGTATTATTACTTCTAATTATAGAAAGAAAAAGGGAAAAGTCAACTGGTAAATTGGTCACATACTAATGAGTGTGAATAATGGATAAGCAAAAAGTATAAATGTGTCGCCCTGAGGGAGTGTGCTTTCCGCGACCGACACTTGCGCCGCGCGCCAGTGCGGTGAGGGTCTCTGAGCGAGGTAAGAGATGCTTCGCGCCTGAAAAGCGGCGCTCAGCAAGACACAAAAATGTTTTCCATGGTTGACGTTAATTAGTGTGATAATTCTGCATAAGCTATTGTCAATAGGAAAAAAATCTGCTTTGGATAGTAAAATATCAGCATGACAACATACTGCGACTACTGCATCTCTCACCCCGAAGATACTTTTAAGAAAACGTGACCATAATATCCTCTTCGCTACCAGGAATTTCACACGATACTCGCAGCTTTACCCCATTATCAAGCTGATAATAAACAACCCTTACTTTAAGTAATTCCAACAAATCCCTCATGCCCTCAAAAGTTGCTACTGGTAGCCGCTCTCTTACTGCTGCTGCAATTTCTGTAATTCTGCTTTCAAATTCAGGATTGATTTCTAATTCGGTTAACTCTGCCTCCAGTCTAGCTTTTTCTTCAAAGAGAAAATTCTGTTCTGATTCCATCGAACTGATTTTTTCTTTAATGACTGCTTTCACAGTATTGCCACTGAATTCAGCAAGCTCATCAATTAACCGTCTTATCTTTTCAGCGGTTGTATCGAGCATTTTCAGTATGTAAGCATACTGTTCACGTTTTGGTTCCAGTTCTTCTTCCCGTCTTTGCGCCATTGAACGTACACCTTCGATCAGAACTGTTTCGTCTACCAGTAGTGATGATAACCAATTCCAAACAGCTTGATCAGCTTTTTCGATTTGGATGGCGCGTACAGTATGACCACATTTTATGACTTTATGGTAATAACTGGCACATCTGTAGTAAGGCTTGGATCTCTTCTTCTTTTGAAAACCATACATTGCCAAATTGCAGTTGCCACAAAAAAAGTGTCCAACCAAGAGATATTCATGCTTTCTGTTGCGACTTGAGAGTTCCTTATTGCGCTTTGTCTTTGAAAGAGCTGTCTCATAGGTCTTCCTGTTGACCAATGCCAGATGCGGTACATCAATAGGAATCCAATCGGCTTTAGGACGAGATACTTGTCGACCATCTTTGAGAATTTCCGTCTTTGAGTAGTATGTTCGACCTGCATAGATTTCATTAGTAATAATTAGGCGTACCGAACTTGGTCCCCAAAAACCGGCAGATTTCGGCCTAATCCCCATGCTGTCGAGACGATTGGCAATTCCCCTCAATGATAGAGGTCCACCATCTTCATTAGTTGTATACCATCGAAAAATCATCTTCACAACTTCTGCTTCAACAGGGTCAATGATCATTTCGGCATCGCGGGCTTTTCCAATGCGTCCATAGCCATAAGGAACAATCCCGCTCATGACCGGTTTTTTATCATCCTTAGCTTTCCTGATCCGTCCATTTCTCGTGCGGTCCAAAATCTTCAGCCGTTCTGTATGGGCAAGCATGGCAAAAATGCCATCTGAGATCATGCCTTGAAGATCATTTTGAGATTGGCCCCGATCCACAAAGTGTAGTTCTACCTTCTTATCCTGCCACTTGCCGATCAATGGGACATAGTCATAGTAGTTTCTTGAAAGACGGTCCGATGTGTAGGCAACAACAACTTGGGCTTCATGGTTTGTGATCATCATCTCAAGTGCTATAAAACCGGATCTATTTAAACTGGCGCCGGACACATTATCGGTAATCTCTTTTATTACTTGAAACCCCATGCGATCCGCATATCTGCGACATTCTTCCAATTGATAGGATAAGCCGTGCCCTTTTTCAGCTTGTTCGTCTGTACTTACTCTTGCATAAATCACTGCGCGTTTGTTCATAGTTAATATCCTTAGTGAAGTTTATTGAACCAGCCATCCGGTCAGGCTGGTGATAGCTGGTAATTTCGAACGGGAGATCGAAGAAAATCCAGTATTTCCTGAAACAGATCCTTTCCCAAAACCTGGACCTGTTCAGAAGTTCCTAAGCCAATCCCATTGAGCAAGTCGGCAAGTAGCATGCCCATATTTCCTTCGACTTCGACCAGACTTTTGCCGTCGGCAGCATCTTGCCATTCCTGGCGTATACGTGATAACGTAGTGACAATTTGAAATGAGGTGTTACAAGGTCTTGAAGCAGGTTGAATCTCCTTTGAGTGATTGGAAATCTAATTTTTGTATCCAAAAGAAAAAAAATTCCTGATGGAATCCACCTCCAGGGCGTTTGCCACGCTGATTATGCAATCAGCTCTTTCCTCCGCCGCGTCGGTGGGTTGGGTTAAGGTCGTGTCTGTGTTCGCGCACAAGCACGCCCCGTTTCTAATACTAGTTATTTCATTGCCAGCAATGAAATTATAGCACAGATATTCTAAAAATCAATCCCCAAAACTATGTCTTATTGTTCGTTGTTGTGGTGAATTGGTTTTCGCCCGCGTTTTTCCCCTTGCAACTCGCGGTCTTCCATAAATTTCAGCAGGGATTGCCGGCTGACCTGCCAGGATTGCCCCCACTTGCGCCCTGTGATTTTTTGGGCACGTATCAGTTTACGAATGTAATCCAATTCGTAGCTGCTGATGCGCGCTGCTTCATAGGTGGTTAACCAGTCTTCCATATTAATCTCTAATCCGATTATAACCGCGCCTTGTTGACCTGACGCTATTCTGTTTTTAAAGTGCCGCAGTTCTTATAACTTGCGGCAGTATGCTAACTTTATCAAATGCCTATGAGTTGGATTACGAGTTTTACAAAATATTTTTCTGGAATATAATCCCGCCATGACTCATGAACTTCCCAGCCGGCGTGGTTCCGGCCTTCCAAAAAGAAAACCATTCCTTTTAGTACTGATCATCGGTCTGGGAGCGCTGCTTTTCTCAGTATTGGTCCGCCTGCATAATATCGCTGCCTCCGCTTTTGGGTATGATATGGCCGTGGTTGTTGTCGCTGCCGCGACAATCGTCATATTGTTTTTGATCCTGTTGGGGATGGGGTTTGGCGGCGGGCTCGAATGGGCCATTTCAAAACGCATCCTGCTCTTCAAAAGAAAACCTGCGCCCGGCAGCTGGCTTGACCAGTTTCTAAGGCTATGGGGGAACAGGCTGGAAGATCCAGAGCCACGACCACAACAAAATGAAACCTCGTCAGACGATATGCCGCCTGGTATTACGATGAAGGATATTGAAGAACTGCTGGTCATCATTGGACAGCGCAGGCGGGGAGGGAAGAAAAGCCTTCATTCTGACGAAGTTCAATTTCGCGCCGTGCGTGATTGGATGATCATGCAGTCGCGCGGCACATCAGTCACTTTACTGCAATTCCTGGAGGAACGTTTTGGCGTGGCCTCTGAAACCGGGATGGCGTTGGTCCCCAACCAAACCTTCTATGGCTGGCGCAAGAAGTTCCTTGAAGAATTGGAAAAAAATAAACAGACCCAAACCAAATGAAGGGATGCATTAGTAGTATTTTTTTTCTATCCCGATCTCGTAGAATAGTCGTAGTCTAAACCATAGTTTTCCCGTAGACCCAAATGATAAAAGAGCCGCTGATGAGCGGCTCTTTTCATTCCATGCCGCGAAAAGGATCCTATGGCAAAAATAATCATTTATCTGCGGGAACAGGAACTTGATGCTCTGGCTGAGCTGGCGATGAGAGAGTATCGCACGCCCAAGGCTCAGGCTTCCCTATTGATCCAGAAGGAATTGGAAAGGCTGGAATTGTTGGAGAAAGGGCTGGGGAAGCAGGAGGAAAAACATGATGGACAGTAAACCTCCTGAAAAAGAGGAATACACACCGGAACAGCGCAAGTTGCTCGCCAAGGCATATCGCTTGATCTTAAGCTGGCCGCGGGAGAAGACCGAACCAGATCAAACCTGTTCATCTTCTGAACCCCGAGCCGATTCAAGAAAAACCGTGCGTCACCCGGCTGCACGTGTATCCTCCTTGCCGGAAAACAAGCAAAGCTGATCTGCAATGTTCGAAGGAATATTGATCGGCCTGATTTTGTTCGGCGCTCCCCTGTTCTTGGGGATTGTGCTTGTGTTAATAGGGAAATAGCAACTGTAGCGGTTGTAGGGCCATTCCACTTACGAGCCTTTTGCCTGAGAAAGTTTACCTGGGGAAAAGGAATAAATCTTACTAAAAAAGTAACAAATGACAGTTACCATCATCAATTTTGCGAATAAAATATCTCGCTTTTAACTTTAAATCCCGAGGTCGAAAAAAATGAACCACATAAAGAGGATGTGGATCCATTATCTGGCATTGGTGACCCTCATCATTGCTCTGATATTCCCCGTCTCCTGGATCACCCAATTAATTCAACGCCGCTTTGGTGATGTTGAGTCACACCTGGCCTTGGCGCTTATTTCAACGGGGATCATCGTTCTAGGGATTTTTGGAGGAAATTATGCCAATAAGCTTCATCGTTTTTTGCGCGACGAGGCTGCCAGAAGGACAGTGCTGGATGATCCGAGGAAAAAATGCGTTGTACTGAACGTGCTTGGGATTGAATTGTTCCGATCTGCAGTCCTACCGGAAAACCTTCAGTCCGACACGGAAGACATTCATGACCTACCACCCTTCCATCCAAGAAAGCATCGCAGAAAGCATTCCCGTTTTCCTGAAGAGAAAATCCGCAAAGTTGTATGGAAATGGGAAAGACGCGATTTATCCTTCCCTGCCAGAACCTTGGAGGAATTTCTTGAAGAAGAATTCGGTAGCGGACCGGATGGGATCCTGCTGGTGGCAGTCTCAACCTTTTATGACTGGCGGCGTCATATCCTCAAAGAAATAGAAGAGCAACGCAATCATCCTTAACTGGCATCGTTACCGAAATAACAATTATTGAACCCAAGTCGTGAAGGAATCATTCTCGTAGAAATCTCGTAGTCTAAACCGTACAATTACCGTACTCCCAGATGCTATTAATGAGCCGCCGATAAAGCGGCTCATTCCATTTTTAGCATCTGAAGGAAACTCTATGGCAAAACTAATTGTTTATCTAGGTGAACAGGAGCGGGACGCGCTCCATCAACTTGCCCAACGTGAATTGCGGATTCCACGTGCCCAGGCAGCATTGATCATCCGCCGGGAATTGACCCGGCTGGGAATGCTGCCAGAGCGGGTAAGTACCAAGACAACCGGGAAATCGGAAGGGAATTCTACAGAGGTGCGATCATGATCTCCTCCGGTCTTTCCGAACATATTATGAACAAAGGCGTTGATCGTGAACCGGGGTGCGGGCTGGCTGCATTCAGCGCGGCCGATAAACCCATCAAAAAAACACAGCAACATAAAGCCGAGGAGATATCACATGAATGAAGCCATCAGCGCCATTCTGGCCGGCATCCTGATCACCATCCTGTCCATGTCCGGAGGTGCAATCATCTATTGCCTGTTGAGAGATTTTTTGAAGCATCATATGCAGAACAAGGATTAGGGGAATATTCATGTCCACAAAAATCATCTGCATCGCAAATCAAAAAGGCGGGGTTGGAAAAACCACCACCGCTGTTTCGCTTGCCCACGGACTGGTACAAAAAGGAAGACGGGTCCTGCTGATCGATCTCGACCCGCAAGGTCAGTGCGCCACTGCGCTGGGTCATAGCCCGGAGCCGGGAGTCTTCTATCTATTAACTATGGGGACTACTCCACAAGAGTCCACTTTTGTGCAATCCTGGATGCGCTTTTCCGGCAGGGAGGGGCTGTATTATTTTCCAGGAGACCAGCAGACGATGGCCGCACAAACCGTGCTCAACGCACAGGACCAACCCATCTCCGCCATTCGCAATTCTGTCAGTCGCTTCTTTAAAGAAGAACTGCATTACATCCTATTCGATACCGCGCCCAGTGTAGGGGGGACGCTGCGCGAGGAGCGCGCGGTCTGGGCTGCGGACCTGGTGATCGTCCCCACTGCAACGGAATTTCTCTCCGCCGATGGTGTCTCCAAGGTCCTGCATATGCTGAGCATCCTGCAGGAAAAGAAGAATTGGCGCGGAAAATTACTGGGCATTCTACCGACCTTCTACGATGAACAGACCCGCGAAAGCAAAGCCACGATGGATGCCCTGCGTGAGCGCTTCAATTCCAGCATCCTGCCGCCGATCCACCGCGCGACCATACTGAGGGAATGCGCTGCGGAAGGACGGACCATTTTCGAAATGGATTCTTTGTGCCGCGCCGCAAAAGAATATCAGGCATTGTCCCAGTTGGTGATGAAGTATTAGGAGAGTCCATGAACAAAAGACGCAATCCCTTTGAAAACACTGAAACAATTCCAACCGCATTTACTCCACCAAGTCTTTATGAATCAATACGAATAGCCTCCCCGCATAAACGCAACCGCCGATGGGAAAAGAATCACCTGCATCAAAAAGCGGTCTATCGTGGAGTGGACCCAAAGCTGGCATTGCTGGTCAAGTCTATCGCCGGCGATCTGCTGGTCCCCGAAGGAGAAGTCGCGCGCGCGGTGATCGAATATGCCCTGCACGCCTATGCCACTGGCGACCTAAATCTCAACCCGCGTCCCAATCCATATCGGATGCGGATGACCTTATTCCCAACGACTGAGATCTTTCGCAATTATGAAGCCGAAGCCAAACCCAAACGACACAAACAAGCGGATGCCTTATGGCGTGTGATCGTCACCTGGCGCGGCTTCCCGGTTGAACTCAAAGAGGAATTGGCAAGATTAGCTTCCGATGAGGTTTTGAACGTGCCGGTCGGGGAGCTGATCACTGCGCTTCTTCGCTTTGGCTTGAAGGCCTATGACAGTGGGTTGCTCGCACTTGAACCAATCGAAAAAAGAACAAGTTTCACATTGGCACTGGAGGGCTGAAAATGAAGCTTGCGCAAAAAGTTTTTTTGCTTTTTGAAAATGAACTCAACGTAGGCGGCATTGACAACTTGCCGCCTACACTTTGTCTACGTCCCGCCCACCCATCCGCCCACGTTTCCGCCTACGTTGAATGCACAGGAATGGCAGGAACGAAGAAATTGGAAGCGGGAGGGACGATGAGCCCTGTCATGGCAAACAGCCTATTTTATTTTTGGAGGCAAATCCATGAACCCGCATGAAGCCTGGCAGTCTGTATTGGGTCTGCTACAGATGGAAATGCCGCGCGCATCCTTTGAAACCTGGGTGCGGGATACGGAAGTCCTGTCGCTGGACCTGGGTGTCATGATCGTTGCGACCCGTAACGAGTATGCGCGTGATTGGCTGGAGTCAAGATTAACAGACACTGTTCAAAGATTGTTGATCGGCATCCTGCATCAATCCATGTCGGTTCAATTTGTTGTCGGGGATTCGAAAAACACAGAACTCGAACCCGAAGATGAAGAAGGTGATGAAGAGGAGGTTGCCATTGAAGCGGTGCAATGGCTGGATTATGACAAGATCGTCCAACCGCATAAGCAGGTGGTGGTGAAGGGCTACCTGCGCCGGCTCGGGATGGAGATCGGTCCGAAGGCGGTCTGGTTGTATATCGGGTTTCACCAGGCAGCCTGGAAGCTGCGCGATCATGAAAAAGGATCAGGCATGGCACTCTACAGCCGCAATGTAATGCGCTTTAGCGGATTGAGCTTTGGCGGATTCTGGCGGTCGCTGCGTCATGCAGGAATTCGCTCCCAACTCAATGGACTGGTGCAACGGATAGATCCGCCGCATGACCGCAAATACCACCGCGGACGGGACGGAAGGCCGCACCGCGTTCCGATCCGTTATCAGGTTTGCATGACCCCGCGCCTGACCAGCGCCGACTCTGCGGCCGTGTATTCCCGCTTGAAGGATTTAATGAACAGCGGAACATCCCTGCTCCAAGCTTTGCAGCAATTACTGGCAGTCGAGGATGTGATGGAATTGCTCACTCCCATCGAGTCGGATAAGCCAGTCCTCCCATTCAATACCGTGATGGAGATGGCACGTTTGGAGTCAGGCAAAGAAATGGATCCCAAGGTGGATCATCTGGCACAGGAACTGCAGCGCAGGATCATCAACTGCCTGGGCGATATTCACATCCCGCATTATTTCATTTTGGAAACCATCAAACGATACAACCTGACTCCCGCACAATCCTGGCTGGTGACGGTGGCGCGCGACATGGCCTACCTGAACGCACGTACCGGGGAACGCCGCGAAAGCGTGACCTTCAAGAACGGCTACCTTGAGATGGCAGCCTTGATCGGATCGGCACGCTATAAAACCGTGCAGTCCTGGCTCAGCCCACACTGGAGCACACAGAAACGCGGCGGAGATCTGACCCGTTTTCTAAGCGAGGTGCAAGCCATTGGTTCCAACACCTATACCGACCTGCGTGTGGAAAGCATGACGCGAACTTTTCGCGTGCTTTTGGATGAACCGCTGGACGCAAATGGCAGGAATAGGGTGGACGCAAATGGCACTAATATGGCAGTCGCAAATGGCACTAATAGCTGGACGCAAATGGAAGTAATAGTAGACGCAAATGGCACTAATATGGTGGACGCAAATGGCACTGATTTAAGCTCTTTTAAACACCCTTTAAACACATTCAAGAAGAACACTTCCACCACCCAACACGCGCACAGCGCGCAGAAGACGGAGGAGGAGGCGGGGACTGTGCCCCCCTTTTGGGAACTCGAAACCTTACTTGGTCAGAATGACGTACACCCAAAAGTCCAAAAAGAACTGCTGGAGGTGCAAGCGTCCGTGCATGCCTTTGTCTCGTGGGTGCTGTATGTCGCCAGTCCGCAAAGCGGGAATCTTTCCGATCCGTTGGGATACGCCATCAGCCGCTTGCGTGAACATTGCCTGCGCGAAGCGCGCGGCGTATTCCGAAAATTTGCCGACCTGCCGCCGGCTGAACTGTTGATGTTGATCGACACGACCCCTTCCAAGCCGTATGAAATCCCAGTTCAAGTGGATCATCCGCTCGCAGCCGCCTGGATAAAGGCGATGGGTTTCAACAATCATCTCCTGCCGGTTGTGCGGATCATTCTTTTTGGAGAAAAAGAAAATGAATAATTTGCATTTGCAATTCCTTTTATCTGCCGAACAACACGCCTTGGGCGCGATGTTTTTCACGGATATGAATGATGAACTTCTGGCTTTTATTTACCCCACCGAAACCACGCGCACCTTCCACACTTTTTTCTGCCCGCCCATGAAAATTGTGGCGTTGAGCGGGGATGGAACAATCGTATTCGATCAGGTGGTTACAAAATGGAAGTTCGTGAAACTGCCCGCCTGCCGGGTTGTGATCGAATGCGGACCGCAGGCGGATTACAGCCCCCACATCCAGACCATTCTGTCTATTTCAACCGACCTGCCCCAACTGGGAGCGATTGATCCAAGCGTGCAGATGGACAGCTTGTTATTCGCTTTGCTGTCGGAAGCTGTAGCCGACATGCGTCGCATCCGCGACACCCATCGCGGCCAGATCAAGCCGGAGATCCAACGCAGAAAATTCGAGGTTTGGGAACGCGGACAGATCGTGAGCTCGGCGGGCTTCCTGCTGGACTTCTGTGACACTTGGAGCATCCCTTCAAATGCAGTGCGACTGTCCCATTCGATCCTGCAAGCGGAAGAACCCTATCTCGATGAACTGGTGGCCGCCTCGGTGGCCGGCATTCCGTGGCAGCATGAGTTCCCCAATGCCTGCATGCGCTGCGGCAAACCGGGTTCATGGCATCCGATCCTTTCGCCCGGGCTTCGTACAGCCGTGGAAATTACCTGGCGCTACCAACGCCCGGAGAATTGTATCCCGGTTTGCCATCATTGCACCGAGACTCTCGGTTTGCTCCAAAACAAAAAGATACAGATCGATCTGGTCTGGGGCTTGTGGGGTCCACGCTTCGATGCTCTATGGCGCTGGCACCAGGCCCGAAAAAATCAGCATCTGCCGAAATGGGACATGGTTGCGTATCCACTCTGGCCGCGCGAATTTGGCGGCGAAACCTGGGAGGGCGGGAGCGGCGCTTTGAAGGACGCCCGACCGCGTCCGCCTTATCGGGTGAAGCGCAGCAAGGAACAAATGAAGATCCTGCGCCAAGCCTTGTTCAGCAAACCCACCCGAAGCCGACAGACGGGCGAGACCCATTTGCGGAAGTTATTAAACTTCCGCCTTGAACTTTCACAAGGAGAGACCCCATGATCTTTTTTACTTTTCTCGGCGCATTGAGTTTGAGCGTACTGGCTTTTGAATTGTTGTCTACTTTTCAATCCGCCTTTAGCATCTTTGGCGGTAACCGGCTGATGAACATGCAGACAACCAACACGCCAACAAGACGTTCCACATGGGACGCCTTGTTGATCGCGATCCTGCCCGGACGCTTTGATCCAGATCAGGCGAAGGATATAACGGATGTGATCAGCCTTTTGCGCCGGGCCGGCTATCCCTATGACTCGCCCGGCGAATTCTATGCCGCCGCCATTCGTGACTTTACGATTTTCCTGAGTGTCGGTGGGTTATTGGCAGGCGCACTGGCAGCACTTAACATGGTGATGGTCGCGCCGCTGATCGCATTGATCTTTGTCGTGCTCGGCTTGCGCCGTCCCTATGTGCGCTTGAAGACTCTCGCAAAGAAACGCGCAGAGTCCTTGCGCAACAACATGCTGATCGGGTTGTCTGTCTTGAGCGCCTTGTTATCTTCAGGGGTCGGGGTGCAGGAAGCCTTGCGGCGCGCTTCGGCTGTGGGTGGTCCATTCTGCAATCTGCTGGGACTCCTGGTGGCGCGCATGGAAGTGGATGATTTTACAAAAGCCATTGAAACCACGCGCGCGCATCTGCCCGATCCTGCTGACGTGGAGGCAAATTTATTTCTGCGTGACATCTATGACTTCTTTGCCAACAACCGTCCGGTGCTGTCCAGTGTGCAAGGCTTGCAGGAGTCTGTGCATCGCACGGTGGTGGAGATGACGGAAGCGAGAGCCGCGCTGGTACGGCAACGCGCCGGCTTGTTTGGTGTCATGGCGGTCTTGGGATTAGTGCTGGCGATCATTGCGCCGTTCATGGGTGCGGGGTTGATGTAACAAAGTTATCTGAACGAAAAAAGGATGCCCTGACTAACAAAGTCAAGGCATCCTTTTTTTGGCGAGAGTCGTTAGAGTAATTCTTTTAGATCATCTACAGGCGAGTGATATCCCAACTGAATCATTTTGGCCAGGGTATCGTTGGCATCCTTGAGCGTGCATTTCTTTCTTTCGATTGCAACCACCAGGATGCCCAGCGTGCCGGTTACTTTGATCGCCAGTTCAAGAGCAACCTGGCGGGCTTTGCGATCATCTGTGACGAATAATCCCTGGCGATGTTTTGCAACTGCAATGCAAGTGCGTTCGCCTGCGCCCAAGGCAATGGATAGACTGGCGGCAAATTCATGTTCGGATGGATTCAGTTCAACGATCTCCAAACTCTTCCATGCGTTTTTTTGCAGTTTTCCAATCGCAAGTCCAATGATGTATTCCTGCCAGGTTTCAAGCGTTGTAGCGCAGGTCGACCAGAGTCCCAATGCCAGATCACTTCGATCCACTTTGGCAAAGTTGCTCAGGACCGTATTATCCAGCAATACAGGATGGGATGATGAAGGATTTGACATATCCGATGCTTCACCGATCAGAAACCGCGGGCAGCTTCCACTTCGGATTTTGCATCACGCTTGTCTTTTGCGCCCAGGTTGAGCGGCACGCCCAGACGGATAAAACGGGCTTGTAAATCCAGAAGCGGAAGTTCGAGCAATTCTGCAGTGCGTCCCAGGCTGATGCTGCCGGCAAGATATGCGGATAGAGAGAGGTCATATACTGACTGGCGATCTTCCATTTTTGCGATCACCAGGCTGCTGATCACTTTGCGGTTCCCCCGCAACGGGTGGGTATAGTATGAGGATACCGCGCGCAGGATGTAATAATCCAGCACATCCAGGATCGCAACTTCCGCCTGACCGTGATTTTCGATCAGAATGGTCTGCCCGCGCTGGGCGTCCCGTATGATCTGGTGGGTATTGCGGGCCAGATCGGTCTTGCGTACTCTTTGGGTGCTTTCCATTTGTCGCTCCTTGTGTAAAATATGTATTTTGTGTATTTTACATTATTTCATGTGATTCGGCAAGGCACAGACGGCTATCTTTGCGGGCAATCTGGCGACACGAAAACGATACCCCTTGATGTTTTTCACTATCATATCGGCTGACAGAAACTTCTGTCAGCCGATTTTGATTCAAAAGGAGTAACCATGTTCAAAAGATTTTTGCAGGAAGAAGACGGACAGGACTTTGCGGAGTACGCCCTGATCCTGGGCGCGATCGGTGTGGTGGCGATTGCCGTGATCGCCCGCTACCGCACAGAATTGATCGCCGCTTTTGAAGCCGGCATCCAAGCCTTGCGTATGGCGCGGGGTGGGTAGAGATGAAACGCAGGCAAGAAAAAGGACAGGCGATGGCTGAGTTCGCTTTGATGATCCCGGTCCTGATCCTGCTCCTGTTCGGTATGACCTTCGCCGCCTTCTATGCTTTTCGTTCCGCATCCACAGATTGGGGGGTGTTCGTTACAGGTGTGGCTTCGGGCTCATACAACACGCCGGTCACGGAACAGACAAGAGCGAATGTGCTGTTCCCCGATCTCGCCGACCGGATCAACGCCGGTCCAAATGGAACACGCCAGGTGCGATCCCAGATCAGTGTCGAGGATTCGCGCCAATGGGTCTTCGGCATCCGCCTGATCGAAGCCGAGCGCGCGGCAACCTATTTTCGCCTCTGGCGTTTCTATCCCGGTCCACCTCCATCAGGAGGGATCGAGTGAAACCTTTATCCGAACGCGGGCAAGCCATGCCCGAGACGGCGCTCTTTGCAGTGCTGGCGATCCTGATGGCATTTGGTCTGTTGTCATGGATCCCGGTCCATCGCGCCCGCACAGCGGCGACCGCCGCAGCGTATGCGTGTTCGCAATTCCTTTCGCAGTCGCCTGACCCAGCCCGCGCCAAACGCAACGCGGTCAATGTTGCCTGGCAAACTTTGAATGCCACCTGGTCTGGAACGAAGGGCGTGAACTATCGCGTGCAGGTCTCCCCGCCAGGCGGTCCCGGACGACCCGGAAGCTGCCGGGTTTCTTTTCAAGCCCCGGCTCTCTTCAATGGTTTTCTTGGACTGAGCTCAGGCGGTTGGAACAGCGAGTGGTTCATCTCGCGTTCCGAAACCTGGAAGGCCAGGTGGCGATGAAGATCGGACAAAGCGAACGCGGGCAGTCCATCATGCTGTTTGCGATCCTGATGCCACTGATGACTTTATTCCTGCTCGGCATTTTGGATTATATGGTGACCAATGCGCGCGTGATGGAAACCGTGGCTGCCGCTGATCTTGCGGCCCATGCCGGAGCACAGGAGATCACCGTCCTACCTGACGGCACGATCACAGCTACAACAGCAGGGAATGGAATCGCCGCACAATATTTCAATGCCCAGCGACCAGGTCATACGCAACTCATTTCGGTATCCTGCGGAAGATATCAGAACCGACCTGCCTGTTTGCTGGAAGCCCGGACACACTCGGCAGGGTTTTTGTTACCCGCCCGCTGGGTGAATGTCCATGCCATTGGCTATCTGGCGAATGGCATCACCCGCGGCGATCAATGATTATTTTTGGAGTCAAACAATGAAGTCTCTTTTTACAACGATCCTGGATGGGTTGACCTACAAGGATCTATCCGGACACAGACAGCCGCGTGCCTATACGGTCATGAGCGCGCTGATCCTCTTTTTTCTATTAATAGCCATCGGCATGTCCGCGCTCCATCGCTATCTGTTGATGAGCAGTGTGAAGACCGCACCGATCTCCATCTCGTTATCCACTGAAGTTCCACCTCAACTGCCTGCGCCTACCCAACCCACAGGCGACATCTTGATTGACTGCCCGGTGAACGCCGGGGAATGGTCGCTTACCCCCACCTATATCAGCCAGAACTACCAGGTCATCCAACCCGCCTGTGTCTATATGGGATTGGAGAAGACGATTGCCTGGGCTTTGGCAGTCCGGGAAGGATACAGCCGCGCCGAGGCAACTGAACTTTTGGGCTTCGATGAAATGCCGATCAAGCAATTGGAGCGTGTGATGATCCCGACTGATAACGGATTGAGCGATGTCCCGGTCAGTTTCATTCCACCCAATCCCGATCTCGCAGAATGGCGTTTGGACTCGAATAACAAGCCCGCAGTGACCTACGCCTTGCGCGGTTGTTTCCGTACTTCCACTGTTGTGGGAAACCGCGTTGAAGTTTGGGGCAGTGATTATTCTGTGATCTGCCTTGTGGTTGAAGATGCAGACAACACCCACATCGTTTATTCATTGAAGGATCATATCTATACTGCGGATGCAATTCCCATGCGCTCCTTCCTGTTCTTCGGGTATGGCGCAGAGCAAAGCTGGGAATGGATCGGGACTCAAGTAACCCCAAAGGTCGAGATCACCGATCCCGCGTCCACAGCCAATGAACGCGAGGTGGTGGCGCTGATGTATGACTCGGAGCCCTGGGATGCAAAATGGTTGATGGATCATTACCGGTTGATGATGAAGACCCTGCCGGAGAACTGGCAGAGTATGACCGATGAGAGCGAGAAGCAAGCCATTTTGACTGGCTTGATGGAGGTTACGCCATGAAACGTATTTTTCTTTTTCTCCTGTTGATCACTCTCCCACTTTATCCAGTTCAGGCGCAGTCCGATCCACCCACCTGCACTTTCCAACCGGACGGCAGCATCATCTGCACCTATGGAGGAGGCGAGCCAGGTGGTAATGAAGGCGGTGGTGAAGGAACTTGTACACCAGGTGAGCATATGGCGTATATAGTCACTTCATACGATCCTGCTGCCGGAACATGCAGCGCTTATCCAGCCTGGGTGGATAACTGCACCGGCGCGATCATCGAGACAGCCGGCGATGCGATCGATGATATGCCCTGCTCGCCGCAAGCGGCAGAACCCAAACATCCATGCGATGTGTTCACAGTGAGTGCGGGCGGTATCACTTGTGAAAATGCGAAGTGGAAGATAAGCGCACGCGTGTCCTTCCCGCAGATATTCCTAGATGTGCGACCCTATCCCGCGACCCTCGTGCGCTGGCCGACCGCGATCCGCAATGGCGGATTGGGACAATCTTCCGGTTCAGGTGGATTGGATTACATTCCCTATGGCGGTGGTTCTGCCAGATTTCCGCAAGTGGGAGACTGGCAGAATTTACGTCTAACCCTGACCCTGCGCCCTGCTGGCCCGATGTTCGTTACTCTTCCTTATATCGGTGAGTTAATGCTGCCCGATCATGGCACAAGCGGCACGCCCATGCTCATCCACTGGGAAGTCCCTTCTCATCCCGCTGTTGGCGCCGGACCGCTGGCAGGCAGTGTTGGGGGGCTCGAAGAATTACCCCATGATATTCCTTTGTTTGTTGGCAGTGGTCGCGCACCGTATAAGCTGTATTGGGAATTGCGTTATTTCGAATACAAATCAGTCGAAGGTTGCGTGCCGGGTCCGGACGAAAATGAGAACTATGACTGTGGGGAGGGAACTGGACACACACAAATCGTGGGGTATGAATGGAAACGAAATACAAGCGGCGGCGAGATCCCGCCTTACGCCGTGAAGGATTTGCCAGCAGCTTTGATGGCGGATTTAAACAAAGATGGCACGCCCGATGCCTATTGGGATAACAACCTGACTCTGCGGCGCATGGATGACAACAACCGCGTGAATAATCCACGTTATAGGCGGTCGTGGAATTGGGGCGGGATCATTTACTGGGCTGTGCGTGAAGGACAGGGACAGATCGGATGGCCGGGGCAATGACATAGAGTGAGGTGTAATAACAAAACAAGACTCTGTCTGAACTGAACCCATCAAACAAGACACAAAAAGAAAGCCCCCCTGGTCAAATAGACAGACACCTGGTTTCGTAGGGTGTCTGTCTTGTTTTCAATTGTATCCTCTCATAGTTGTAAAAGTAAATGTATTCATCAATGAGT
>JACRMH010000009.1 GCA_016219545.1 Chloroflexota bacterium | reverse complement strand
GGATAAACTTCGCTGCGACATTTTCCTGCACAATCAGCCTTGATCCTGCGCAACAAACCTGACCCTGATTAAACCAAATCGCATCGACCACGCCTTCAACTGCTCCATCCAAATCGGCATCGTCAAACACGACAAATGGACTCTTGCCACCGAGTTCAAGCGAGAGTTTCTTGCCAGAACCAGCCGTCTGCTTGCGGAGCGTGCGCCCAACATCCGTTGAACCCGTGAACGCGATCTTATCCACATCAGGGTGCGTGACGATCATCGAGCCACCACTGCTGCTTCCAGTAATTACATTAACAACGCCAGCAGGCAATCCCGCCTCGGCAACAATTTCCGCGAACAGCAACGCCGTGAGTCTTGTGTACGAAGCAGGCTTCAACACAACGGTGTTGCCCATCGCAATCGCAGGCGCGATCTTCCATGCCAGCATCAATAGCGGGAAATTCCACGGGATGATCTGCCCCACCACACCGACAGGTTGATAGTCACGCAGTTCGGTTTCCATGAGTTGTGCCCAACCCGCATAATAGTAAAAGTGACGCGCCAGCAGTGGCACATCAATATCTCTCGATTCACGGATCGGCTTGCCGTTGTCCATGCTTTCGAGCACCGCCAGCAAGCGCGAATGTTTCTGAAGATTGCATGCAATGGCATAGAGGTAGCGCGCACGAGTCACACCAGGAGTTTTGCTCCATGTTTTGAACGCCTCACGCGCCGCCCCCACCGCCGCATCGACTTCTTTTTGTCCAGCCTGTGTGGTCTCGGCTAGTAATTCGCCGTTCGCTGGGTTGATGGACGAATAGAACTTCGCACCCTTCGGCGTCACCCACTCATTGTTGATGAACAAGCCGAACTTACGTCCATGTTCGTCCAGCCACGCTTTGACTGCATCAGGCGCTTCGGGCGCGGGTCCGTATTCCATGGTTTTGAAGATTTCAAGTATTTTGCTCATAAGTTACTCCAAGATTCAACCGCGAAGTGTCACCAAGGGTCACGAAGGAAAACCTTTTTGGTTCTTCCTTTGTGTACCGTTGTGACCCTTGGTGGTAAAAGCCTTTATTCCATCGGCATATGATATTTTGCCGATTATTTCAAGGTTAACCCATTCGCCATTTCTTAGCAAGTAGGAGAGGTGAACGCAAGGCAATCGGAAGCGTGGCTGCCGTGACAATATACCCCGTACAGATCCGGTTTTGAGTACCCCAAATAAAAACACTTCCAGTGACCTAAAGACCACTGGAAGTGAATAAAGAGAACCTGCAACTAATTATCGCGAGCGCCCTGGCTGATCCAGTCAAGGATGATCTGCGCCTGGCTGGGACTCAACTTGGGTCCGCGTTTGGGCATTTCCCTCTCGATTAATGCCTTCGCCAGAATGCTTTCCATCGCATCTCCTGGAATGATCACGGGACCATTCTCGGAACCCACCATCAAGCCTTCATAACTGGTCAGGTCCAATCCCTCCTCGGTCTTTTGTCCGCCATGACAACTGACACAGCGGCTCTTGATGATGGGAAATACTTCATTGGTAAAACTGATCCCGCTGGATGGGACTGCTATACTAGCCCCATCAGGATTCGATGTCGGCGTTGGGAAGGTATGTGCCTGTTCCAACCTGACATTATTCTCGGTGATTTCATTCTTTGGGAGTTCGTGGAAACCATACAAAATGACGCCGCCCAGAAACCCCAATACAGTCACCAGCCCAAAGTTGACAAAGTAGCTTCCAATATATAAAGCGCGCGCAGGCATGGAAGAATGGAAGATATTTGGTTTGCGCCAACGGGCAACAATAACGAAAAGGGATATCGCCAATAGGATCGAAGCCAGCACGATCTTGGCGCTCGCATTTGGTGCAGCGCCGTCGTATGTATTTTTATTGTCCATCATACCTGTGATGCCTGCCACCACGGAACTAACCGCAGCCAGCGCAAGGTTGGCGAATGCAACTTGTTCAAGCTCATCACTCCTCCGCCACAATGCAAGCAGCATGAAAAACAAAGCCGCGCTGGTTAAGGCAATTGGGAAGTGGACGATCAAAGGGTGAAGTGGATGGACTTCCACAATGTTATAGATGATTTGGTTAAACAGGTCCATGATATTTCTCCTTACGCTTCCGATGTAAAAATCCACGGGACGACTTTATGAAGAGCCCTCCCGTGGATCCGTTACCGGTTCGCCGCTAATCCGGTTTATTTTGTAGGCAGAGTCCGGACGAAGGTAAGCACATCGATGATGTCCTGCAAACTCCAATCCATATTAATACCGGAAGGCATGATCGCGCCCGGGTGTCCATATGAAATCTTGTGAATGAACTCCCAGGGATTGTCCGCGCCGACCGTGCCGACATATTCAGGCTCGGTGTCACTGCCAAAGTTGAGCGTGGTTCCATCCTCGCCGTGGCAGTCTGCGCAATTCAAGTCAAAGAAGTCCGCGCCCCGCTGGGTGTATCCGCCGCTGACCGTTCCATCTTCAGCAATAAAAGCGGTGGTGTCGATCTTGTTGCTTTGCAGGAAGGCCACAAGCATTGCAGCCTGCGCTTCTCCCAGCATCCCTTCGCCGACGAAGTTGTGATCTGCGTTCTTCGTGCCATCGAGCCAGGCGGTCAAGTCTTCAGCAGACATCAGGGAGCTTGCGCGAAGGCCTGGGAACCCGGTCATATGCGACCCGGAGCCGTATGCGCCATCAACACCTTTGTAATCCCAGCCGTGACATTCCTTGCAGCGCCAGGTATCCCTGCCGGTGCGGGTGTTGGTAGTTTGGGTGGCAAACAGGGGCTGGTCGGTTGCGGGGGCATCCACATCCATGGCGGAAATCCAATTATCGTAAAGGCGTCCGCCTTCAGAGACGGGTGAACTGGTCGGGAAGGTGGATACGTGCGCTAATACATTGGCAAGGGTCACATCGTCCACTCCATCATCCACAAGGGAGGGCATTTCAGCAAAGCCGGGCTGACCGTAGCGTATCTTGTGCATAAACTCCCATGGGTTGTCCAAGGCGATGGTCCCCTGATATTCAGGTTCATTAACATCACCAAAGTTAAGCGACAAACCCTTGGGTCCATGGCATTCCATGCAGACCTCGCCAACGAAAGTTTCTCCTTCGGCAGCGTCACCGCCAACGAGGGATTTATCCGCATTGATGAAGACGGAATAATCCATCAATGTCTCGCTCATGAACAAGGCGAGATCGGTCAAGGCTTGATCATCCATATAAGCTGAAAAATCGTGGTCGGGATTGGTGGAACCTTTGAGAATATCCAGAATCTCACTGGGATCTTTTCCAGACAGCCCCATCACACCTGTAAAGCCGGTCTTGTGCGAACCGGAGCCGTAAGCGCCTTCCGCGCCTTTGTAATCCCAACCGTGGCATTCTTTGCAGCGCCAGGTGTCCGCGCCTTTGCGGGTATTTGTGGTCTGCGTCGCCCAAAGGGGGTGATCGCCTTCGGGCACGTCAACACCCAGTTCCTCAGCCCACTTGTCGTAAAGTCTGCCGCCGCGTGAGACATCACCGGTCAAGGCTGGGGGAGCCTCGGTTGGGGCTTGTGTTGCCGTTGGAGCCTCTGTGGCCACGACGACTTCTGTGGCAGGAGCAAGTTGAACGGACTGCCCACCACATGCTGAAATTAATATCATTAAGGAGCCGATCAATACTGCGACAAAAGCGAGTTTGCGAATCATATATTTTCTCCTATATAAACAAAATGAAAAAGAACCAACCGATAAACTTTCCAAAGAAACTTATAACCGTTCACCATCATTGTCCTGTCTAAATAGGACAATATAGGTAGGATTTTATTATAGTGGAGTTGGAAAAAAAACAATCCCGTAACAGGGATTGTTTTTGTATTAAATGTGAGGATAAAAAGGTTAATACTTATCGGGCAAAGCATTAACACTTCTCCGTAGCAACATGTGCTCAAATATTTGGTGCCAGGTCTTTTTATTTATGTTTGTTTCTGGGATTTCTATCAGAATAGTCATAAGTCACCCCTTTCAATTCAGAGAAGATAAATATCTTTGATAGGCTTCCTTCAAATTGGTCTCGATCTTCAAATGCAAAGGTGTTTCCTGATACGGATGTTTCCGCGCCTGTTCATGAATAAACAGAGTACAGATTTCACACAGAAAATATCCGATCAAAATGCCACGCTCGCGGTACATGAACCCATTAATGGAAAGTGCCTTTTCGCCTTGAAAGTTCACTTCGCCAGCAGAGTTTCGCAGACAAGCTGGACACAAATCACCACCATAAAGCCAAAATCCTTTCATGGCGTCGCCAAATTGCACCTTGCCTTGAGCATACATCACCTTCAAAACACTTTCGGCAGTCGTGGAGTTTGTATCAGTTGTCTTGGACTGGTGGTTTCGCTTGGAACTCATACGTTCTTATCCCATCGGCATATGATGTTTCGCCGCGTAGTGACCTGTGATGTAGTGATACAACTGCCGCTCGATGTCGGTCAACAAACTGGACGCGCCAATGCGGAATAGATCATTCTTCAACCATTCATCGCCGAGTTCTTCTTTCATCAACGACTGCCATGCCATCGCTTGCTTCGCGGAGCTGATCCCACCCGCGGGCTTGAAGCCCACTTTGTAGCCGAAGCGATTCAGATAATCACGGATGGCACGGGTCATCACCAAACTAAACTCCAGTGTGGCATTGACCGTTTCCTTGCCCGTGGATGTCTTGATAAAGTCCGAGCCTGCCATCATTGCCACGAGGCTGGCTTGATAAACCTGCTTGAGAGAACCTAAATCGCCAGTCGCTAAAATCGTTTTCATGTGCGATTCACCGCAGGCTTTGCGGAATTGTTGCAGTTCATCGTACATGGCTGCCCAGTCACCTGTCAACACATAATTACGGGCGATGACCACGTCAATTTCTTTGGCGCCAGATTCCACGGCTTGCTCAATTTCCTGAATGCGCTGCGGCAGAGGAGTCTGTCCCGCAGGGAAACCTGTCGCAACAGAAGCAACTGGAATGTTAGAACCTTGAAGCGCGTGAACTGCATCCGCAACACGGTTGGGATACACACACACCGCACCGACTGTGATCTTCTCGCCATCCAATCCAAGCTTCACTAGCATATCGGGGCGTAATGGCTGTTTGGCTTTGGCGCAAAGACGATGAACGCGCCCGGGCGTATCATCGCCTGCGAGGGTGGTCAGGTCAATGTTGGTGATGGCGCGTAAAAGCCATGCCGCCTGCCAGTCCTTTTTGACGGTGCGGCGACCTGTCAGCGTGGCGGTGCGGCGCTCCACCGCGCTTTTGTTGACGTGCGCGCCCATCACCCAATCAAGGTCGAGGGGCGTACCGGGGTTACGAGTATTTTGAGAAGTCATGGGAGAGCCTTTTAATTAATATTTTTATTATCATCAAACCATTCCGCTGGCATCATTGGGCTTTTATAGGATTTCCAGCCTTCTGTCACCTGCTGAAATATTTCAGGGACATGGTAACGGAGGGACGCGAACAATAAGGCATAGCGCTTGGAGAAAAAGCCGTTGACTTGTTGTTGATTGCTTACTTCGTCATGGATCACCTTGAGCAATGCCAAAGCCGAGCCTGCGGTTAAGTCTTTGGCATCCAGCAACAACTGAAAAAGAATGAATTTATCTTCGATGGTGGAGCTGCGGAAAAGTTCTTTGCGGTTTGATGAAATAGACATGGTCTTTATCCCAAGGGGTCGAATTTGATCATTAGTTTGGTATTGAAAGTCGGGGTTATGTAAAAACTCCTAATGCTAGTCATATTATACAGGGTTTGGCTGAATATCTTTGCGCTATAATTCCAAAAAGCTTTTTGGTTTAGAGGAGAACCGCATGTCATCATTTCCCATTGCCTTGAAACGCCCGCACGAGATCACGCAACATGGTCAGACCCGCATGGATGATTATTACTGGATGCGCGATAAGGACGACCCTGAAACCGTGAAGCACCTGCGCGCCGAAAGCGATTATCTCGACGAAATGATGCAGCACACGAAACCCCTGCAGGAAAAATTATTTCTCGAGATGAAGGCGCGCATCAAAGAGGACGATTCAACTGTCCCTGAGAAAAGAGGCGGATATTTTTATTATGAGCGGGAGGAGCAGGGCAGGCAGTATCCCATTTTTTGCCGCAAACAAGGGTCGCTCGAAGCGACGGAAGAAATCCTTCTGGACCAGAATCAACTGGCGGAAGGGAAGACGTTTTGCAGTGTCGGCGCGTTCTCGGTCAGCCCGGACGGAAATAAGCTGGCCTACTCAGTGGATTTTGGCGGACGGGAAATTTACACCCTGCAGGTAAAGGATTTGAAAAGCGGCAAGTTATATCCTGAAGCCATTGAGAATACATCCGGCAGTGCCTATGAACACGGAGGCGCGGAGTGGGCGAACGATAATGAAACTTTGTTTTATACAACATTAGATGAAGCCCAGAGACCGTTCAAGTTATTCCGCCATAAACCAGGCACGGACCCGACACAGGATACGCTCGTCTTCCATGAAGACGACGAGACTTATTTCCTGTTCATGTTCAAGACCCGCGACGACGCCTATATCATGACGTATCACTACAGTACCACCACGCGCGAGATGCGCTTCCTCTCAGCGGATCATCCAACGGAGGATTTGCGGATAGTGCAGCCGCGCATTAAGGGATTGGAATATTTTGCCGCGCATCATAAGGGGAAGTTTTTCATTGTCCATAATGAGAATGCGCAAAACTTCAAACTGAGCGTTACATCCGTTGACAAATCGGGAAAGAAAAACTGGCGGGAGGTCATCCCTCATCGCGCAGACGTGCTTGTGGACGGCGTGGATACCTTTGAAGATTTCATTGTCCTCAGCGAGCGCAAGGGCGGACTCAAGCAACTCCGCATTAGCGCGCCCGATGGGTTGAGGGATGTGCGTTATGTGCAATTCCCCGAACCGACTTACAATGTTTCCCTTGAAGCCAATTCGGAATTCAAAACAAACCTTCTGCGCTTTAAGTACTCATCCCTGATCACGCCCAACTCGGTCGTTGACTATCACGTGGATAGCGGCGAATGGGAGCTCAAAAAGGAGGATGAGATTCCCAGCGGTTACGACAAGACTCAATACGTTTCGGAACGGATCAGCGCCACAGCGCCTGACGGGACTCAGGTCCCGATCTCCATTGTTTATAAAAAGGGATTGAAAAAGGATGGGAATAACCCTGCGCTGCTGTATGGATACGGTTCCTATGGCGCGACGATTGACGCGACGTTCAGTTCCAATCGCTTCAGTCTCATTGACCGGGGATTTGTCTTTGCCATCGGACACATTCGCGGCGGCTCAGACATGGGGCGCGCCTGGTACGAAGACGGCAAGATGCTCAACAAGAAAAACACCTTCACTGATTTCATTGCCTGCTCGGAACATCTCATCAAGGAAGGATTTACATCTCCTCAAAAACTTGCCATCATTGGCGGTTCGGCCGGCGGACTACTCGTTGGCGCGTGCGTGACGATGCGCCCCGACTTGTTCAAGGCTGTGATCTGTAAAGTCCCATTTGTGGACGTGGTCACGACCATGAGCGACCCAAGCATCCCATTGACCACGCTCGAATACGATCAATGGGGCAACCCTGATGACAAGGAATATTTTGATTACATGATGTCGTATTCGCCTTACAACAACATCCGCGCCACGGATTATCCGCACATGCTCATCACCACCGGACTGAACGATCCGCGCGTGGCATATTGGGAGCCGGCCAAATTCACTGCCAAACTGCGCGAAATGAAAACGGACAAGAACTTGATCGTGCTTTACACCAACTATGACTCAGGTCACGCCGGCGCGAGCGGACGGTATGACTTCCTCAAAGAAGTGGCACAGGATTATGCATTCCTGATGGATAAGTTGATGTGAAATAAGTCATCTTCGTGATTCCCTGAGCGGAGCGAAGGGTCTCTACTTCGAAAATCAGAGGTTCTTCGCTTCGCTCAGAACGACATCGCGTATGGTAAGTGAAGTAACAAAAAACTTCCGAGAATTTTCTCGGAAGTTTTTTGTTACTATTGAAAACTAATTAAGCAGGTTGAGCGGCCTTGGCGACCACGTCTTCCAGCATCTTGGTGGTGAGTGACTTGGGACGTTCGATGGGCATACCGAGAGCGCGTGCCCAAACATAATTGGCTGTCACGCCGAGGGCGCGGCCGACACCAAACAACACGGTGTAGAAATCGAAATCGCGCACGCCGTAGTAATACTGCAAGGTGCCGGAGATCGCGTCCACGTTCGGGGCGGGATTCTTGGCTTTGCCTTGTTCTCTGAGAACGGCGGGGACTACATCGAAGACCATGTCCGCTAGGCGGATGAGTTCGTCTTCGGGGAAGCGCTTCTTGGCGAATTCCATCTGTGCGGCGAAGCGGGGATCAGGCACACGCAGAACGGCGTGACCATAACCGGGGATGACATGTCCGCCGTTGAGGGTGTCCCATGCGAATTTGTACAATTCATCGCGTGAGGGCACGCCGCCGAACTTCTTGTGGACTTCCATCAACCAGCCAAGACACTCTTGATTGGCAAGACCATGTAAAGGTCCGGCAAGACCGTTAAGCGCGGCGGAGAAGGAAAGGTACGGGTCGGAGAGAGCGGATCCGACGAGGTGCATGGTATGGGCTGAGACATTCCCAGACTCATGGTCACTGTGAAGGATGAAGTACAAGCGGGCGAGTTCGGCATAACCCTTCTTGTCGGAAACTTTCATCATCTTGGAGAAGTTTGCGCCGTAATCGAATTTGGCGTTGTATTTCGGTTTGGCGGTTTCGCCAAAATATTTCATGCGATAGATGAACGCGGCAATGATGGGGAGTTTCGCGGTCAGGTCCATGCTGTCTTCGAGGGCGGCTTCCCAATACGCATCTTTCTTCATGCTGTGATATTTGCTGGCGAAGACTGAGCCGTTCTGTAAAGCGAGCACAGCCTGCGAGAAGAGAGTCATCGGGTGAGTCTCTTTCGGCATGGACTTGAGCATCTTGAAGACATAATCAGGAACAATGGCGCGCTTGGCCCATTCGGCTTCCACTTCGAGAGCCTGTTCCTTGGTGGGGATCTCGCCGATCATCAAGAGATAGAACAAACCGCCGACCAACGGCATTTTGTTGCCGCGGCCTTTGGGTAATGCCTTCAGCAATTCGGGGATGGACAAACCGCGGAAGCGGATGCCTTCGGCTGGGTCGACGTAAGAAATATCGGACAAGAGGGATTTGATGTCGCGCATACCGCCGACGATCTGACCGACATTGACTTCGGCAACTTTTACTTCAGCATTTTCTTTCGCAAGCTTCTTGATGCGCTCACGCCATTCGGGAAGCTGGGCGGACATTTTTTCGTGAAGAATCATTAAGAACTCCTTTTATGAGTATATAAGTAGACCAGTAGACACGTATACATGTTTCCTTGTTTACGTGTCTACGGTTTTGCCTTTATTTATTTACAACGTTACCAAACTCTTAAGCGCTTCGTGAGTCTCTTTGACAGAAGCGGCGGATTTCTCGAACATGGCCTTTTCAGCATCATTGAACTTGTATTCAACGATCCGTTCAATGCCCTTCGCGCCAAGCACAACCGGTACACCGAAGAACATGTCATTGAGGCCGTATTCGCCGTTCATGTAAGCGGCGCAAGGCACGATCAATTTCTTGTCTTTCAGGATGGCTTCCGCCATTTGGATACAAGCCATGGAAGGAGCGTAAAAAGCGGAACCGGTCTTCAGCAGGTTGACGATCTCGCCGCCGCCTTTGCGGGTGCGGTTGACGATGGCTTCGAGTTTGTTGGCGGGCAGATATTCATTCAACGGAATGCCAGCAACATTGGAGTGGCGGGTGAGGGGAACCATTTCATCGCCATGGCCGCCGAGCACGTAGCATTGGATGTTCTCAACGCTCACGCCGGTTTCCATTGCGACGAAGGCACGCATCCGGGCTGAGTCCAAAATGCCGGCCTGACCGATGACACGTTCGCGGGGCAGTCCGGTCTTCTTCAAGGTCAGATAAGCCATCGTGTCGAGCGGGTTGGTCAATACAATGTAAAAGGCATTGGGGGAGTACTTCAAAGTTTCTGTTGCGGCAGTGCCGACGATATCGGCATTGATCTTGAGCAGGTCGTCGCGGCTCATGCCGGGCTTGCGCGCCACACCGGCGGTGATGATGATGATATCGGAGTCTTTGGTGTCGGCATAGCTGTTCGTACCGAGGATCTTGACATCCTTACCAATAATGGGCATGGCCTGCGCCATATCCAAACTCTTTCCCTGCGGCATCCCTTCAACCACGTCAACCAGGACAACATCCGCAAGTTCACGTTCGGCGAGCCAATGGGCGGCTGTTGCACCCGTATTGCCTGCACCTATAATGGAAATCTTCTTCATTGTGCCTCCAAAATTTTAAGATCAAGCGCATCTGCGCTTGTAATGTTTTCAGTGATTTTATCCGAAAGCCTTAAATGTCAAAAGTACAAAATGTCACTTGTTTTTTACACACAAAATGACAAAAATAACTCCAAAAATGCCTCCTTTCGCAGATTGCAAAGGAGGCATTTGACTCAATTTGGAATTTTGGGGACAAATCCATCGGTTGGATTCTGCTGCTTAACCAGGAGCAGTTTACCCGTCAGGATGAAGCGCCGCTTCTTTCCAACCCGTGTTCTGACTCGGCCTCGAGGAAGCGGGTCGCCTGGATGGCCGCTGCCGCTCCCATCCCCGCGGACGTGATGACCTGCCTAAAGTGCGGGTCAGCGATCTCACCGGCTGCATAAACCCCCGCGACATTCGTTTCCATTTTGTCGTTGACGATGACATAGCCCAGATCGCTCATGTCCAGTTGACCTTTGAACATCTGTGTGTTCGGAATGTGGCCGATGAAGATGAACAAGCCGTCTGTATCAAAAGTGGATTCAGCGCCGGTCTTCACGTTCTTCAATTTCAAGGTTTCAACTTTTCCTGTCCCGACGACTTCGGTCACTACGGTATCATAAATGAAATTCATCTTGGGGTGTTCTTTGGCGCGTTTTTGCAAAACAGGGCTGGCGCGGAATTCGTCGCGGCGGTGGATCACGGTCACGGATGAAGCGTAGCGCGTAATGAAGAGACCTTCTTCAAGCGCCGAGTCTCCGCCGCCCACGATCACGACTTTCTTCTCCTTGAAGAACCAGCCGTCGCAGGTGGCGCAATAGGACACACCACGACCGGTCAACTCAACTTCGCCGGGGACATTCAAGTGCGTGGGGTTCGCGCCAGTGGACAGGATCAATGTATCGGCTTTATATACGCCGTTGTCGGTTGTGACTTTGAAGGGGCGCTGTGACAGGTCCACTTCGTTCGCCAGATCAAATTCAACTTTTGCGCCGAAGTTTTCGGCCTGTTTCTGGAACAGTTCACCCAACTCCGCGCCGCCCACACCGGTTGGAAAGCCAGGGTAATTTTCAATAGTATTCGTCAACGCGGCCTGACCGCCCAACTGCATCCCGGTCAACACCACCGGTTCCAGTTCCGCGCGTGCCGCATACAATGCCGCCGACAGCCCGGCAGGTCCCGCCCCAAGTACCAATACTTTTACATGTTTTTCATCATTATTTGAAGACATTATTTTTTTCCTGTTAGATGAGGTTCATCTGTTTATAGTTTCAATCAGTTTCAGGACGATGTTTCGTCTCAGGTTATTACTGCCCCGCATTGTATCAGATGCACTTTGACATGAAAAGTTACACATATAGGGGCGGGGTTACCCTCGCGCTAGCCATGTCGTTGCGAGGAGGGCTCTTGTTCTTCCCGACGAAGCAATCTCCAATTATTGGGGGACTGCTTCGGCAAAACCAAGAACGCCTCGCAGCGACATATATCTAATTTTACCTTCCTCCTACACATCCTCCACAAACTCTCCCGTGCTCATCCACAATTCCTCCATAAAGGATTGCTATAGTATGGGCGAAAGAACAAATCAAATCAATCAACCTACTGGAGGTAAAAATGTTTCGTAAAGGTCCTTTCATCTTTTTTCGACTGATCGGCTTACTGCTCTTGATCGGTCTCATTGTTGGGGGCGGCGCAATGGCTTATCGCGCCGGCATCGCACAGGGGATTTCCCAATCGCCCGCAGTTGCCACGGCAATTTCCAAAGCCGCTGAAAGCGGACAAGTTGCTCCGGCCGTCCCGCCGATGATGTACGGTCGCGGCTATGGTCTCGGTTTTTATCCCATGATGGGACATCGCTTCTTCATGTTCCCGTTCGGCGCGATCTGCGGCTCCATCTTCTTCTTGTTCCTCTTCTTTGGCTTGCTAAGGATGGTCTTCTTCCGCGGAATGCACCACCACGGACATCACGGTCCTTGGGGCAAGGATTGGGAAGGCGGCGTCCCGCCCATGTTCAATGAATGGCATAAACGGGCGCATGGAGAAAAATCCGGGGAAGAGGGAGATAAAAAAGAATAATTTGAAAAAAAGAGGTAGTGGCGTATCGCGTAAAAGAGAGAGTATCATTTACCGAAAGCCACTACCTAACTCGGACAAGCCGAAACCAAAAAGGATTCAACCACAAAGGAAAACCTAAAAACCTTCGTGACCCTTCGTGGTTCAAAAAAATCTTGTCGCTTCGCGAAAAGCAAGCATATACTTCCAAGTTCCTAAAACATTAGCTGACGGTTGGGATTCTGTTGTTTTTTTAAATTTTTTGCTTTAGGTTTTCTGCGTTCGAGTATTATCATTACCCGCGGGATGGTCCATGGACGCAAAACGGGCATCCTCATCAGCCTCGGTGTGCGGCTCGCATTACCGAACAACGATAATCGTAAAGGAGATTGAATGGAAATCCAGATGTTCGAATTCTTGAAGCATGTTTTTCGTTTCAATCGGCGAGTCTATCTTGACCATAATGCCACCACGCCTGTCAGCAACCGTGTCCGCCGCAAAATAGATCAGGCGCTGAAATACCATTACGGCAATCCTTCGTCGTTTTATGGCATTGGCAGAAAATCAGCTGAGTTGATGGAACAAGCCCGGGGACAAGTGGCAGGCGCAATTCACGCCGACCCGCCTGAAATCTTTTTTACCGGTTGCGCAACCGAATCGAACAATGCCGTGCTCAAATCTATCAGCGCGCATTTTTATCCCAAAAAGAAAAAAATTATTTCCACACCGATCGAACATCCCTCTATATTGAACACGCTGGCGTATTTGGAAACCCAGGGGATCGTTGTCGAATATTGTCCGGTGGACAGCAACGGGCAGGTACTGCTGGCTGAATTGGAGAAGCGGGTCGATGACGAGACCTTTTTGGTCTGTTGCATGTTAGCCAACAATGAGACTGGCGTCATTCAAGACATCGCGGCGGTGACCAGGATAGCCAAACAACATGGCGCCCTGGTGCTGACAGATTGTGTGCAGGCGCTTGGGAAGATTTCGATTGATGTTCATGAATGGGGGGTGGATTACGCCTCGTTTTCGGCGCACAAACTTTATGGACCGAAAGGTATTGGCGCCTTGTATGTCAAAGAAGGCAGTCCTTTTACCCCGTACCTGCATGGCGGCCATCAGGAAAGCGGGATGCGGGCTGGCACCGAAAGCCTCCATAATATCGTCGGGTTTGGCGCCGCCTGTCAGGATGTGGACAAATTACTAGCTCATGCCGAACAAACCCGCGCCTTGAAACAGAAGTTGATTCAGCGACTCAAGGAAATCAAACCGGACTGTATCATAAATTCTTCGGAAGCCAAGTGCCTGCCGAACACCGTCAGCATTACGTTTCCCAATGTGGAGAATTCCGGGTTGATGGGAATGCTGGATTATCGGGGGATCGCGGTCTCTGCCGGTTCGGCGTGTGGCACGGGGGAAGACGTGCCTTCGCATGTATTAAAAGCAATGGGGCTATCCGACCAAGCCGCGCGCGAGACCATCCGAGTCAGCCTGGGTTGGAGTACCTCTGCCCGCGATATTCGCTATACAACAAAAGTGATTCAGGAGCACATCGAGGGTCAGACTCTACTGGTCAATATGCTCACGCCCGCCCAACTGAATGAAACCATCTTGTTCGATGAACACACCTACATCCTCGATGTGCGTCCGTCGGACGACCGGAAAAGATACAAGGGTTTGCCGAATTCTCATGAGGTCGATCCGTTATTCGTCGAGAAATACTTGAAACAAATTCCACGCGATAAGCAAATTCTGGTGTATTGTCCGGGAGGCGGACTTTCCGTTATGATTTCATATTACTTGAAAACGAAAGGCTTCAAAAATGTCACCAATCTGCGCGGCGGACTCGATGGCTGGAGAAAACGGCGCAGTGATCTATATGAGAAATATGCCGGTCAAAATAACACAGTCCTTCAACCAGATAAGGAGTAATACCTATGAAAACAATCTTATACACAGAATACGGACCCCCGGATGTTCTTCAACTTACAGAGGTAGAAAAACCTACACCCAAGGAGAATCAAGTACTGGTGAAAGTTCATGCGGCGTCAGTAAATGCACTTGATTGGCGGCCCTTCACAATGTCGCCGATCTTCATCCGCTTAATAAGTGGGCTTCGAAAACCCAGAGATCCGCAGATGGGTGTGGACATTGCAGGGACTGTTGAAGCGGTTGGCAGCAGTGTCACAGAGTTTAAGCCAGGCGATGAGGTATTCGGAGTAGCCCCGGGTGCCTTTGCCGAGTATGCGTGTAATGGTGAAAGCAAACTCGTACTGAAACCCGCCAATGTATCGTTTGAGGAAGCGGCAGCCGTTCCTGTGGCGGCGCTTACCGCCTTGCAGGGTCTTCGTGATATAGGAAAGATTCAGCCGGGGCAGAAGGTTCTCATTGACGGGGCATCTGGCGGCGTGGGGATATTTGCGGTACAGATCGCAAAATCCTACGGCGCTGAAGTGACTGCCGTATGCAGCACGCGGAACCTGGACATGGTGCGCTCATTCGGAGCTGACTACGTCATTGATTACACACGCGAAGATTTCACTAAAAATGGATTGCGTTACGACTTAATTCTGGCCGTTAACGGAAACCATCCGATCCTGGATTATCGGAGGGCATTAAGCCCTCAGGGAATTTGTGTCGTCGCGGGAGGTCCGCTGGCGCAAGTCTTTTCGGCGCTGCTCCTCGGGCCGGTAATCTCGCGGCTCGGAAGCAAGAAACACTTTTTTATGGGAATGGCGAAATCAGGCAAAGAAGACCTGCTGGTTCTCCAAGAACTTCTTGAAGCGGGTAAAGTGGTCCCTGTTATTGATAAATGTTACCCGTTGAGTAAGACGGCTGAAGCCATCAGCTACATTATAGAAGAACACGCTCGGGGAAAAGTCATCATCACTGTGGAATAACAAAACATAGCAAATAAGAAACAGGAAAGAAACATCTATTTTTTCTTTCCTGTTTTATCCCTCACACCTGCACTGGCGTGCGGCGCAAGTGTCCTTCATCTTTCATCCTTTCTCCCTTTTGCTCTCCCCATGCCTGAACTTATCCTCATCGTAGATGACGAACCCAAGGTTGCCCGCCTCGCGCGGGATTATCTTGAAAAGAACGGCTACCGCGTGCTCACCGCAGGTGACGGTCAATCCGCGCTGACAACTGCCCGCCGTGAAAAACCAGACCTCATCGTCCTCGATCTCATGCTCCCCAACATTGACGGGCGTGAAGTCTGCAAGATCCTGCGCCGCGAAAGTGACGTGCCCATCATCATGCTCACTGCCCTCGCCGAAGAAGTAGATCAGATCACCGGCCTCGAGATTGGCGCGGACGATTACATCGCCAAACCGTTTTCACCGCGTGCTCTCGTTGCCCGCGTCCGCGCTCTTCTCCGCAGAACACGTGGGGATATCAAAGCGCCGTCCATCATTCGCATCGGCACGCTCGAGATCAACTCGGAAAGATATTCCGTCACATTCAATGGAAATCCCATCAAACTCACGCCGAACGAATTCAAATTGCTTGTGATCCTTGCCAGCCGCCCGGGACAAACCCTTACCCGCGAGCAACTTCTTGAAGACCTGCATGGAGCCGCATCCAGCATAGACCGCAGTGTGGATTCGCACATCAAGAATCTCCGTAAAAAACTTGAGGCCGAATCAGGCAGCCCATCCATTGAAACGGTCTACGGCATTGGCTATCGTTTCATTGAACCCTAACCCGAAATTTCACTGACACCCTTCGACTCATTATCATGTTTAACGATCACGAAAACCCTCACATCCCACCCCGCCTTCAACGCCGCTGGCGCGGTGGTCGTCGGTTTTTTCCATTTTTGTTTTTCTTCTTCGGCATTATGCTGCTTTTTATTGGCGGCACGGCCGCTTTCTTGTATGTGATCTTTACAGAATATACCGGGGTAAAGAACTGGTGGCTGCTATTTTGCGGCGCTCCCATTATTGCGGTCTTCATCGCGGTCGTCATTCTTTCCAACCTTTACCGGCGTTTTGGTAAACCACTGCAACGGATCTTCAACGCCATCGACTCAGTCGCCGAAGGTGATCTCAGTGTGCGCGTTCCAGAGAACGATTCGGACATGTACAGCGAATTGAACAAGCGCTTCAACCGCATGATCGCCGAACTTGAACGCGCTGAGCAGCAGCGCCGCAACCTCACCGCCGATATTGCGCACGAACTTCGCACGCCGCTCCATATCATTCAAGGTAATCTCGAAGGAATTATTGACGGCGTGTATCAGCCAAGTTCCGAACATATCAACAATACATTGGATGAAACCAAACTGCTTTCGCGGCTCGTGAATGACTTGCAGACTCTCTCCCTTGCGGAAGCGGGACAACTTCCGCTTCATCCTACCCGCTTCCTGCTTGCTGACCTGTTGGCTGATCTCACTTCGAGTTTTTCCTCCCAAGCCGCGTCCCTCGGCATTGACTTGCAATCAAAAGTTGACGACGCCTCGAAAGAGATCAACGCAGACTATGACAGGTTGAATCAAGTGCTGTCCAATTTAATTTCGAATGCCATCCGTCACACACCTAAAGGCGGGACAATTTCTCTTGAAACTGAATCAATAACCGGCGGGGTAAGACTCGTCATCAAAGATACAGGTCAAGGTATCCCCGCGGAGGACCTGCCTTTTATCTTCGACAGATTCTGGCGCGGCAGTAAATCCAGAACTGAGCGTACGAACAGCGGACTCGGACTCGCCATCGCAAAGCAACTCATCCTCGCGCATCACGGGACGATTGAAGTACAAAGCAAAGTGAACGAGGGCACGACCTTCATCATCGAATTGCCTGAATAATTGGCGTTGCGTTTCAACCATGCGGGTGTTCTATAAAGCGATACAACTTCATTCCCCTGGAGGACTTTCATGACCAATAAGTTGTCCCGCCGCGATAAATGGCTTTATGGTTCGGGTGATCTGGGTTTCAGCCTGACCAATACGATTTTGAATGTGTACTTTGCACTTTTTTTGACGGATGTTGTGGGGGTGAAACCAGCCATTGCCGCGATTGCGATCTTCGTGGGAAGCACTTGGGATTATGTGAACGACCCCCTTGTTGGATATATTTCGGACCGCACTCATACACGCTGGGGGAGAAGGCGTCCATTTCTTCTTTTTGGCGCGTTGCCATTTGCCCTCACATTTACATTGTTGTGGTGGAAGCCGCCGCTCGAAAGTTCGGTTGCGCTGGCGGTCTATTATTCCATTGTCTTTGCGCTTTATGACACTGCCGCGACCTTCGTTTACATGCCCTACTTTGCGCTAACTCCCGAACTTACCGATGACTATGATGAACGCACCGGGTTGACCTCCACGCGCATGTTCTTTTCCATTTTGGGAAGTTTGCTGGCGTTCACGCTTCCGCTTTGGGTGGTGAATGGATTTCATCCTGAACATGCCGGTCGCGTATTGATGATGGGCGCATTATTTGGGATCGTTTCTGCATTGCCATTGTTATTAGTTTTCTTCGGCACACGCGAACGCCCTGAGTTTATGAACAAAGAACCAACTGTCGGCGTAAGAGATTCCATAAAGATGACGTGGCAGAATAAACCCTTTGTTTTTGGGCTGACCATGTTCCTTTTCAACGGCGTGACGATGAGCATTATTCAGGTGATTTTGCTTTATTACGTCAAATACGTTGTTCTGCGCGAGGCGCAAAGTGACATGATCATGGCAACCATCTTTGTCGTGGCGATGCTTGCCCTGCCGTTGTGGGAATGGATCTCGCACAAGTTCAATAAGCGCTGGGCATATATCAGTGGCATCGCATTTCTGGCTGTCGTCCTGTTGATCTTATCTTCATTGACAGCCCAAACCGGCATGACCTTCATCATGGTGCTGTGTGTTCTGGCGGGAATTGGCGTTTCAGCCATGCACGTCATGCCGTGGGCCATCATCCCGGATGCGATTGAATATGGAGAATGGAAAACGGGTGAGCGTCAGGAAGGCATGTTCTATAGTCTGATCACATTGGCTCAGAAAATCGCATCCTCCATTGCTGTGCCGGGGGCCTTGCTGATCTTGCAAGCCAGCGGATATATGTCTAATAGCACATCACAGCCTGCCAGCGCCATCTTTGGAATCCGCATGGTCGCGGGACCGATCCCTGCTTTTACTTTGTGCATGGGCATTCTGTTCACTTTGCTTTTCCCGCTTGGGCGTGAAAACTATAAAGAGATCACTGATCAACTCAAAGCGCGGCGCGAAGCGAAAGAAAAATCTTAAGTTTAAATACTTGCCACAGAGTCACGGAGTTTTGAGATTTTCGGTGACTCTGTGGCTGAGGAACTTGTATGATCGAAATCCGTCCAGCAAATTCAGGTCGTGATAAACATATCTTTTTAACATTTCCGTGGCGCATCTATAGAGATGATCCGCTTTGGGTTCCGCCTATTTTGTCGGAGCGCATCAAAGCCACTGACCCGAAGACGGGCGCGTTCTTCAAGAGCGGCTACGCTGACTTTTTCATCGCGTGGAAAGATGGACAGCCTGCCGGAACTATTTGTTGTTCCCATGAAATCGGCGGCGACCCAACTGAGTGTTCGATTGGATTTTTTGAATGTATTGATGATTACACGGTCGCCGAAGCGATGTTCAAACACGCCGAATCTTGGGCGCGCGGGCATGAACTGATGATGGTTTGCGGCACATATAACCTTGACCGTGAAGATGCGCGCGGGATTCTCGTTGAAGGATATGACCGTCCGCCCGTGGTGTTGTGCGGACATAACCCGCCTTACTATGGCGGTTTCTTCGAGCGCTTCAGATTCGGAAAACGCCATGACGATGGCTTGGCTTACGCAGCCAAGCTCGACCCAAACAACCCAAAGATACAAAGGTTATATCGGCTGGCTGAAGTGGTGCGGAAGCGTAAGAATTTCACCATCCGCACTGTGAACATGAACGACCTGAACGATGAGCTGGAGCGGGTCTTGCTTTTGCAAAACCGTGCCTTGGAACATTTGGATGGATATGTGCCATATACTCTTGAAGCCATTTCAGCAATGATGCTTCCGCTCAAAGATTTGGCTGACCCTGATCTTGTGCTCTTCGTTGAAGCCGATGGAAAATCTGTTGGCTGGTTCCCTGCCATTCAAAACTTGAACGAAATATTGATCCACCTCAATGGTCTGCGCTATCCGTGGGATTATGTCCGCGCTTTGAGATACAAAAACTTGAAACCAAAATGTCTTTCGGTCAAGAGTGTGGCTGTCCTGCCTGAATATTGGGATACAGGCGCGGCCATTCTATTATTCGCTGAAATGGCACAGCGTGCCATCGCGAAGGGATATGAATGGGCGGACTTGTCTCTGACAGGAGAGGACAACCCTGATACCTATGATCTCGCCCATCACATGGGCGCGGAAGTTTATAAGCGTTATCGCTTTTATAAAAAGAGGATTCTGTTGTAGGGGCGACCCATTGGGTCGCCCCTACAATAATTAATCAAAATCCATATTAGAATTGCCCCGCGATGGAAATCTCTGAGAAACTGCAAGGTATCCTTGCCACACTGCCCGCCAAACCGGGCTGTTATATCTACCACAACGCTGAGGGGACGATCATTTACGTCGGCAAAGCCATCAGCCTGAAGAACCGTGTGCGGTCTTATTTCCATTCAGACTCGAGTCACGATGCCAAGACCCGCCGGCTGGTACGCGACATCGTGGACATTGAATGGATCGTGGTCGGCTCGGAGCTAGAGGCGCTCATCCTTGAGATGAACCTCATCAAAAAGCACCGCCCCAAATACAATATTCGCCTTAAAGATGACAAGCGTTATCCCTACATAAAAATCCACTGGAACGAACCTTTCCCCAAAGTGACCGTCACGCGGCAAATGGATGAGGACGGCTCGCGCTATTTCGGTCCTTACACTTCAGCATGGGCAGTCTATCAAACGCTTGAAGCGCTACGCCGAATCTTCCCCTACCTGACATGTGACCGTGAGATTACCGGCCTCGACAAGCGCGCGTGTCTTTATCTTGACATCAAGCTGTGTACTGCCCCCTGTATTGGGGCGGTCTCTCAGACAGGATACCGCCAAATGATCTCCGACCTGATGGAGTTCCTCAGCGGACACAGTGAAAACATTGTCGATCATTTGCAGATGCAAATGCAAAAAGCATCCGATGAAATGCGTTTTGAAAAGGCCGCTGCATTGCGTGACCAATTGAAGGCTGTCAGTTCAATTATTGAGCGGCAGAAAATTGTCTTCGCCACCGATTACAAAGACTCGGATGTTCTTGCCATGGCGCGTTCAGATGGTGAGGCTTGTGTGCAGATCTTCTTCATTCGCGGCGGCAAGTTGATCGGACGCGAGTACTTCATTCTCGAAGGCACCGAAGACACAAATAATCAGGAAGTGATGACGGAATTCGTCAAGCAGTTCTATACGGAAGCCGCGAATATCCCCGAGCAGGTGATGATCCCGGAAGAAATAAAGATGGAAGAAGCCAGCATCATCAGCCAATGGCTCAAGTCCAAACGCGGCGGGAAGAAGGTGGAGTTGTTCGTGCCGAAGGACGGTCAGCCGCATGAACTGGTTGAGATGGCCGCAGAGAACGCCTCTGAAACCTTGCAGGCGTTACGCGCTCAATGGCAGGCGGATGCCCACAAACAAGAAACGGCACTTGCTGAATTGCAAACTGCTTTGCAATTGTCCGCGCCGCCCAACCGCATTGAATGTTATGATGTCAGCCATACGCAGGGCGTGGCAACTGTCGGCGCGATGATCGTGTTCGAGCAGGGAACACCCGCCAAGAACCTTTATAGAAAATTCAACATTGACAGCACCAGCATCGGCGCACCCGACGATTTTGCGTCCATGGAAGAAATGCTGATGCGCAGATTCAAAAGGTGGCGGTCTGCCGAAGAAACCGAATCAAATCCAGGTGCGAAAAAAGACGCGTCTTTTTCCTTCCTCCCAGACTTGATCATTATTGATGGCGGCAAAGGTCAACTCGGCCGCGTAGTCAAAGTCCTCGAGCAATTTGACCTGTTCAATAAAGTGCCTGTGGTTGGATTGGCGAAACAGGAAGAGGAAATTTTCTTCCCTTATAATAGCCAGCCGTTGATCCTGCCGCGTCATTCGCAGGGACTTTACCTTGTGCAGAGGATCCGCGATGAGGCGCATAGATTTGGAATCACGGCGCATCGCGCACGCCGCTCGAAACAGGGACTTGCTTCGCAGTTGGATTCAATTCCAAGTATTGGTCCTGCGCGCCGGAAAGCACTCTTGAAACATTTCGGTTCTATGGATAAGATTAAGCAAGCCAGCGTTGAAGAGTTGTCTGCCGTGAAAGGCATGAACACCAGCGCGGCGGAAAGTATTAAGGCGCATTTGGAATGAAAAAAGTCTGGATCGTAGATGATGACCATGAGATGGGGCACGCAGTCAGTCTGATGCTGCAATTGCTGGAATGCGAAACAAAGCATTTCCTTCATGCGCGCCTTGCTGCACAGGCCTTGCTTGCCGGTGGCAGACCGGACATGATGATATTGGACATTAACATGCCGGAGGTCAGCGGGCTGGATTTGCTGGAATTCCTGCGCCGCCGTAATGAATGGAAGGACCTGCCGATCATTATGCTTTCCTCCGAAGCCGCGGATGTGACCGTGGACAAGGCCCTGCAGATCGGCGCGGACGGATACGTGATGAAGCCTGTTACAATTGAAGAACTTGAAAAGGTAATGTCTCAAGCCTTTTACAAACATATCCTATAAGTGAGTAGAAAATGAACGGAAAAATTTCAAAGAACAAAAAACAACCCAAATCCAACCGCTCGGCGCAGATCCTCTTCGCTGTGTTTGCGGTCATCCTGATCGTTTCAATGGTGCTTTCGGCAGTTACAAATTTCTAGCGTACTTTAATTCGATTTGCCTTCACGCGCGGCCTTTGTGCCGCGCTTTATTTCGTAAAAATTTAATGATGTCGTTGCGAGTGAGCGTTCGTTGCGAACGAAGCAATCTCCCGCTTGTTGAAGATTGCTTCGGGCAAAAAACAAGAGCACCCTCGCAATACTTACCCCGCGTGCAAGTGCGGTGTGACATAAGATTGTTAAGGAAATTCCATGCTCGATAAATTACAAGCCATCGAAGAACGTTTTGAACAATTAGGCAGCGAACTGCTTGAAGTGGGCAGTAACTATCAACGCGCGGGTGAGATCAACAAGGAGCGCGTGGACCTGGAGCCGCTGATCGCGAAGGCGCGCGAATACCGTCAGGCTATGAAAAGCCTCGAGGAAGCCAGGTTAATCATCATCAACGAAAATGACTCGGAACTGATCGCGCTGGCAAAAGCCGATGTGGATGAACTCAATCCAAAGATCGTCATCCTTGAAAAAGAGATCAAGGGATTGCTCATCCCCAAAGACCCGCGCGATGACAGGAATGTCATCTTTGAAATTCGTGCGGGCGCGGGCGGTGATGAAGCCGCCATTTTCGCGGCGGACTTGTTCCGCATGTATACCCGTTATGCGGAAGGCAAACGCTGGAAGATAGAAGCCATGTCTGAGAGCGCCATCGGCGTCGGCGGGTATAAAGAAGTGATCTTTGAGATCAAAGGCAAGGGCGCATACTCAAAACTGAAATACGAGTCAGGGGTACATCGCGTACAGCGCGTGCCGAGCACTGAATCGCAGGGACGCATTCATACATCCACAGCCACTGTGACCGTGCTCGCAGAAGTGGACGATGTGGAAGTGGATATTCCCGAAAGCGACCTTGTGATCGAAGTCTATCGTTCCTCCGGTGCGGGCGGACAGAATGTGCAGAAGAACTCAACCGCCGTGCGCCTGTATCACAAACCCACAGGTATGATCATTACCTGTCAGGATGAACGCTCGCAATTGCAGAATAAATTACGCGCCATCAGCATCCTGCGCGCGCGTTTATATGAAATGGAAGAACAGAAACGCCGTGCCGAACTCGAAGCCGACCGCCGCTCACAGGTCGGTTCGGGGGATCGTTCGGAAAAGATACGCACCTATAATTATCCGCAAAACCGTGTCACAGACCATCGCGTTGGAATGTCCAGTTACAACCTGCCTTCGGTAATGGACGGCGCGATAGACCAGTTCATTGATGAACTCTCCACCCGCGACGAATCAGAACGTCTTGCCGCAACGGGTTCGGATGATGACGAATAAAAATGATTACGAAGTGACAGTCACCTCGCAGGTGACTGTCACTTTAGTGTTGTATGAAAATCAAAAACCTGCTTGAAACAATGGCCACCCGCCTTGAATTATTTGGCGATACTCCCCAGCTAGATGCACAAGTCCTGCTTGCGCATATCGTTCAAAAACCGCGCACCTGGGTCATGGCACATCCTGAACAGGTTGTAACAAAAGCTCAACAAACCCGGCTTGATGATGCAATAAAAAAAATGGAAGCGGGCGAGCCGCTTCCATATATATTGGGGAAATGGGAATTCTTCGGACTTGAATTCGATATTACAAGCGATGTCCTCATCCCGCGCCCTGAAACTGAACTGCTGGTCGAGAAAACGATCTCATGGCTGAAAGCTTCACCCGAACGCCGTGCCGTTGCCGACATCGGTACAGGCTCAGGCGCCATCGCAATTTCCGTCGCCACACAGATTCCCGATACCCGCATTCTGGCGACCGATATTTCTCCCAATGCCCTTCAAATCGCAAAACATAATGCAAAAAAATTCAGCGTACAGGATCGAATAGAATTTATCGAATGTGACTTGTTCCCGAAGTCGAATGTTGACCTTCGACTTTCGACTTTCGACATTATCTGCGCCAACCTTCCTTACATTCCTACCGAAACATTACATCGGCTTCCCGTTTATGGAAAAGAACCCACGCTCGCCCTCGATGGCGGAGAAGATGGTCTCGAAATCTATCGCCGCCTGTTTAAGCTTGCGCCAAACTGGCTTGCTCCGCGCGGCATGATGCTGCTTGAAATAGAATCCACGCTGGGCGTTCAAGCCCTCAGCCTCGCCTATGATTCATTCGCCAGTGTCAGCATCCATATGCACCAGGATCTCGCCGGCAGAGACCGTCTGCTCGAGATCATGCTCCCATGAAAACAGAGATCATTCCCGCCAGTGAAATCCAAACCGCACTGGATATATTAAATAAAGGCGGCATCGTCGCTTTTCCCACCGATACTGTCTACGGGCTTGGCGCACTCGCCTTTGATAACACGGCCATCGAAAGTATTTACACCGCAAAGAACCGTCCCATTGAAAAAGCCATTCCTGTTTTGATCGGGGACATGAGCGACCTCGAAAAAGTGGGAGACAACGTCCCAGACATGGCTCTCCGTTTTGCTGCGCGCTTCTGGCCTGGACCTCTTACCTGCATCATCCCCAAAAAGCTGACTCTCCCATTGGCAGTTTCTGCCACAGCTACCGTCGCTGTCCGCATCCCAGATCATGCCGATGTGTGTGCCTTGTTACGCGCTGCGGGGCCAATGGCAGTGACATCCGCAAACATTTCAGGCGGAGCGAATCCATCCACCGCGCAGGAAGTGTACGACCAACTCAAGGGTCGCATTCCATTAATTTTAGACGGGGGCAAAACGAGAGGCGGAGTCCCGTCTACTTTGGTGGATTGCACTGGGCCAAGTCCATTGATATTGCGCGAAGGTCCGATTTCATTAGATGATCTGATGACCCTTTTTTAGACAAAAACTCTCATATTCCTTTTAAGTTTTACTCAGGTTGCGTTAAAGTCGCTGCATATAATAATGAATACATTCTCCCCTCAACAAACCCCGTGACAGACTTGGGCAAGTCTGAAGCGGGGTTTGAGTTTTAATTCTCTACCGTATATCCGTCATTGCGAGCCGCCGCCTTTGCCCTTTGGTGGCGACACTTGCGCCGTACGCCAGTGCGGTGAGCAATCTCCTCGAGGAACTGAGATTGCTAAGGGGTGTCAGGATTTTTGAACTCGATCTAATTTTCTCTCATCCAACTCTTAATGAAGCTTCAGGTTTCTATTAAGTCGCTGCATATAATAGGCATTACATTCTCCCCTATAGAACCGCCGATGACTTGGGCAAGTCAGAGGCGGTTCAGTGTTTAAGCGGGAAACAGCTTTAACATCCCATTAACAGACAGGAGTTTCCTTTATGGTATATTCTTAACCAATGAGTGAAACTATTCTGATCGTTGAAGATGAAATCTCTTTACAAGAGACCCTGGCGTATAACCTGAAAAAAGAAGGTTATACGGTGGAAACCGTTGGGGATGGACGTTCTGCCCTCGAATCTGCGTGGCGCTTGAAACCTGACCTGATCGTGCTCGACATCATGCTCCCTGAAATGGACGGTTTTGAAGTGGCGCGTATTCTCCGCAAGGAAATGTCCACTGCCATTTTGATGCTCACGGCCCGTGACGATGAAATTGACCGTGTGGTGGGTCTCGAAGTCGGCGCGGACGATTACCTGACCAAGCCCTTCTCCATGCGCGAGTTGATGGCTAGGGTCAAGGCACAGCTTAGGCGCGCCCGTCTATTGCGTGAAGAAATGGGGAAATCCAAAGACAGTATCCAGCCGCATGAAAAATTGACCTTTGATGATCTCATCATTGACCTGACCCGCCGCGAGGTCACTTTGGATGGTGGCGTGGTTCCCCTCAAACCAAAGGAATATGAATTATTGTTGTTTCTTGCTGAACATCGCCGCCAAATGCTTTCGCGCGAATTTATCCTTGAACGCGTTTGGGGCTGGGACTTCATCGGCGACAGCCGCACTGTGGATGTACATGTCCGCTGGTTGAGGCAGAAGATAGAGAAAGACTCGGCAGTTCCCGTACGCATTGTCACGGTGAGGGGTGGGGGATACAGATTCGAGGGATGAGGTAAAAGGATGAATTATGAAGGATGAAGGATGAATTCGCTTGCATGGGCGATTGTTGTTTTTCTGTTTTTTCTCGCCGCGTGGTTTGGGTGGCGATATTATGATTTAAAGCAACGGCTTGACCTGTACGCCACTGAAATCCGCAAGCAAGATCAGAACCTTCCCACTGATATTAAAGGTATTGAAAATCTATCCAATGCAATCGCTTCATTACATTCAACCTTCAACCTGCAACTTTCAACTTTAAGCTCAGAGACCGCCCGCCTCGCCACAGTGCTCGAACAACTCACCGATGGTGTCATCATTGCAGATGCGAACGGGTTGATCCAATTTGCGAACCCCGCTGCGCGAAAACTCTTTGAAACACCCGATGCGATCGGACGCAGTATTACCGAAGTTGTGCGTCATCATCAACTCGTGGATGCGTGGCGGCGCTGTCAGCAAACGAGTGAAATACAAAGTGAGTCGGTTGAACTGCCCGCGCATCGTCAATTTTTACAGATCATTGCCATTCCGGATTCTCACGCTGGTGGCAGTCTTCTTCTCATACAAGACCTGACTCGCGTACGCCGACTCGAAACTGTGCGGCGGGACTTTATCTCAAACGTATCACACGAATTGCGGACACCACTTGCCTCGCTCAAAGCATTGACCGAGACATTGCAGGGCGGCGCTCTTGCCGACCCGGATGCTGGTCCGCGTTTCCTAGGCAGGATCAGCACCGAAGTGGATGCACTGACCCAGATGGCACAGGAACTGCTCGACCTTTCGCGCATTGAATCGGGTCAGGTTGAATTGATCCTTGCGCCGCTTGCGCCGAAGAGTTTAGTCACCTCCGCCGCTGACAGAATGAAGATGCAAGCGGAACGCGCTGGTTTGAAGTTGACGGTCAAGTGTGGGGATGGGCTGCAAAATATCCGTGCGGACAGATCGCGGTTGGAGCAGGTGCTTGTGAATCTGATCCATAACGCGGTCAAGTTCACAAAGCCCGGGGGGGAAATTTCACTCGAGGCTGAATCAACTTCCGGTTATGTGAGATTCGCTGTGCGGGATTCAGGAGTCGGAATCCCGGTGGAGAGTCTCTCCCGCATCTTTGAAAGATTCTATCGCGTGGACTCATCCCGCACAGGTTCAGGCACAGGGCTGGGGTTGTCCATATCAAAACACATTATCGAAGCGCACGGCGGAAAAATTTGGGCGGAAAGCAAAGAAGGACAGGGGAGTTCGTTTTACTTTGTAATTCCCAATGAACGCGAACGTTAACAGAACCCGTACAATCTCTTAAACTCATCTTCACATGTCCTTAACAACCGGGGGCTAGACTTATGGTTGAAACAAGGAGAAAACTATCCGTGAACATTCGTGTAATTTGTGGCGAAAAAAGAAAAGATAAGATACCGCATCACGGACTCAAGAGATCGAATACTGTCAGGCTGGAAGCCTGACCTACAAGATATAAAAAGGAAAAAATTAACACAATGAAAAATATTTTAGTAACAAATGATGATGGTGTCCTGGCTCCCGGGCTTTTGGCCCTTGTGCAGGAAATGCGGAATATTGGCAAGGTCACCATCCTCGCACCGGACCGCAACTGGTCTGGCAGCGGACATGTCAAAACATTAGACCGCGCCTTGCGCCTGCGTGAGTTCCATCTTGAAGACGGGACTCAGGCCTTTGCAAGTGACGGCGCGCCTTCGGATTGTGTTGCTCTTGCAACGCTCGGATATTTCAAAGAGAAATTTGACCTGGTCGTCTCCGGCATCAATGTCGGTGCAAACCTTGGGCATGATGTCACTTATTCAGGAACCGTCACCGCCGCAATGGAAGCGGTCATTGCGGGCATTCCAAGTGTTGCTGTCTCCCTCGAAGTGCCTGAAGGACATGCCGGACCGATTGATTTCCTACCCGCTGCTTACGCCGCTGGGATCGCCGTCCGAAATGTGATTGCCCACGGTCTGCCCATGGATACGTTGTTGAATGTCAACGTGCCATTTCTGAAATTGGACGAAATTCATGGCTTTCGCATCACACGCCAGGGACTGCGCGTTTATCACAGCCGCCTTGATGAACGGACTGATCCGCGCGGACGACCCTATTATTGGATCGGCGGCGATGCACCCACGGGCGTGCCAGAATCCGGGACGGATGTCGGCGCTTTAGAGTCCGGCTTTGTCTCGGTCACGCCCATCCAACTTGACTTGACCGCATACCGTGCCATTTCTGATCTGAATACCTGGAACTGGCATTCCCAACCTTATGAATTGTCGTTGCTTACAAACTCTGCTGTTGCAGCAGAAAAATGATCAACGTTTATTCTTCTCCTCCTTCTGTCTCTATCCATAGAGACACTGCCCGCCAGAAATGACGGGCAGTTTTTTTAGTACCGCGACATTTATGTCGCCCTGCATTGCCGAGCGACATAAATGTCGCGGTACAGGCCTTAACAAGACGTTAACCTGTTCTTCCATTGTCATTAAGAGCAAACCTTTATCATCTCATCGTTATATAAAACAAAAGGAGAAAAGAAATGTCCAAAACTGTTCGTTCAATTATTTTTGTTGCCGCGGTTATGAGCCTGTTGCTCGCCGCATGTGGCGCACCTACCGCCACCCCGACCCAGGCTGTTGTGGAACCCACAGCCACCGAAGTCCCCGTTGTTGTTGAACCCACTGTCGCGCCGACAGAAGACCCGATGGCGATGTTTGCCCCTGACGCTGTCACCGGTGACATTATCACTGCGGGTTCATCCACCGTCTTCCCGCTTTCCGAGCGCATGGCTGAGCTCTTCCAACAGGAAGGTTACACTGGAAATATCACCGTGGACAGCATCGGTTCCGGCGCTGGCTTCGAGCGCTTCTGCAAGACCGGCGAGACCGATGTTGCGAATGCTTCCCGCAAGATCAAGGATGCCGAAGTCGAACTCTGCAAAGCTCTTACTCCCGCTCGCGAACCCATCGCCTTCCGCGTTGGCACGGATGCCCTCACGGTCGTTGTAAGCGCAGAAAATGATTTCGTCACGGCTCTTTCCAAGGAACAGCTCGGCAAGATCTTCACCGCTCAAGTCACCAAATGGAATGAAGTTGATCCTGCTTTCCCCGCCGAAACCATTCTGGTCTACGGTCCCGGCGCGGACAGCGGTACCTTCGATTACTTCAACGAAGTGATTGTCGCTCCTCTTTATCCCAATGCGGATGGCAAGCCCGATATTGAAGCTGGCAAGGCTGCCTTGCTCGGTGTCGTTAGCGCTCAGTTCTCTGAAGATGACAATGTACTCGTTCAGGGTGTTGAAGGCTCCAAGTACGCCATCGGTTATTTCGGCTTCGCTTACTTCTCCGAAAACTCAGGCGCTTTGAAGGCTGTTGCCGTTGAAGGCGTTGAACCTTCACAGGTTACCGTGGATGACGGCACATACCCCATCTCCCGCCCGCTCTTCCTGTACTCGGATGCCACCATCCTCAAAGAGAAACCACAGGTTGCCGCTTTCATCTATTTCTACCTGAGCAACGTCAACGACAACATCTCTGATGTAGGTTACTTCCCCGCTCCCGCCGCTGACCTTCAGGCATCTCTCGACGCTTGGAAGGCCGCAGTCGGTCAGTAATCAATCATCACTTGTAGGTCACGTCTCAGACGTGACCTACATTGCATCTAAAATGAATCAACTCGATCTATCTAAAAAATTCCGCCCCGGCGAAAGTTTGATTCAAGCCCTGCTATTTCTGGCAGGGTTTTTATCCATTTTCATCACACTTGCCATCGTCTATGAATTGGGCAAGGAAGCCTGGCTCTTCTTTGGGAATCCAGATGTAACCTTCGCAAAGTTTTTCGGCACCACCACATGGCAGCCAGGAATTGGACATTTCGGAATTTGGCCATTGGTGACCTCGACTCTGATCACAAGCCTGATCGCGATGGTAGTCTCGCTTCCCCTCGGACTGGCAGTGGCTCTGTATCTAAGTGAATATGCCTCCCCGAAAGCTCGGTCAGCGTTAAAGCCCATCCTCGAGATCCTCGCTGGGATCCCAACAGTTGTGTATGGATACTTCGCCCTGCTCTTCATGACACCGCTTTTGCAAAAGATCTTCGGCGAAGGTGTGGGTGTGTACAACATGGCATCAGCCGGCATCGTCATGGGCATCATGATCCTGCCGCTGATCTCCTCCATGAGTGAAGACGCACTCAGCGCAGTGCCGCGTGCTCTGCGTGAAGGTGCATACGCCATGGGTGCGACGAAATTTGAGACCAGCATTCAAGTTGTCTTGCCGGCCGCGTTATCGGGCATCGGTGCGGCTCTTATCATCGGCATTTCCCGCGCTGTCGGTGAGACGATGATCGTGGCCATCGCAGCCGGTTCCGGACCCAACTTCACCTTCAATCCATTCAAAGCCGCAGAGACCATGACAGGCCACATCGCCCGCATCAGCGGCGGAGACCTGAGCTACAACTCGATTGATTACACCAGTCTCTTCGCCATTGCTTTGATGTTGTTTCTGGTGACGTTGGTCTTAAATCTCGTCAGTCAGGCAGTCATCAACAGGTTTCGTCAGAGGTATGAATGAATCACAGCCATTATCCCAAAGATGATTCCTTCCGTGTATCACTAAACGGACGGTACCGCATTGCAAACCTCTGGCAGGGACTATTCTTCTCCGCCCTGGTGATCGCCATCTTAAGTCTCGTCGCCCTGCTCTACAACGTGGTAGACGGAGCCTTCGGCTATGTGGCTTATGAATACAAACATGCTCCATCAGAATTCACCGCCAAACCATTAGACCAACTCAATAAACAGGAATTACTGGAACTTCTCAAGACCAACCTCTCCTCCGGCGCATATAAAAAACTGGATAATGATAAGCCGATGGGGGAGCGTTCCAAGTCAGTGTTGGTTACACTGGTGCTTGAGCGCCTTTTTCAAATTGACACCAAACAAACCTGGTCCATGACGGATTCGATCCTGCACTCAAATGATATAAAAGCTGAGGTTGCAGATAAATACCCGAAGGCAATACTTGAATTCCGCTCCTGGCTGACACCCGTGTTCCTGACTACACCCATGTCATCCAAAGCAGAATTCGCAGGGGTACGTACTGCTATCCTCGGTTCGTTATGGATGGTGGGCATTGCCATTTTGTTCGCTCTGCCCATTGGCACAGGCGCGGCTATTTACCTTCAAGAGTATGCGGATAAAAATTTCATTAACCGCATTATTCAAACCAACATCAATAACCTGGCAGGTGTGCCAAGTATTGTGTATGGAATGCTCGGTCTCGCGATCTTTGTGCGGACCTTTGAAGGCTTTACAAGCGGAAGCATGTTCGGCGTCACCGATTCCAATGGACGTACCGTCTTATCCGCCGGGCTGACGATGGGCACACTCGTCCTGCCGCTCATCATCATCAACGCGCAGGAAGCCATCAAGGCGGTGCCGGATTCGCTTCGTCAAGCCGCATTTGGCGTCGGCGCGACCCGCTGGCAGACGGTCTGGCATCACGTTTTGCCGAATGCCCTGCCCGGAATTCTGACAGGTAGTATTCTGGCAGTCTCGCGTGCCATTGGGGAAACTGCGCCTCTCATTGTGGTGGGAGCCTCCACCTTCATCAGCGTTGACCCGAGCGGGCCCTTCTCAAAGTTCACCGCACTGCCGATCCAGATCTACCAATGGACAACCCGCGCGCAATCTGAATTCCATTCCATTGCGGCCAGCGCCATCATTGTCCTGCTCATTTTGTTATTGACATTGAACGCCACGGCAGTGTTATTACGCAACCGCGTGCAAAGGAAGTATTAGTTCTTGACGATAGACCACAGACGGTGGACCATGGGAAATGGTCTGCGGTCTACCGTCTATCGTCTGTAAAGGAAGTAAACATGCAAAACAACCAACCAGAGATCGCAATTGAAACAAAAAACCTCTTCATTTTCTATGGCAGTTTTGCCGCAGTCAGTGAAGTGAATATCAAGATCGAAAAACAAAAGGTGACCGCCATCATTGGCCCGTCCGGATGCGGCAAGTCCACGCTCTTGCGCGCCTTCAACCGCATGAACGATTTTGTGCCCAGCAGTTATGTCACAGGCGAGATCCTTTTGCAGGGACAGAACTTATACAGTAAAAATATTGATCCCGTGGAAGTAAGGCGCAAGATCGGCATGGTCTTTCAAAAGCCAAATCCGTTCCCGAAATCCATTTACGAAAATATTTCCTGGGGCGCGAAGATCAACGGTTTTAAAGGAAACATGGATGAACTCGTCGAACAGTCATTGCGTGGTGCGGCGCTTTGGGATGAAGTAAAGGATAAACTTAAGAAGAGCGCCTATGAACTATCCGGCGGACAACAGCAGCGTCTCTGCATTGCGCGCACCATCGCCATTCAACCGGAGATCATTTTGATGGACGAACCGGCCTCCGCGCTTGATCCGATCTCCACCCTCCGCATCGAAGAACTGATGCAAGAACTTAAGCAGAACTACACCATCATCATCGTCACGCATAACATGCAGCAGGCCGCACGCGTATCCGATTACACCGCCATGATGATGCTGGAAAAAGATGGTTCACGCTCCGGCACGGTGATCGAGTTCTCCGAAACAAAGAGGATATTCACAAATCCCAAAGACAAACGCACCGAAGATTATGTGACCGGAAGATTTGGATAGGAAGGTAAATAGGAAGACATGTAAACAAGTACACATGTCTTCCTGTCTACTTGTTTACATGTCTACATTAAAGCGAGAACACCATGAATAAACCAAAAGTACTTTTTCTTTGCACAGGCAACTCGGCGCGTAGCCAGATGGCGGAGGGACTCCTGCGTGCGTTGGCGGGGGAGCAGTTTGAAGTTTTCAGCGCAGGCACAGAGCCAAAGGGCAGGATCCTGCCCGAGGTCGAAGTGGTGATGCGCGAAGTCGGGATCGACATTTCGAGTCAGTGGTCGAAATCAGTCATGGAATATCTGGGCAAGGTCAACTTCGGATATGTCATCACAGTCTGCGCGGATGCCGAGGAAAATTGTCCCGCTGTATTTTTGAACATGGGGACGCATGAACATTGGCCTTTTGATGACCCCGCCAAATTTGATGAACTGCAGCGCATCGAATCCACCCGACGCGTGCGCGACCAAATTGAGCAGCGCCTGCGCCTTTGGCTTGATTCACAAAACATTACGCCGAAAGAGTATCGTTAATAGTACAATACCTAAAACGAGTAGAGGTCTTATGATCCGAAAAACATTTGAACACGAAATACAACATGTAAAAGATGAAGTGCTTCTATTAGGCAGTATGGTGGAACATGCCATCATTACGTCGGTGGAAACTCTAAAGAAACGCGATATCAAAGGCGCGGAAAAGATCATCACCGAAGATATCGAGATCAATAAAAAACGATTTGCCATCGAAAATCAGTTGATGATCCTGATCGCCACCCAGCAGCCGATGGCGCATGACCTGCGCCTGTTGGCGTCCACCATGGAGATCATCTCCGAGTTGGAACGCATGGGTGATTACGCCAAGGGCATTGCCAGCATCAACGTCCGCATGGGCGAAGAGACTTTGCTCAAGCCGCTGATCGACATCCCGCGCATGGCGCAGATCGGCGCGGACATGCTCCACCGTTCATTGACGGCTTTTGTCAAAGAAGATGTGGAAGCCGCAAAGGCCATCCCCGCTGAAGATGATGAAGTGGATGGGCTCTATAATCAGGTCTACCGTGAATTGATGTTGTTTATTATCCAGGATCCCAAGACCATCGAGCGCGCCAACTGGCTTCTCTGGGTGGCGCATAACCTTGAGCGTGTCGCTGACCGTGTGACCAACATCTGTGAACGGACGATCTTCATTGCCACAGGCGAGATGTCTGAGATCAAAGGGACGGATGACGAGTTTCAGACAAAATAATGACGAGTAATAGGTGAGAAGTAAAAAGATGGACACAGATTTTCTGTGTCCATCTTTTTTGTTTGACTAGCTAACTAGGAGACTAACCAACCATGCGACTACCTAACCTACCCCATCCTGCCCGTAATATAAGCTTCTGTCAATTCTTCTTTTGGATGGGTGAACATTTCACTGGTGGGGGAGAACTCCACTAACTTTCCAAGCCAGAACAACCCGGTGTGGTCGGATACGCGGGCGGCTTGCTGCATATTGTGAGTCACAATGACGATGGTGTAATCCTTCTTTAATTCCGCGATCAATTCTTCCACGCGCAGGGTGGCGATGGGGTCAAGCGCCGAGGTGGATTCATCCATGAGGATCACTTCAGGCTGGACGGCCACCACACGAGCGATGCATAATCTTTGCTGTTGGCCGAGGGACAATCCCAAGGCGTCGGTTTTCAAGTCGTCTTTTACTTCGTCCCATAATGCGGCGCGTTCCAGGCTGCGCTGTACCACTTCATCCATGTTGACGTCCATCCCCATCACACGCGGACCGAAAGCCACGTTGTCATAAATGGATTGAGGGAATGGATTCGGTTTTTGAAAGACCATGCCCACGCGTTGACGAAGATTGACCACATCCATTTTCTCGCTATAAATATCTTCACCATTCAGCAATATCTTTCCATCCACACGCGTATCCGCGATGGTATCGTTCATGCGGTTCAGGCATCGCAAAAACGTAGACTTGCCGCAACCCGACGGCCCGATCAAGGCGGTCACTTTTTGCGGAAGAATCTCAAGGTTGATCTCTGAAAGCGCTTTGGATTTGCCGTAATAAAAATCAAGTTGTTGGACGGAAAAGGCGGGTTGTTCTGTAGTCATGGGGTGATTGTATCAAAAGAAAGGATAAATTAAGAAGGATAAAGGATGAAATGACTTTACCTGTTTACTTGTTTCCGTGTCTACCTCCGACTATAATTCTGCCCGATGAAACACCTCACCATCCTCTTTCTTCTTTTCTCTTTCTTCCTCACCTCTTGTGGCACCTCAAACAACTCATCCAATTCAAATTCCCCTGCGAATTACATCGAGAATAAAGGCTCGGATACCATCGTCAACCTGGCGCTGGCCTGGGCGGAGAAATATCAGGGCGACCACCCCGATGTCCGCATATCAGTAACAGGCGGCGGGTCAGGGACGGGGATCGCGGCCCTGGTCAATGGCACAGTGGACATTGCCAATGCGTCCCGCAAGATCAAAGATGAAGAGATCGTAGAAGCTCAAAAAAACGGAGTCGAACCCGTTGAACATATCATCGCCCGCGATGCGATTGCGGTGATCGTCAACCCCAATAATCCGGTCAGTGAATTAACGCTGCAACAGATCTCGGATATTTACAGCGGAAAATTTACGAACTGGAAGGAAGTGGGTGGGGAAGACCGTCCCATTGTGCGGCTTTCACGCGAAACGAATTCAGGCACGCACGTTTATTTTTTAGAAACCGTTTTGCGATTGGGAAGCAAGGAAGATAAAACGCTTTTCTCGATGAACACATTATTACTTCCCTCATCAGAAGGGATCATTTCAGAAGTGCGCGATAACCCGAATGCGATCGGTTATGACGGACTCGGTTATGTACCTAAAGACCTGAAGATGATTGCCATTGCCCAAAAGGATGGCGAACTGTATGTTCTGCCGTCCATTGAAACGGTCAATGATAAATCCTATGCCATCGCGCGTGACTTGTATATGTACACCAACGGCGAGCCGACTGGCATCGTCAAGGAATATCTCGATTGGATCCTTTCCGATGAAGCTCAGCAGATCGTCGCAGATTTGGGTTTTGTACCTGTATTAAAATAATTCTTGTAGGGGCGCAGCATTGCTGCGCCCCTACACAGGAGACCTATGGAAAAATCTTTATCATGGCGTGAATTCATCATCACCAGATTGATCCAGGCATCTGGGTATTCGGCCATCTTATTTGTTGGGCTTATCTTTTTCTTCCTCCTGCGCGAAGGACTGCCCGCGCTCAGTGAAGTGGATGCAAGTTCCCTGCTCAACATTCGCTGGTATCCCCTCGAGAGCCATGTTGGAATTCTGCCGCTCATTAGCGGCTCACTGGTTGTAACTCTCGGCGCGGCGCTTATCGCCGTCCCATTTGGGATCGGCACAGCCGTTTACATCTCAGAGATCGCTCCACGCTGGATGCGTGAAATCTTAAAGCCATTGGTGGAATTGCTTGGCGGACTCCCCTCCGTTGTATTGGGATTTCTTGGGATTTTAGTGCTCGCCCCATTTTTACGCGTCTTTCTTAATCTGCCAACTGGTCTGACAGCCCTGACAGGTTCCCTGCTTTTGGGAGGGATTGCCGTGCCTACTGTCGTGTCCGTGGCCGAGGATGCGCTGGACTCAGTTCCGCGTGCATATCGTGAAGGCGCATGGGCATTGGGTGCAACCAAATGGCAGACCATTTGGCGTGTAACATTGCCCGCCGCAAAGTCCGGTGTGCTGACTGCCGTCATGCTAGGTGTGGGACGTGCCATCGGCGAGACCATGACCGTCATGATGGTCACAGGCAATGCGCCTGTATTGGCAACTGGGCTTGGCAGTCTCTTCTCTCCCGTCCGCACGATGACCGCCACCATCGCCGCAGAAATGGGTGAGGTGGCAAACGGTAGCACGCACTATCATGTCCTGTTCTTTATCGGAATGGTGTTGTTCATCATCTCGTTGGTTGTAAACATCATTGCATCATCTGTTGTCTTCCGAGCGAAGAAACGCGCAGAGAGAATATTGTCATGATGACCAAATTCCTCTCCCGCAACCGTCACACCGTCCAGCGGCTTGGATTCATCGCCATCACAATGGTGGTGATCGTTACCATCATACCGATCATTGGCACGATCGTCTTCATACTTGTAAAAGGCGGTTCCGCCATTTCGTTGGAATTTCTCTCGGGCTTTCCGCATGACGGAATGCGTGCTGGCGGAATCCTGCCTGCCATTATCGGCACGCTTTATCTGACACTTGGCACAGCAGTCTTCTCCGTCCCGTTGGGAATTGCCGCTGCCATTTACCTTTCTGAGTACGCCAAAGATAACCAAGTGACCCGACTCATTCGCCTTGCCATCATCAATCTGGCAGGCATTCCTTCAGTCGTGTATGGATTGTTTGGGCTGGGATTGTTCGTGTTGTTCCTGAAATTTGGCACATCCATTCTCGCCGCATCTTTAACGCTTTCGATCATGACCCTGCCTGTCATCATCAGCACAGCGGAAGAAGCGCTGCGGGCTGTGCCGCAGTCCTTCCGCACGGTGAGCATTTCCCTTGGCGCAACCCGCTGGCAGACGATCAGCCGCATTATTTTGAAGGAAGCCTTGCCCGGTATTCTCACCGGAGTTATTTTGGGATTGGAACGTGCCGCAGGGGAGACGGCTCCGATCTTATTCACAGGTGCAGCATTCTTCCTGCCGCGGCTTCCCCATTCAGTTTTTGACGCGACCATGGCTTTGCCCTATCATTTGTTCGTTATCTCCACCCAGGTGCCTGAGATGCCCATCCAGATCCAATATGGGACGGCGCTGGTATTACTTGTCTTTGTATTAACTATGAATGTTATTGCAACGGTGATTCGGTCTAGGGCAAGGGCGAGAAGACAATGGTAGACAAAATAATCATAGAAAATCTTTCTTTACAATACTCCGACGGCACGGAGTCACTGCGTAACGTCAGCATGGGAATCCGTCAGAACGCTGTGACAGTTTTATTCGGCCCGGCAGGAGGCGGGAAATCCACTTTATTGCGATGTCTTAATCGCTTGAACGATCTCACTGAGGTTAAAGCCAGTTCGGGACGAATCCTCATAGACGGTGAAAATATCCTCGACCCAAAAACGGATGTGATCGCGTTGCGTCGAAAAGTGGGCATGGTCTTTGCCCGCCCTGTTCCATTGCCAATGAGCATCCGCGAAAATATTATTTATGGGTTGGAGTTGGCGGGTGAAAAACGAAAATCCAAATTGGATGAAGCCGTTGAGCGAAGTTTGAAACTCTCTGCGGTTTGGGATGAAGTGAAAGACCGTTTGAATGACCCGGCAGTTGCGCTTTCAGGCGGACAGCAGCAGCGCGTCTGTCTTGCGCGCGTGCTGGCGCTTCAACCTGAAATTATTTTGCTCGATGAACCCACTTCGGGACTTGACCCAATTTCAACCGGTAAGGTGGAAGGCGCGTTGCTGGAATTGAAAAAAGAATTCACGGTTATCCTCGTGCCGCATTCCGTTCAACAGGCTGCGCGTACTGCCGACCATGCCGCTTTCTTTTTGACGGGCGAGCTCATCGAGTACGGTGATGGAAAAACTTTGTTCACCAATCCCAAACAAAAGAAAACAGAAGATTACATCATGGGAAGATTTGGGTAAACAGTCCCAAGCCATGTTGAAATGGTTTTGTGACATTCATCCCTTATGAATTTTCAGATATAAGAGTATTATTTTGACCTCGGCGCCAGAATATCAAAGTCGTAGCCGCGACTAATCCCCACCAAGCGGTCTAATTGAAATTACGACAGGCAGCCTCATTCATAATTGAGGAAACCATGTCTGCTACCCACGCACTAAACGATAATAAAAATGTATCCCTTACACGCTACGCCTGGCTTTCGATCGGCGCGGCATGTATTACCATTGCTTTAAAAACGATTGCTTATCTGTTGACGGGTTCCGTTGGTCTGTTATCTGATGCGATGGAGTCCATCGTTAATCTGGTCAGCGCCGTCATTGCATTGTCCATGCTGATCATCGCAGCCCTTCCGCCGGATGACAGCCACATGTATGGTCACAGCAAGGCTGAATATTTTGCCAGCAGTGCCGAAGGGTTACTCATTCTGTTTGCGGCCGGCGGCATCTTGTGGACAGCCATTGAAAGACTCCTTTCACCCCGCCCGCTGGAAAAACTTGGCGTGGGGTTGGCCGTATCCATTGTGGCATCACTTGTCAATTTTGCAGCGGCGCGCCTTCTGATCGCAACCGGGAAGAAGCGCAACTCGATCACCCTTGAAGCGGATGGACAGCATCTGATGACCGATGTCTGGACTTCGGTCGGAGTGATCGGCGGCGTCGCCATTGTTGCAGTTACGAATTGGAATATCCTTGACCCCATCCTTGCCATTGCCGTGGCGCTTAACATCATCTGGACCGGTGTAAAACTGCTAAAGCGATCCGTCGCGGGATTTATGGATGCGTCGCTTCCAATCGAAGAACATCAACTTGTTGAGAAAGTGATTGCCAAATATCGCGAGCGCGGCGTGCAATTCCATGCCTTACGCACGCGCCAGTCTGCGGCTAGACGGTTTGTCTCTGTACACATGCTTGTTCCGGGTGAGTGGACTGTCCACGATGCGCACCATGTTGCCGAGGACTTTGAAGGGGATGTCCGCAGCCAACTCAGCGATGCCATCGTCCATACCCACCTCGAACCAATGGATGATGAAATTTCCATCAATGATATTCACGATAAATGAGCAATCCGCACTATTGGGGGCTAAGTCCCCAATAGTGCGGATACTTTATCCCTGTAACCCTTCACACTCGACTATCTTCTCATCCATTTCTTTTTGCACGCGGTCGTAGTCTTTGGCCAGCTTTATCACTTCATTTGCTCTCTGGGCAGGTGAGCTTTTTTATGGACAAACAAACATTGAGGAAGGCTCTCGAAGAATGACCTCTTCCCTATTATCTTTCTGGATAAATACAGCCCAGGCTGTAACGTAGTCACCATGATCGCATCCGAGCACCGAAACGGTGGATGCATGTGGGAAAAAAACTGGTGGCTTTTGAAGTGGCAGTACAATTTGTGTATCGCCTTTATTGATCAACCAGAAATGTAAATATTTAAAATCTGAGGGCAGATTTTCCGAGTAAAGCGCCCCGTTTGGCTTGAAATAGCGAGGATAGAGTGCGATGCCAGAGATGAGGACTGCATTCTTTTGTTGAAGGTATTTTGTGAGCTGGTCAGATGTCAATATATTTTCCCGAACCAGTTTATTCCTGCTCGCATCTATTAAATAATCGAATTTTTGCTCAGGGATCGTTTTTTCTGCAAGAAGAACGGAAATACCCACAATAAATAATAATATAAATATTAATGGATAAACCGGGTTTGTTTTTTTCGATGAATCATTACTGGGGGTAGTCAAGGGATTGGATGTAATTAATAAGCCGACTTTAGAAGGCGCATAGGATAGTGCAATGGAATAATACATTAAGATGATCCAATCCACTGGGAGCGCAAACCTCCATCCGGAGGTGCGGACAAGTGCATTTCCGGCTTGATAAACAACAAAGACCATCAATGGATACAGTCCTATCTCTTTATTTTCTGCCCGCGCCAGCCCTATCCCAATTGCGAGAATGACAAGGTTGCATAGCAAGGGAAGAAGAGTCCCCCTGGGCGATGCCCCATCCCAGACGTTCCGGATATCCCAGAAGGGCAGTTTGCTGATGAGGGTTTTAGGCGAGTCGTTAGTGTATAAAGGGGCGATGTACACTGCACTTGTGGCAAGACTGTGTATGAAATGATTGGAAATGAAAAACGCCGCATTCCCCGGGTATTCAAAGATGAACGAAGATATATCATGGGAAAGCCGTTTTGAATAATCGGCAACCGTTTCCCCTGCTAATGGTTGCGGATATTTTATTGGATTTAACGAATAATTCCTGGCCATAAGCATGGTCTCGCCAGTATCACCAAGCGTAAAAGTTCCGCTAATATCCCAATTTCGCCACGCCCAGGGAGTTATCACCAGAATGAGGCCGATAAGAATAATCCCTGAACTAATGAACGGTTTATTTTTGTTTTGTTTCGGAAATATGGTAAACAGGAGAATCAATGGAGTAAGGATCAAGACTTGCGCCCGCACCAATGCTATTAATCCTAAAATTGTTCCAATGATTAATAGCAGCCATTTGTCATGTTTAGGCTTTGTGAACAAAATAATACATGCATATACAAAAACCACAACCCCCAGGGTTGCCGGCAGATCACTCATTATTAGTTTTGCATGTGATGTTGTAATTTTTCCAGATAGGTCAATCGCATTTGTTTCACGTAAAATTAAAAGACCACCTGCAACAAAACCCGCCAAACGGTTGGGCAACTTTGTAGTTAATAGGTAGATAAAAGCGGGGATCAGGGCAAGAAAGAGGATTTGAACAAAGACAGTACGGTCATAGGAAACCCCGCCGATCTTATGAAATAGTGAGACCAGACCAACATACAAAGGCCTGCGCACCAGGGTTTCTGAGAACCCAACGCCGGCAGACAGGTGATACGACATTTTGTCGAATAAAAGGGCATCTGAAGATGGATAGTATTCATAATTTGGTGCGGTTGGCTTCGGCGAAAAATGTGACGGATCCATGGTTTGGTTTGACCAGAGAATTACGGACGATCCCCACAATATAATAAAAACACCAATATCAAATATTAACGACCAGCGGAGGTGTTTTCCTGTTGTCCTTGAACGAATAATATGGATCAAAAATGACAAAAGGAAACCGATGGATAGGACGAGATTAACCTGGGCAAATGTCAGTGGAACACCTGCGATCCCCCAATTGAGCCCAACGTTGTCTTCTGAGAATCCAATTCCTGTAAAGGATATAAATATCGCTATTCCAGCGAACCCGCCCAAAACGACCAGCGATGTTCTCCAGATAGTCTTAACTGGATTGATAAATTGTTTAAAGTCGAAATGTGGCAGCAGTAAAACGATTCCGGCCTGCATGGATACCAGCGAGCCTATGAGCATGATCGGGGCAAGCCTGACATAAATCAAGTCGCTGAAATGATCTGTCCATAAATCCCTGTAAAGAAATGCAACCCACGCTGTTAGGGAAACGGCGAACAACATGAAGGAAAATAGATCAACTGATTTAAACCCCTTAATTCGTTCTGTAAGCCTGTCCGCGCTCTCACTGGATTTATACCTGAAGAAAATGATGGCACTTAGATAAAGTAGCGCAAATATCCCAGCCAGGGAAACCATGCGGTATGGCGAGAGATTGTGTTGGGCATCCCCGGGAAGATATGCGAGATACGATATTGCTGCCACCCCGCTACAAAAAGTTAATACTGAAAAAACGCGAATGGACTTTTGTATCATCCCTGCAATCCTTCCCACTCCTCCATCTTCTCATCCATCTCTTTTTGAACGCGGTCGTAATCTTTGGCCAGTTTTATTACTTCGCCCGCATCCCTGGGTGGATTAGCCAGCTTATTCCCAATTTCGCCAAGTTCTGCTTCAAGCGCGGCGATCTTGTTTTCAAGTTCCTGCTTCTTCGCGTTCTTTCTTCTGTCTTCTTTTGTGCTCACTGACTTTGCCTTGCGGGGTTCAGTCACAACTGTAACTTCAGCCTGCGCTGCCGCACGCCGCGCCAAATCCTTTTCTCTTTCTTCCTTCAACTGGGAATAGATACCCTTGAAGATGATGAGATGGGATTCGTCTGTGTCGATCTCCCAGATCTGGGTCGCAACTGCATCCACGAGATAACGGTCATGGGTGACGAGGAGGATCGTGCCTTGATAATCATCCAACACGGCTTCGAGGATTTCCTGCGAGGGGATATCCAAATGGTTGGTGGGTTCGTCAAGCAATAATAAATTTGTATCCTGCAAAGCAAGTTTGGCCAGCGCCAAACGTCCGCGCTCACCGCCGGAGAGCATGGATACCATCTTGAAGGCGTCGTCTCCGGAGAATAAATATTTGCCGAGATACTCACGCGCCTTTTGCGGAAGCCAATTTGTAGCATGAATGATCTCATCAATTACGCTTTTCTTTGGGTCAAGGCTTTCGTGAGCCTGGGCAAAGTACCCAATGTGCAGACTCTCCCCCAGAGTCACCTCACCAGCCAACGGCGGGATCTGACCGAGGATCGTTTTTAGAAAAGTTGATTTGCCCGCGCCGTTCGGTCCGATTAAGGCTGCACAGTCGCCGCGTCGCAGATCAATATTTGGAGATGAAAATAAAAACTTGTCAGAGAATCCCACTTTGAGATTTTCAGTGCGGATGACCATATCGCCGGAGCGCGCGGCCTGATTGAGACGCAAATGTAAATTGGGAAGTTGGCGCACAGGCGATTGCAATGCGTTGATGCGGCGACCCGCTTCTTCCACGCTGAGGATGGATGTGGTGACGGAGACTTCAGCAGCGGTCTCGCTCCATTTTTGTTTGAGCGCAGCTTCCATGCCGATCTGTTCGATGGCTTGAATGATGCGCGAGAGGCGCTTGAGTTTGCCTTTGGCTTGCAATACATTTTGTCCCGCCACATTTTTGCGGATGTATTCCATTTCCTTTTGAAGTTTTTCTTTTTCGCTATCGAAAACTTCCTGACGGCGGGTCATGCGTTCAACGCGTTGTTTAAGGTACGCGCTGTAATTGCCGCGATATATTTCTGTTGCACCGGGGAACATTTCCAGGATCACATTGCTGGCTTTATCCAAAAAGAAACGGTCATGCGAAATGATGATGGCCGCGCCTTCCCATTGACTCAAATATCCTTCGAGCCATTCAACGGCTGCAATGTCCAGGTGATTGGTGGGTTCATCGAGCAAGAGCAGGTCGGGGTCTTCGAGTAATAATCGTGCAAGGAAACCGCGCGTGCGTTGTCCGCCGGAAAGATGGTCAAGGTCAAGTTGATAATCGGCTTCGCTGAATCCCAACCCGGTCAACACCTGACGGATCTTCGTCATGTAGGTGTACCCGCCGCGCCGCTCGAAATCTTCCTGCAATTTTCCGTAGCGTTCCATCACCTCTTCAAATTGCGCGGGGTCAGACATCAACGCTTCAAGGCGGTGAAGTTCTTCCTGCTCAACTTTGAAATGACTAAAGACGGATTCGCAGGCATCCCAGAGAGTGCCTGTCATTTGGAAATCTGCTTCCTGCGACAGATATCCGATCCGGAGTCCGCGTGAGCGGGATACTGTTCCCGAGGTGGCTTCATCCACGCCGACAAGGATTCGCATGAGGGATGTCTTGCCGATTCCATTGGGACCAACTACGGCCAAGCGCGCGCCTTTGGCGACCGTGAAAGATACCCCGCTGAAAATATCAGTGGGGCCGTATGATTTGGAGAGAGAATTTACAGTGATGAGTGACATGATTTTCCAGCTTCTAGATTTGAACGCCCCGTATTATAAGCGGAAAGGATTGATGAATGCTTTTCGATCTTAATCTAACGTGAATAATGGATAACGTTTCTGTGTCTTGCTGAGCGCCGCTTTTCAGGCGCGAAGCATCTCTTATCTCGCTTAGAGACCCTTCGGTCGCGAAGAGCACGCTCCCTCAGGGCGACACATTTATGTTTTTTACTTACCCCTTATTGGAGTGATCTTAATTTGACACAATGGGTGGAAAATGAATACTGACTGGGTGGAGTGTACTGACAACCAGAGCAACGGGAACGGCAAGGAGATATGGAGCAAATATCGCAAGCGGAACCATCCACCAACGCGGAAGTTTTACGCCAGTTCTCGGGGGGATGCAGTAGGCAGGCAGCCATATCATCAGCCCATAGATGAATATCCAAAACGGCGCACGAGTCAGATCGAACGTCCCTGCAAAGATGGCTTCTGAGAAAAAGCCCGTTAATCCAAAGAGGAGAAAGACCGCAGTGGGTGAAAAATCCCAATGCAAGAGGAGGAATGCCCAGACTATAAACATAGGGATAAACACTACCACACTGTGAAATGTGACAACATCAAAATAATTCGCGGAAGCAGTGATATAGGCAGAGCCGATCGGAACGCCAAACAGGGGAGCCAAATTGGTCATCAGAACAGCAACAGCTTCTTCGATCAATGCGAGGAGAGTGCAAAAAAGAATGAACTTAATAGCTCGTGGGATTTGAATCTTCAGCATATAGGTGCGGATCGAATTTCTGAACCTCCACATCAATGCCCCGCCCACAATGATCCATATCCCCATCAATCCTGTTGCCATCAGCATGACGGCGCGCGGATTAGTCCCTGTAAAAAGGGTGAAGATCAGTGCAAGGATGATCTGTGAAAGAACCACCCAAAAAGCCAAAACACGGATCAGGTTGGCAGAAGTGAAATATCTCATGCAGGTAGTACAAGAGTCAACCGGGTTTTGTTGCAGGAGTTATTTTTCTTCATCGTCATTGACATCCGCAATATGACCGGGTTTCTCCTTGCCCAATTCCAAAGAGCGTTGATACGCCGCCCAAAGTTTCCAATTCGTGTATGGGGAAGCCATGTGCAACAAATCCGCGCCAATCGCAGATGTAATTCAGAAAATCCGCCTTGGGATAGGGGAGACTGTAGTGAATGAGTGCGCTAATGCCGTTACGTAAAGCTGCATCAAGCAAATGGTCAAAAGCAATACGCTGCTCATCCGCCACAGGCTGAATCTTGCGGCGAATCGGCGGCTGTGTAGCTCCATCCGAGCGGCGTTCGATAAGATAAAGAATATGGAAAATCGGTTTGGCAAGAAAATCAGGAAATATCATAACGAATACTCCTCTTGGTTCGTATTGAGTCGATCATTGGATGTCAACTTGTTTTCTTTCGCTGCATAATTCTTAGCGCCAGCAGTCCTGCGAGGTTAAACACAGCTGTCAAAAACGCAACAAATAAAAATCCAAAATGTTGATAAATGATGGCAGCTAAAAATGCACCAAGCGCACGCCCTATGGAATGGCCTGTTACATTTATGGAAAGCATCGTGGCACGAGCCGAGGGGACAAGTTCGGTCATCAACGGTATGTGGCTGACCATGATGTATTCAAAGGTGATGTAGAAAAGGAACAGCCCAATCAGCGCGCCGATTTGTGTTTGCCCAATGAATGGGAGCAGGATCGCAGCCAGGGCATTGCCGACCAGCCCAATGGTCAGTGCGAGCGGCTTGCCAAGTTTATCTGTTGTGAAGGCAACCAATCCCTCCCCGCTTAGTTCTGAAATGCCGATCACAGCAGATGCTCCCGCGAGGGCAGCGATCCTTAATCCAAACGAATCTTCCAGCCAAACGCCAAAGATCACGCTGACCAGTTCATTGCCTGCGCTTGCAAACATGGCAATGGATATCCCTGCCAGCGCGGGAATGGATGTGAGCACTGCGCGATAGCCAGCACGTGAATCATTGGTCAACTCATGATGTGAATCTTCAGCAGGGACGACTCGCCAGACCACAAAGAAAATAACCAACCCAAGAATAGTGAAAAAGGGGAAAGGCGCAGACCAGCCAAATTTATCAATGAGGAATCCGACGATGGGAACACCCACAATAAATGCCATTGACCATGCAACCTCGGTAACGGCCAGAGCCGTGCCTCGTTGTTCGTAGGGGATGCGGTCGCCAAAATAGGCTTGCATGGATGGGTCGAACATATACTTGCCGATCACAGCCAGGATCAGTGCGATGGCGAGAGTCCAGATGTTTGGGTAGATGGCAACCAACCCAACACCCAGCGTGAAAATGATTGCGCCAAGTAACATACCGAATTTTCGTCCGCGCCGATCTGCGATGGGCGCGAATAATGGGCTGGTTGTACCGATCAATGAGCGAACTGTCATCAACAGGGACATGGTGGAAATGTCTACGCCGAGTCCGCGTGCGAAAACAGGCAGAAATGGATACACCATCCTGTGGGCAGTATTCAGGATGGTGCGTAGAAACATGAAGATAATAAGTTGAAAGCGGATGCGCAAGATATTTACTCGCTGAAAAAAGGGATGTTATTTCTCTTGTTCGTCATTGACATCCGCAATGTGACCGGGCTTCTCCTTGCCCAACTCCAATGAGCGTTGATACGCCGCCCACACTGCGCGGGAGATCGCTGTGCGGAAGCCGGCCTTTTCCAAATAATACAAAGCTTCGGCAGATGTCCCTCCGGGGGAGGTGACCTGATTCCGCAAGGTGGCAGGATGCCTGCTCGCGCCCTGATAATACGATGCCGAGCCTTTGATGGTCTGCAGGACGAGTTGCTCGGCGATGCGGCGCGGAAATCCCATGTGAACGCCGGCATCTATCAAGGCTTCGGTGAAGAGAAAGACGTAAGCGGGTCCCGAGCCTGATAATGCAGTCGCCATATCGAGATAGCTTTCATCCTCCACGAATACTTCCTCGCCCATTGCGCTGAGAATGGCGCGCGCCATTTTTTGTTGTTCATCGGTCACATCTTTGGATGCCGCCCAAACCGTGATGCCTTCGCCGATCTGACCGGGCGTGTTCGGCATGGAGCGCACAATGGACTTATGTTTCAATCCTGTGCCGATCTTCTTCATGGTAGCCCCGGCAATGATGGACAGGACAAGGGCATCACTGCGAATCCCTTTAAGTCCCTTCATCACTTCGCTGAGTCTCTGCGGCTTGACGGAGAGCACGATCACGTCCGCGTTATGCACAGCGGATGCGTTATCGGTTGTTGATTTGATCCCATATTTTTTGTGTAATTCCTCGCCCCGTTCTTCACGCGGACCGGAAGCAATGATATTCTTTGGGCTGGCGAGTTTCTGGCGCAATAGACCTGCGATCATGGCTTCTGCCATCACGCCAGGTCCGATGAATGCAATCGTTTTATTGAGCATGGAGAACCTCCTGAATGATTGGCAATTGTAATGGGGAAAATAGAAAAAATAAAAACATTGTCAGCTCAAATTAGGGCTGACAATGTTTTGGATGGATGAAATTCGTAACTTACTTTCCGGCTATTTTACGGACGCGCTTTGGTTTGGCGGGTTCTTCCACTGCATTAGGCATCGCTGGTTCATCAGGGGTGGGGAGCAACTCGGGTTCTTCCACTGGCGCAGGTTGTACGGGAGCGGGCGGCATAACAACAGTTCCGTTAATTTCCGCGAAGTATTGTCTTACCGTCACATCGTTATAGAAGATCAAAGTCAGAATGCCGACCACCATTGAGAAAACATTGCCTAAGAATAAGGTCAATATCTGAAAGACTGCAAGGGATTGTGAAGGTTTGACAGGTTCGGGCTGTGCGCTCAAAAGTTTGGCAGCATAGATGATCTCGAAGATACCGAGAATGGTGGGGGCAATAGCTATTGGCAAGATAATTGGTAGACAAATAATTCCAATAATGGTTCCAAGAGCTGTAGCAGATGCGATAAATCCCCAAAAGAGATTGATAATGCCGCTGGTGAGTGTCATCACCGCGATGGCTGTGAATAATCCGGGTTTATTTTGATTCGTGTTCATTCGTTACTCCTTGTTTTTTTATGCTAGTTATAACGAATGAGGGGGGAATTGGTTGCAAATTAGGGCTGTTGGAAAGTCAACAACAAGCCGCCGAGATAACTCGCTCCATTTGAGTCTTTACACATCGGAGCGGAAATATCCGGGACGAAGGCCCCGCCTGCCACACGGATGCTGTAAACGGTATCGGCCTGCATGACGAAATCTGCGTATCCGTTTCCTAACTCGGGCTTGAATCCGGTAAAGGAGTGGTCCTCCCCCTGAAGCGACGTGATGATGATCTCGATCCCTGCAATTTGTTTATGGTATCTATCTGTGAGAATGAACTGTAATAAGCCGGGCTGTGTGCCAGATTTGCAGACCTGATCCTGACCGACAAGGATAAATGGCGCACCCGGCAAAGGAATCGGCGTGAAGGTTGGGCGCGGCACAAAAGTGGATGCCGTCACCGGCACAAGGGCAGTTTGTTTGAATGTTGTCGTTGGCGTTGACTTGAGTGGTTTGTCCTCAGGTGTTGATTGTGTTTCTGTCGCCGATAGTTCTTCAGTTGGAATCTCGGTGACGGGAGTGAGTGTAAAGGGAAGGTTGTTATTATTTGTGAACGGCGTGCTTACGTACGATACGATTGTGGATGGAATCTGAGTGGGGGGAAGGCTTGCGACGCCGTTCTGCAAGTCGGTTGCCAATTGAGCAACGGGTTTGATGTGTTCGAGCAATTCCCCTCGCGCCACCATGCGTTGAGCCTGTGCGCTTAACTCGCTGACCATATCCGTATCGCCAAGTAATTGAAGGCGGGCGCGCGCACGTTCCAAGTTGTGCGTGGATGCATAGGATGCGGCAATGACGACTCGATATTGATCCTTGAAGTCGGCGCGCAGGATGGCAGGGTTGGCGTCCACGTATGTAACAGGGGAGACTCGCCACGAGTACGCCAGACCAAGCCCAAGTCCGATAAAAAGCGCGAGAAGGAGTTGGAAAATCTGGTTGCGTAGGAGTTGTCTCATGGAACGCTAGCCCCCTGCGGTTGATAAGTCTGCATGGCGGTGAGCAGGCCTTGCAGGATGATGATCTCGTTTTCGGTGAAGTTGTTGGCGTTGGCGTAAACCAAAGTGGATGCGACGATCTGTGCGGGCGAGTCACTTCCGAAGATGGCGAGTCGGCGCGCGGCAGTCTCTGTATCCTGGTCGGTTTGATGCGCTTCGGCCACCATGAGCACGTAGTCGGCGCGATAATCCTGACGCAAAAGATTGGGGGTGATGTCGGTATATTGGATCGGATCAATGACCCAGCCATAGATGAGTCCGAGTGCGATGCCGAGAAATGCGGCGATGACGATCTTGATCCAGTTTGATTGGGTCATGGGGAGATTATACTCTCACGATTACTTAACAAAATATCCGGACAGGCAACCGGCGGCACCCGCAGACACTTCCTTACCGTTGCTATCTTTCGATCCTGGCGGGGTTCGAAAGGCTGCGCCGCGCCGGGCCTGCCCGGACGCGTGCAAGGATACCCGATGTGTGGGGGGGTGTCAACTTGACATTCAATTTCTTTTTATTTGATATGATACGCAGTATACTGAAAACACACAGCATCTTTTCCCAATGAAAATGACTCGTTCTTCGGACTCGCTCATTTCTTCATCCCTGCTATTTGAATTGGGGCGGGCATATCGTTCCATGCTTGACCTTGACATGGTGATCCCTGCGGTGTTCAAGCAGGCGTTGACGGGTATCAACGGAACGGGAATCTCGATCTGGCTGCTCAATGAAGCCGGGACCGAGCTTGAATGTACACATGCCCTGGGGGTGCAGGCGGCGAAGATGTTGGGGATTTCAACGAATGCCAGAAAATTTATTTCAACCCATCGTCCCCAAATAGTAAAAAAAATTCAAGTTAATGACGTAAGCCTTTCCATGTGGATGCCTGCCGGTATGATCCATGAGCATTTCAATATGGATGCGCGCAACGTTATTGTTGTTTCTCTCATGGCGCGCGGCGAGTTGCTGGGCGCTCTCATTGCCACCCGGCAGGCCGGCACGGACGCTTTTTCCAGCCAGGAGCGTGGACTACTCCATCAGTTGTCAGCGCAGATCGCGACTGCGATCCAAAACACGCAGCTTTATGAGCGGCAGAACCAAACCAGCGAACATCAAAAACTGCTTAACCAGATCAGCAATCACCTGCATCAAACCCTTGATATTGATACCCTCATCCCGCGTATTTTTGCAGAAGTAAACAAAGCCATTCACGCCGAAGCCCAGTCCATCTGGCTGGTGGATGAAGAAGCTTGCACGATCAAATGTCATTTCACCACCGGCCCCGAAGCCTGGATCATTGAGGGGCTTACCATTTCCCTCGATACGCCAAGCATTGTGGGTACGAGTGTTTTAAAGAAAAAGTCCATCATTATCAAGGATGCTCAAAAAGACCCGCGCCGCGCGCGGTCAGTGGATGAGAAGACAGGCTTCACCACTCACTCTTTGATGACGGTTCCATTGGTATTAAAGGATAGGTCCATTGGGGCGATCCAGGCGGTTAATAAACAAGGCGGGAAGTTTTTCAATCAGGATGATCTCGACCTGTTCCGCTCCATTGCAGATAGCGCCGTGCTTGCAGTCAATAATGCCCAGCTGATGGCCGACCTGCAGAATAGTTATGACATGACCCTCGAAGCGCTCTCCTCGGCCCTCGACCTGCGTGACCGCGAAACCGAGGGACATTCGCGCCGTGTGGTGGAATATACTGCCCGTCTGGCCGAGCAGGTCGGGCTGGGTAAACAGAGCATAAATGAAATCCGTCGCGGGGCGCTCATCCATGACATTGGCAAGATCGGCGTGCCGGATGCCGTGCTGAACAAGCCTGATTCTCTCAGCAAGGAAGAGCGCAAGGTCATGGAACGCCATCCGCGGGTTGGACATTTTATCTTGACGGGCATCCCCTATTTAGCGGAGGAGATCAAGATCGTTGTTTATCATCATGAAAAATGGGATGGGACAGGGTATCCATTCGGTCTGCGCGGCGAGCAGATTCCCCTTGGCGCGCGCCTGTTCGCGATTGCAGATACATTCGATGCGCTGACATCCGACCGCCCGTACCGCAAGGGACGTCCGTATCAAATTGCACGCGAGGTTATTGAAAAAGAATCCGGCAAACAGTTTGACCCGCAGGGTGTTGCGGCCTTTCTCGCCATCCCTGCCGATGAATGGGATCTGCTCCGTGAAAGAGTTATAGGGGAAGTTATTCAACAACGCAGTCATAAAGATGAGTTGTATTTGAAGAGATCAGTTTGATGCGCTAAAAAAACTATCCGTCTGATGAGAACAACTTAAGCTCCACGTCATCTTCAGATAATTTCACCATCTTTATGAATTTCATTCCTAATTTTTCGAGAACGCGGATCGAGCCTTTATTATCCTGTGCTGTAATTCCGAGGATTCGTTTTAATCCCAAAGTATTCCTTGCATAAGCCAGCACAGCGGATGCAGACTCAGATGCATATCCCTTTGATCCATATTGCGGCAGGAAGGCATAGCCGATGTCCGCATCATCCAATGTTTCCCGTTTGACCAGTCCGCAAATGCCGATGGGGACTTCGCCCTCCTTCAAGAGAGTCAGATACATACCAAAGCCGAATCTTTCGTAACTGGGAATGACTCTGCTCGAAATATATTCCCCCGCCTCAGGCAGAGTCCTCACGCCCCGGTCTCCGATGTTTTGGATGAATGCGGGTTGATTTAACAAACCCAGCATAAATGCAGAATCCTCCGTGGACAGTTTGCGGAGGATCAATCGTTCTGTTTCAATGATGTTCATGGAGGATTTGGCCTTTGAGTGGGGAAGTTTTGGCAATCATACCCCAAACAAAAACAGGAACTGGCTTTTATCAGTTCCTGTTTTTGTTTGCATAATATGGTTCTCTGAGAGTTGCCGTGATGCATCGCCACATGTAGGTCGGACACTTGCGCCGCGACGCCAGTGCGGTGTTGGCAATCCGACTTACGCCGAACCGCCAGATGTGCTGGCCTATCACGGCGATTCCTAAATAGCCCATAATATCTTTACTTGTTACAAGCCATGTTCTGATGCCTGTATTTGACCATTCATTCGCTGTGATCTTTTGGTCATCATGAATAGCAGCGTGGTCCCAATGGTTATTCCAGCAACAAGCCATATACCTGTCATGATGATCGTTGCCCACAAGGTCGCAAGACCACCCGGCATTGTTGAAGGGTTAATGATTCCAACTTGTGCGGCGAGTCTTCCGAGAGGTATCACCACAGCCATCATAAGCGGAATGATCCCAAATGGACTCAAAGCCACACTCAATAACGTGCTGAAAAATACTTTTTGGAGCGTACTGCCGTTTTGTTTTCCGACAATCCCAATTACTATTCCCATCATTGGCAGGATGACGATCATGGGGACGCTTACTTCGCGGACAGTTGGCATGTCCCCGGAATATATCAACATAGCCAACCACACGAAACCCGCGAAAAATGCTGCGATCACTCCCACAGGCACATGCTTTGTATTCAAAAGATTTTTCATTTCTGACTCCTTACCGATCATAGAGACGGTTTCTCTGAAGAATGCGGCCCAATTCATTTGTGAACTGCGCTCGCTTCTATTCTCGGCGGTTTTTCCCATCCTATCAACTGTGGAAACCCCCAGTTTTTCGGTTTCGACCTTACCTGTGGTGTTCCCTAGTTTCAAAACCAACTCTATTCTGGAACTCACTTGATACTTGGCGTAAATGTTTTTCAAATGAAATTCAACCGTGCGAGTGGAAATGCCCAGAGATGAAGCAATTAACTTATTGCTTTTGCCTTGCAGAAGAAGTTTTACAACTTCCCATTCACGCTTGGTCAATTGATTGAACTGTGCCATTTGATTTTCCTTTTTAGGACTTTTGTCCAACTTCCAGTTAGCCGCTATGCAATTTTAGGATCCATTCCACTTTTGCCTGCCTGACAGCCTCGATGCCAGGAACGCCTTGCTTTTTCAAGGCTTGGTAACGCTTTCGAATTGTAGCAGCCTCATTGACTACTTGTTCGCTGACAAATTGCTCGTAACCAGCCTTGCCAGCATGGATAAATGTCAGCACATCAACGATCAGTTCAATGGTTTGTTGTTCCAGAGGTTGGGTGTTTGAATTATCTCTTGTTTTCATTATGGTATACCTTTTATTATCTTCATCGTCTCCACGCTGACCGTACACACGCGCCCCAACAACTCAATTGCGCTGATGGATAAAGCCTAAATCGGCGGCAAGGTCGTAATATCTCTGTGCTTCAACCTGATTGCCAAAAATTTCATAAGCATGTCCCAAACTCAGGTAAAGAGAGGGATAGAAGTCTTTGACCTTTTCATCAATAACTGCATTGGCATGTTCCAATGCGATTTGATTCCAAAGCAGTGATTCTTCCGCCGAGTCCTGAAAGCGCGCCACATAATGCGCGGCGATGCAGGCTTCGTAATCATCTGTGCGCGCATCCCAGGCTTGTCCGTAAAGGACGCGCGCATCTTCGACGCGATGCTCGAATTCAGCGCGCGTGCCTTTCATACAGAGTTGGATGACGGGGTTATTGGTGTCCATAATTTCCTATGTCATTGCGAGGAGCGGTTGTTGCGACGCAGCAATCCCCTGTTTGTGAGACACATTTTTTATAACAGGAGATTGCTTCGCTATCGCTCGCAATGACATCTATCACTCAGGCATTTCCTTCACGATCTTCATCGTCTCCACGCTGACCGTACACACGCGCCCCAACAACTCAATCACAGACTCCTTGTACTCCGCGAACTGATATGTGTTGAACTTCTCCGCAATCGTCGGGTCTTTGGGCTTCTTCTCTTTGTAGCGTTCCAAAACCCATTCCAGCGCGGAATATGTCCCCAGCCGATACTCCCACGCCTCCGCAGGGACGCCGCGCAAAATGGTCTGCGAATCAATCTCAATCTCGCCTCGTTCTTTTCTCGCCATCAAGCGCACGGTAGGGGCGGGGTCTCCCCGCCCTGTTATTTGCGCCACGCCGTCAGCGGGCGCGGGGACCGCGCCCCTACGTTCCAACGCATACGGCTCCACCGTCTCATACCCCAAATGCAACTCCATCAACTTCTTCCCCCAACCCGCCCACTTCCAGAAACTTGCACTGAGCGAAGTCGAAGTGTCCTCATAAAACGGAATCCTCGGAAACTCGCGCTTCAAATTGATCTCATACTTCGACCGATACGCGGGGTGATGCAGGACGGCGTAAACATAATGGAAAATATCCTCTTTCGAGATTTTCTTGTCTTTGTATTTCTTTTGGAATTGACCCAACGCCCAATCGGTGACATTCTCCACGCGCTCGCCCGACTCGCTGTAACGGTAGAGTGGAGCACATTGCGTAGTGCCACCACCAACGAGTAATGTTCCCTGGCAAACCAAAACATCAGAAGCAATTGTGACAAACTCAGCAGAACCAACATTGAAAGCGATGACTAAATTTTTTTCTTTTGGCGAGTAAATATTATCCCATTGGTAAATGACACCGTTGAAGTGTCTGTCAAAATATGAGCGTAGTTTGAAAAATGGACGATACAAACTGTCGGTAATTTGTTCTGAGCGAAACTCTTTATGTATTTCTCTTGCAGCATATTTCGAAAGTTCTCGATCCCATTTTATGTCCATCTTGCCAGAGAATTTTTTGTCGGTGATAGATTTTTGATAAATATCTACCAAGAATCTCACCTTATTTTCAAGATTTTCTCTTGAAAAATCATAAACCCATTCGTCTCTCTGAGATTTTACGCCGCCAGAAAACAACCTGAAGATTGCCTTTTCACTCAATCCCGCTTTTACATCTTTTGAAATAAGAGGGATAAAGCTATCAAAATCATTTTCAGATTTGTTTAACCAGTTATTCTTTATATCTGGAGTAATGCGTTCAAATTTTATGTCGGAGAGTTTTTGTTCACGTAAATAAGTCAATTTCTCATGAGCAGAAGTGAAATCAGGAACTTCATTGTAGAAAATGCGACAACCTTTTTCGCCTACCTTGCGAACAAAGAAGTAAATTGCAACACCCACACGAATTTGGTCATTGAAAACATTGCCCGCCTGTCTTTTGCGTTCTTCGCCGCTTGCGTGGGCATTGCCTTTCATATTGATTATGTAAACTTCGTTGAACTCTTTGGCAATTACTTTTCTAAACCCATCAAAGGCTTTTCCGTCCACAAATGAATTGTTCGAGATAAAAGCAATCATGCCGTTCTTATCAAGTCTGTCGCTCGCCCAACGAATGAAGCGCGTGTACATATCGTAAACAACGATTTGGTTTTGTGCTGTGCCTTGCTTGATATATGTATCTTTAATTCGTTGGTCAATATCAGGATAGGCACGGTTCGAGTTTTGGTAATTATAGTTTTGCTGTTTGGCGTTATAAGGCGGATTGCCGATTACAACTGAAATCTTGCGTCCATTTTGACGACCAATTCTTTCAATATTCGCATCCACAATCCCAAAGAAATTCATCTGTTCTTGTCCAGCAGATGTAAATCCCATATTATCGAGCGTATCCACAAAGCAGATATTCTCGAACTCATTGAACTTGCCCGTCTTCTGCTTGTACGTATATTCGATGTTCAAATTGGCGATGTAATACGGCAATATCGAAACTTCATTGCAGTGCAGTTCATGGTCATATTTGTATTCCAACTGCGCGGGCGGCAGGTATTCGATCAACTCGGTGATGAACGTCCCCGTGCCCGTGGCGGGGTCCAGAATCTCCACGCCCTTATCGCCCAGCGTCTTGCCGAAATGCTTGAACGTCAAATGGTCAGCGCTCTCGATCATAAAGCGCACGATCTCATCGGGCGTGTACACGATTCCGAGTCTGTCCGCCGCCTTCGGGTTATACGCCTTGTAAAAACTTTCGTACAACGCCTTCAAAAATTTCTGCTTCTCGTGATGGTCACTGATCTGCGACGCCCGCGCGTTGATCGTCTCGTAATACGGCGCGATCTTGGCATGGATGTTGCGCTTCGTCTCGCCCTTGTAAAACGTCCCAGCCACTTCCGCCAGTTTGCGCGCGATCACATTCTCGCGATGAAACTCTGCCTCATCGAACACGCGCATGAAAATATCTTCCGTCAGCACATGCTGGATGATCATCTCGCGCACGTCCGCCATTTCGATCTTCGGATTGATCGCCTTCTTCGCCAACTCCAAAAATTGATCCAACGCCTCTTTGAATGACGAATTACTATTTACCTGATTACCAATTACCTCCCTCAGAACCTCCGCCAACCCTCCCACTTCCGCGCTAAAGAGTTCAATCGCCTTGTGGAATTCGGCGACTTCCTTCGGCTCATACCCGACGAAGCGGCTGATCAGCCTGTCCAAGCCTTGTGCGTCGCTGAAAGCGGATTCCATCACCCGCTCCCCGCCCTGAAACAGCACAGCCACCTGCGTATCCTCAAACAAAATATTGAACGACGGATAACCCTTATTAAACTTTGCTTTTATCTCATCTTCGATTTTATCTTTCTCGTCTTTGCTTTCCCAAAATCCCCAATCCTGCCGCAGCGCATCCTTCAACACCCCATCAGGACGAATCCGCGTTCCGCGCTTCGACTCCATTTCAACTTCCGCAACGAGAACCAAATTCTTCGAACGCGCATACCCCTCCAACAAATCCTGAAACGGCTTGCGTAACGAAGACTCGTTACGGCTCCCGCCATAACGAATGATCTGCTCCACTTTTGTATAGTATTGTTGTATAAGCTGAATGGACATGGTCAAATCCCTGCTGGCTGATGAAATTACGATGGGTAAATTATAAGTCTGATTCAACAAAAATCCCTCCCGCCAAACGGCAGAAGGGATTTACCAATTGCTATTTACTTTTTACTTACTCGCCATCCCAAAACAACTTCCGATGTGCCACGCTCAAAGTGCGGACCTGCTCTGCGGCAGGCGTGAACTCAACTCACAAGCAGAAAAAACTTGGGTCACCAACTAAGGTTTGGTAATTAGGTTCTTAATGAAGTTGATCAGTATTCCAACTCCAACAGCGCCTGTAACCAAAAAGATTGCCCATGCATTCAACGGAAACTGATTTCCATTCAGCATTTCTGAAATTGCAAGAATGAGGGGGGGTGATAAGCGCCAGTCCCAATGCACCCAAAAGAAATAGGTGGAAAGGATTTCTAGTACGCCCGGTAAATAGCTTTTGAATGATAGTGCCGGCCGAATGGGCTGCCTCGGCCCGGGTATCTATTGGATCGTATCCAGAACGACCATCTCTGGTTCGATAGCCCGGCAGTCCCCGCACCATGGCATTGGGTTTATTCTGCTCATCTTTGTTATTGGTCTTTTTCGGTGATTTGGAAAGATCATTTTTGTTCATGTTAAACTCCTTATCATGTTATGGATGTTTAAATGCTCGACCAGTATTATACGGATAGCCTCTTGTTTAGGTGTAAGGGAAGTAAACTTTCTATAAATAAAATATACCTGTGTGGGGAGTTATTCTGTATAACCATCTCCCGCACTAACGTCAACTATACAACCAATCCAATCATTTGACAACAAAATCCCTCCCGCCAAACGGCAGAAGGGATTTACTTCTCACTTTTTACTTCTCACTTCCCTTTACTCACTGACAACAATCTCAAGCGGGGGGGTATCCTGCCAAAACAAAGTATACGTCTTTACTGCGGCGGGTAGTCTAAACCCCAAGGCGAAATCTTCATCAACCCAGCCCCCCATGGTGGAAATTGTCCGCGAGCCATCGTCACCGAGAATGTAGATCTCTCCCTTGGAAGTTTCGTGTGTCATATTTCCAAAAGCCTCAAGAGAAAACGTCCCCGGGTCCAGGCGCTCCAGCCCGGGTTGTGACAGGATCACCAAAAGGATTTTCTCTCCAGCCGCAGGCTTCTCTCCATGAACCTCATCGGCGAAGCGAGCCGAAACAATGACAAAATCACCCATCGAGGTTTTCACCACAGGTTGGGCAATATTACTCTCTGGTGCGGGAGTACTCGAAGCCTCGATTTCTGTCGCTGCAGAAGGGGGAGTCCGCGGCTGTATACAAGCAGACAGGCTGAGCAGCATCACTGAAACAAATATGGTTACTATGGATTTCATGTTGAATGTCCTTTTGAGAAAAATTTTTGTTTCATATTAATACCATAGATAATCAGCCCATTTCTTTACGATAGATATACAAGTCCCCTGTGTTTAACCCACGCAAAAATATACAAATCTGACCATTTGACAACAAAAATCCCTCCCACCAAACGGCAGAAGGGATTCACTAATCACTGTCCACTGATCACTGAATATCCCCATACAACTTGCGATACACTACATTGCCAATATTATTCCCATGGAAGACCCGCCTTATCCAATTCAATATAGGTACCTCCATCCGATTCCAGGGTTTCAAACCCTCCAGTAACTCCATAGCCATAGATGAATGAATGCGGATCTTTTATTTCGATGGCATCTTTGATCGTGGAATTTTCAACATAAACAAGCCCCCCGTTGTAAGCTGCAACAATACCTATGGAGGAATTGTATATTTCCATTGTGGCGTGAGAGCCATAATTTCTTGTATCAGCTAGATTTGAATTGAAGATCTTCAAATGGATATATCCCGATGTAACGGGCCAGGCTGTCTGGAGGAGTGAATTTCTTACGGTCAGTGATGAGTTGTTACAAGGCAGATCCCAGGTCGTATCTTCATAAAAGACTCCCTTGTTGTTCCCCGGCTCCCCCAAATTTTTAAGTTCGCAATTGACATAGCCAGGGCTGTCCTTATTAACCGACCACCCCAAACTAAACCCACTCGGAACATCTTGAATGGTTATATGAGTATTGTTGCCTATGCTAATATCCCTTTCATAGATATACGAATCGGTTACTTCTATGGCCGTGTCTGGCCAAAGGTCATTAATATTCCAATCAGCCCATTGACGCTTTGCGGGGAATGTAAGGCTGCGTGTCCCTTCGCCGGGATATAGCTCAAACCAAACGTGATGAGCGTTTAATATTTTAACTGTAGAGTCGTGGACGTCGTCGAAAAAAGTGATTTTGACTGTAGAGTAGTTTATGGCAGTGTAATTAACAGAACCGCGTATTGATGTCCACGGATCGCCGACAAAATGATCGTATTGAATTGTTGAGCCGTCTTCAAATTCCCAGTTTACCCAATACTGATTGCTTTGAAAGGAAAAGGAATCAGTGATTATTAGCGAGCCGCCTCTTTTGACGCGCAGCCTGGTCTGTTGGTATTCTGTCTGTTCCCATATTAAATAAGAATCCTTTATGGTCAACGTGCCGAAAATCTCAATATCTTTTCTTCGAGTTGGCTTTATTAAAACAATTTTGTTTTCAAAGGTAATCTGTTCGCCCGCTTTAATCCTGAAATTTTCATCTATGGTAATTATTTCTCTGGGGTCATCACTGTGATGAGTAAATCCTTTTGCAGAAGCATTCCAGACCGGCTCAAACTTATTGTTGCCTCCAATAAAACAAAATACGCACTCCCCTTCGTATTTTGCAAGCGGATCGGGTGTTGGTGACGGCGTTATAGTAGGCTTTGGGGTTGAAGATGGACTAGGTGTATCTGGGGAATTTGTAACGGTTGGCTGTGTTATTGGCGATGCTTGGCATGATGCCAACACCATAATCAGGCAAATAAAAATAAGTCTCACAAGTTTTTTCATTAAACCTCTTGCATAAGTGCGCAAGAGAGCGCACCACTACACATAAAATATGATTTTGTGTAGCGGACGTTCTCTAACGTCCGCTTTCGAAATCAAGACAATTTGACTTTTGCAAGAAATCTATTGTTTTCTCTTTGTACTCGCTGAAACTGATCACTGTCCACTGATCACTGACATCGTCCCCATAGGGAATTACTGAACATCCCCATACAACTTCCGATGCACCACGCTCAACGCGCGGACCTGCTCTGCGGCGTGATAAGAAGACCTCACCAGCGGATTCGACTCGACCCACTTGAAGCCGATCTCCATGCCAAAGGCTTTCAATTCGGCGAATTCTTCCATGGTGTAATAGCGTTCCATCGCCAGATGCTTCTTGCTCGGTTGCAGATATTGACCGATGGTCAGAATGTCCACGCCCCAGGAGCGCTGGTCACGCATCACGGCTTTGACCTCGTCCATAGTCTCGCCAAGCCCAAGCATAATGCCTGATTTGGTCAACACTTCGGGGTCAAGTTTTTTGGCATTGGATAAGGTCGCCGCGGCCCATTCATAATTATCCTGCGGTTGAACGGACTTGAACAAACGCGGTACTGTCTCTACATTATGGTTCAAAATTTCAGGGCGCGCATCCATGACGATCTTCAACGCTTCCGCAGAGCCTTTGAAATCAGGGATCAACACTTCAATGGAACAACCCGGCAGGACTTCGCGAATGCGTCGGATCACCATTGCAAAGATCGGCGCACCGCCGTCACGGCGTTCGTCGCGGTTTACCGATGTGATGACCGCGTGTTTCAACTCCATGGATTTCACGGCTTGCGCCACGCGTTCGGCTTCACCCCAGTCCATCAATGCGGGCTTGCCGTGTTTGATGTCACAGAAGGCGCAGGTGCGTGTGCATACGTCACCGAGCATCAGGAAGGTCGCTGTGCCGCTGCCCCAACATTCGCCGAGGTTCGGGCACATTGCTTCTTCGCAAACTGTATGCAGCTCTTTCGAGCGCATCAATACTTGTAATTTTTCAAAGGTCTCGCCCGACGGCGCGCGCACCTTGATCCATTCCGGGCGGCGCAAGGGGCGTGACTCTGTTTGAGGGGAGACTCTATCTCTCGTAGGGGTAGCAGGCATAAGGTCCTTTTTGATCCGTAGGAGCGAGGCATTGCTGCGTCCCTACATCAACATCATTTCTTTTTAACGATCAATCTCAATCCGCGTACTTCGACGACTTGAACTGAATCGCCCTTACGGATGGATTCTGACTCAGCGGATTTTTCCGCGCTCCATAATTCGCTTCCCAATTGGACTTGCCCCGCTTCACCTTCGAAGATTTTAGCTGTTCCTGTTTTCCCAAAGAGACTCTCACTTCCGGTTTGGATCGGGCTATGCTGCACGCGTATGGCGATCAACAGAATCCCAAAGAACAACAGTCCCAGGAAAATGCCCATGCCCACCACCAGCGGAACAGACACACGTTGGAATTGCGGCGTGCCCGGTGAGTTGAACAAGACCAGCGCACCGACAATAAATGAAGCCACGCCGGCCGTGGTCAATGCGCCATGGGTGGGGGCTTTAATATCGAGTATGAACAAGGCAAAGGCCATGATGAGAAAGATCAACCCGAACCAGTTGACGGTTAGCACGCCCATGCCATAAACGGCAAGCGTGAGGCAGATGACGCCAATGAAACCCGCCGCCCATCCGCCGGGATTTGAGATCTCGATCAGGATGGCTTGCACGCCAATTGCGAGCAAAAGAAATGCTATGTTGGAGTCGGTCAATAGGAAAAGTAATTGTTCAATGAAGCTGATGTTAAGAGGTTGAATCTCTGCATTCTTTGTGTGCAGGGTGATCACACCGGTGGAGGTTTCCACTTTGAAACCGTCCAGTTGAATTAATAGGTCATTGGTGTCTTTGGCGATGATGTCAATTAGATCCGCATCAAGGGCTTCGGTCACTGTGACGGCTTTGGCACTATCCACCATGGACTCGGCCAATTCGACGGCCTTTTCGCCGCGCCGTTCCGTCAGCGTGCGGACGATTGCCTTAAGCGCTTCCATCTCTTTGGCTTTCATCGTCTCGCCGAGGTCTTGTCCGCTGCCATCTACAGGGCTGGCAGCGCCGATGGATGTTTCGGGCGCCATGGCGGAGGCGTGGCCCGACATGGTGATGATTGCGCCCGCCGATGCCGCCCATGCCCCGCGCGGACTGACATAAATGATGACAGGCACACTGCTGGCGCGGATCTCGGCAACGATGTTTTTCATGGTGATGATCTCACCGCCTGGGGTGTTCAGCTCAATGATCAACGCTTCGGCATTTTTTTGTTCCGCTGTCAGAATGCCTCGTTTGATATAGTCTTCCATGATCGGAATAATGGGACCTTCCGCTTTCATGACCACCACAAGCGGCGCGTCACTTTGCGCGCGGACAGATGAAAAGAAAGCCAGCACAGTAAGAGCCAAAAGTATTAAGCGGATTTGTTTCATACGAGGGATTATAAACGTGAAAAGGCAGAGATTAGGGATTAGGTGATTAGGGAATAGGTTTAGGTGGTAACTCTTGATCGCCTATTCACCTAATTACCTGTATTCACTAAATCTGTCCTTCAAGATAAGCTCTCGTCCGCTCGTGTTGGGGATTTCCAAATACTTCTTTTGCAGGTCCAGCTTCGATCACTTCACCCAGATACATATAAATGACATAGTCCGCGAGGCGTTTGGCTTGTCTTAATGTGTGTGTGACGATCACCGTTGTGTATTGCTGTTTTAATTCGATCAAACGGCTTTCGATATTTTGCGAAGAGATCGGGTCAAGGGCGGAGGTCGGTTCGTCACCGAGGATGATCTCCGGTTCGACGGCCAATCCGCGGGCGAGACAGAGGCGCTGCTGTTGTCCAATCGAAAGGCTGGTGGCGGGATCATGCAAGCGTTTGTGGACTTCCTCCCACAGCCCGGCGATTTCCAGATAATGGCGGACAGCGGCTTTATATTCCTTGCGGTCACTCTTCATCCGGTGAATGTTCATTCCATAGACGACATTATCATAAATTGACATGGGCAATGGCGAAGGACGCTGTGCGAGCAGCCCCACCACCTTGCGGACTTCGGTCACATCCACATCCCGGTCGTAGATATTTTGTCCATCCACCAATACTTCACCGTCAATTTGAGTGCCGTCATTAAGTTCAAGAAAACGATTCAGGCTTTTCAGCAAAGTTGTCTTGCCGCAGCCCGAAGGACCCATAATTACGGTGATCTGGTTCTTCGGGATTTCGATGTTGATATTTTTCAAGGCCTGTTGCTTGCCGTAATAGACGTTGAGATTTTTTACTTGAATATGTGAGTCCATGATTTGTCCTTGTTGGGGCGCGCTGTAGGAGTGCAGCATGTTGCGCCCCTACTTGATCGTGTATTTATTCAATCGCGAAGAAAGCCAGCGTGAGCCGAGGCTGATGACCAAAACGATAACCGTAAGGATCAAAGCGGCGGCATATCCGCGCTGCTGCACTTCGGGATATGGCGAACCGAGTTGAAAGAAAACTGCCAAAGGCAGTGATGCAGTTGGCCGCATCAATGAAGTGGGGATGCGGTCTGTGTAACCTGCGGTGAACAATACTGAGGCCGCATCGCCGATGCCGCGGCCAAAGCCCAACAAGATCGCTGTGGTAATGCCGGGCAACATCTGGCGTGTAACCACGCGCAGGGCTACTTCAAATTTTGTAGAACCTAGTGCAAGCGCGGCATGTTCCAGGTCAACGGGCATGCGGCGGATGACTTCATCCATAGCGCGGGTCATGATGGGGAGTTCGATCAATGCCAGAATGATGATGCCCGCTAAAAGTGATGCTCGCATTCCGAGTGCGATCATCACGGTAAATCCGAATGCGCCATAGACAATGGATGGAATGCCCCAAAGCACATCCAATGAAAGGCGCACGTAATTCCCCCATTTTGATTCACCTAAATAGGTTTTAAGATACATCGCAATAGGAACACTGAAGACCATTGCTAGAAATGTCCCGCCCGCGGCCAGATACAAAGAGCCGAGGATGGCGTTCAAGATGCCGCCGCCCTTGCCCATGTAATATCCGCCTTCAGGGATTTTCGTGACCATGTCCCAACTGAGGGCGGGCAGGCCGCGTGAGATGATGGTCCAGAGAATTAATCCAAGCGCGCCTGCTACAACGACCAGCGAGAATTGCATTACGGATTTTATAACTGCTTCCACAATGTGGCGTCTTTGCCACTTCTTTTTCATTAAGACCATTTTCGCCTCAGCATTCTTTGGATAATAAGGATGGAAAGAATATTAAAGATAAGGATAATAACCAATAAGACAAGTGCGGCGCTCAATAAAGCAGAATCATATAATGGAATGGACATCATCTCGCCGTAGTTGTTGGCGATCAATGCCGGCAGGGGATAGGCTGAATCAAAGATCGAAGTTGGCGATTGCGGGATGTTGCCCACCACCATCAATACTGCGATGGTCTCGCCGAGGGCGCGCGATGCACCGAGGACAATGGCGGCCAGAATACCCGGTGCGACCTGCGGCAGAACGATGTTGCGAATGGTCTGCCATTGTGTGGCACCGACGGCGAGGGATGCATGACGCAAGTCATTGGGCACTGTGGAGAATATCTCGTACATGACCGAAATGATCAGCGGGGCGATCATGACCGCCAGCACGATCCCGGCCGCGAGGATGCCAAACCCTGTCGGCTGGTTGACACTGAATATCGAAACGGAGCCCAGCCAACGGTCAGAAAGAGGCGCGAGTACTTTATCCACAAATGGGACAATGGCCAATAGTCCCCATACGCCGTAGACGACAGGCGGGATCGCGGCGAGCAAATCTAGAATTGGCTTTGCCGTTGACCGAAGTTTCGTATGGGCATATTCTGCCAGATAGATCGAAGTCAAGATACAGGGCGGCACTGCAAGCAGGACGCCAACGGCCGTAACCCAGAATGTGCCGAGGATAAACGGCCAGAAACCGAACTGCCCGTTGGTTGGTTTCCAAACTGTGCCGAAGAGCAGGTCGCTTAATGGATAAGCCTTTAGGATCGGCCACGAGCGGGCGAGCAACGCAATGGTGACGATGAGAATCAGAAGTACCGGCAGGAGTGTGAACACAAAAAAAGTGCGGCGTGCGAAATTGTCCTGCCGGGCGCGGGACGTGGTGACAGGCCGGGTTGTCCGGCCTGTCATTTTTTCAATTACCTGAGGAATATCGATTTGTTCTATTTGATTCATTTTAGTTTTGCAAGCGATTCAGCTTGTTGCTCCGGAGTGAGCGGCACGAATCCGGCGGCTTCAAGATATTGCTGTCCATCCGAGAGAATCCATTTTATGAATTCCAAGGTTAGTCCTTCCGGCTTGCCCAATGTGGCAAGGTTTTCGAAGCGGGATGGGGGTGATGGATATGTGCCATTTGCAACAGCGTTGAACGCATCCTCCTTTACTTTATAGGTTTCAATCGCATCTGCCTTGCCGTTCAAATCAATATCAATGGGTGGAATGACGATGCCCGGAACCGTGTTCCCAGTGGAAAGGTCGAAGATGCTGTTCAAATTTCCATAGCCAATTCCGAACGGATCTTTGATCACGGTATCCAAAATGGACGGTTCGCCATTGACGCCAATGCCTTTCAGATCTTCCTGAGCCTTACCGCCGGCAAACTTCGACCATTGTTCGGCCGCGCCAGCCGCATCCGAGCGGGTGAAGACATGGATCTCATCTGTGATGGTTGGGTCGCCAACAACTTGTCCCCAGGTTGTGATTTCTCCGGTGATGTAGATCTTGTTGAAAATTTCCTGTGAAATGCCATTGGCAAGAATTTTTTCAGCAACCGGGTTTTCAGAGCTGATGATGGGGAAGACCGCATCCTTGGTGACGGATACCCAGAATATTCCCTGAGCAGTTTCCTCATCCTTAATGGAGCGTGAGATCATACCAATGTCCACTGCGCCGGCGATGGTATCAGTCATACCTTTACCTGCGCCGCCGCCTTGAACATCAAATTGAACATTGGGATGAAGTTTCGTGAATTCATCTGCCCAAACGGTCATCATGGGGTAGAGTGCAAATGCGCCGGATACGGCAATGGTGCCGCTGAGTGGGTCTTCTGTGGGGGCGGCAGTGGATTGCCCTGCGGGCGCTTCAGTTGACTCGACTGAGGCAGGTTCGGGCGTACTGGCACCACACGCTGCCAGAAGGAGCGAAAGCCCAACAAGCAGGGATGTCAGTGTTAAAGTAAATTTTCGCATAATGTGTCTCCGATTTGTTTAGTATATTATAAAGTCTATAGTAGTAGTAGTCTTTTAGGGCAAATAAAAATGGTAAAGACCCGCCGGTCTCACCAATTTATTTTATGCCGAGTTTTTTGCGGACAGTGTTCTGCCGCTTGGTGACATCGGCAAGGCTGGTGTTATCGAGGATATCGGCAATGGCATTTCGCACATCGCCCATCACCAGCCGCAAGCCACAAGTCTGCTCATCAGGACAGCCACAGGGTTCATACGACATCTGGCTGACACAGTTGATGGGAGCAATGGGACCGTCCAATACGCGGAAGATTTGTCCAAGGGTGATCTCACTGGCTGACCTGGCCAGGTAGTACCCGCCGCCGACGCCCATTTTGCTGTGAAGCATGCCCGCATTCTTAAGCGCAAGTAATATCTGCTCAAGGAATTTGGCGGAGATCTTCTCGCGTTCTGCGATCTCCTTGATCTGCACCACAGGCATGGCGTTCTTCTCGACGGGTTCCGCCAGAATGATCATGGCTCGTAAACCGTACTCACCGCGTTTTGAAAGTCTCATGGTTCTCTTTTTGTCTAACTCCTAGTAAAGCAATAGACTTTATGGACAGCATCATAATTCAGCGGCTGAATTATGTCAAGAGATTTGTTAGAATTTGTTAGCCCAGAGCAGGGGAAATGAAAATGGAAACGAAACTTCAAAACATCAATAGGTTAATATCTTTTGAGTTGCTTTAAAAGCCAAAGGCGGGAGGTTATCGCGCGGGAACCACTCTGCTGCGTCGGCGTCATCGGCGGGGAGCAGATCGCCGCCGATCAATTCAGCGATATAAACGATCACAAAGTCTGCGCCGCGTTTATGTTCACGCCCCGAGATAATCTCCAGCACCCGCAGAACACGCACACTCAGACCGGTCTCTTCCAAACATTCACGAGTGGCGGCTTCAGCCGGGTCTTCTCCGCCATTCACAAAACCTGCGGGCAAAGTCCACAATCCGCGAAAGGGTTCGTTGGCGCGCCGCACAAGCAAAACGCGGCCGTCCACTTCAACGAGGACGGCCGCGGCAACTTTCGGGTCAATAAAATAAATCCACCCGCATTGCGGGCAAAACGGACGCACTTTTCCAAATTTATCTTCGCGGATCACCTGCGTCCCACAGCGCGAACAAAAGTTGATGTGGTCATCGCCCGCCATTTATCATTTCCACTTGCTTATTGCAGATCGACGCAACAAGAACATGATCAATGCACTGAGCAAAATGATGATGGATAAACTGCTCTGCCAGATGGGGGGGATCGGCGCTTCATTCTGACTTTGAGGCTGGTTCTGTAATGCTGATTCAGTTTCTGCCGCTTTGGGCGTTTGACCGTCCGGTGTTGGCGTTTCTGCCATACGGGTCGAATCTTGGTTTGCAACGGATGCTTCAGTAGAAGTCGGCGCAATAGCGGCCATTGGCGACAGCGCAGGAGCTTCTGTTGCGACTGGCGCTTCCGTCGCGACAGGTGCTTCTGTGGCAGCAGCCATTGCGGGTAAACAAGGTTGGTCACATCCACCACCGCCTCCTCCCATGCCATAGGCTTCTGCCATCGGTTTTGCGGCACCAAAGCTTATGCGAGGCAGTATTGAGTTGGCTGCAAAGGTCAGCATCAAAAGAAATGTTGCAAAAGCGGTTGAAAAACGGAATATGGAGTACGAGCGTGGTAATGGCGGTTTGAGTCCAACCATCTTGCGGGTTAATGTGAAGTTGCGGGGTGCTTTGCGCGCAGGCAATTTGCGGAGAATACTTTGGGCGGCGCGCAGATCGTCTAAAGCAGAAGCCAGTTCAAGGTCAGAAGAGATGCGTGACTCAAGACGTGCAGAATCGGATGGGCTGAGTTGTCCATCCAGATACGAAGAAAGCAATTCAATATCACGGAAATTTTTCATGAGTTACGCTCTCCCTCCAGACGAAAGGATGAGGGTAAAAGTTCCTCGAAGCCTCGCAGGCACTCACGCAGGCGCAAACGCGCACGTGCAAGCCGACTCTTGATAGTGCCAAGCGGAACGCGCGACGCAGTTGCCACTTCGCTGTAATCCATGCCTTGAATATCGGCCAATACAACAGCGGTGCGGAAATCTGTTGGGAGAGCATCGAGGCAATGTTGGATGGCATGTTCCAATTCATCGGCTTCAGCCTTTTCAGCGGGCGTCATATTTTTGTCGGCCAACCAGCGCGGAGAATCTATTTCTTCGCCATCGGCTGTATCGGGTTCGAGCGGAGTCGTGGGGCGGCGTTTCTGCCGGCGGAATTCATCATAGCAGGCATTCGTCACCATGCGCATCAGCCAGGCCTTGAAAGAGCCGCCGCGAAAAGAGGAGATATTTCGGAACGCGGAGATAAAGGCTTCCTGGGTCGCGTCCTGAGCAAGGTCTTCATCGCCAATGATGCGAAGCGCGGTATGAAAAATGGAGTCCTGATAATGCAGGATAAGCGTGTTGAAAGAATCAAGATCGCCGTGTTGTGCAGAGTTTACAAGCGCAGTTTCGTCCATGGAGACTATTTTACCCGCTAATTATTTCTTCAACTTGAACGTTTTTCGGTGAATGGGGGAGTAACCTAAGGACGTGATCTTCTCTCGATGAAATAATGTGCCATATCCTTTGTGACGGGAGAATTCATATTTGGGATATTGCACATCATATTCGCACATCAAGTCATCACGCGCGGTCTTGGCGAGGATGGATGCGGCGGCGATGCTCAGGCAGAGTTGGTCGCCTTTGACAAGTGCGGCCTGGGGAATGTCAAGTTCGGGGAGTTCGAGGCGAAAGTCTGTCAGCAAAAAATTTGGAAAGCATGCAAGCATTTCCAATGCACGGCCTGCGGCAAGCCGTGTGGCAGGGACAATTCCAAGTGCGTCGATCTCATCAGCGGATGAGAAACCAACACCCCATGAATAAACAGACTCTTTGATGAGCGGAGCTAACAGGTGGCGCTTACGGGGAGTCAACTGTTTGGAGTCGCGCACTCCGCTCAAGGTTTGAGTCAGATGCGAATCTTTATTTGGAAAGATCACTGCTCCCACACAAACCGGGCCAGCGAGTGCACCGCGCCCGGCTTCATCCAATCCGGCAATGTGTTTATAGGCCGTCCAAATTTTTTGTTCGTGGAAAAGATCAGGGTTTGAGATCATATCGGCCGCGCCAGGCGTTGATGTGAATGCGGAAGATATCGCCGATCATACGCAGGGCATCGCGCACTGCGTTGACTTTACTGTCTGTGCCGTAATACCACTGAATGGGAATTTCCTTGATCCGCATTTTTTTTCGGCGCGCAATGTACAGAAGCTCGATGTCAAATGACCATCCCATGAGTGTTTGTTGACGGAATAATTTGTCGGCGACTTCAGCGCGAAAACATTTGAAACCGCATTGTGTATCTTTCAATCCCGGCAGGATCAATGCGCGGATAACCAGGTTAATGGCGCGCCCACCCCAATGACGATAAGTCGGTTCATTGTAGCGGACCGATCCCCGGGCCTCACGTGATGCAATGACGAGGTCATAGTTATCGAGTGCGGGTGGAAGAAATTTTTCCACTTCCTCTATTGGCATCGAAAGGTCGGCGTCACAGATAAAGCGATATGCGCCATGCGCTTCCAACATGCCGCGCCGCACGGCATTGCCTTTTCCGCTTTTGTTTTCGTGGATGACGATCAGAGTTGGATGAGTGGACGCAAAATCCTGCGCCAGTCCCAGGGTGCGGTCTGAGCTTCCATTTTCTACGAGAATTATTTCCGAAGAATAGGATTGTTTTTCAAGAAACGTAAAAATCTGCCCCAGCGTACGGGGCAGACGTTTTTCTTCGTTATAAGCCGGAATGATGATGGATAGAAACGGAGAGTTCAAGGTGAATTACAAATTCAAATATAGGATGACGCCAAAACCAACAATAACAAGACACTCAATGACGGCCATGCCAGCCAGTAAAAAAAGTTGTTTATTGGTCAGCCCAAAGAACTTGCCGTTGTTTGCAGCTGTTTTTCTGGACGGCAATTGGCGGGATGGGTTTGTTTCGCGCAGGCCCTGCGGGATGTGTTGTGCCCCGTCTTCATTAAGCGCGAAGTCGAAGTCGCTGGGGTTGAAAGCTGGCGCTGAATCAGTCGAATTGAAAATTGCCCTGGCGCGTTCTGCGGGTTGAGCTTGAACTTCCGGTACGGCAGGTTTGACTTCCTGGGGTGGAGGAGGGTCAACGATCCGATCTGCAAGATCATAAATGTAGGTGGATTGCCAGACAGGACGCGCTTGCTGCAAAGAACTGGCCAATTGTTTGATCGCATCGCTCATGACCACGCGGACAACGGGTCGGAGAGAATCAATATGTGCGCCGGGATCGCTTGCGATCAGGATGCCTTCCACAGGCGCGGAAAGACTCACTTTTTGGAATTCCAAATATTTTTGCACCACGCGGGCACGCCGCATCACGAGTTCGATCAAATTAATGCTGGCAGGTTGTGAACGTCCATAGTTGACAACTTCCCATTGATCGCCCCTTGCTTCGAACTGTCCTTTGATGGGTGTAACATGAATCACGTAAACCCCGCCCGGTCCGATCAGAATGAGCGGGACCACAACTTCAATGTTTGGCAGGGTAAAGTTGCGGATCAGTACGAAGCCTTTTTCAAGCGAACGTTCCAGTTGTGCGATCACAGCTTTTTGGGCTTCCAACTCGGAGAACCAGTGAAAGCCGTATTGCAATGTTCCCTGAATACGTCCGATGATGCTGATCTTGCCATCGGCATCCTGAAATGGGGTTTTATCAATGATCTTCATGGCGGGTCACTTTTAGAAAGCGGGGACATTCTCCAGCTCATCGCGGGTTGTATTTGCATCTGTAGCAAGCAACTCGCGGTCGGCCTGTTTCAAGACCAATACAGGCTTGCCAAGTGTAAATGTGCTGGCGCGTAACTCTTTACGAGCGCCGGTCATATAATTTGCGCCTTTTTGCAGGCGCTCCAAAAGTGTTTTCCGGTCCAATAGTACGCAGTCTGAAAATGTAGCCCCGCGCCGTTCATAAGCCCGCATAAGAAGGATCTGTCCATTTTTATAGCGGACTGCTTCGATCACACCGTCAATTTTTTTGCCCATAGTTTTCCTCTCACGCAATTTTAGCACAGACGGCTTTAAATCATAAAGACACAGGGCACCTGTGTCTTTAGAAAGTGTCGGGGCGAGAGGATTCGAACCTCCGACCTCTTGCACCCCATGCAAGCGCGCTAGCCGGACTGCGCCACGCCCCGATTTGAGCGAGGCGGATTATAGCCGTCTTTCATCATTCTGGCAAATGAAATAGAAGATTTATTTATGCTAAAATAGACGCACTGGAGTCACCCCATGTCAGATATGATTGAAGTAATAATTGATAGCATCCGCGTCCACTTGATGACCCCTCAACGCGTTGTAGTTTTGCGGCAGATCAACTCAGAGCGCTACCTCGCCATCTGGGTGGGTCCTTACGAAGCGGAAGCCATCACTGTTGCCTTGCAGGAAGTGGAAATGTCGCGTCCGCTTACGCATGACCTGATGAAAAATATTTTTACAACTTTTGATGCGCGGATAACACGGGTTGAGATCGTCAACGTGCAGGATAACATCTTCTATGGAAATATCGTAGCCGAAGTGAACGGCATTGAACTCAACATTGACTCACGTCCCTCGGATGCCATTGCCATTGCAGTCCGCGCGCATGTGCCGATCCTTGTCCATAAGGATGTGATGGAAACCGCCGGACAGTTCCCCGAAGAGGATTTGCCCGAAGCGGCCGCTCCCGCCAAAAAAACTCCACCTGCCCCTTTGACCGATGAAGGAAACGACAGGTTATCAGTATTCAAGGATTTTATAGATAAACTGGATATTGATAAACCTGATGACAAACCCGATTCACCCCAATGACAGATTATTTTCCCGATACAGACTCCGCCCCCGCCAGCCAAACACCATCGGCAGTACCGCACAGCCGAGAAGCCGAAGAAGCCGTCGTAGGGGCGGTGCTGATTAATCCCGAAGTCTATTACGATGTCGCCCAGTTCCTCTCGGCGGATGATTTTTACATCCACCGCAACAAATGGATCTGGGAGGCGTTCACACGCCTTCACGAACAGCGCATCCCCGTTGACCTGCTGACCTTATCTGAAGAACTGGATCGTTCCAATCTGCTGGCAGACGTGGGCGGATCGTCTTATATCACCTCGCTCATTAATCAAGTGCCATCCTCATTGAATGCTGAATCATATGGACGCATCGTTGAGGGACATTCCATCCGCCGCAAGATGATCACGGCCGCGAACAAGATCGCATCCATCGCTTATAACGAATCGTCAACGGTGGACGATGTGATGAACGAAGCTGAAAAGGCCGTGTTCAACGTCAGCGAGCGCAGACTCAAACATGACCTGCAACCGATCTCTGCCGTCTTAAGCGACTACTATGACCGGATTGATGAACTCGCCAAACATCCCGATGATATTCATGGAGTGCCGACAGGTTTCATTGACCTCGACAGAATGTTGACCGGTCTACAGCCTTCTGACTTGCTCATTATTGCGGGTCGTCCTGGTCAGGGTAAAACAGGTTTTCTGCTTTCGATTGCCAAGAATGCCGCGCTGACCCATAAAAAACATGTCGCCATCTTTTCACTGGAAATGTCCAATGAGCAGGTGGTGCAGCGTCTGATCGCTCAAGAGACAGGCATTGACTCCCAGCGCCTGCGTAATGGCAAGTTAGCGGAAAGTGAATGGCCGCTTTTCACGCACGCCGTTGAAGTATTTTCTGATACCCATATTTATCTGGACGATACACCCGCCATCACGCCTTTGCAGTTGCGGACCAAATGCCGCCGCCTGCATATGGAGTCCGGCATTGACCTTGTCATCATTGATTATCTTCAGCTCATGGGCGGTGACTCGCGCAACGACAACCGTGTGCAGGAAGTCTCACATATCTCGCGCAGTTTGAAGGTGCTGGCCCGTGAGTTGAATGTCCCTGTGCTGACCGCCGCACAGTTATCCCGCGCCGTGGAACAACGCACCGACAAAAAACCTGTGCTTTCCGATTTACGTGAATCGGGTTCATTGGAACAGGATGCCGATATCGTCATGTTCATCTATCGTCCTGACCAATACGAGAAGGATACCGATAAGCAGAACATTGCCGAGATCATCATTGCCAAGCATCGTAATGGACCTGTCGGCAGCGTGGAGTTGATCTTCCGCAGTGCGCTGGCGAAATTCGAGAACGCCGCCACGAAGGTGTTTCGACCGAACGAATAATTTAATGTAGGGGCGCGATATATCGCGCCCCTACATAACAATATGGATAAATTTTCCGGCTTTACCTCCTCTGAAACGTTCACTCAATTACCTGATTCATTGATTCATCTTTTAAAAGAAATAGATGATGTTTCAGAATTGAAGGTGACTCTTTATGCCATCTGGCGTATCGAGCACATCGAGGGACATTTCCGCGCGATGTGTGAGACTGATTTCGAGACTGAGTCGCTTGGGATGAGTCTTAATGATATCCAAACTGGGCTGAGAAAATCCGTCGAGCGCGGGACCATGCTCAGGTCACAGCATGAAGCGGATGTCTTTTATTTTCTCAACTCTCCGCGTGGAAGGCTCGCTGCTGAGGCGTTCGCAAAAGGTAATTGGCGTGAATCCGCAAGGATCATGTCAGAACCGAGAAGCAAGTCGAATATCTTTAAGTTGTACGAAGAAAATATTGGAGCGCTCACGCCCTTATTGTCGGACATGCTGCGTGAAGCGGAAAAAAATTATCCAAGCGCATGGTTTGAAGAGGCGTTTGAAATTGCCGTCAGCAGGAACATTCGCAATTGGAAATATGTGGAAGCCATTTTGACGCGCTGGAAGGAAAAAGGGAAAGATGAAAGAAAAGATCAACAAGACATTATCAAAGATGCCGATAGATACACGGACAGCGAGTTCTCCGAGTTCATCAACCGAGATTGAGGGTTTGATAAAAACTCTGGGTGACCCGAACTGCCCGCACTGCGGGGGAGTGGGTTATGTCCGCATGGACCTGCCGCTCGGGCATGAGAAATTTGGCAAACTCGAATCGTGCGTGTGCCGCGCAAAAGATGTGGCGCAGAGCGCGCGCAATCGTTTATTTGCTTTAAGCAACCTGGACCGCTTGAGCCATTTACGCTTTGATAACTTCAAGGCTTCGGGGAATGAAAAAGCAAAGTTCATGACGCCGCAGGAAAAGGAAAATCTATATAAGGCATTCGAAACCTGCGAGGAATTTTCGCGGCTGCATACTGGCTGGGTACTCCTCGAAGGCGGATATGGCTGTGGGAAAACCCATCTCGCGGCGGCGATTGCAAATGATGCAGTTGGCAAAGGAATACCGACGCTTTTTATTACCGTGCCAGACTTGTTGGATTCATTACGTTTTGCATACGCCGACCCTGAAACAACTTTTGAGCAGCGCTTTGACGAGATCCGCAGCGCCGACTTGTTGATCCTCGATGACTTTGGAACCCAGAACGCAACCGCCTGGGCGCAGGAAAAATTATTTCAGATCATCAATTATCGTTACATCAATAAGCTGGCAACTGTCATCACGACCAATTTGATGCTGGATGAGATCGAAGGACGCATCCGCTCGCGTTTGCAGGATGATGACTTCGTAAAGTATGTAAAGATCAGCGCGCCGGATTATCGCCGTCCTGAAGAGACCAGTAATCCCGGCATCTCGATGCTGTCCCTGCCAGAAATGAAAGTGATGACCTTTGAGAAGTTCCAGATGCGTGAAGATGAGATTGGCAAGGAAGCCATCACAACCACCATTACCGAGAAGCAGGATAAATTCGGAAATAAATACAAGGACAAAGAGATCACGCGTGTCAAAGTGACGAAGGAAGATGTAAAGACTTTACACGAAGCCTTTGGCGCGGCGGCTCGTTTTGCGGAAGAACCGCATGGCTGGTTGGTGCTTTTGGGACAATCCTTCTGCGGCAAGACTCATCTTGCATCAGCAATTGGAAATTATCGCATCGGCCTCGGCGGACAGGCGCTTTTAGTGGAAGTTTCTGCCTTGCTCGATTATCTGCGCCAAACTTTTCGCCCCAGCTCCGAAGTGCCGTTTGACAGGCGCTTCCATGAAATTCGCACCACGCCCTTATTGATCCTCGATGACCTGAAAGAAAGCGGATCAAGTTCCGTTTGGGCGGAGGATAAGTTGTACAGCGTTTTGAATTATCGCTATAACGCGCATTTGCCCACGGTCATCACTTCCACCATGCGGGCGGATTCCTTTGCGTTGAGCTATTCCAATTTATGGAACAAGCTGCTCGACCCCACTATGTCCCAAATCGTTGTGATTGACATGCCGCCTTATCGTCGTGTGATGAAGGCCAGTAAAACAAGTCCGCATAAAAAGAAGTAACGCGACATTAATGTCGCGCTACAGAATCAAAAAGAGGAAAGATGATTGTCATCTTTCCTCTTTTTTCTTTCTTGAATTACGCTTCCACTTTCTGCTTTGACTTTTTCGTCTTCGCGGCTTCGGTTTGAAAGACGATCTTGTTATCTTTCACATCCACCGTTACCACCACGCCATCTTTGAATTTTCCGCCGAGCAATTCCACGGAGAGCGGACTCTCGACATATTTCTGGATAGCCCTGCGCAACGGACGCGCGCCGAAGGCGGGGTCAAAGCCTTCCTTGGCAAGCCACACGCGGGCGGCATCCGTCATTTGGACGGTGATGTCATGCTCGTTCAGGCGGTCCTGTACTTCCTTCATTTGCAGAACCACGATCTCTTCCATTTGCTCAATGGTCAGCGGCGAGAACATAATGGTCTCATCCACGCGGTTGATGAACTCTGGGCGGAAAGCGCCTTTGAGCGCCTTCTCGATCTTATCGTGCATGGCGCGTTCATCATCGCTGGCTTTTTGGGTGAGGAAACCCAAGGTGCCACCCTTTGTCACATATTCAGTACCCAGGTTCGAGGTCATGATCAAGACCGTGTTGCGGAAGTCAACCACTTTGCCCTGACCATCCGTCAAGCGGCCGTCATCCAAAATTTGCAGCAGGGCATTCCACACTTCGGGATGCGCCTTTTCGATTTCATCAAACAGCACAACGCGATACGGGCGGCGGCGGACTGCCTCAGTGAGTTGACCGCCTTCTTCATAACCGACGTATCCGGGAGGCGCGCCGAACAAACGGCTGACCGTATGCTGTTCACGATATTCAGACATATCAATGCGGACGAGAGCTTCCTCATCATCGAACATGAACCACGCGAGGGCTTTTGCCAGCTCGGTCTTTCCGACGCCGGAGGGGCCGATAAAAATAAAGGAGCCGATCGGTCGGGATGGATCTTTCAGCCCGGAGCGTGCGCGGCGAATGGCGTCGGAGATGGCATGAATGGCCTCTTCCTGCCCAATGATGCGCTCGTGCAAACGCGCTTCCATGTGCAGAAGTTTTTCCGATTCCGTTTCAAGCATTTGATTGACCGGGATGCCCGTCCACTGATGCACGACAGATGCAATATCATCCACATCCACCACTTCATCGAGTTGATGTTCAGTTTCCCATTTCTCGCGTTTTTCTAAATATTCAGTTTCAAGGCGCAAGCGTTCGGCTTTCTTTTGCGCGGCACGTTCGTAGTCGCGTTCCAAGCCGGCTTGTTCTTCCTCGGCGCGCAGACGATCCACGTCGGTCTTCATGCCCTTCAAATCGGGAGGCATGGAATACAAAGCCACGCGGACTTTTGCGGCGGCCTCGTCAATGAGGTCAATGGCTTTGTCGGGGAGGTGTCTGTCTGTGACGTAGCGATCAGCCAAACGCGCGGCAGCGACCAGCGCTTCGTCAGAGAAATGTACTTTGTGGTGAGCCTCATACCGGTCACGCAAGCCGCGCAGCATTTTGATGGTGTCGTCCACGCTGGGTTCTTCCACATGAATGGGGGCGAAGCGTCTTTCAAGCGCGGCATCTTTTTCAATATGTTTGTGGAATTCATCGAGAGTGGTCGCGCCGATACATTGCAGTTCACCGCGCGCGAGAGCCGGCTTGAGCATGTTGCTGGCGTCCATTGCGCCTTGCGCCGCGCCCGCACCGACGACGGTATGCAGTTCGTCGATCATCAGGATCACGTCGCCTTTCGAGCGCTGGACTTCATCCATCACGGCCTTGAGTCTTTCCTCAAATTCGCCGCGGAAGCGTGAACCGGCGATCATGGCGCCGAGATCGAGAGCGACCACTTTTTTGCCGGAGAGGATTTCAGGCACGTCATTACTGGCGATCTTCTGCGCGAGGCCTTCAGCGATGGCGGTTTTGCCGACGCCGGCTTCGCCGATTAGCACGGGATTGTTCTTCGTGCGGCGGGAGAGGATTTGAATGAGGCGCAGGATTTCCTTGTCGCGGCCAATGACCGGGTCAAGTTTGCCTTCGCGCGCCAGTTGGGTCAGGTCACGTGAATATTTTTCGAGGGTGCGGTATTTTGTCTCAGCCTGCGGGTCGGTGACTCGCTGTCCGCCGCGCAAATCCTGAATGGCATCATAGACACGGTCACGGCTCAGCCCGGCGCTTTCGAGGATCCGCGCGGCGGGAGTGTTGCGCTCGGTGAGTATGGCAAGGAAGATGTGCTCGGTGGAAATGTATTCATCCTTGAGACGGTTGGCTTCCTCGTTGGCGAGGTCAATAATGCGCTTGACGCGCGGGGTGATGAAAATTTGTCCCGCGCCGCCACCGAAGATATTAGCCTTTGGGCTGGCTCGCAAGGTGGCGTCAAGACGCTCGGTCAACGCTTCGGCGCTGACGTTCAGTTTTTCAAGGATCTGGGGAATCACTCCACCCGGCTGTTCGATAAGGGCCAGAAGGATGTGCTCGGTATCTATTTGGTTGTGTCCGTAGCGCTGGATGATCTCAGCGGCGCGCTGAGCGGCTTCCTGCGCTCTTTCGGTAAATCTGTCAAATCGCATCATGGGAATTTATCCTTTCTCCATTCAGACCTGACAGGTCTCACGAGAAACCTCGCGGACTGCCGATTCTGATGGAGACCTGTCAGGTCTATTACTATGGAAGGCATTATAACAAATGCCGGATTTACAGGTTATAAGCGCGGCGTAAGAGCTGTGTTAGATTTTTTGGGGAATGTTGTCAAATGGTTTGATTGGTTGTATAGTTGGCATGAGTGCGGGAGATGTTATTCCGCATAAGACCCTGTAGGGGGTGGTTATATGGAAAGTTTCTGTGTAATACCTAGTTAGCCCCTTCCTTCCAAAAAGAGATAAGTTCAATGAGTATGAAAATTGGAATACAAAAACGTCAGTGGATAATTCTTTTCTTGGTTGTGTCTTTGTCACTTTTACTTAATGGAGTGGCAATCTGGCTGGAAATTGGAACTGCGGGAACACTGAAACTTTTAATCGGCACCTACCACCCTTCAGACCCAAACTTGCCGATTGCATCGCTTCGGGAAATTCTATGGCAATTATTGCCTTTTGTTATTTTTTTATGTTTGTTCTGTTGGGTGGTAATCTTCGTGTCGAATAGGGCGTTTTTTCAAAAGCAACAACCGACCGTCAAGATTATGGAAACTTCACTGATGGCTCTGTTTGTTGCAAAAGTTTTCGAGATAGCCACTGGAATTGTCATGCCACTTGTATGGTTGCCCCAGTTCAATGATTATTTGCTTGGGCTACCCGGTTCTGATTTCACAGCAGATTGGAGTCGCTGGTTCATTTTCCCCGCAACGGCTATAATTTTGTTTGTTGCACTGATGTTTTCCAGAAATAAGAGTCTGGAAGGCAAGAAAATAGGCAAAACCGTCAATGCCTTATAAGCAAAAACGGGGCTAACACAGCATGCACCCGACGTGTGGGATTCTGCGCGATTTACAAGCATTTTTCTGGCTTCGAGTTTTCCCTGCTCCCAAGCATTGTCCACGCCCACCCACACGCGGGTAACGCAAACCGTTAGGCGTTTGTCTTGCACAACATACAATCAATAAAATACATAGGAATAATATGGCAAATTCAAGAGTTCATCTCGACCATCTAATAAAACGCCAGAGTATCAGGTATTTTGCCCAAGTAGACGAATCGGATTTTTCCGAGCAAGCATCAATTGGAAATGAAGACCGTTCTTTGCGGTACGATGATTTAATGAGAATCGATGGGTGGATTACTCAAATTCGTAAACCCGATTTTCAAAGAGAAACAAATGCTTGGACGCCCAAGGATTGCGTAGATTTCTTGGACACAGTGGTTTATGGAAAAATAATTCCAAGCATTATTCTCTGGCTAAATAAAGAAAACGGTTTAGTTTATGTACTTGATGGCGCTCATCGTCTATCTGTTTTGCGGGCTTGGATGTTGGATGATTGGGGAGATAAGGCAGGAAATTATTATCAACGAAGAGATATAGAAACAATCAAAAATACTGCGTCGGAAACTCGAACATTAGTGCATGAATCCGTAGGGTTGTTCAATGATTACAAACATGCCTATACTGAATTTAATAAAATTGTTGATGAAGGCAAAGCCCCAAAAACAGAAATGTCTGAAAAGCGTTTCCATCAAGCAGTTTTTTATAATCGGGTTGTTTCTGGCTTGCTAACACTCTCAGTACAATGGGAAAAAGGTGATTACGAATCGGCAGAACAGTCATTTTTACGAATCAATCGTAGCGGACAAGCATTAGACCCTTGGGAAGCAACATTAATCGAATATAGAAACAGCAGTTATGCCCGTTGCATCATGAGTATCGCCAACGGCGGCGAAAGCGGGCATTATTGGCCAACACCAAGCAAAGATGTGAGTGCAGATATTCTTGAAAAACTTCAAGGTTTTTCTGCTAAAGCATCTCAAATTAACAGGAAACTATTTGTCCCACCTTTTAAACAGCCAATTTCTAATTTGAATGTCCCTTTTATGGTGGCTCCCGAATATTTTCAAAAACATAAATACTTGCTGGAAATCCTTCCTCTCTTAACTCACAGAACAATTGCAATTACAGACGAAAAGCAAACTGAGTTAATGGAAAAAGACTTTGAAAAGCCAGCAAATATAATTATTACCAATGCTGAAAAAACTTTGACGGCTGTCATAAATAGTTTAGACCATTTTGTAAGCGATATTGGCAACTCAAAAAGTCTGTCGGTAGTGCCGCTATTCTATTGGTACAACAACAACGGAAAATTTGTTAGGGCTTTATTTTATGGTTTCGTTTACTGGCTATTGGCAGGAAGTGAAGACGACATCAAGAATCGGAAAATAATCTTTTCCACAAATAGAGACCGATTTGAGTCTATTCTCTTCGACTACAAAAGCGAAATTACAGCATCGCTACAATTAAAAGCGGGCGCGGGATTAAAAGCGACAACAAAAATCACGGAATTCATCCAAGATTTAATGCTGTTGCTCAACTCCAACATCAATAAGTCAGCAGAAGAACTTGATGAAGAAGTAAGTGACCTGATTCAGAAAAAAGGATTAATGTATAGTACAAAGTCAAAAGCTAAAAAGAGTCGCTTGTATAGTTCGCAAGATAAAACCACAATAAATATTAGGGAAATGTTTACAAGTTCTATTTGTTGTCATATATGTGGCGGAGTAGTCAATATTCAGCAAGGCTTACAATATGACCACTCACAAGATTTTGCAACTTACGGATTTACAGACCCTGAAACGGGCAAACCTACCCATCCATTTTGCAACAATTTCAAAAAGCCAATTCAAGATGGAAGAAAAGGAAAGCCATCGATTGTCCTACCAAAGATAAAAGTAAGTGCCGAGCCAGAAGAAGATAATTCTGTAAAGCAATTAGCATTTTCATTCTGGGGTGATGGTGAATACCCAGAGTAGTCTTAAAACAGAAGAACGCCTAACAAAGCATGCAGCAACTGTCTTGAAAGTCAAGAGCAAAAACCTCCATAAAGGGAAAACCAATTCATCTTAGACCAGCGCCGCCTGTCTAAATGGAGCTCGATCTCGCATCATTGCATTCAAGATGGTCAGGAATTTCCGCATACAGGC
>JACRMH010000043.1 GCA_016219545.1 Chloroflexota bacterium | reverse complement strand
CTCAAAGAGGAATATTTGCGACAGTTCAAGCAAACCACCTTTAAAGATATAGAACAACTCATTGATGAATACATTTACTTTTACAACTATGAGAGGATACAATTGAAAACAAGACAGACACCCTACGAAACCAGGTGTCTGTCTTGTTTGACCAGGGGGGCTTTCTTTTTGTGTCTTGTTTGATGGGTTCAGTTCATTTGAGGTACCGCTTTTATTCTGTATCACAGGTGACAGTCACTTTAAAAGTGACTGTCACCTTCATGGAGACAACATGAAATATCTGCTTGGCATTGATCAAGGCACAACGCAAACAACGGCAGTTATCGTAAATGAATTCGGGGAAATGATCGAGAAGAATTCAGCACAGTTGCCGGCGCGTTTTCCACAAGCAGGCTGGGTGGAGCAAGACCCTGCCGACATTGTTCGCACGGTAAAGGAAGCCTGCGCGCCTCTGCTTGATAAATATGATATTTCCGCAGTTGGGTTTGATAACCAAGGTGAGACTTTCGTAGTGTGGGACAAGGACTCAGGCGAAGCGGTCACTCCTGCCATCGTCTGGCAGGACACGAGGGGAGAATCTGTCTGCAAGGCGCTCGCTTCACACATTGACCCGGACCTGCTTCGGCAAAAGACGGGACTCCTGCTCGATAGTTATTTCTCTGCGCCGAAGCTCAAGTGGGTATTTGAAAATTATCCCGACCTTCGCAAAAAAGCGCATGAAGGCAAATTGAAATTCGGCACCACCGAAACTTGGGTGATATGGTCATTGACCAAAGGCAGGTTACACATCACCGACCCATCCACAGCCTCGCGCACCTTGTTATTTGACATGAATAAATTTCAATGGGACGATGATTTGTTGAAATTATTCGATGTCCCTAGAAGTATGCTGCCCGAAGTAAAACCGTCCGCTGGATATATTGGCGATGTTGATTTTGGGAATGGCAAGCCGTTACCTTTACACGCTCTCCTTGTTGACCAGCAAGCCGCGTTATTCGGTCAGGCCTGTTTCAACGCCGGCGAAATGAAATGTTCATTTGGAACAGGTAGTTTCCTGTTGATGAATATCGGCGATAAACCGCGCCTATCAGATAACGGTCTGCTCACAACGGTCGGATGGAATTTCAATGGGCATACCGCTTACGCTTTCGATGGCGGCATCTTTGTCACTGGTTCGGCGGTGCAATGGCTGAGAGACAATTTGAAATTGATCCCCGATTCTGCTTCCAGCAACGACTCTGCTAATCGTTCGACTGATTCTGGCGTGGTGGTTGTGCCTGCCTTGCAAGGACTGGCCGCCCCTCACTGGCGGACGGATGTGCGCGGCGCAATGTTTGGACTCAATCGCAGTACCAGCTCCGATGATATTGTCCGCGCTACATTGGATGGGATTGCCTGTCGCGTGTACGAAGTTGTCACCGCCATGTCACAAGATTTGGGCAAAGCGCCTCCGCACCTCAAGGTGGATGGCGGCCCATCGGGTAATCCTTATCTCATGCAAATGATCGCAGACTTGTTGAATCTTGAGGTGCGCGTCTCTGCGGCATTGGAAGCTACAGCCATAGGAATTGCCAATCTTGCCGGCGTTTCTGCTTTGGGAACTTCCTTTGCAGAATTATCTGCAAATTGGAAATCTGAAATTACTTATTTGCCGAAGACGAGTCAAGAAGAAAGAGGAAAGAAATTGGCACAATGGAATAAGGCTGTGAATGCGGTGAAGGTTTTTCATGGGTAAGCACGTAGACAGGTAGACAAGTAAACAGGTAAACACGTGTTTCCTTGTCTACCTTATGGACATAAAAAATGACAAACAATACTTACGACATCGCAGTGATCGGTGCAGGCGTGGTGGGGTCTGCTATTGCGCGTGAGCTTTCCCGTTATCAACTCAAGGTCGCGTTGGTTGAGTCGAATCCCGATGTAGGCATGGGGACATCAAAAGCTAGCACGGCTATCTGGCACACAGGCTTTGACGCCAAGCCCGGCACATTGGAAGCGACTCTCATGCGCCGCAGTTACGCCCTTATGGATAAATTCATGCCGAAGGTGAATATCCCACATGAAAGGCTCGGCGCACTTTTGATCGCATGGAATCAAGATCAATTGGATTCGTTGCCAGCGCTTCACAAGAAGGCGCACGAAAACGGCGTGACGAATGTTGAGATCATTTCATCCGAAGAAATATATAAACGTGAACCGCATATCAACAAAGGCGCATTGGGCGGATTGCTCGTACCTGGGGAGGGAATCCTTTGCACGTTCACAGTCCCATTGGCTTTTGCAACTCAGGCAGTTTTGAATGACGTGGAATTATTTCTGAATTTTCAAGTGAAGGAAATACGACCGTTGACTGTCCCTTCAGGCGGTGGACAGTGGTCTATCATCTGCGATCAATCGTCAATCAACGCACGATATATTGCCAACGCGGCGGGATTATTTTCAGACGAGATCAATGCCCATTTTGGCCACACCAACTTCAAGGTCACGCCGCGACGCGGACAGTTAATTGTTTATGACAAAATGGCGAGAACTCTCGTTAACCACGTCCTGCTCCCAGTGCCGACATCCAAAACAAAAGGCGTGTTGATCAGCCCGACTGTCTATGGAAATATTTTATTGGGACCCACCGCCGAAGACCTACCCGACAAGACTGCGACCCAAACCACAGCGGATGGGTTGAATATGCTGCTGGATAAAGGACGGGAAATTTTGCCGCAACTGTTGGATGAAGAAGTGACCGCCACTTATTCAGGGCTGCGCGCGGCGACGGAACACAGCGATTATCAGATCGAGATGCACGCGGATCAAAGGTATTTGTGCGTGGGGGGGATTCGGTCAACGGGAATTTCGGCGGCGATGGGAATTGCCGAATATGCCGTCGAGTTGCTGGGCGGGGCAGGACTTGGACTGAAACTGAAGGATGATTTCAAACCCGTGAAGATGCCAACCATTGGGCAGGCGGATATCAGACCATATCAAAACGCGGAGATGATCTTGCAGAATCCGCAATATGGCGAGATGGTCTGTCATTGCGAAAGAGTCTCTCGCGGTGAATTGAATGATGCAATGAATGCGCCGATCCCTGCCACAACCTTGGATGGATTGCGAAGACGGACACGCGCCATTCAGGGGCGATGTCAGGGATTTAATTGTCACGCAGCAATGGTTAAGGAATTTACCACTAAGAGCGCAAAGAGCGCGAAGCAAAACCAAGAAAAAAAACCTAGTGATCATCGCAGACTTAGCGGTTCGAAAAGTGTTGATGTATTAATAGTTGGCGCAGGCCCAGCGGGACTTGCTGCCGCAATCGAACTAAAAAAACAGGGCATTAAAAACATCCTCGTCGTTGACCGCGAATCCGAGGCAGGTGGGATGCCGCGCTTGTGTCATCACACAGGGTATGGGCGCGAGGACTTGTGGCGCATGTACACCGGTCCGCACTATGCAAGATATTATCGTGAACTCGCAGAAAAAAACGATGTGGAGACATTAACGTCCACGACGATTACGGGATGGAAAAAAATCACAAAGGAACACGAAGGAGCAAGAAGTTTAACTTTTACTTCCCCTAATGGCTTGGGTCAAATTGAAGCGGGTGCAGTCTTGCTTGCCACTGGCGTGCGCGAACGTCCGCGTGCGGCGAGGATGATCCCCGGCACACGTCCGCAGGGGATTTATACGACGGGGTCCTTACAGCGATTTGTCTATCAGGAAGGTCTGCCGGTTGGCAAACGCGCCGTCATCATCGGTGCGGAGTTGGTGAGTCTTTCGGCGTTGATGACCCTCATGCATGCCGATGTGAAGTGTCTGATGATGACAACCGAAGAGTCAAAGCATCGGATCGAATTCCCGTATGTGGTGATGAAGTGGGCATTGGCGGATATTCTTTCGCGAACACCGATCCTGACAAACACCCGCATCACGAATATTTTTGGACAAAAACGTTTGGAGGGAATTGAATTGACTCGTTCAAACGGCGAGACTCAACTCGTGGAATGCGACACGGTCATCTTCACCGGGAATTGGATCCCCGAAAACGAGATCGCCCGCCTCGGTGGTTTGGTCCTTGACCCGCTCACACGCGGACCAAAAATAGATACCGAGTTTCATTCGTCTGTCAAAGGGGTTTTTGTGGCCGGGAATTTACTGCGCGGCGTCGAAACTGCCGATCACTGCGCGCTGGAAGGGATGAAGGTAGGCAGGGCGATTGCGAAGTTTTTGAAGGGAAAGTAGGAACCCTGGAAACGAAATTACAAAAGTTGTACTTTTCCGATTTATCTTTATTGCTTTAATGTAACGCTGACTGTATTCGACACTACTTCACCAACCCATGCATTCAAATCAAAAATCAAAGAATTATCTTCAAATAAGAAATTAAAGTTTTCAATATTATTAGTATCAACCGCGTGATAGCCAATATAGCCATTGTAATAAACAGCATAAACGAAATACTCGCCCACCGCTATCTGTTGGTAAGAAGTCGCATTTTCTGGAATGGAATAAACTGTCTCAGTTGAATATTTATATTCATATGTTTCGCTTAGTTGTAAAATCACAAAATCTTTTTGCTTGTGCCAAAGGTAAGGCTCAATAACATCTCGCATTCTTGGGTCTGAATAAAATTGCGACGAAGGAAGCACATTCATAACCAGGTTCTCATTCCTATCAACCAAGAATATATTAACATCATTAAATGCCGATTTGAAGATATATGATGATGCAATTCCCGTGCTTCGTGGCGTTTTCAGTACAATTGGATGGCTTGCCATATTTCTGATTTCGAGCACCAAATCTATACCTTGTTGGCTAATAATTGACTTGCGAGTCCTTATCGTCAAACTCAGATCTTTACTAAACGATTCAGTTCTGTCGCTCGCTAACTGACGCGCATCTTTATTTGTCACTTTGTTTGCTGGCTGTTGAGGTGTCGGCAATTCTTTACTACTGCAAGCGCTTAGCACCCAAAAAAACACAATGGAAAATAATCGTATTTTGTTCCTATGAAACGCCAAATTTGAATAACTCAAGCTATCTCACCTCAACCATTGGAAACAAAATCTCAAAAGTTGTTCCTTTCTAATCTCATTACTTCCAGTATAACCTTTTTGCATGCTGGTTGATCGCATAAAATCAAACAACTCTGTTTTTATTTAAATATCGTAGTAAAATCCTGCCTCAAGTAAGAAAAATCAGACTCAATCCTTCTGGATAACCAAACTATGAAAATCATATTGAATTGCATCTGTACACGGCGGGGTTTCTAGCCACCGCCTCTCAACCTGAGATAAACGGCTAACTGCCGCAGACGGTGGGCTTGACCCCGCAGAATCCAAAGTCGCATTACGCGGCTTGCGAGTTGCGCCCATCGTTTGTTTTGTCGGGAATTTTCCCAACAGGCAGACAGCCGTTTTATTTATTTAATTCAAGCCACAACAAATTTTAAAGGAGACTGAAATGAAAATTGCAAACAACGTAACTGATTTGATCGGGAATACTCCGCTGGTGCGCCTAAACCGAGTCACAGAAGGTGCCAAGGCTCAAGTGGTTGCCAAGCTGGAGTTCTATAACCCAGCTCACTCCGTAAAGGATCGCATTGGCGCAGCTATGATAGATGCTGGTGAAAAAGCAGGGTTGATCAAAAAGGATACGGTCATTGTCGAGCCTACCAGCGGGAATACCGGTATTGCATTGGCCATGGTCGCGGCTGCGCGTGGATACAAGATCATCCTGACCATGCCCGAAACGATGAGCAAGGAGCGCCGCATGTTACTGCGTGCGTATGGCGCTGAATTGGTATTGACGCCCGGACCTGACGGCATGGGCGGCGCAATCCGCAAGGCTGAAGAAATTGTCGCCTCTGACCCAAAGAAATATTTCCTGCCTCAGCAATTCAAGAATCCCGCCAACCCGGAGATCCACCGAAATACGACCGCTGAGGAGATCTGGCGGGATACCGATGGAAAAATTGATTTTCTCGTGGCAGGTATCGGCACTGGCGGAACGATCACAGGTGTGGGTGAAGTCATCAAAGCCAAGAAGCCATCCTTCAAGGCGATTGCTGTTGAACCGGATGCTTCGCCGGTATTGTCTGGCGGCGTAAAAGGCCCGCATCCGATTCAGGGCATCGGTGCGGGTTTTGTCCCGGATGTGCTCAACACCAAAATTTACGATGAGATCATCCGCGTCAAGAATGATGATGCTTTCCAAGTTGCACGGCGCATGGCCCGTGAAGAAGGTTTGCTCGTTGGAATTTCCTCCGGCGCAGCGACATGGGCTGCTCTACAAGTAGCGAACCGCGCCGAGAATGCGGGCAAGTTGATCGTCGTGATCATTCCATCTTTCGGCGAGCGCTATTTATCCACACCTTTGTTTGCAGACTTGGTGGAAGCGTAACAGATATTAGCCAAAGACCTGACAGGTTTCTGAAAACCTGTCAGGTCTTTGGTAAGAGAGAGTTATATGTTTAGAACCATTCACGATGACATTCAGTCCGTTTTAGACCGTGACCCTGCCGCACGCAATGTGCTGGAAGTATTGGTGTGCTACCCCGGACTTCATGCAATCTGGGCGCATCGCCTGTCACACCGCCTATGGCGAAGTGGATTTAAACTCCTGGCGCGTTGGGTTTCCCAGATAGCACGCTCACTCACCGGAATTGAAATTCACCCCGGCGCAACCATCGGGAGGAATTTCTTCATTGACCATGGAATGGGAGTGGTCATCGGCGAGACGGCCGAGGTCGGCGAAAATGTCACCTTGTATCATGGCGTCACTTTAGGCGGGACCAGTTTATACAAAGTCAAAAGACATCCCACCATTGAAGACCACGTTGTCATCGGTGCGGGCGCAAAAGTTTTAGGAGCCATCACCATTGGCGCACATAGCCGCATTGGAGCAAATGCAGTTGTCGTCAAATCCGCTCCGCCTGATTCAGTGATCGTGGGTGTGCCGGGGCAGGTCGTGATCCGTAACCATCCAACTCATCTTCCCAATGAACAGGAAGACCTGGAACATGGCAGCCTGCCGGATACGATAGGGGAGACGCTGGTGGCGCTGATCGCCCACGTTGAGTCATTAGAAAAGCGCCTCAATGGAGGCGCTTCCTATGGGCCAATTTTACATGCTCCGGATCACGGTATTTGGCATGGCGAAGATTTCGCGATTTAAACGAGCTAGCTTTGCTTCTTCTCGATCTTTGACCAGGCGTCTTTTAGATTCACTGTCAAATCGAAAACAGGCTTCTCTTTCGTTGAGTCTTTGTCCACACAGAAATATCCCTGGCGTTCAAACTGATAACGTGAACCAACTTCGGGCGAAGAAAGAGACGGTTCCACATATCCTGTTGAAATGATCAGCGAGTTCGGGTTGATACATGCGAGGAATCCTTCTTCACCTTCCTCGGGGTTTTCCTTGGTAAAGAGACGGTCATAGAGTCGAATTTCCGCTTCTTTAGCATGTCCCGCTGAAACCCAGTGAATCGTGGATTTGACCTTGCGGCCATCAGCGGAATCGCCGCCACGCGTGGTGGGGTCATAAGTGGCGTGGACTTCGACCACTTCGCCTTTATCATCTTTGACAACGTGCGTGCATTTGATGAAATAGGCATAGCGCAAACGCACTTCATTGCCAGGGAAGAGGCGGTAATATTTCGGCGGCGGAGTCTCGCGAAAATCATCCTGTTCAATGTAAATGACCTTTGAGAATGGAACCTTGCGCGTGCCGGCAGATGGGTCTTCGGGGTTGTTGATCGCATCCATTTCTTCAGTTTGACCATCAGGATAATTATCGATCACCACTTTTAGTGGTTTCACCACAGCCATGCGGCGCAGTGAATTTTTATTTAAGTCATCACGCACGCAGGACTCAAGCAAGGAAACATCGCTCACACTGTAATTCTTTGCGACTCCAACTTTTCGAATGAACTCAAGAACCGCCTCGGCGGTGTACCCGCGCCGGCGCATGGCGCGCAAGGTGGGCATGCGCGGATCATCCCAGCCACTGACAACTTTTTCTTCCACAAGTCGTCGCAGCTTGCGTTTGCTCATTACAGTATAGGTCATGTTCAAACGTGCGAACTCGATCTGGTGCGGTTTGAAGACCCCAAGCTGTTCAGGGAACCATTCGTACAACGGACGATGGTTTTCATATTCGAGCGAACACAGGGAATGTGTGATGCCTTCCATTGAGTCATTCTGTCCGTGCGCCCAATCGTACATGGGATAGATCTTCCACTTGCTTCCGGTGCGGTGATGCGGCAAATGAATGATGCGATACATAGCAGGGTCGCGCATGTTGATGTTCGGGTGCGCCATGTCTATCTTTGCACGCAGAATCCGTGAACCATCAGGGAACTCGCCATCCTTCATGCGTTCCAGCAAGTCCATATTCTCTTCCACGTCACGGTCGCGATACGGGGAATTTTTTCCCGGCGTGGTCAATGTTCCTCGATTGGTGCTCACTTCTTCGGGGGTCTGATCGTCCACATAGGCCTTGCCCATTAGCACGAGTTTCTTTGCCCACTCATACAACTCGTCAAAATAATCAGAGGCGTAGGTCACCTTAACCCATTCAATGCCCAGCCAGCGCGCGTCATCTTCAATGGCGTCCACGAATTCCGTTTCTTCCTTGGTCGGGTTCGTGTCATCGAAACGCAGGATCAACTCACCGTTGTTCTCCTTCGCAATGAGATAATCGATCATGAATGCTTTGACGTGTCCGATGTGCAAATAACCGTTAGGCTCGGGGGGCAAACGCGTGCGCACATAGTTGAAGAGTCCGTTCTTCAAATCTTCCGCTACCGCCTCGCGGATAAAATCAGTAGGTTTATTATCTTGTGGATTTACATCTTCATCGCTCATGGCTTGACCTTCAAAATGGATTTCAGGGGAGGGGAGACGCTTCTTGCTAACCGTTGACCTGCCACGCTAAAGAGAAGAATTCTCTACCCTGATGCTTGTTGTATTATCGTCCGCAATTATAACAAACGGCACGGATGATTTATCGCTTGCCTCATAAACAAGTAAACTTTTCGTTGAAAATTGCGAGTAAAAATTGCAGATTTTGTCTACCAAATTATGCGATACTATGTATAATTTCAACCGGAGGAACCCATGACTGAATCTGACAATTCCAAAACAAATTTCGCAGGCACTTATTTTGACCGCAGTTCCATCCTGCGCCTTGCCCGTCTCGCCGAGATTTGCGGCTGGGGTGCTTTGATCTATTACGCGTCGCAAATTGTTCTTTCTTTGGCTGTTTTATTTTTACAGATCACACGCCACTTGATTGCGCTTCCAGGTTTCACCGATATTGCCCAGCAGGTTCTTTGGATCTTCCAACCGGCAGTGCCGGGTCTGTGGAATTTCATTGGACTGCAAGCGGTAGGAAAAGTCTTGCTTATCTTCATGGACGTAGAAGACAATACCCGCCGCGCTGCACGCAACAAATAAGTCCTATCCGTAGTTAAACTATGTAGAAATTGCCGCCGAAGATAATTGACTCAGAAAAAAGAAAAAGATGGTAAAATAACCGCCGTCTTGGGGAATCGTACAACGGCAGTACACGTCCCTCTGGAGGATGGTATCTTGGTTCGAATCCAGGTTCCCCAGCTAGGCCCGCTAGAAATAGCGGGTTTTTGCTTTAAGTTAGATTGTCAGTACAAAGGGATGTCCCGATGAAATATCAAGGCATTTCCTTTTACATCTGCTTGATGGACTTTATATACAACTCTTCAACTTTTTTTCTCGCCCAAGGTGTCCTTCTTAGAAATTTCAAACTGGATTTGATACTTGGGTTATCTGTAAAGCATTTGATGGTAATACGGCTTCCAAGTTCCTCCCAGCCATACTGCTCCACCAAATGGGTGAGGAGCACTTCCAACGTGATGCCATGTAAAGGATTTCCAGGTTGTTCGGAGGGTGAGTTGTTCATTTCTTTTTTCCGTTTTCGATGAGATGAAAAAATATCTTTTGTGCGGGGCAGGGGAGGGGGATTGAAAAAATAATTCATCCTGATCATGCATTTGAGCAAGGAATATTATTTTGGCTTCTTCTCGAATATCTCCAAATATGCCTTATCGAGCTCGTCATTGGAGAGGTGAGCGTACCTCTGTGTGACCTGAATATTTGAATGCCGTGCAAGTTCCTGTGCCAATTTGAGGTTGCCGGAACCGCGCAATACTGAAGTGACAAAATAATGGCGGAAGGAATGCGGGGTGATCTTACCGACCATTTCTTTTCCCAAAAATTGTTCTACCCGTTCCTTCACGATGTTGCGTCCTGTAGTGGGCGTTATGGGTTTTATTTTTTTGCCGGCGCCTTTATCGTGACGCGCAAAGAGGGGCAGGGAGGTCAGTTGTTTTCCTGAACTGCCATCCAGCGCGGCACGAAGCGACAGATAATTTTTGATGGCTTGAAGCGCCCTTGAAGTAAAGCGGACAACGGCCTGCTTATCACCTTTACCGATGACTACGGCGCGTTGTTCGTTCCAGTCAATGTCGCCGCGCCTCAGATTGCAAGCCTCATGCACACGAAGTCCGGTGTCGGCTAAAGTGAGCAAAAAGGCTGTATCGCGAACTGCGCGTAGTTTAGCGTTTGCTTGTTCTTCGTCTACCGCAGGCGCAATCAAGTTCTCAGCGTCCTCAACTTTAGCCAAAAGGGTTTCAATATCTTCTGCGGGGAACTGCGGGAAGCGAATGCCGGGGCGGCGTGAACGCTGTCGTATAAGCACGCGCACACGCGATTGATTGATGTCTGCGAGGCGCTCCGAATCAACATACTCGTAGAAGCCTTTGACAGCCTGCAAGTGCAATTGCTCTGTGGCTGGCGCAAAGACTTTGAGATAGCCAGCCATCGGAGAGATCAGGTCTTCTGTAAGTTCTTCAATAGGGGTGGAGTGGGGGTCGAGATGTTTTTCTGTGAGAACTTCACTGAAAATTTTGAGAGCGTTTTTATACGCACGCGCTGTGTGTTCACTGCGGGAGAGCTTCACTACATCAACGTAGTTGTTCATTGCATCCGAGATCATCAATGGAGAGTCTGTTTCCTTTGCCATGGGGATCATTATACGAAATAATTGTAGATTGTCAATGTTTTTGATAATAGTACTTATCGAAAGCATAAGAGAGAAAACAAAGTTATTGAAAACCAAAGCACCTCCCCCACCGTATTGTCACACAGGCTTCAAAAAATAAGATGAACTTAAAAGATTAGGTGAACAGGATTGGAAGAGGGGCTGGAATTTGCAGTCGTCATCCCATTTTTGACTCGGCAGACAAACTCCCCTACCCCGAGCCTTCTGCCTAGGGCGACTGCAAACCATAAGGCGTGGTATCCAAAATCTCCACAACTCCATCGCCGTCTGTATCTGTCCAGCCCATCATGAGGGTCGGCAGGTTATTTTGGTCGCATTGGTCGGTGCCATCGGCCTGAGTCCCGTCACCGCAGACCCATTCATGCAGTCCGGTCAACCCGATGGGATAGCCCATCGTATGCAGGATCTCATGTCCCAAAGTGTTGACCAGACGCGGCTCACTTGCGCTGATGGAAAGCTGGTCTTTTTGTGAAATGGCGATCCACATATGGACTTCGTTTGGAGAAGGGATACAGCCTCCTCCATCAAAGCCATAAGAGCCGGTTCTCTTGATCAGACCTGAAGTGTCATTTGCATCCAAATCCACCTGCACAAGGATGTCATATTGGGATGGGTCAATGCCTGTTGATTTTCGAATCAACTCTGGTGTTAGCAACAGATCGAGTGTAGCTGGTGGCGAAGAAAGATAGGCGCCCGTCGCTTGTAATTCCATGATGGGGCTTGATAATCCCACAGCCTGCGAAGCTTCCAGGTATCTGCCATTGATCTGGTCAACCGCTTGGGTCAACGAGTCAAGCGCCTCCTGCTGTGTCACAACCAGGTTTTGATAATCCACAAAGACAACCAGTAGTTTAATGACGCCGCTCGGACGACACATGGGGACTGGCTTATCTCCGGGCTTCATTACATTTGAAAGAGCTTGGGGATCTGAATAATTCAAAGGATAGGCGTAATCTATCTCCCTGCCATCGGGATAGATGGATACGTTGATAAACCAGTCTTTATAATAAACAGCCGACGTCCACGGATCAGTAGTGACGCCCTGGCGCAATTTTCGGCCTACAGGCGGATCGGTGACGGTGATTCCATAGGTATCGTGCAATATTTGGATGACGCGCTGACGCGCCGCTTCAAGACCCGCATCCTGAGTTGGTTGCGCTGTTGGGGTTTGACCTCCGCTGGAGTTCTGCCCCACCCCACCAGCCCCTTCAACCGTAACCTGCACCGAAGTGGACAGCACTTCCTTGTTTAGTGTGAGCGCCACAACTGTCAATGTATGCGAACCGGCTGTTGGCTGATTCCAAACAAGAGCTCCAGAAATTGATGTCGAAGTCCCATCCTGCGCAATGAATGCAACTGGCGCACCATCAACTGACAGGTCTGCCTCAACGAAGGGACCGCCTGTGGCTGTAAACTGGATCGTGACCGGCCCCGCAGGAAGGTTCGCCCCGCTTTGCGGACTGAGGATTTGCACAGGTCCACTTTGACTTTGAGTGGGAGGAATTGGTGTATCCACATTCGTATTTTGCGCTGGAAGGTTACAGGCTGTTAACATCAGAACCAATAGAAAAACGAGTGGATAGTTCTTATTCATTTGATGATCTCCATTGAAGATGTTGGGAAGGCGAGACGTGAAACCATTATAAGTCGTTGTGAATATCGTGTAATGGTTAATGGGTGGACACTCCCCTGCCCCGCCATACCCAATAATAAAATTCCGTTCTATACTTGGCACAAATCCAAAACCGGAGGGCACCATGAGCGATTATGCATTACAAGCACTGGCACGTTTGCGCGACGGAAGTAATTTCCAATGGTACGTGATTCCCCTGCTGGCTTTCGTCTTCTATGTTTACACCGTGGAAGCCGAGAAACGCAATTGGAATTTGATCCTGGCGGGGCTGGCCTTTTGGGGCGCAGACTGGTTCAACGAGATCGTCAACGGTCTCGTTTTGCGTTTCACAGGATATGCACCCATTTGGGGGGAACCGGGACCCAGTGCATTCCTGATCTTTGTCGGGTTAAATATCGAAACGATGTTCATGTTTGCCGTGGCCGGCATCATCTGGACCAAAATGCTGCATCCCGATAAGAATTTCAAATATCTTGGTATCAATAACCGCTGGGCGGTGGCGATTGGCGGTTCCGCGTTTTCAGTCTTCATTGAATACTTCCTCAACTCAGCCCACGCATTGACCTGGGATTGGGCATGGTGGAACCGCGGCGCTCCCCTGTTGATCTTCATCTTCGGCTACCTGTGGTTCTTCGTCTTTGCCTTCTGGGTGTTCGATATGAATGAGTTCAAACAAAAACTGCAAGTGGTTGGCGGACTGTGGGCGTTCAACGCCTTATGTGTCGTTGTTTTTGCCGGCTTCTTAAAGTGGATTTAATAACAAGTTGCTAAACGAAAACATCCCCGAACATTAAAACTTGTCTCGGGGATGTTTTATATGATAAGCAATCGCCGCACACTAATACAATCCTGCCGCCTCTTTCACCATTTCTCTCGGATGCAAGGCAATCGCATCTTTGTTGCAGGAGGCGCGGCATGCTCCGCAACCATAGCAGGCCGTCGGGTCGATCATTACCTTTTTGTTATTCGATGAATATCTTATTGCCCCGTACTGACATTGGCGCATACATAAGCGGCAGCCATTGCACGAATCCAGCGAGACAGCCGCCACCCATTCCGCGCGGAACATGACCGGGTAATCCTTGCTCGCATGGGTAATGCGATATGCCATGCAATCCTGGTCGCAGTTGCACAATCCGCCGATGAAGGGCGTCTTGAAGGTCCACACCGAATGGACAAGCCCTTCCTTGTCGAGTTTGCGGATCGACTCCAATGCTTCTTCTTTTGAGAGGGTTTCCAGGCTGAAAGAGTCATCCAGCGAATCCATCAACTCTTTATCCATCGTCAAGCCGTAGCAATAACGCGCATTCATGTTGCCAGTGGTCACGCGCCGGCAAACACAGGGCAAGCGTACAGCGCCTTCCACCATCCCAAATATCTTTTCCACATCCTCCATCGGCACGACCTGACCATAATGATCCTGCTTCTGCATGTGGGTCAAGGCAGGCTTTGCAAGTTTCATCATCGGAGTCTTGCGGATCATATCCAGTTGTTTGAGGCTCTTTGGCACGCGCTTGTCGAATCCATTCAGGAACTCCGCCGCATATTTACGGCGCTGATTCTGATCCAGCAGATCCTTTGAATAATTCTCCATGGTGAGATACCACTTCTCGCCTTCCCCATGCTGTGTACAGAATTCGCACATGCCGGCCTCCTGATTTTTTAGTCAGTATAGCCATTCCTCCATCGATTACCAAGTGACATAATTCTTAAGATTTTATTCTTTGGGCAACTAAGTATGAAGCCACAAAGATGCGAAGAAAAAATGCATCTTTGTGGCTTCATACTTTTGTAGTATTTATCTCAAGAATATCGTATCGCTTAGTTCACTCCAAACGAAATGATCGGCTGTATTTCACGCTGCACCGAATACAAACGGCGATATAAACCGTTTTCGAGTTTCATCAATTCAGTGTGCGTACCCATCTCGCAAATGGACTTATCATCCAGAACCACGATCTTATCGGCATTGCGGACAGTCGAGAGGCGATGCGCGATGATGATCGTTGTACGTCCCTTCATCAACCGTTCCAAGGCCTGCTGAATGAGAACTTCTGTCTCTGTATCAACTGACGATGTCGCTTCATCCAGAATCAGAATTGGCGCATCCTTCAAGACTGCACGCGCAACAGAGAGCCTCTGCTTCTGTCCGCCAGAGAGTTTTACACCGCGCTCGCCGATCATTGTGTCATATCCTTCGGGCAATTGCATAATGAAGCCATGCGCGTTCGCGGCCTGCGCAGCCAAGATCATATCTTCTTCAGTTGCATCGGGCTTTCCAAATAATATATTTTCGCGCACTGTGCCATAAAAAAGAAAAACGTCCTGCAGCACAATGCTGATCTGCTGGCGCAGGCTGTCCATTTTATACCCCTGAATATTCCGCCCATCGAGGGTGATCATTCCCTCGGTCACATCATAGAAGCGCGGGATCAAACTCACCAGCGTGGATTTGCCAACTCCGGTCGGACCCACCAACGCTACGACAGACCGCGCAGGAATATGTAGGTTGATATTTTCCAACACAGGATTTTCAGGATTGTATGAAAAATTGACATCCTCAAAATTGATCTCGCCTCTTATCTGACCGGTAATTGCCACCGCCTCAGGAGCATTGTGCGGCTCTTCATCCTCTGCCATCAATCCCGCTACGCGGTCCGCGCCTGCCAGGGAACTTTGGATGGCTTCCCACGCATTGGATAAGTTTCTCACCGGCGCATAGAACATTTCAAGATACAGAAAGAACGCGACCAGGTCAGCCACTGGAAGAATCCCTTGTAATGTCAGGCTTCCGCCAAAGAAGATCACGATCAATGTCCCGATGGATGAAGTGAAATCCACAAAGGGCTGAAAGGTGGCCATTAATTTCAACGCAACCAGATTGGATCTGTAGAAACTTTCAATACGCTCATCAATGCGGACCGCTTCTTCTGCTTCACGGGTAAAGGCTTTGATCTCACGGATGCCGGAAAGGTTATCGTTGAGCATGGCGTTCAAGTCACCGAGTTCTTTCTGACGGTAGCGAAAAGCTGGGCGGACCCGCTTGGCATAGACTTGCAAAGAGAGCAGAACTAATGGGATTGGAATCGTGCTGAGCAAAGTCAATTTCCAATTCAAGCTTAGTAATACAGCCGTCACTCCGATAAAGGTGATTGCATTAACAATGATGTCTGGCAGAGCGTGCGAAATAAGCTGTTCGAATAATTCAGTGTCATTGATGACACGTGACATCAACTGCCCCACTTGCTTATCTTCGTAATAACGCAGGGACAGGCGCTGCATGTGCTCGTAAATATATTTGCGCACATCGGCGACTACGCCCCAGCCCGCCAAATGCGCCAGATAGGAACGCAGAAACTGTAACCCTGCGCGGGCAATGTAAACGACCAGCACAATGATCGTCAACTGACGCACCAAACTCATCACATCCATGGTCGCGTCGGGTGCAGTGACAGCCGTTATCAACAATTTTACGATCCACGGAATAAGCAGTTGTGCGCCGACCAGCATTAACATACTGATGGCGGTAACGGTCAAGGCCAGTTTGTACTTCCGGGCATAGGTAAAGATCAATTGAAATGGTTTCAAGAAAGCTCCGACGTTTTTGGGTTGATTATACTCTCGCCAAAAAATCCATCTGATGAGCGATATACACCATCTCCCCGCGTTCTATTTGCGCGCGGCGTTCATTTAGCCAACTGGCAAAATCCGCCGCGTTTAACTCAGCATTGCCTGTGAGTGACTCTTCGAAGAAGTGCAAAATGAAATACAGGAAGTAAGCTTCATCTGCAGGATATTTTCCGTCAACAGAATGCACCACCCAATCAGATGCGCCTGCTGAAAGCACACTCGCGCCCGCCATCCGCAAGTGGTCGAACAAATGCCGCCCTGCACGGCTATCCCCTCCTGTCGGGCGTGCGTCCATTGTTTCGTGATACAACCGCTCGATCTGTTCATCCAGCGCCGCATCAATCGCTGGCTCGAGCGAAGTCACGCCATCGAAATTGATCGTCAGCCACGCCAGATCTTTCGTAAGCGCAAGCAGCTTCGGCATACTTTCAGGCATCGGCAGCAAATCCAAAAACGCGTGCGCGATCAACAGGTCAGCAGGCGCAGGTTTCTTTTGGATGAAATCGAAAACGTCCCCACGCTCAAAGTGGATGCGGACATCACGAGCCCGATCGAAGGCCCGAAGTTGATTCTCCGCGATTCTTTCCACGGTCAGGCCTGATTCGCCTGCCCAAAGTGGGATCCACTCCTTGGCAGATTCAATGTTCTCGCCCATCTCATCCACCAACACATAATCGGCCTTTGTGATCACATCCCAGCGCAATAGGCGCACCAGCATGGTCCCGATCCCCGCCCCGATTTCGATAATGCGAATTGGAGCGGCAGGCAAATTGGCCTTTAGTGAATCAAGCACGGTTCGATTAAGCGCGCGGTCGTCCACGCTTTGCTTGGAAAGCAGGTAATGGGGAAAGGAAAATTCCATATTATTTTCTCAATTGTTTGATAAGAAATTCGCGGATCTGACTCGCGGTCTGTTCCCACTTGGGTTGTTGACTATACCGTCTCGCCGCATTGATGGACATTTTTGCCAACAAACTGCGATCATTTGCAAGTAATGAGATTCGCTCCGCTAGCATTTTTGAATCATCCGGCGCAATCAGATAACCCGTCTCACCATCCGCAATGATCTCAGACGCCGCGCCGGCAGTGGTTCCAATCGCGGGCAGACCAAACGCCATGCCTTCAAGGTACACAATCCCAAAGCCTTCATAAGAAGATGGGACGATCAGCACATGGGCCTGCCTCAACATTTGTTTAAGCGGATCATTATCCAGCGCACCGTGAAAGATTACAGAAGACTGAAGTCCGAGCGAGGACACTTGTCTCTGCATGGCTTGTACGTATTTCGGATCAGAATTCAAAGAGCCGACTACGTCTAGGGTGCAAGTTGATGTTTGAAAACTGCTCAGGGCATTTATTAGGGTGTGAAGACCTTTGCGTTCGATTACATTTCCAAGAAATAAAATTCGGAATGGTTCCCTGTTCGCCCTCTCTTTAATTTCCTGTTCCGACACTCCTGTCCCAAATCTGTCTGTTGGCGGATAAGCAACAAATGAGGGCTTGGCATCTCCGATTAATTCACTCACTATTTTTTTAGTGGTTTGCGAATTGAAGATAAATCCATCTACACTTTTCAGGTATTTCTTCTCAACAATACGGTAAAGATCATTTTGCCATTTCAGGCGCAGCTCAGAACAGCGCAAATGATGGACTATGGAAATCGCAGGATACGGATGTTTCCCGGAATTGGCAACAACTAGTGAAGGATGGTTAAGTTCGTCTTGAATAAGGATATCCAAATCAGGAGGTAATCTAAAAGTCAGGTTATCGGTCAAATGCGCGGCATAACTCCGCCACGGAATCGAGATGATTTCAACAGTGTCCCCTTGCGCTCGCAGATACTCGACCAGTTTCCGGTCATATAAATATCCGCCGCTTAATGTATTCAAGGAGCCGTAAATTACATGACCGATTTTCATGAAATTTGTCAAAAGTCAAATATTGAAGGTCAGAATTTTGACTTTTGACGTTCGACCGAAAATGCCGCCCACGCATTCGCATGTTCCCACAATACAACTTTGATCTGTGAAATATTCTTTGCCTTGATCTTTTCACTTAAGGTCGTGCATAAAATTCGGGAGAAATGTTCAATGGATGGATTCAATCCCGCGAATTCAGGTTTTTCATTCAAAGTCTGATCCTTATAATAGGCGACGACTTCATCAAGATGTTTTTCCACATCCACAATGTCTACGAGATACCCATGCTGATCCAACTCCGGGCCTTCAAGTTGAAGTTCAAGGATGTAATGGTGTGAGTTGAGAAAGTTCTCTGGTCCCCAATCTCCGCCAATCAGAAAATGGCGGGCAATAAATTCGCGGCGAACGGCAAGGGTATACATTGGCTACTCCACTTTCAAGGTTTGATGGCGCGCATAACATGCCGTCCGTTTTCACGAAAGACAGGCATGGCAAAGTTGAACAAGTCAACATTTGTACAATGATCAAGGTCGGATTTTGGAAAAGCGGGAAAGTTAGGGTCTAGGTGAATCATGGCATCGCGGGAACTATAGACCCGTTCAATATAAGGTGCCGGGTTGGGTCGCTTTCCCTTCAGGCACGATTCAAGATATTCCGCGCAGGCAAGGTCTTCATCGCCGCGTTCACTATCCAGTTGATCTGTAATCACAAAGGTGACAGAGTCAGGATCAAGTTTGAGGATGTGTGTAACAGTCGCACTGACGACAACAAAACTCGCGGCAAACATGACCTCAGCCTTCGAACTTCGCACAATCCCCTGCGTGCCAGCGCCTGTACATTGAACAATCACCCGTCCGCTTAGATCTAGTTGATTAGTTTGCGTCGGCGAATTGCCAAAATCAAATCCCTCTGGCGGGAGTCCGCCCACCTCCCCGCAAGCCAGTGCACCCGGGGTCTGTGCCTTGAATTGGAGCGCTTCTTCCACCCTGCTGACAGGATACATCTCTTTCGCACCTTTTGAAAAAGCAAAAGCCGCATTTGTAAACGCACGGATGACATCAATAACGACGGCTATCCCTGACGCTTCGTGACATGTTTCAAGAGTATGGTAATGAAATTTCACGGTTTATATTCCAGAATGACCTGAATCGCATCTTCCGGGTTTTCGTCCAGCAGGTGATATGCTTCCACTGCATGATCCAAAGAAAAGCGATGAGTGATCCACTTCTCAGGTTTGATCCTTTGCAAGGCCTGCCAAACTACATCGAAGCGTCGGCGCTTATCCCACCTTCCACTCAACTCAGGAGCAATGGTGCTGACCTGCGATGAGATCAATTTGATGCGTGAACGATGGAAATCCCCGCCTAGTTTGATCGGGGCACGTTTCTCACCATACCATGAGCCGATAACCACACGTCCGCTATAAGCGGTAACAGAAAGTGCATCATTCAAGGTTTCAGGGCGACCACTCAGCTCAAAGGTCAGGTCAAATTTATTCTGACTGGCGATCATATTCTCAAAATCCAGGGAGTCGGGGATGAGTGATTTTGTAGCGCCAATCTCCGCAGACATTTTGCAGCGCAACTCATAACAATCCACTGTGACCAGTGATTCAAGTGGGAATTCTTTCAACAAGGCTGCCGTCAACAGCCCAATAACACCCTGCCCAAACACCACCACACGTTCGCCTAGAATGGGCGCAGCATCCTGAACCAAATTAACTGCGGTTTCGGTGTTTGCAAAAAAACAAGCGGACTCGGGAGAAAGGGATTGGGGAATTGGAAAAAGCAAATCAGGCTTTGAGATAAAGTGTGATGTGTGCGGCTGGAAAGAAAACACAAGTTTATTTTTCCATTCTGGGTCTACTGCTTTTCCCGCTTCCAACACTTTTCCCGCGCAGGCATATCCGTACGCCAGCGGATACTCAAAGCAGCCGCGCAAACTTGATATTACAGAATCAGTTTCTAGGTCACGCGGGAAGCGCCTGTTGTATATCAGCATTTCTGTCCCCGCGCTGACAGCTGAACAGATAGTCTCCACTAAAATTTCATCCGCGCCAGGTACAGGCAGAGTCTCCTCACGGATCTCCACCTGCTTTGGCGCGGTAAAATACAAAGTTTTTCGAGCGGTCATGAGTCTATTTTACCCCTTGCCGCAACAACGATTACGGCTTTTCAGACCACAACAACCAAAGGAGAATTACCTCTGCGGTTTTGGCCGGGACTCCGTAGATCGAGTCGTGGCTGAAGAAGGGGATTCCATCCCGGATGACGCTAAAGCCGACCCAAATAACAACCCATGCAACGATGGTCAGAATGATATATCCAAACAACGCCCGCCAAACCAACTTATGATTTTCTTGAAAAAACTTGATCGGTAAAAAGTATGCCCCCAGCAGACCCAGAAATCCCATCCCATTTAAGATGAACAGCGGGTCTGGAGATTCCGGGAAGAGTTCTTTATCGAAAGCCGCAACAAGATGAAGTATTGCGGTGAAGACAACAAGCAGGACAATTCCGTACTGTCTACCATTAAGTTTCATATTGGATCTCCTATTTGAATTTTTTATTAGACGAATCTGAGTTGGCAATTATTACTTTTTGATCCCACGTCCAGCTGCCAACAGTCCCAGCCCTCCGATCAACAGATCGCGGGCGCGGATCAATAAGGCCACGCTGATTGCCAGTGAGGCCGAGATCTCAAACGCGCCAAGAGCGAAGACCTGGCTGGCCTCCAGTGCGCCCAATCCGCCGGGTAATGGGACAAGGAAGGCCAGCCAGCCGGCAGTCCATGAAGCGACAGTCTGCCAAAAAGATAAATGCAATCCAAGGAAAAAGGTGATGCAGAAAAATTCTCCCACCATTCCCAACGCTGCAAGCACGGAAACAAAGATGGCGGACAACATTGAGGATAAGTGCCTGCGGCAAAATGTCCCCGCCATGCGTTCAGATGCGGCAATAAACCTCACAAATTTATTGTTCGAGAATTTACGCAGAAAAGCGGAGACGGGATATTTCCCCTTGTACATAAAGAGGATATGTACAGGCGGCCAAAACACTAAAAGGATCAGTCCACTCAAAGCGACCCATGGATTGCCGCTGTTTGCTGAAAGAATCCCAGCCTCGACAACTGCCGTTAAACCAAAGCCAAGCAAAATGAAGTTTGCGAGAAACTCCAACAATTTATCCATAATGACCGTGGAGGTTGCGCGTGTATAAGTCATGCCGTATTTTCTTTGCAGATATAAAACCTGCAACGGCTCCCCGCCCACCTGCGGGCCAAGCGTAAAGTAACTGATCCCAAAGACTGCCACGCGAATAGATAGCAGTGGGAAATATGAAATATTTTTATTTTCAGCGCGGATGATCAACCACCAGCGCATGGTAATCAGCATATAGATTACGATATTGATCCCCAACAACACGAACAATTGCCAGAGCTGCAATTTCTTGAGCGCTTCCCAAATATCCGTCAATGGCGCGTTACGAAGAGCGAAGTAAAGGAGCAATGCGAGCAAAACGTAAAACGCAAAGGTGCGAAGCCGGCGCAGGAATTTTTCTTTCATAAGACACTCACACCATCGCCATTTGGCGGAGTTTCAATGAGACGTTTCATCTCGTTCAACACTTCCCGATGAATAACTTGCGTATCTGTTGTTCCCAATCCCTTTGCTGTAATGGGTTTGCCGATTTGCACGATTACGGTCACAAGCTTGACGTTCCACATGATCATCGCCAACAATTGCAGGGCGGCGGCCAGTTTCTCTCTTTCATCTTTATTTGTTTTGATCTTGAGTATTGGATGATTGGCGACTCTTTTCCAAATCACATTCCTAACCAACACCGGCAGGACCGCCGTCTCAGGCGCCATACGGACAAAGACTCCCGCGCTGTCTGTCCATGACCTGAGTGACTCGGCTGCGCCGGGGTACACATTTGGGTCCGGCTCGATCTCACCCGCAGGAAAGGTCAATGCCGCACCGCCCGAACGCAAATGTCCGCTGACCTGGCGGACAAGGGACATACGCGAAGCAGGATCATCTTTGACAAAGAAAAGTCTCTTGCTTGTATTTGTGAGTGATTCCAGGAAGGGACGTTCAAGCGCTATGATCTTCAGGTCGGGACGCTTAAGGGCGCGAAACAAAGCCAGCGTGTCCGTCATGCCGGGATGATTGGACAATGCTAAAAACGCAGACGCAGGGATATTCTCAACGTCAAAGACACGCACATCGCGGACGTATGGCTGTAAAAGTTGCCGTGCGGCTTCGACCAAGCCCGAAGTACCAACGGCAGAGTCAAAATCCACCATCTTCTGGGCAAAGGTCTGCGCAGGTTTAATAAAAACATGCCGCAGTATGCGTGCCAAAAATTCACGATCCTGCCAGCCAAAAGAACTGACAAGATCATCCAAGTTAATATGTGTAAGGTGGGCAAGTTGTTTATTGTTCAAAGTTTAGTGCGGTTCCAAAAAAGGTGATTGTGCGAACCTTATCCCCTTCTATTATGGTTTTCGGGGCAGTGTTCATCAAGTTCAGATGAAAATTTGCTTCTTCGTTGTTTTTGTGCGGCCTTTCCATTGATTGTTGAGTGACATTATAAATTGACTCTTTCAAAACTCCTCATTTATCTCTTGCTATTCACCGAGTCGGAAAATATAATTACATTATGTCATATAAATATGACAAGTGTCACGGTAAAACTGTGACGACCTTCACATTACAATTTCAATAACAACCCTTACACTGTTGGTAATCGTTTACTGTAACTGTCAACATTAAAGGTGAAAACATGATCCGCATCAACCGCCAAACCGATTACGCAATCCGTGTCATTCTCTCGCTAGCCAAGCGCAATGAGGATGAAAGGGCATCTACAACTGATATTAGGAATGAGATGTTAATCCCGCCGGCGCTGGCACAGCGCATCGTAGCAGACCTGGCGCGGGGTGGTTTCATCCTTACCTTTCCCGGCAGGGATGGCGGGTTAAAGCTCGCCCGCCCGGCTAACGAGATCAATCTGCGGCAGATCGTGGAACACTTTGAAGGGAAATTCTTTATTTCAGATTGTCTCGTTGACGCAGGAGAATGTCCTTTTGATAATCAATGCCCAGTACGCTGCCGTTGGGCAAAACTGCAGGCAATGATTTTGAAAGAGTTGGAACAGATCACATTTGATGAATTAGCGCAGGACGCGCTGTCAGTGCAAGGTTTAATTCAGGTTGGCATAGCCCAGCCATAAGTCGAGAAAAGAAACGGTTCCTCATCATAGAAAGGAGAACTCCAGCCACCATTTAAATCCGCCATTAATTGCTTTTTGAGAAACATAATTCGAAAATTTTTGGAGAATAAATATGGACATCGTAACACTTTCCAGATTGCAGTTCGCCCTCACGACCATCTATCACTGGCTTTTCGTTCCGCTTACCCTGGGGATGGGGTGGTTTGTTGCGTTCATGCAAACACGTTATTACCAGACCAATGATGAAACCTGGCGCAAGATGAGCAAGTTTTGGGGCAAGTTGTTTTTGATCAACTTTGCCATTGGCGTTGTAACAGGTATTGTGCAGGAATTCCAGTTCGGCATGAACTGGAGCGAGTACAGCCGCTATGTAGGTGATATTTTTGGCGCGCCCCTGGCTGTGGAAGCATTGCTGGCCTTTTTCATGGAATCCACATTCCTGGGAATATGGATCTTTGGCGAAGGCAGGGTTTCCAAGAAAGTACATCTTGCTTCCATTTGGCTGGCGGCAATTGGATCGAACCTTTCAGCCCTTTGGATTTTGCTTGCAAATGGATTTATGCAAGCCCCGCCCAAGGATGCCTTTCTCTACAATGCAGCCAATGGACGGCTTGAACTTGTAAACTTCTTTGCTTTGATCGGAAACCCGAAAGGCTGGATTTTCTTCTGGCATACCATTTCCGACGGCGTGGCCATGGCTGCCTTTTTGATTTTGGCTGTTAGCGCCTATCACATCGTCCGTAAACAAAATGTGGATTTCTTCAAACGTTCCTTCCAGATCGGTGCGGTGACGGGCTTGGTAGCCGGCGTGCTGGTATTCCTCGGCGGGCACACGATGGGACAATACATGTATGAAGCCCAGCCCATGAAGATGGCTGCACTCGAGGCGCTATGGGATACTGAGCAACCTGCTTCATTCTCATTGTTAACCATTGGCGATCTGAGCGGCAAGAAAGAAGTATGGTCAGTTCGCATTCCGTATGCGATGAGTTTTCTAGCCTGCAACAATTTCAGCTGTGAAGTAAAGGGTGTGAATGAATTACAAGAGCAGGCTGTTCAAGAGTATGGCCCAGGAGATTACATTCCACTCATGGTGGTCACCTACTGGACTTTCCGCATCATGATGGTTTTCGGTTTTATCATGATCGGATTGACGGCCTTCTATGTTTGGGCAAATGCCCGCGGCGACATCACCAAGGCAAAATGGATGAAGTGGACTCCCTGGATCCTTGTTATTCCGTATCTTGCCAACGCAAGCGGCTGGATCCTGACCGAAATGGGACGTCAACCCTGGATCGTGTACGGTCAACTCAAGGTGCAGGATGCCATCTCTCCAAACCTCACTGTTGTTGACCTATGGATATCACTGGTCGGTTATACAGTCGTCTATGGTTCATTGGCTGTTGCAATGGTTTACCTGATGAAGAAATACGCCATTGCCGGACCAGACGCGGCCATGCATGAATCAGTTGACGTTGCCCCTGCCGTCATTGGCTCGCAAGATTAAGCGCGGAGGAACAAAATCATGTCTTACGAATTTCTGCAAATCCTTTGGTTCATTCTGATCGCTGTTTTATGGATCGGGTTCTACTTCCTTGAAGGATTCGATTTCGGTGTTGGAATGCTCCTGCCCTTCCTTGGCAAAAAAGATGAAGAGCGCCGTGCCATCATCAACAGCATCGGCTCAGTCTGGGATGGCAACGAAGTTTGGCTGCTCACTGCCGGCGGCGCGACCTTTGCCGCATTCCCCGAATGGTACGCCACCATGTTCAGCGGATTCTATCTGGCGCTGTTCCTGCTGTTAATCGGTTTGATCATTCGCGGTGTGGCATTTGAATATCGCTCCAAAGATGCCGCTCCAAAATGGCGCAATACTTTTGACTGGATGATCGCCGTCGGCTCCTTCCTTGCAGCCCTTTTGCTTGGCGCGGCCTTCGCTAACCTTGCACGCGGAGTTCCCATCAATGCTGACAAGATGTTTACCGGCAATCTATTCACCTTGTTGAATCCTTATGGTTTGCTTGGCGGCCTGACCACGGTAGTAATTTTCCTCCTTCACGGCGCTAATTTCCTCGGACTTAAGCTCGAAGGTGAATTGCGTGAACGTGTTAATGGCTTCGCTAAAAAACTTTGGATTGGCGCATCGGTTCTTTATATCGCCCTTGGTGTATTTACATACTTGGCCGGGTTCTGGGATCGAGGGATCGTCAACCCTGGCGTAGTGCCGATTGCGGCGGTAGTGGTTCTGCTCGCGGCCGGGTATTTCATCAACGCAAAAATGGAAGGCTGGGCTTTCATCATGGTTGCATTGAATATCGTGCTGACTCAGGTCACGTTCTTCAGCATGACCTTCCCGAATGTGATGCTTTCCACCACCAATCCTGATTGGAGTCTGACCATCTACAACGCATCATCTTCACAATACACGCTGACGGTCATGTCAGTTGTCGCCTTGATCTTCGTGCCCATCGTTCTCGCCTATCAAGGCTGGACATATTACATGTTCCGCAAACGCATTAGCACGGACAAGAAAACATTGGTTTACTAATCTTCAAAAGGCGGAGTGAGCTCACTCCGCCTTTTTTGTTCGCGCCGGTTGTCACAAATAAATGACGTTTCGTAACTCTAACAAAAGCTTCAAGGAGAAAATCTATGGCTAAGGTTCTTGTAATTGGTGCAGGATTTGCTGGTCATACAACAGCGCTTTATCTAGGCGACAAGCTCGGCAGGCAGCATGAAATAACGGTCATGTCAAACCGGGATGTGTTCGGCTATGTACCCTCATGGGTTTGGGTTGGAGTCGGACATATGAAACCGGAAAAGACTGTCTTCAAACTCAAGCCTGTCTATGACCGCATGAATATCAAGTTCGTTCATGCGGCGGCAAAGGAGATCCATCCCGATGCAGGCGACCAATATGTAATAGGCGAAGAAATCGGCACTGGAAAAGAGTCCCGGCTCGAATACGATTATCTTGTGATTGCGCCCGGCCCATTGCTGAATTTTGCGGGCACACCCGGGCTCGGACCTGATGGAGGCTTCACCCAATCCATATGCTCCCTGCCTCATGCAGTAAAAACGCGCGATGCTTATCTCGCCCTTTGTGAGCGCATGAAAAAAGGAGAGAAGGTAAAGATCGTGATCGGCACGGGTCACCCAATGGCCACATGTCAAGGCGCCGCATTTGAGTATATTGTCAACGTTCACAAGGACCTTGTCAAAAAAGGATTGCGCGATAAGGCCGACATTCTATGGCTTTCCAATGAACCAGCCCTGGGAGATTTCGGCGTTAACGGCATTCAGATCAAACGCAACGGTCACGTGCTAAAGAGTGATGAATTCATCAAAGCTGTATTCAACGACCATGGCATTCGGTATCAGGTTCAGACCGGTGTAACAAAAGTTGAAGAAGGCAAGATCCACTGGCAGAATTATGAAGGCGAAGAAGGCACGACCGATTTTGATTTCTCGATGCTCATCCCTCAGTTCAAGGGACAGCCATTCAAATACATAGGAAAAGATGGGCTGGACATTTCCTCGAAACTTGTCAACCCGGCAGGGTTTGTTTTGGTGGATGGCAAGTATGGACTACCCCACCCCGAACTTTCACAAACTCCTAATGCCTGGCCGGCCCAATATCAAAACCCAAATTACAAAAATATTTTTGCTGCCGGCATCGCCTTTGCGCCTCCGGGACCAATTTCCAAGCCATTTACAAATAAGAATAACCTCGCAATTGCTCCTGCACCTCCCCGCACAGGCATGGTCAGTGGCGTGATCGGGCGTGTGGTTGCCATGAACATTGTGGACTTGATCCAAACCGGCAAGATGACTCACGGCGAACGCATGACCGAAATGGTGGCAGCCTGCATCGCTTCCATGGGCGATTCGCTTTGGGATGGAAACGCAGTCACGATCGTGATGCGCCCGGTAGTACCAGACCGCAAGAAATATCAAAACGAATTCGGGCGTGACCTGTTCATTTCACACCTCGAAATGGGTGTTAGCGGCGCATGGATGAAATTCATGCTTCACTACACCTTTATTTGGAAATTCAAAGCCCTGTTGGGCTGGAAGTTAATCCCTGAATAGGAGGCTGACATGCAAAACGAACAAGAATTTAGCAAGGCAGAAAAATTCTGGATGAACTTCAAGTTGTATCAATTCTGGCGCTTCATTGTCCTCAATATTAAAATTTACACAATTGCTGTACAAAGCAAATGGCACTAAAGCCAGAATCATAATGAAAGCCGGGCTGCGGAAGTTTCCCCAGCCCGGTCGTTTATAATCATTTATTATGCATCGTAGACTTTTACAACTCACTCGCGACTCTCGCCTCCCCTTGATCTCCACAATTCTTTCCGGACTGTTGGCTGGTCTGCTTACGATCTGGCAAGCCTGGCTCCTGAGCAGTTCCATTAACGGAGTGTTCCTCGAAGGACAAACTCTCGCGCAAGTGACAGGACTTCTGCGTCTTATCCTCGTCACCGTTAGCGGACGAGCCCTGCTAACCTGGCTCAACGAGATTTTCGCTAATATCATCGCTGTAAAAATAAAAACTGATTTGCGCAATCGCCTTTTTGAAAAAATAATAAAGCTCGGACCTGCCTACACGAAAAAACAGCACACTGGCGAATTGACCGCCGCCGCCGTTGAAGGCATTGAAGCGTTGGATGCTTACTTTAGCCAATATCTTCCACAGTTGGTTCTCACCACTCTGATCCCAATCTCGATCCTCATTGTTGTCTTTCCCATTGACCTGCTTTCTGCCATTATTTTTCTCATCACCGCGCCGTTGATTCCCTTCTTCATGATCATGATCGGCAAGGGTGCAGAAATCGTCACCAAACGTCAATATGAAACCTTGCGGATATTAAGCGCCCACTTTCTGGATAGCCTGCAAGGACTGACCACCCTCAAATTATTCGGTCAATCCAAAGCGCAAACCCAGTCCATAGCAAAGGTCAGCGACCAATTCCGCGATACGACTCTCGGCGTTTTACGAGTCACTTTTCTTTCAGCACTTGCGCTCGAACTGCTGGCTACACTCAGCACCGCCATTATTGCGGTTGAAATCGGCTTTCGCTTGCTCTACGGCAAAATGGAATTCCAGCCTGCACTCTTCCTGCTGATCTTAGCGCCGGAGTTTTATATGCCACTGCGTGCGCTTGGCGCAAGGTTCCACGCTGGCATGTCCGGCACGACAGCGGCGAAAAGAATTTATGAGATATTGGATACGCCAATTGGGAATCCGGAATCGGAATTTGGAAACCAGGTTACCGATTCTCAATTCCCGACTCCCAACTCCCAAATATCCACTATTGAATTCTCGAATGTTTCCTTCACCTATCCCGGTGAATCCACACCGGCACTTGAAAATATAGACCTTACCATCCAACACGGACAACACATTGCGCTGGTCGGAAAAACTGGTGCGGGCAAATCAACACTCGTCAATTTATTACTTAGCTTCATCCAGCCAACGTCAGGCACAATAAATGTGCAACCTGTGCCTCCTACCTCACAACTCCTAGTCCCTAATTCCCAATCCCTGCTCTCTTCAACTGCCTGGGTTCCCCAAAAACCCTACCTTTTCCACGATACCCTTGCGGCAAATATCCGCCTCGGCAACCCTGATGCAACGCAAGAACAAGTCATCTCGGCGGCGCGGTCTGCGCGTCTGGACGAATTCATCGAGTCGCTTCCGCAAAAATACGAGACGCTGATCGGCGAAGGCGGCGCGCGTCTCTCCAATGGACAGGCACAACGTCTCGCCATTGCTCGTGCGTTTTTGAAAGATGCGCCCATCCTCATCCTCGATGAGCCGACATCCAGTCTCGACCCTGAGACAGAATCTCTTCTTGAAGAATCAACTCAGAGATTAATGCAAGACCGTACCGTCATCACCATTGCGCATCGTCTCAATACAATTTTCAGATCCGATAAGATCATCGTCATCGAGTCAGGCCGCATCACTGAGCAAGGCACACATCATGAATTGCTTGAAAAGAACGGCATGTATGCGGGGATGGTGAATGCCTATGTTCAGATCGAAGGTCAAAAGTCAAAAGTCATCCGAGACCCTCAACCTTCAACACTCAACATTGAACTCGCGAGCAATCCAAAATCACAAATCGCAAATCCAAAATCTGCAATCTTTCCCCGCCTTCTATCCTTCCTGAATGGCTCGTGGCATCTTGTTGGATTATCCATATTAATCGGCGCATGTACCATCGGTTCGAGCGTCGCGTTGATGGGCACATCGGCATGGCTGATCTCCACGGCAGCATTGCATCCATCCGTTGCGGCGCTGAGCGTTGCCGTGGTTGGCGTGCGGTTCTTCGGCATCACGCGCGGAATTTTCCGCTACCTTGAACGCCTCGTTTCACACAACGTCACATTTCGATTACTTTCAAAATTGCGAGTCTGGTTTTACGAAAAACTCGAACCGCTCGCCCCGGCTCGTTTGATGGAATATCGCGCCGGCGATCTGCTTGCGCGCATCATCGGCGATGTGGAGACTTTGGAAAATTTCTACGTTCGAGTAGTCTCTCCCCCATTGACAGCCATCCTGGTTGGATTTTTCACTTCGATATTTCTCGCCTCGTTCGACCCGAAACTTGCCCTTGCCTTCCTGACATTTTTCCTCGCCTTAGGCTTGGTCCTTCCCCTCCTCGCCCAACTCATTAGCCGCCGCCCCGCAGTGGACACGATCACCTTGCGCGCAGACTTGCACACCCGACTCGTTGACGGCATTCAAGGAATGGCGGACCTGCTTGCCTACGGACGCGCCGAACAGCGTTTGGCAGAGATCGCATCGAATGGAATTAAATATGGCAATGCCCAAAAACGCATGGCGCGCGTCACGGGACTCCATTCGGGGCTGACAACATTATTAACCAACCTCGGCATGTGGACAGTTCTTGTGCTTGCCATACCTCTTGTCAACTCTGGGAAACTCGCAGGTCCCATGCTGGCATCGGTATCCTTGTTGACCTTTGCCGCGTTTGAAGCTGTCATGTCACTGCCGCAAGCTGCGCAAATGTGGAACTCAGCCCGCGAAGCCGCGCGAAGGTTATTCGAAGTTGTGGATACGGAACCAGCAATAAAAGATGCGAGTTGGGAATTGGGAATTGAGAATCGGGAATCGGATTTATCCAAATCACAACTCACAACTCCCGATTCCCGAATACCGAATCTCGCACTCTCAAACATCTCTTTCACCTACCCCAACCAAACCATCCCCGCCCTTCAGCATGTGACATTTAACTTGCAACCTTCAACTTCCATTGCCATTGTCGGGCCAAGTGGTGCGGGCAAATCTACCTTGGCAAGTCTACTATTGCGCTTCTGGGACTACGACTCAGGCGACATCACTTTAGGCGCTGAGTCGCTCAAGACGCTCGAGCAGGATTCAGTACGGGAAAGAATCGGTCTCGTCTCGCAGAATACTTATTTCTTCAATACATCCGTCTATGAAAATTTGCGGTTCGCGCGCCGGCGGGTCACGCGTGAAGAAGTTGAATCCGCAGCAAAGTCCGCGCAGATACACGACTTTATTATGAGCTTGCCAAAAGGCTACGACACAATGATCGGCGAACAGGGACTGCGCCTCTCGGGCGGAGAACGTCAGCGGCTGGCGATTGCGCGCGCCATCATCAAGGATGCACCCATATTGATCCTGGATGAACCCACCGCCAACCTTGACTCGATCACCGAGAAACAGGTGCTGGAAACTCTGTTCGAGTTGATGAAGCGAAAGACTTCCATTCTCATCACACACCGCCTGGTTGGACTCGAAAACGCGGATGAGATCATCGTGATGAATCACGGACAGATCATCGAGCGCGGCACCCAAGACCAATTGCTGAAAACGAACGGATTATTCCGCCGCATGTGGGATCTGCAAAGACGAATCTTGAGTGATGAAACAGAATAAAAATGCTATAATCAAATCATGGCAACTCCATCACTTCCTCAACAACCATCAACACCACCGCCTCCCCCGCCCCTCACTCCTGAGGAACTTGCGGCAAGTCGCGAGGCAGAACGCAAACAAAAAATAATCACTACCAGCATTATCGCTGGCGCTGTTTTCATTCTAGTTTTGCTTGGTGCTGCAATTTACTTTCTCCTGCAACCCGGCACACCCACAGACAAAATTCGCGACGTTTTCATTATCGTAGTCGCGCTTGAGTCCCTTGTTATTGGGGTTGCATTGATCGTTTTGGTTATGCAGTTAGCCAGCTTGATCAACCTTCTGCAAAACGAAGTCCGACCCATCCTGCAAGCCACGAACGAAACCGTCAACACCCTTCGCGGCACTGCGGAATTTCTGGGCGAGAATGTAGTTGAGCCTGTCATCAAACTTAATGGTTATCTTTCAGGTTTGACTCGTATGTTAGAATTAATGGGTCTCAAGAAAAAATAAAGACTATTACATTAACTCATTCAACCATCAACAAAGGAGTATTAACATGTCTGACCGTGATGAATTTGGCGCTTTTCTGGTAGGTTTTGTTGTCGGTGGACTCACCGGCGCAGTCGTATCCCTGCTTTTCGCTCCGCAATCTGGTGAAGAAACCCGCGCACTGATCAAAGACAAGAGCATTGAACTGCGCGATAAGGCACAGGTCACCGGCGAAGAAGCCCTCGCCCGAGCCGAAGCTCTCGCCGCCGATGCCCGCCGCCGCGCTGAAGAATTAACCAAGGAAGCCCGCGCCCGCGCTGAACAATTGGCTGGCGAGGTCCGCGAACGCGGTAAGAGTGCGCTCGAGGCCGTCCGCAAACCCAAGAAAACCGATGGCGGAGAAGCCGCTTCCATCTAACAACTTTAAAGGCAACGAGGGTTTGACTTTGATGTCAAACCCTCGTTTTATTTTATGAATCCCACCCAGCACTTCATGCAGGTCTTTTTCCACCTGCTGTATCACCCATTTGCATTTACTTATGACCTCGTCGCTGCGACGGTTTCATTTGGCAGGTGGAAAGACTGGACAAGGGAAGTACTCCCGTTCATTAAAGGGACTCGCATCCTTGAGTTGGGATATGGTCCCGGTCATTTGCAGCGCTTCCTGCTTGACCTGAATTTTGCTCCCGTTGCAATAGATGAATCAGCGCAGATGGGAGTTCTCGCAAAACGCAATATCGGCAAGCCCCATAAACTCACCCGCGGACTAGCGCAACATCTTCCATTTGACAACGCTTCTTTTGATTGCATAGTCTCCACCTTTCCAACGGAATATATCTTCCACGAGCAGACACTCTCCGAGATAAGCAGATGCCTATCGGACAGAGGCAGGCTCATCGTCCTGCCTGTGGCGTGGCCGAAGAGTGGAGTCCTCAAATGGCTGTATCAAGTCACAGGCGAGATCCCAGCCGATAGGAAGACATCCATTCAAGAAAAAATGATGAAACCATTTATCGCTGCAGGCTTCGAATCAAAAATTGAAATAGTTGAATTACAATCAGCGACGATAATGATTATTGTCGCAAATAAATAAGGAAAAAAGCCATGTTAAAAAAATTAAGAGAACCCGTTAACAGTCTCACCCATTGGGGAGGCGCGATCCTTGCCCTGGCAGGGTTGATCGCTTTATTGGTCGTCGGTTGGGGCACACCTGCAAAAGTGATCTCGCTGATCGTTTATGGCATAAGTTTGATATTCTTATTCTCCGCCAGTGCCACGTATCACATGGTACGCGTGAAGGATAAGGCTTTGGAGGTTTTCCGAAAGATCGATCACGCCGCAATTTTTTGTTTGATCGCCGGAACCTATACACCCTTTTGCCTGAACGCCTTTACCGGATTTTGGAAGTGGGGCATGTTGATCATCATCTGGTCGCTGGCGTTGATCGGCATCGTGGTGAAGATATTCATCATCCGTGTGCCACGCTGGTTGAATGCGGGTATTTACGTGGCAATGGGCTGGCTGTGCGTAGGCGCAAGCGGACAATTACTGGCGGCTCTCCCCGCCTGGGTGTTGACCTGGCTTATCATCGGCGGCGTGATCTACACACTCGGCGCCATCGTATACAGCACCAAGATGTTCAACTTTGTGCCGGGCGTTTTTGGGTTTCATGAAGTATGGCACATCTTTGTACTGCTGGCTGCCGCCGCTCATTTCATAGCGGTGATGGGCGTAGCGCTTTAGGGGTTGACTTATGTTTTTTGGAATTGACCTAAATCAGTTATTTACCTTCCCGTTCAAAGACGCTGAGTCACGCAAGTATTTTCTGATCGGATGTCTGGTCGCGCTTGCAGGCTTTATCGTTCCTCTTCTGCCCTATTTTGTTCTATATGGCTATTCAGTCCGCATTGCCAAACAGATCATGAATGACGAAGCCCCGCACATGGTTCCATGGGATGATTGGGAAGGCATGTTCAAAGACGGGGCCAAAATGTTTGGCATCCGTATCATTTACTCGCTCCCAATTTTTATTATTATGATCCCGTTGTTCATAGCCATGTCCACCATGCCGATCCTGACAAGCACCATGAGCAGCTCAGAAATGGATGCTTTCTTTCCCATTTTCATGGTCATATTTTTTGGCGCAATGTGCCTGATAATTCCCATTTCTCTTCCACTGGCAGTCATCATCCCGGCCGCTGAAATTTATGTTGTGGATAAGAACGAGTTCGCGGCGGGCTTCCGCATCCGCGAATGGTGGGCCATCCTGCGCGCCAACATCAGCGGATTCATTGCCGCTTTCGCAATTTACTATATAAGTTCAATGGTTTTGACAGTTGCGCTCCAGGTCGTTATAGCAACGCTCATTTTCGCCTGTCTCCTACCCTTTGTGTTACCGGCAATCGTCATGTATAGCTTGCTGATCATGTATACAACAATTGCACAGGCGTATAAAGGTGGAAAAGAGAAACTCGCGCAAAGCGAGATTGTGGAAGCAACAACGGCGTAAACCAATCGAGTAGGGGCGGAGCACTGCTCCGCCCCTACTCGATTATTTTAATATCTGGAATAAATTACTATAATCATCCGTCCACAAGCGGACAGGGGAACTATAGCCATCAAACGAAATCGCATGTGACCTGATCGCGGGGATTTCAAACAACAAAGGCTCATGCGTCAGCAATACCCATTCAGAAAGAAAAGCTCCATTTGCGTCCGGCTGTTTTTCCACCTGGATCATTGAAAGCCCGAATTCCTGTGCCAACCTCCAAAAAACAGGCTGGAGGCCAAGATGACGATTCGAAATGTGCGCAGCAATGACGCCATTCGGCGCAAGGTGTTCGAGATATAGTGCAAAGGCTTCCCTCGTCACCAAATGGACAGGGATCGAATCACTGCTGAATGTATCCAAGACCAGCACATCGAAATTTTGTCGTTGACCTGATACCAGTTCCTGCTCTAATGAGATCCGCGCATCGCCTGTGGCAACGGTCACATCGGCTTTGCTGTCTTTCAAAAAAGTGAAGTAGCCGCCCTCCCCTTCCGCCAACCTCACAACAACTGGGTTGATCTCATAAAAGCGATACACGTCACCCGGTTGACCGTAAGTGGCTAAAGTCCCTACGCCGAGCCCCAAAATGCCTACCCGCAATTCTTTCACTCGTGGGTAATTCGTCAACACCAAACCAGCTCCGCTGTCTTTAACGAAATAGGTAGTCGGGCGCAAACGGTCATTTACAAATTGAAGCCCATGTACGGTCATGCCGTGGATCATGGCGACAGAGTTATTATCCATTTCTTTAATCCGGATCACACCGTAAAAATTGCGCTCTACAAAGAGCGCATTCTGATATTTATTCAGGCCAAGAGTCAACAGGAATATTGCAACGATAAATGAAACACCCATCACGCGAGTTTGATTGTTCACCTGCATGGAAAAACGCGGCAATAACATCACCACCAATAAAACAATGGTCAGCAGCCACGCAAGATAGAATTCCCAATAGCCTGTGAATAGAAACGGAGCGATCAAATTCACAAAGATGCCGCCCGCCGCGCCGCCAAAGGACACCATCAAATAAAAACTTGTCAAATGATCCGCATGCGGGCGCAGGCGATATAACTCGCCGTGGCAGATCATGGTTGCAAGAAACAACAAAACGCCGTATACGCATATTTGAAAGATAACATTCAACGAGTCGGCCCGTAGTAAAGTCCATAGCATGGCGAGGCTGGCGAAGCTAAAGAGCAGGGAGTAAATTCGGCGCTCATACCAACGTGAATCAGAAAACGCGAGGATGAACGAAAGCAGATAAATCGCCAGTGGTAGGATCCACAGGAATGGGATGACCGCGACTTCCTGTGATATTTGATTCGTCACCGACAATAAAAACAAGGAAGCTGTTCCACTTAAGAAGATCCACATTATGCGCAATGACCTTGATGGCTTTTCTGTTTCTGAAACTATGGAAGCACTTCCATCCACACTCCTTGTCCGCCAACTCAACACGCCCGCAGCCAATGCAAAGAGGATAAATCCACATGTCCAAAACCAGCCTTGTTGACGAAGGGTGAAATTCGGCTCAACCCACAAAGGATAAGCAAGCAATCCAAACAAAGAACCAAGGTTGGATAATGCGTACAATCGCGCGTAAGACCTTTCAGGGAAAAGGCGACTAAACCATGCTTGCATCAAAGGTCCGTTTGATGCAAGCACAAAATAAGGCAGTCCAACAGAAGCCGTCAAAATCAGGAACACATGAAAGACGGGAAAACTCACATCGGCGGGACGCATGTCAGCGGAGGGAGTGATCGGGGACGACCACACCAGCCCGAGGGTGGTCAGAAGCGCGATCGTTATCCCCATCAATGCAATATGTATCCATCCCTGTCGCGGACGTTTGACAAGCCAATATGCATAGGCATATCCGCCAGTAAGCAGCACTTGAAAAAACAACATTGCCGTAGACCACACCGCCGGTGTGCCGCCGAACCACGGCAAAATAAATTTCCCGATCATCGGCTGGATCTGGAATAATAAAAAAGCTGAGAGAAAAATACTAATGGGAAAAAGAATCATCACGCCTCCACACCTATTTTATTCAAAATCATATAAAATAACATCCCAATTGAAAAGGAAAAAACATGCGCTTACTTGAGATCATCATTCCGCTCGTCCTTGCAATTTATTTGATCTGGCCGCACCCACGTCCGCGCACCATTCGATTCGCGCCTGCCATCGCGTTCTTCCTCATGCTTCTTCATTTTGTTATTGAAGGTAATCGCTGGCAAATGCTGCCGCTTTACGTTTTGACTCTTATTCTTACAATAAGTAGTTTGATGATAATAAGCTCCAAAACGGATCGACCGATAATCGTCTCATACCTGACCGTAATCCTGCTCGCTGTTTCGACAGCTTTGCCAACCCTGCTGCCTGTCCCATCCATCCCCAAGCCGGGCGGACCATTGCAAGTTGGCACAACCATTTTCGAATTAACCGATAGCTCACGCAAGGAACTTTATTCCGGCGTTGACGAGCCGCGCAAATTCATGGTACAGGTTTGGTATCCTGCCGATCCATTACCTGAAAACAAACTTGCCCCGTGGATGTCACGTGCTGATGTTTATGGCCCCGCCATCTCCACTTTTCTTAAACTGCCGTCCTTCTTCCTCGACCATCTCGCGCTGGCAAAAACACCTGCATATCGCGATGCGCCAATTGCGGGTACAAGCACGCCTTATCCGATCATCTTATTCTCACATGGCTGGGACGGCTTTAACGCGCAGAACTCCGGTCAGATGATCCAACTCGCCAGCCGCGGATATGTTGTGGTCGCGGTCAATCACACTTACGGCGCAGTCGCCACCGTCTTCCCCGATGGAAAGATCGCATACAACAATCCAAACGCACTTCCCGAAGGTGTTCCCGATAATGAATACGAAATCGCCGCGCGCAAACTTGTCAACCAATGGGCGGGCGATCTGGCATATACACTTGACCAATTAAATCTCCGCAACAGTGATGCCAAGGATGCCTACTACTCAAAATTGGATTTCAATCGAATCGGTGTCTATGGACATTCCACTGGCGGCGGCGCGGCCATTCAATTCTGTGGAACAGATCCGCGCTGTAAGTCCCTGCTTGGCATGGACCCGTTCATGCGACCGGTCTCTTCCGAAGTACTGGCTAATGGTGTCACTCAACCTTCTTTCTTTATGTTCAGTCAGGGTTGGTCAGACCTTGTGGATAGCAGGAACAATCAATTGTTCAACCAGTTCCATCCGCAAGTCTCGGACAGCATGGGAGCCATCACCATTCAAGGCACAAAACATTATGACTTCAGCGACCTGCCTCTGCTCTCCCCCATCGCGCCGCAGCTCGGGCTAAAAGGTCCACTGAACGGCAAGCGCGTGACAGAGATCGTCAACGCATATTTAGTAGATTTCTTTGAGATGACATTGAACGGAAAACCTTCTACATTATTCAATGACGGTTTCCAAGATTATCCAGAAGTAAAACTGAAATAGGAATTCACAATGCAACAAAACAAACGCAGAATCTCAATGGTTTTCCTGATCCTCGGCATGGCATTATTGATGATCGGATTCAGCACAGACAACAAGGCTTTTACATTCGCAGCGATTGCATGCGTACTGATCTCGCTCATCACCGGTGGAAGATGGATGAGACCTAGGAAAAAGTAGCCGGCTACGATTCTTTTTCCACGACGATGGTTGCTTCGGTCACGAGAGCAGCTATCGCCCCGACGGCCGCAAGCGTGGGCGCCAAGATCACTCCAACCACACCAAGAGTGAGCGGAAATTCGATCAGGGTTTTGCCGTCCTTATCCTTGATGATAATGCGGCGTATGTTTCCTTCGTGCAGTAGTTCTTTGAGTTTTGCAAGTAATTGTTCCCCGCTTACTTTAAACTCCTCTGTATTCATGGGCATGAGAGTCTCCTTTTTATGACACATCCCTCAAATCGACAAAAAGGATTTGAGGGATGGAAATAAGATAGTTCTGTTTATTATCAACAATAGCCGAACACTACTTCTTCGGCGGTTTTGGTTTCTCCTGCTTCTTCTTTTTCTTTTCCTTATTCTTGCCTTGTTCCTTGTTTGCCATGATTAGCTCCTTTCCAAAACTCTGGATGAATTTTTGTCTATGCCTTGGGTAATTCAGGCAAAGACATTGAACAAACCTTCGACGAAGCGAATTATATCACTGGCAATATTGAAACCATATAAAAATTGCCGGGTTCTTCATGAGCCCGGCAATTTTTATATAAACTTTATCTTCTGTTTCCGCCGCGATCCCCACCGCCACGACCACCACGGTCATTGCCACGGCCGCCGTTGCGATCACCACCACGTCCGCCGCTCGGGCGACCACCTCCACTGCGTCCGCCCTTATCTTTTTCACGGGCTTCTTCAGCAGACCAGCCTTCGAGCACAGCCTGGCGGGACAATCGGATCTTGCCTTGCGGGTCAATGTCTGTGACCATCACGGTCAACTCGTCACCCATGGTGCAAACATCTTCGACAGAGTTCACGCGCTCGCTGGCAAGTTGCGAAATATGAACAAGTCCATCCACACCGGGGAGCAAATTGATGAATGCTCCGAAGGCCTCAATGCGGACAACTTTACCAGTATAAATATTTCCGATTACAACTGACTCGCTCAGCCCAGCCACGCGTTCCTGCGCGAGCTTCGCACCCACTGCATCCGTTGAGGCAATGTAAACTGTGCCGTCTTCCTGAATGTCGATCTTGGTGTTGGTTTCTTCCTGCAATGAGCGGATATTCTTTCCGCCGGGGCCGATCAATGCGCCGATCTTATCAATTGGGATTTTCACGGTAATAATGCGCGGGGCATGCGGTTTCAATTCCGCGCGCGGGGCATCCAAGGCTGCGAGCATTTTTTCCATGATGGACATTCGCGCCGTATGAGCCTGCGCCAATGCCTCTTTCATCATTTGTGTGCTCAAGCCGCTGATCTTGATATCCATCTGCAAAGCGGTGATGCCTTCAGCGGTACCAGCCACTTTGAAATCCATGTCGCCGAGGTGATCTTCGGTTCCTTGAATGTCAGTCAAAATTTGATAACGGCCGGTTGCGTCGGTGATGAGTCCCATGGCCACACCAGATACGGGAGCCTTGATTGGCACGCCTGCATCCATCAAAGCCAAAGTCGAACCGCAGACTGATCCCATTGAGGTTGAGCCGTTGGATGACAAGGCTTCGGACACGACACGGATGGCGTATGGGAAGGACTCTTCTGCTGGGAGGACGGGTTCAAGCGCGCGCTCTGCCAACGCACCATGACCGACCTCGCGCCTGCTCTGTCCACGAAGCATTTTGACTTCGCCGGTGGAGAAGGGCGGGAAGGAATAGTGATGCATATAGCGTTTGGTTTTATCGGGGGATAAATTATCGAGTTCCTGCGCTTCACCCAAGGTGCCGAGTGTTGCAAAGGACAGTACCTGTGTCTCGCCACGGGTGAAAAGTCCCGTGCCGTGTGCGCGTGGGGAGAGTCCCACCTCGCACCAGATCGGACGGATTTCGGTGGGCGTGCGTCCATCGGGACGTTTGCCCATGCCTAAAATTCTTTCGCGCACGATCTTGTGTTCCGCTTCGCTGAATGCAGATTTCACATCGCCTGGCTTCGGGGCATTCGCATCACCTTCAATGCAGAGTTCGGCAATGACAGAGGCTTGAAGTTCATCCATGCCGCCATAGAACTCGCCTTTGTTCAAAGGCTTGTCTAGTAATTCAGTCATGCGCTCATAGACTGTATCGAAAACTTTCTTCTGTAATTCTTCGTTTGCAGTAAAAATGGTGGCTTCACGCTTGGGCTTGCCGATTTCTGCCTGCATCTTAAGTTGCAGATCAATGATCGGCTGAATGGACTTGTGTCCTAATTCCAAAGCGGCAACCATCACATCTTCGGGGATTTCGTTCGCGCCGCATTCCACCATGAGGATCGCTTCTTTGGTGCCGGCAATTCTCAGGTCAAGGTCTGAGGCGTTCATTTCTTCAAAGGTTGGGTTGAGGACGAACTCGCCGTTGACGCGTCCAACTCTCACAGCGCCGACAGATCCACCCCAGGGGATGTCCGAGATCATGATCGCAGCAGATGCGGCATTGATCGCGAGGATGTCCAGCGGATTGATGCCATCAGCTGAGAAGGTGTACATGATGACTTGCACTTCGTTGCGCATTCCATGAGCAAAAAGCGGGCGCAAGGGTCGGTCGGTCAGGCGTGCAGTGAGGATCGAGTCTGTTGAGGCGCGACCTTCACGGCGGAAGAATGAACCGGGGATCTTTCCGCCGGCATACATGCGTTCTTCAAAGTCAACTGAGAGGGGGAAGAAATCGATCCCTTCGCGGACGCCGCCCATGGTGGCAGCAGCGAATACAATGGAATCTTCCACGCCGAAGGTGACAGCGCCGCCGGCCTGAGCGGCGAGGGTGCCGGTCTCAAAGGTGAAGGTGCGCGTGCCTACCACGGCTGAATAGCGTTTTAGTTCTGGTTTCATATATTTTGTCTCCTGTTGGGGCGGATCGCGATCCGTCCTTACAATACTTTCCCGCCAGTGGGTCAGGGACTGAAGAGTGGGAACAACCTGCGTTGTTCGCGCTATTCAATTCCTGACTGCGGGTGACGTCTTTAACCTCGTGATTAAAGATTTAAAAAGACCCTAAAAGTCTCGCGACCTTTAGGGTCTAACAAACTTACTTGCGGCGGAGGTTCAAACGATCGGTTACTGCGAGATAGCTTTGGTAATTGCTGGTTCGCAAGTACGTGAGCAATCGGCGGCGGGAACCAACCAATTTGAGCAGCCCGCGGCGGCAGGATTGATCCTGCTTGTTGCTTCGCAAATGCTCGGTGAGCTGAGTAATGCGATTGGTCAGGATAGCGATCTGGACTTCAGGGGAACCGGTATCCTTGTCGTGGCGATGAAAATCTTCAATCGCCTTGGTCTTGATTTCTTTTGCAAGCGGCATGACGTGTGCTTCCTTTCTTTTTAGATTTTGTTTTGCAGGTCTCCGTGTCCACAGCTTTGACACCATAGGGCAGGACCAGTCACGGGCGAGATTATACCAGAGAAAATGAGCGCCAATTTCTGTTTTCCAATGTCGTTGCGAGGGCGCTAGCCCGACACTCCCTGGCACTGCCCGCCAGTGCAAGTGTGCGCCGCACGCCACGTCGTCCCGATGCTCTTTCGGGAATGCGGTGAGCAATCTCCCAGTTTCCAGGAGGCTGCTTCGGCAAAAACAAAGAGCGCCTCGCAGCGACATGCTTATAATGAGAATTGCTGCAATTCTGTCTTACAATATGGCGATATTGCTCAATTTCATAGGAGAATCCTTGTGACTGCCACCATATCTGTGTCCAATTTGTCAAAGCACTACAAAGTTCCCGAGCGCGAAGGCGGGATGAAAGCCGCCGTGGCTAGTTTGTTCAACCGCAAGTATCGTACCGTCAAAGCAGTGGATGATGTTTCGTTCAGTATTGAACCGGGGGAAGTGGTCGGTTTTTTGGGACCAAACGGCGCCGGAAAGACCACCACCCTAAAAGTGTTGAGCGGACTCCTCCACCCCACTTCGGGTAGTGTCACCGTTTTAGGCTTTGAACCCTACAAACGTCCACATGCCTATCTGCGTCAAGTGGCTTTGGTAATGGGCAACCGCAACCAGCTTTCATGGGACCTACCTGCCATCGACTCGTTTGAGTTGCAGCGAGCCATTTACGGCATCCCTGTATCCGAATTCAAAAAGACTCGCGACGACTTTATTGACCTGCTTGAACTAAAGGATTTGGTCAACAAGCCAATCCGCAATTTGTCACTTGGCGAGCGCATGAAGATGGAAATCGTCGGTGCGCTGCTTCACCGCCCCAAGGTGCTCTTCCTCGACGAGCCGACCATTGGGTTGGATGTCACCATGCAGAGGCGCATCCGCACTTTCATCAAAGAATACAACCAACGCTGGGGTGTGACCGTTCTGTTGACCAGTCATTACATGGCGGATGTGGAAGCGCTCTGCAAACGGGTCATCGTGATCCATCACGGGCGGACTCTCTTCGACGGTGAATTGAGCAGTCTCGTCACTCAGTTCTCATCCTTCAAGACACTCGGCGTCACTCTGCCGAACCCGGAAGTTGACCTGTCTCAATATGGCGAAGTGCTTACCCGTGACGGCGCGCGCGTCACTTTGCGCGTGTCCAAAGCGAGGACATCCCAAGTCACCGCGAATCTGCTCTCTGACCTGCAAGTGGATGACCTGACCGTCGAAGACACTCCCATTGACGATGTCATTGACAGCGTCTTCACATCCAATGAGGAGACAAAATGAGGCGATATATTGACTTCTATTTAGCCTCCATGAAAATTTCCATTCTGGAGCAGATTCAATATAGCGTTGCAAATTATTTCTATATGATCGGCATGGTCACAGAGCCGGTCATCTATCTGGTCGTGTGGACTACCATCGCAAAACAACAGGGCGGAATGGCAGGGGGCTATACTGCCGGAGCATTCGCGGCTTACTACATCATCTGGACTCTCGTTCGCAACATGAACATCGTCTTCACACCTTATGGCTGGGAATGGCGTATCCGTGAAGGACGGCTTTCGATGGAATTGATGCGTCCGATCCATCCCATTCACGGCGATGTGGCATTCTTTGCGGGCTGGAAGTTTGTTGTTATCCTGCTCTGGCTGCCTATCGCTGCCATCCTTTCATGGATATTCAAACCCACATTTGAAATTAGCTGGATGGAAGTCATTGTCTTTTTCCTCGCCATCTGGGGCGCTTATCTAATCCGCACCATGCTGCTCTCCCTGCTTGGCATGATCACCTTCTGGACAACGCGGGTCAGCGCCATCTTCGAGTTGTACTTTGGCCTTGAATTGATCCTCTCTGGTCGCCTCGTCCCGATGACCCTGATGCCTGCCTGGGTGCAGAACCTATCCAATTTTTTGCCATTCAAATGGACATTCTTCTTCCCCATTGAAGCGTTGGTAGGAAATATGACCAACGCCCAGCTTTGGTCAGGGATCGGGATGCAGGTGCTATGGATCGCTTTCGGCATACTCATCCTTAACTTTATTTGGAATTTTGCTATCAAACAATATTCAGCCGTAGGCGGGTAGGAGAAACCATGAACCCGATAAAACTTGCTCTTACTTATCTGCGGATCGGCGTCTTGAATGAGATGCAATATCGAATTAACTTCTTCATTCAACTCCTTCAATCTTTCATCTCTGTTGCAACGGGACTGATCGGTCTCTCGCTTGTCTTCGGGCAGGTGACTACTCTTGCGGGCTGGTCTCGCTCTGAGTTGCTTGCCGTAATGGGAGTACATCTGCTGATGGGCGGTGTGATCCGTTCCCTCATTCAGCCAAACATGGAACGGCTCATGGACGATGTCCGCAACGGGACACTTGATTTCGCGTTGACCAAACCTGCCGACGCGCAAACCCTTGTCAGTGTGCGTGAGTTCCGCTTCTGGCAATTGGTGGATGTCATCGTCGGCATCGTCATTATCAGCCTGGCTTTTTATGAATTGAAAGGCACGCTTGGATTTCTACAGTTGCTTGGTTTTCTGGCGGCATTGATTATGGGCGGCGTCATGTTGTATTGTGTATGGCTCATGGTCACATCCATTTCATTTTGGGTGATCCGTGTGCAGGAGATCAGCAACCTCTTTGAAGGTTTATATGCGGCGGGACGTTGGCCCGTAGGCATCTACCCCGATTGGCTTCGTACTGGCTTGACCTTTTTGGTGCCGGTCGCATTCGCAGTCACTGTCCCAGCCGAAGCTTTGACCAACCGACTCAGCGGCACAAGTTTATTATTCGCCCTCGGCATGACCGTTCTCTTCGTCTTCCTCGCGCGCGGGCTATGGCTCTTGGGATTGAGTAATTATTCTGGGGCATCCTCTTAAAAGCAAAAGAGGCAGTCGCTTTAGAAGTGACCGCCTCTTTTTACTATCATGCCGGTTTCGAATTATTGCTCATCTATTGAAAGAACAACATTATCTATTAAATCTAATTTTTGATTTATGTCGACATCAGTTCCTAAGTATTTAAACTCAATGTAAATAAATCTTAGGTTTTGATCTTCTCCAAAAGAGAGAATAGGAGGACTTGAGCAAAGCATCTCACTTCTAGTTCCATACTTATCCGATATTGCAGCTAATCCCGCTTTGGTATATATATAAACCGATTCATTTTTAACATAGTAGCGAATAAGAACAATTTTATTGCTTACCTTGCTTACTATAATTGAATCCTTCGGACAAGAATCGCCAACTCCTTCTGCAAAACCACAAGTAGGCAATAAAGATATTCTCATTGTTCCATCGGGGTCGGAAATATTGTAGTCTGCGCAATCATGCCCCGTTATCGGACCTCCAATTCCCGTTGGTTCAGGCCTCCGATTTATTTCAGTAATCAACCATCCAATTGGCAGTTTTATTTTTAGTGCATATAAATCAATATTGTGCCATATCCATCCTTCAGTATTAGCAGAGTTAGTTGGAATTGGCGACACGATAGCAGATGGAATAGGCTGTGGAGTATTTGTTGGGATGGCTGATAAAGTTGCTACAATAATCGTGGAAATTTCACTGGCGTTAATTGTAGGGATTGACACAGGCACGTTATTACTACATGCCACCATTGTGCTCATAAATACAATAGCTGATGAAATAAATTTCAGTTTTATCATGTCAACTCTTTTCCCTTAGTAGAACATCAATTACTCAAAGTCGATAATTAGACAATCGCTTTACACTTCAATTTGTATCGCACTCCCGCTCTCATAACGACGTAACCCCCTATTGAAAACAAATATTGCCAGTGACAGGAATCCAATTGCACCTAACAACAGTTCTCCCAATACCTGCCACGTAAACGCGCGGATGAATTCTGCGGGGATAGCGCCCATCAATGCTGCTGGGATGAGCGTGAAAAGGATCAGCTTGGCATAACTGTCAAATAAGGTGATGGGGTAAATGCCGAAGGTCAACATGGCGTTGAGAACGAGGTTGCTGAAATTGGTCATCATGCCAAACCAGAACGCGAGGCTCTGCGTCAGGATCAGGAAAGATGCAAAAACGGTAGCAGCTAACAGCGTGGCAAGAACGTAGCGGGCAAGCCCATCCCAGGTGAAATATCCTGATAGTCCATAACTGATAAACCCGTAGAGAAAATCCCCCATCCCGCTGGCGGCAGAGCGGCTGGCAATGGTGTGCAGTAAAACTGGTCGCGGCAGGGAAAGGTAATAGTCGAGGCGGCCTTTGGCGATGATGTCGCTGAGCATGAAGGCATTACCGAAGAGTAGGTTGACGATGCCAAAGGAGCTGGCCAGCACGCCGAAGGTCACGTACATATCGTTCACGCCCCAGCCGCGCACATCCTTGAAGCGTTCAAAGAAGATGATCCAGATCGCGAAATAGATAAAGTTGTTCGCCATCATGCCGATGACCTGAGTCAGGAATGCGGCGCGATACTCCATGGCGGATTGCAGGTTGGTATTCCAAATGGCGATCAGAAATTTAAGTTCTTTCATAATAGTTTTTCCATGTCGTTCCTGGCACCGCCCGCCAGGGCAGGTGTGCGAGCCGTTTTTTGGCGAAGCAACCTCCAACTAAACAGGAGGTTGCTTCGGGCGAAAAGCAGCGCCCTCGCAACGACATCATAATGATTAGCCACCATTCACCGTCAACTGAGTCAGCCCGCGGCGATAGGCGACGACCAGCAAGAAGGTCAACACGAAAATCCAGGCAAGTTGCAAGCTCATCACGTTGATGAAGAACTGCGCCGTAGGGGTAACGAATAAACGCGCAGGACCATAGATGGCGCTGGAGAAAGGCAGGAATTTTGCAAGGGTCTGTAACCATTGCGGATAAAAGTCGAGCGGGATCAACATGCCGCCGAAAATGAAAGCCAGCTTTTGATAGATCCATGTGAAGGCAGAGACATCCTCCACCACGAACGCGGAGAGACCGATCATGGCATTGATGCAAAAATGTAATATCCACGCGCCAAAGATGGCAGGCAATGCGATCAGAAATCCTTCGGGATGTTTGGGTGCGCCGACCAGCCACAACACGGTCAGACCACCGAAGACGGCGTTGAGTATGGCGCGGAAGATGGTCTCGCCCATGGCTGTGCTGAATTGATAGAGCAGAAAATCGTAAGGCTTGTTGAGGATGTACGCGATGGAACCATCTTTGACATTTTCCGACATGGTGCGCGCAATGGGCGGACGTCCCAGCTCGATGGTCTCTGCTAGCATGAGATACCAAAGCGTATCCCGCAAGGTCAGCCCGTTGATAATGTCCGCGCCAGCCGCGCTGAAGGTGACCTTCCATAGCTGATAGAAGATCCACATGAATGGGATGATCATCAAACTGCGCCCAACCAATTCACCCGGATAAGCAAGTGAGTTGATGAGTGTGATCTGAAAGATGGACCAGTATTTCGAAAAAGTTTTCATTTGAAGATCAAAGGATGAATTATGAGGGATGAAGGACTAATACGGTTTCAAGTTTTTGATCGCCTCAAGAAAAACCAACTGAAGTTCATCTTGTTTGGGCATTTCTCCTTCTTCGTTTTTCAACTCAAAATAAATACTCCGCAAAAGATTACGTGTATTCTGAAAGGCGCGATTTAGTTCTTCGTTGATGTATGCGCCTTTCCAATCTTGATCGGTAAAGGATTTTGCCCAGGTTATCACTTTCTCAATTGGAATAAGGTCACGGCGCAGGGCCGCAATCACCGCGCCTGCCAGTCGTTCATCTTCACCGTGAATATAGATGTAATTGGTTGAGCGAACGATCTTCTCAGAGATCGCATTGAGGATTTTCAATAGATCTTTTTCTTCAATGTTTCGATTCTTTCCAAGCACAAGCATTAAGTCTGCGGTGTGGGCCAAGGCATGTGCCCAACCTTTGATCGGGACATATCCGCGAGGGTCTTTTTCGGAAGAGGCATACCATAGTGCTTTTTTCAAGACAGTAGTGATATCTGTTTTGTCAAGGAATGGTTTTTTGTTATCGTTATGGATAATCTCGGCAAGGAATAGAATTGAGAAAGTGCGCAGAAAAACAGAATCGCTTTCGGTTTCGCCGATTCCAATTTCTAGGTTTGCAAGCAGCTCTTTAATAAAACCGCGTATCTCGTCCGCTGAATATCGCTCCTGTTTGAGCCAGTTCGCAAAGACCGTATAACCAATATCATCTCGCAGTTCCGGGTCGGTTGAACCCAGATATGAAAATATCTCGTGGGTTAACTCGGTAAGGGCGTGCCCTTCGGGAATTTCATATTTGTTATTATATATATCTGTCCAAAATTCTTTTTCCATAGCATGTCCTCAGAATTACTTTATAAATGCAACTTACCCGTTCGCTTCCTGATATATTTTCGCGATCACTTCTTCCAGTGGCGGGTCGGAGATGGTAATGTCTACAATGTCACCTGCGCCGGAGAGATGGGACATAACAGAGTCAACGGAAGTTTTGGTGGTATCAAACTTTAACTTCACACCATAATGCCCGACCTTCAAAATCTCCACGCCGTCAATTGCATAATCCTTGGAAACTTCTTCCGCATAACGCACCTCCACCAATTTTGTGGTGAGGAATTTGCGTTTCAAATTTGAGACCTTGTCTTCATAAACGATCTGTCCATGATTGACGACGATAACTCGTCTGCACATGGCTTCCAAGTCACCTGCATCGTGGGACGTGAGCAATACGCCCACGCCTTCCTCCTGGTTCATGCGCTTGATCGCATCGCGGATATGCTGCTTGGCGACCACATCCAACCCGATGGAAGGCTCATCGAGCAGGAGCAGTTTCGGGCGGTGTAAGAGCGAGGCGGCCACTTCACAGCGCATACGCTGTCCCAGTGAAAGTTTTCGGACAGGCACATCCAACAAGTCTTTTATCTCAAAAGCCTCGGTTAGATATTCAATGCGCTTTTTTGTTTCCTTATCATCGAGTTCATAAATTTTCCCGAACAGAATGAAAGTATCCATCGCTGGCAGGTGATACCAAAGCTGCGGACGCTGCCCGAAAACCGTGCCGATGTGATAGGCAAGTTTCTGGCGTTCCTTCCAGGGAATGAAACCGAGTACTTTGGCCTCACCGCCGCTGGGATGCAGAATACCCGTTAACATTTTGATGGTGGTGGATTTGCCCGCGCCGTTCGGACCGATGAAGCCCAGCAGTTCGCCGGCTTCCATGCGGAACGATAAATTATGAACAGCTTCGATCAAGCTATACTCAGGCTTGATCAGCGCACGCATCGAGCCGCTCAACCCCGCAGCCTTGCGTTTGGTCTGGAATGTTTTTTGTAAGTTGGTTACTTCGATGGATGTCATGTTGTTGTAAAATAGGAATAATAATTTTTCCGTATTATATCGTCAAAGAGAACCGATGAAAAAATTTACCGCTATTCTCATTTGCGCATTTCTGCTTTCCTCCTGTACATTGGAGCAATTCTTTTTGCTTCCTGTTCCAACCCCCACCCTCCTACCCACGACCACAAATACCGCCACCCTTGCACCTACATTCACGCCCATCACTCCCACCCTCACCTTTACTTTAACTCCAACTCTGGTGGGGCAATTCACAGAAACCCTTACACCTGAATTCACGGTCACGCCAAGTATTGATCCGTCGATCCTGGTCACTCCTATAACGCCAATGCCGAGTATTGAAATGACCGGATTTCTCAGCGTCGTTTCTTCTGGGGAGTGGTTTTATAAGGGACAGGATTGCAGTCCAAGTTCAGTAAAGCTCACCGCGCAAGCGGCAGATTCGGCGGGAACGTCCTGGGTCGCATTGTTCGTCCGCCTTAAATCAAAACAATCAGGCGTAAAAAGCGTGTGGACTCTGATCAAGATCTCATCAACAGGTTCCGGCATATTCACACACGAATTGCTCGGTGATGATATAAAAAACTCGGACCTTTATCACAACGCCTGGGTTCAATATCAATTTGTTGCATACAACTTGAATGAGGTCGAGATCGGAAGGACAGGAATCTTCAGCGAAAGCCTGACTCTTTTTGACTGCATTCCAACGCCAACTTCGACTTCATCCCCAACGCCGATAGTTTTGCATCCGTAAATGAAAGCGCCTCCCTCTTAACTGGGAGTGGATGCCACAATTCGCAGCCCTTGCGCCTTTAGCGAGTCACTGAAACACTTCAATAAATGAATTACACCTTTTCCGCTACTTTTTCTACATCCTTGTTCTTTCGCTCCCGAATGAACAAAGCGCCTAATAACGCAATAAACATTAATCCCAATCCCATAATAAATAAAACCAAATAAATCTGCAAAGACGCCTTCACTATGTCCGGCAAAACGTCCACAGCCAATTGTGAATAGCGGGTTATGTATGTCTCTTCTCCCCCACCCGCCGGCTGTTGAGCAGACCGTTCAACCCAGCCGCGCAATCCGCTCATGATGATCAACCCCGGGAATGCCGCCAAAATGATAACGCATCCCGGACTGCCAAGCCGCCCGAAGCGGTAACTGAAAAAAATAAGCAGCCCGCAAAAGAAAAGCGATACCAATCCCAAAGCTATAAAAATATTTTGAATTTTACGGTGTGTTTCGGCATTGATAAATCCCAGCGGACCAACGCCTCCTTCCACACTTTTCTGCATTTCAGGAGTGGTCATGAGATTTGCCAGTCCTTGCGGACCGTCATAATAAAGAGGTTCGGCCCATTGCCGGAAGAACCATAAGCGTGCTTCTCTGGGGGTTTTCCCGGCGATATCTTCTTCCCGAACGACTATATTCATTCCGGGGATGGGCTGCCATTCGCCATTGGGCGATTCAGCGATCTTCTGGTGCATAATTTCGATGTCGTGAGGTTCATCCAATCCACCCCCTTCAGCGCTAAAAGAACTCGCCAGCATCATCGTCAACAGGGAAATTCCCTGCTTCGGTGCGGTGACCTGTGCCATGATATATACCAGAAATGTGATATTCAAGAGGAACAACAGAAGGATGCCGGTAACCCACTTTGCATCCACGTGCCAATAAGGCCGGGGTTTAATAGTCTTGTTCGTAACCATCATTACCTCCATCAAATCATTGATAACAGAAGAGTGTATAAACAAATAGGCACTAAACGAAACAATGTGGGGTAATCTAAAACTCAGGGGCTTGAGTCGGTTATCGCTGCATTATACTCTCGGACTCAAGAGCCTCGAAGGTTTTCGGGTAAAATACCCCAATGCCTAAAACCATCAACGTTTTATTTCTTGCGGCGGAAGCCGAACCTTTTGTAAAAGTGGGGGGATTGGGCGATGTGGCAGGCTCTTTGCCGCGTGCGTTACGTGCTCTTTCCAATGACGACATTAAACTGGATGTTCGGCTTGTGATACCGCATCATCCCGTAGTGAAAGCAGATAATCTCAAGCCGTTGGGGATTTTTTCTTTAAAACGCGGTGAGACAGAAATACAGGTCGAAGCCTCTGAAACCAACCTGAACGGAATGCCGGTTTATTTCATTGGCGGTGAACCCATTCGCGCCAACGGCTCGGTCTATTCTTCCGATGCCAAATTGGATGCTGAGAAATATATTTTCTTTTCCCTCGCTTCGCTGGAATTAACTCGGCATATTAACTGGATACCTGATGTTGTCCACGCCAATGACTGGCACACGGCCATGAGCGTTTATGGCTCACTTACAAAACGATGGGAGGAAGGCGCACGTCATGCGGCTTCTGTGATCACAGTCCACAACCTGCCCTTTATGGGACCTGATTCCAGTTCCATCATCGAAAGCTATGGGCTGAAACTTGCCCAAACTGACCTGCCGGATTGGGCGCGCGTCATGCCAATGCCATTGGGATTATGGGCGTCAGATGCCATCGTGGCCGTCTCGCCGACCTATGCCAATGAAATTTTGCAGCCCGAATATGGCTGTGGACTGAACGAATTTTTCCAGTCCCGCCGCGAAACTGTCAGCGGCATTATCAATGGATTGGATACAGGTTTATATAACCCCATTGACGATATGGCACTGGGCGTTAATTTTGATATTGACTCTCTCGACAAGCGCTCGGCAAATAAAGGCCTGCTTCAAGAAAGACTCGGGCTGGCACGCGAATCTGAAACGCCATTGATCGCCATGGTCTCGCGCATGGACATAGGCAAAGGCATTGACCTTGCATTTACATCCCTCAAAAGCTTGAAGAATTCAAAATGGCAGGCCGTCATTCTTGGCACAGGCGATCCGAAACTTGAAGCAGCCGCCATGCAATTACAGGCTTTATATCCCGACCGCCTCAAAGTGGAAACGCGTTATGACGCCGGGCTTGCCCGTCAAATTTACGCAGGCGCAGATATGCTGCTCATGCCCTCGCGCTACGAACCCTGCGGACTTTCTCAAATGATCGCAATGCATTACGGCTGTGTCCCGATCGTCCGCGCGGCAGGCGGCTTGAACGATACCGTCATTCAAGGCAAAACCGGTTTTGTCTTCCAAAAAATCCATCACATGGCCTTGTCTGCTTCGATCAAGTCAGCTCTCAAAGTTTATACAGACCGTGAACAATGGCAAACCATCCAACGCGCAGGCATGACTCAGGATTTCTCCTGGGAAAACTCCGCGAAAAAATATCTCGAACTCTATCAAACAATCATCAAAAAATCATGACCTTCAAACGCTCCTCCGGAATTCTCCTTCATCCTTCAAGCCTGCCCTCCCCTTACGGCATCGGCGACCTCGGACCGCAATCTTTTCGTTTTATAGATTGGCTTGCTTCAACTCATTGCAAACTTTGGCAGGTGCTTCCGCTGGGTCCCACAGGCTACGGCGATTCTCCCTATCAATGTTTTTCGGCTTTTGCCGGCAATCCATATTTGATCAGCCCCGATGCGTTAATAGACGATGGATTGCTGACTCACGAAGATCTAAATGGGATGCAAGACCTGCCCGCCTCTCACGTGGACTTTGGCCTGCTCATTCCCCGCAAGCTGGATCTTTTACAAAAGGCATTTTCCCGCTACCAATCCCACCCTGAAAATTTACGCCAAGCCTTTGATTATTTCTGCGCTGAGAATTCCTCGTGGCTCGATGATTACACACTCTTCATGGCATTGAAAGAATCCAACGGCGGCGGCTCATGGAGCGGCTGGGACGAATCTCTACGGTCCAGAAAAAAGACCGCGTTACGCAAAGCGCAGAACGAACTTGCCGAGACAGTCATGCGCTATGCCTTCTATCAATTCTTATTCTTCCGTCAATGGAATAAACTTCGCACCTACGCCAACGAGCGCAACATTCAGATCATCGGCGACATCCCAATTTTCGTTTCTTATGACTCTTCTGATGTATGGGCGCATCCTGAATTATTCTTTTTAGACAAGCATGGCAACCCAACCGTCGTAGCCGGAGTTCCACCGGATGGTTTTTCCGCCACAGGGCAGTTATGGGGCAATCCGCTTTATAACTGGAAGGTTCATAAAAAAGATGGGTACGCCTGGTGGCTGTCCAGAGTCCATGCCTCGTTGCAAGTGTTTGACATCCTGCGCTTCGATCATTTCCGCGGCTTTGCCGGTTATTATGAGATCCCGGCAGATCACAAAACAGCGGAGCTGGGTCGTTGGGTAACAGGCCCGGGTCAGGATCTGTTTCGCGCGATTGACAAATATCTCGGCGACGGGCTCATCACTCCCGGAACCGGTCTGCCCATCATCGCCGAAGACCTGGGACTTGTCACGCCGGATGTGATCGAATTGCTTGAAGCTTTTCAACTGCCCGGTATGAAGGTTCTGCAATTTGGTTTTTCCGGGCCGGACAATCCATTCCTCCCTCATAATTACGTTCCAAATTGCGTGGCATACACCGGCACCCACGACAACAACACAGCACGCGGCTGGTTTGAATCCGCCGAACCACATGAACGTGAATTCGCTCAACGCTATCTTCGGATAGATGGCAGTGACTTCGCCTGGGATCTGATCCGTGCAGTATGGGGTTCAGTCGCCGATATTGCCATCACCCCCATGCAGGACCTGCTCAATTGCGGTGTCGAAGCCCGCATGAATTTCCCGTCACGCTTGGGCGGGAATTGGGAATGGCGGGTACGGGAAGATGCCATGAACGACCCGCTTGCCGGAAAATTACGAGAGTTAAATTTCCTCTACAACAGATAACAAAAAGTCCTCGTCAAATAACGAGGACTTTTTATAAGGTTCAATCTGATTTGCTTTTTTCATCCAATCGATTACGGATCTGGTCAAGCAGGCGGCGGATTTCCTCCTGCTCCCTGATCGCAAGCCGGAGCGAATCCCGGAAAGATTTTTTTTCCTCCTCGGGTGCAGTTTCAAGCAGGCGCTCAAGCCTTGCGATCTGCTGGTTCTTTTGAGTAAGTTTTGTTTTCAATCGGACCCGATATTCCTTATAGAAATTAGGGTCTGTTAGTGGTTCTTGTATTGCAGGATGGTCGCCTTGCGCCAGAAGTTCCACGATCGTTTTCATGAAGTCTTCGATATTGATCGGCTTTTCCAGAAACCGCGTCACACCGATGGTCAGTGCGAACGTCTTGTCCTCTGGTGCAACATAAGTGGCTGAAAGAAATACTACTGGAATTTTACGAGTCTTAGGGTTGATCCTTAAACGATGGAGCATGTTAAAACCGTCCATCTTTGGCATCATGATATCCGAGATGATCATCAAGGGATGCTCTTTATTAATAAGTTCCAGCGCCTCTTCCCCATTGCTGGCTGTAACCACGCGATATCCTTTAAAGCGCAGTGTCGTATCAATTAATTCCAGAATATCGGGAATATCTTCCGCTACCAGTATATAACCTTGTTCATTAGTCATGCCAGTATTTTAGCCTGTTCCTGTAACTTTAGATTTTGCAATTTTGTTTGTCCTTCAGTTTGGAGGTTTATGACAAGAGAATAGATCATTAATAGCACACGAGTTCGAGAAACCGGAAAACCTGCAGAATGCTATTGTCATTTTTGCAAATGGCATTTCTTTAGTTTGAGGCTTATAATCTGTTTAACAACAATCCACATTCAGGGGAATGCGGAAAGCGCTTGTTATTTCTCCTGATGGGGTTTTTAAAATTGGAGGAATTATGTTTCGTAATCGTACATTCAAAGTTTTGGGCAATCTTATCTTGATGGTGTTTTTTTGCACCGGACAGGTGACCGCCGCGCCAAATAACAACGCCAATCAGGTGAATTCTTTCTCATCGAATTCAGCACGTAGCACTCTGCCTCTTATCCCCGAATTGTCTCAGCAAGCAATAATGATGGCTGACGAAACAATGCGAGTTTCAGTCAATTCAAGTGGCGCTGAAGGGAATGGTCACTCTCAGACACCTTCTATGTCCTCTGATGGACGTTATGTAGTGTTTCAATCCGATTCCAACAATCTGGTCAGCGGGGATACAAATGGGATATCGGACGTTTTCCTCCACGATGTTCTGACAAACACTACAACGCGCGTCTCTGTCGCATCAGACGGAACACAGGGGGATGGCTCTTCAGGTGGTTCACTAACATCAGCCTTCTCTGCTGATGGGCGATACGTGGTATTTTCCTCGTTTGCCACGAATCTGGTCAGTGGGGATACAAATGGGCGAGCTGACATTTTTGTTCGAGATTTGCAGGCAAATACTACAACACGCGTCTCAGTTGCATCAGACGGAACACAGGCTAATAACGACTCGTTTCATCCAGCCATTTCCGCTAACGGGCGGTATATAGCATTCGGAACCGGGGCTGATAATCTGGTCAGCGGGGATTTGTATGGAGTGTTTGACATTTTTGTTCGAGATTTGCAGGCGAACACTACAGCACGTATTTCAGTTGCATCAGACGGAACGCAGGGGAATGCTAGTTCTGATGGAGCTTCCTTCACAGCCGATGGAAGATATGTGGCATTTCAGTCATTGAGTTCGAACCTAGTCGGCGACGATACAAATGGGCTAATGGACGTGTTTATTCACGACATTCTGTCAAACACTACAACACGCGTATCAATCGCTTCAGACGGTGCACAGGCAAATGGTCATTCTTATGATTATCGCATCTCCGCTGATGGGCGGTACGTAGCATTTCAATCTATAGGTACTAACCTAGTCAACGGTGATACGAATGGAGAGTATGATATTTTTGTTCGAGATTTGCAATCGAATAATACAACGCGCGTCTCAGTTGCTTCTGATGGAACACAGGCTAATAGCAGGTCGGGTCAGCCATCTATTTCCGCTAATGGGCGATATGTGGCATTCTGGAGCTTTGCTAATAATCTGGTCAGCGGAGACACAAACGGGAACGTAGATGGTTTTATTTACGATATGCAAACGAAAGACACCAAACGTTTGTCAGTTTCTTCCCTTGGTATACAAGGAAATGGCGACTCGTACCCTTATCCTTCTCCGCGGATGGACGCTACGTGGCGTTTCATTCTAATGCCAGCAATCTGATCAGCGGGGATACAAATGGAAAGAAAGATGTGTTCGTGCATAAGAATAATATTCCTGTCGGGTCTTTTCTCGATTTGCCATTTCAATACACTAATTTTGCAGAAGCTGCTAAAGGCAGTAATAGTGGCGGGTATGTCAATTCATGGTTTGATCATACAAGTCCCGGATTTGGAAACGATGATGGTAATCTGACAACCTGGCTTGGGCATTACACAGGAAGCGCAAATATCGGTAGAACAAATTGCAACACATCACCTGGAGGTTTTGGAATTAGTTGTTATGATAGTCACGATGGCATTGATTTCAAGCATGTTTCCGATGAAGTTCTTGCTGCTGCTCCCGGAAAAGTATTTGGTATTGGATACCAGCCAAGCGGATTTGGAAACTTTTTATACATTGACCATGATAATTGTTATGCAAGTTTCTATGCACATCTAAAAAATGCGCCAACGCTTCAAAATGGAGATACAGTTACAGATAGGCAACAAATAGGAATAATGGGAAATACAGGGCTGAGCCTTGGCGGAGGCGGCGGAGTTCATCTGCACTTTGGTCTTTATTATGACCCAACTTGCGACGGGAATTTTTCCGACAAAGTTGTAGTGGATCCATACGGCTGGAGTGGAACAGGCGTAGACCCTTATACTACTGGGGCAAGTAGATACCTTTGGAAACATGCTTATGATTTTACACAACAATCAATCAACAATTCAGGTGGTAATGTATCCACTCCATCTGGAAATTTAGCTGTTACTGTTCCAGCCGGTGCAGTTGTTAATCCGATAACGTTGGAATTATGGAACACACCACCAGTTGCAGGCGCGCCTTCAACATTACGGTCATCAGGTAACTCTTTCTGGGTGCGCGTATTGGAGTGGTTAACTGGAGCTAGCAGTCCTTCACAAATGGCAAAAGCTTCCACGAACATGGAAAGCGCTGCAACCAATAGTTTCGATTTGCCATTGACAATTACCCTTCAATACGATTCGCTCAACATGCCGCATCTTGATACCAGTCAGTTGACAATCAATCAATGGGATGATGTGGGTTTAGCATGGGTTGCTTTACCAACCACTCTTGATACGGTGAATCAAGAAGTATCTGCACAGGCCAGCCAGCCCGGTCACTTCGATTTGCAAGCGCCGTTAGTTTGCCCGGCAGATACTCTTGAACCCAATGATAATTACGATGGAACCAGCGTTACCCAAACTGATGGGACATTGGCAAACAATCTATTTGACATTGCCTCGGATGAAGATTGGTTCAAATTTGAGGCAACAACAGGAAACGAATATGTTATTCAAACAACAAGCCTGAGCACTAGCGTAGATACTATTTTAGAAATCTATGATACAGATGGTGTGACATTACTTGAGTCTAATGATAATGGTGGAGGTGGAAATGCATCTTCTCTAACTTGGCAAACACCACAGGATGGGCTTTATTTTGCTAGAGTAACACAAGCCTCAGGGAGTTCGTTTGGGTGCGATTCTACATATTACTTCTCGGTCACAACGCTTGATTCGATTTCTCCAACAGTCAACACTTTTACAGCAACCTCTCCTTCCAATAGTCTCAATATTTCCATCACAGATTTCACAGCTTCCGATCTCGTTGGCGTTACAGGTTACCTTGTCACCGAGTCTGCCACACCTCCCGCAGTGGATGATTTGGGTTGGACTGGCGCGGCTCCAACAGTTTATGCCGTTATTTCTGATGGCTCTTATACGTTGTACCCTTGGGCTAAAGATGCGGCTGGCAATATATCTTCTGTATTTGCTTCTCCACCTGTGGTCGTGGTAGACACTACCAAACCAACAGTTAATACATTCACAGCTACAACACCATCCAATAGTTTCAATATCCCAATCACAGCTTTCACAGCTACTGATAATTTTGGAGTAACAGGTTATTTGATTACTACTTCCGCTACATCGCCTGCAATTGATGCAACTGGTTGGACTGGTACTGCGCCTACTACCTACACGGTTTCCAACATTGGAAATTTTACTCTCTATCCGTGGGTAAAAGACACTTTAGGCAATATTTCTACTGTCTTTATTTCTCCGCGCACAGTTGTGGTTGATTTGCCTATTACACTAAATATCACCCGCGCTGCTCCAAATCCCGCAAAGGCGACCAGCGTGAAATTCATGGTGACCTTTTCCAAACCTGTGACAGGTGTAGATAAGACTGATTTTTCCCTAACTACCACGGGGATTACTAAAGCCGCTGTATCAAAGGTAAGTGGATCGGGCGCAAACTACACCGTGACGGCAAGCACAGGTTCTGGTTCTGGCACCCTTCACCTGAACCTGCTTGATAACGACTCTATCAAGGATGCAGGACTGGTCCCGTTGGGTGGAGTCGGCGCAGGGAATGGAAACTTCACAACCGGTGATACCTTTACGATTGATAAAGTGAAACCAATCGTTCTAGCCATTCTTCGCGCGAGTTCCAATCCTACCAGCGCTGCCAGTGTAGACTTCACAGTTACCTTCTCTGAACCGGTGACGGGAGTGGACATCAAGGACTTCAAATTGATTGGAACAGGGTCGCTGGCTAAATCCAAGCCAGTCGTTACAGGGGTCAGCGGAAGTGGAGCAACATACATGGTGACCGCCACGACTGGCACCAGCACAGCTCCGGGCACAATGCGGTTGGATCTGATGGCCAACAAGACCATCAAGGATGCAACCCTGAACCTCCTCACCACGAGTTTCAAGACCGGATTGCCTTATGTCGTGGACAGGGCACCGGTGGTGGTTTCCATTGTGCGCGGCAACCCCAACCCGACCAAGCTGGCAGCGGTGAAGTTCACAGTCAAATTCTCCGAAGCCGTGACGGGAGTGAACGCAAGTGACTTCAATCTATCCACCACGCTCACAGGTACATCCATTGTGAGCATCACCGGCAGTGGGACGACCTGGATGGTGATCGTCAACACGGGCACAGGTTCGGGCACGCTGCGCTTAGACTTGATCGATAACGACAGCATTGTGGATATAATCTTGAAGCCATTGGGAGGGGCAGGAGTAGTCAATGGGGACTTCACTGGACAAGTTTACAACGTCCGCTAGATGAGATTTCAAATATAACAAAAGAGAGGCTGTCAATGAGACAGCCTCTTCTCTATTAAACGGTCTCTTTGATCGCCAACCACTCCCCAGTCTGGTTGGGATGTTCCGCTTTTATAAGATACCTTTGTTCAACCAATCTCTCTGCGACACGTTTGACAATATCGTTTGTCCAGCCAAACAACTTCATAACGTCTTTTAATTGAGCAGTTCCAACCAGACTAAAAAATAATTCCATTAACTTCGCCCGCGCTTGAGATTCTGTGATGGCGCGCGCTTGCTCGGATAATTCAGGATAATGCCGGGTGACGATCTCATAGATGTGCGAATACTTCCACGCGCCTGCCTGAGCAACTCCAACGGGCAGAATTTTGAAGTCTCTTTGCAATTGTTCGAGCGCTTTGTTAAATTCAGAATCTTTTGCATTGGATAATTTTGCTTTCTTGCGCAGGTCCAAGGTGTTTAGTGCGCCATTATCCAGCAAGGTCTCATAGACTTGTTTCGAGGACTGGTTTAATCGTCCTTCATGATAAGCGATCAGATAATCTTCTTCGGGCGAGCCGTAATTTTCAGAGAGTGCATAAAAATAAGGCGCAACATCTAGGGAGATCATGGTCGCTTTGCCGCGCAGAATTTTTCCGTAATACCAGATCTTTTTATCCAGGGAATCGTCTTTCCAGCTCCAAGTGATGTGACCGGGGTCATCGTGTTTGTCGGCTACGGGTCTTTCCCCGGCGACGGCTGTCCACAACGAGGGTAGGTCAATGCCTTTGATGGGCCAAAAATAAACGAAGCCGCGTGCGTTGACGAAGGTCAATGCTTGGGATGGGGAAGAAAGCCTTTTAGCCGGAGGCAGGTTGAAGGTCCGCTTACGATGCGACTGTAATTTTTTCAGGTTGATCTTTGGCATAAGTCTCATTTACTTCCACGGTGCAGTGATGAGCATTGTCTCCAAATCTGATGCGTGACCAAGATAAGGCAAGCCCCATGCTTCAGAGATGGTTTTCAAGATGGAGTAATGTGAATACGGCGTATCGTCCTGGAAGTTCGCTTTTACTTGCGGAGAGATAAGAACTGTAGCAACGCGCCCGCCCGCAATTTCGGGCAAACCGCAACAGGAATGATCGCCCTGCCCTTCGTCCCAGGTGAGGATAATGAGATAAGGCTCTCCAGTCGATTCCAATGCGGGGGAAAGCTTATCCATTTGTTCTTTCAAAAAAGCGTCGGCCTGTTTGAGGTCGCAATCATGCGCTGAGTAACAAATATCGGGCGTGATGAAGATGAAATTCGGCAGGGCATTCGCGGCAATATCTGCATCCATCTGTGTGAGCGGGACGATACTGCGCTGACATCTTTCTGCATCCAAGCGGATCGGGTCGAAGAAAATGAATGGATTATGCTTGCGGACATATTTCAAAGTATCCCCGGTGAAGCATGGCTCAGGCATGTTATGTTGATAAGTTTTCCAGGTGCGTCCGCTTTGTTCGATCAGGTCAGGCAGGCTGGGGGCATTGATGTAGCAGTCTTTATTTGCACAATTTTCGGTGATGCCTAAAGTATCGCCGCCGATCAAGGCAATATAATTCGGCAGGCTGGGATGCATGATGGCATATTCTTGAGTGAGCAATGTATACGAATCTGCCAGTTGATTAAAGTAGGACATATCCGGGTTGCCAATGACAGTGCCAAATTCCTTGTTCTCGAAAATGATAATGACAATTTGGGAGAAATTAGGGACAAGCGGGACAGGGGTTGATGTTGAGGTAATTGTGACTGTCGGTGTAATCGTTTGCGTGGGAATGGCCGAGGGGGTAAAGGTGGGAGGAAATGGCGTGGGCGTTGACTCTGTCAATGCGGGCTGGCAGGCAGAGGCGAGGAAAGAGGCGATGATCGTCGTCCAGAAGATTGTCAGATATTTTTTCATATCCCTATTATAGATTAATGTTTTGAAATCGCAATTCCATTTTTCTGATAATTCTGAGATAATGCAATGTGGAATTAGTCTTCAGGAGAAAATCATGACAACGATTCGTACGCCCGCAAAGATCATCCCGCGCGCATTCCCCGGAATCAGCCCTGACGAAATGCAGGAAATTATCATGAACAGCCGGATTAAAGTATTTCCTCCTGATACGGTGATATGCAAAGAAAATGCGATAGAGTACTCGTTCTACATGATCCTTGAAGGGGAATTCAAAGTTACAAAGGTGATCAATAATACAGAAGACCGTTTACTAAAGACCCTCACAGCGGGTGATTTCTTCGGGGAAATGGCGTTGATCCACAACGCACCTCGCGCCGCAACCGTAACATCTGTAACCAACGCAACATTGCTGGAACTGGACAAGGAAGGATTCAACCGCGTACTGAAACACAGTCCGAGCGTGTCCATGGCCATGATCGGCGAGATCAGCAACCGTCTGCGCCAGAACGATGAGTTGACCATCGAAGACTTGCGCCTGCGAGCCGCCGAATTGGCCGATGCCTACCAAAAACTTGCCGCGCAGGATATGGCACGGCATGAATTCCTTTCAAACATCGCGCATGAATTACGCACCCCGTTGATGGTCGCGAGCGGGTATTTACATGCCCTCAAAAAAGGGATGGTCTCTAGCGACCAACTTGATACTGTGGTGGATACGGTCACACGCAATGTGGACCAGATCGTGACGCTTACCAATGACATCCTCTTCCTGCAAGAGATCGAACTGGTGCTCCCTGAATTTCAATCTGTGAACATCATCAATGTGGCAGAAGATGTTGTCAAAGCGTATCAAGACAAAGCAACCGCGCGACAGGTGACCTTGAAGATAAAAGGGAATCAAAAAATATCCGCTGTGCAGGGCGACAAACATTCACTTGAAAAAGCGATCACTGCATTGGTGGATAACGCGGTCAAATTCAGCCATCCGAACGGAACGGTGGAGATCAGTTTTGCCGAAACAGGAAACCGTGTACAAATTTCTGTCGAAGATCACGGCATCGGCATTGCCACAGACATCCGTCCGCGCATCTTTGACCGCTTCGCGCACCTTGAGAAAAGCGGCGATGAATTATATGGCGGGCTTGGTTTGGGGCTTTCGATCACAAGACAGGTCATTCAACAACACAATGGTTCGCTGGATGTGGAAAGTACGCCCGGCAAGGGCAGCAAGTTTACGATCTCATTGATGAAGTGGCAGTAAGTTTTTTCACCACAAAGGAGACAACACTTGCACCTGTTCTGCGTTCGGTGCAGTGCAGGTGAGAGTCACGAAGAAAACAAAATCCTTTGTGTACCTTCGTGCCCCTTTGTGGTTAATATTTTTTAGTCCCCGAAAACAACTTTCAATTGATCGTTTTCATCATAATAAGAGCGCGCCGAAAAAGGCGGGTCACCGCGCTTCATGTTATCGATTCGATCTAATAGAATGGGCAGATCTTCCACCACTGGAAGATGAAGAACCGCTTCTTTCTTAACCCATTCAATTGATCCTTCCTCACTGGCCTTGAGCTCGCCTTGGGGATTCTCCCCGCAAAACATGAACAGACAGATGCCCGTCTCCCCGGCATCCACAATGACAGTGCCGCATAACCACAAGTCTGCAAGAAGCCCCGTCTCTTCAAGCAACTCTCGCTGTGCTGAAAAAAGGATATTCTCTCCGCGTTCCACGTGACCGCCAATGCCGTTATATTTGCCGGCCCATAATCTTTTGGTCGGCGCGCCTTTAATTAACAAATACTCATCTCCCTGACCCCTTCGGGCAAAGATCGCCGTGCGGGGAATGAGCATATATCTATCTTTAGTAACGCCTTGGTCAGATTTTGGCATAATAAGAAATGTAGGTCACGTCTGAGACGTGACCTACAAAATTACATAAACTAATCCGACAAATCGCTGACATCTTCCGCCGCGACTGCCTCTTTCACATAATTTGCAAGTTTAGGAGTGACTTTTGCAGTGGTGATGTATTGTTTGACATACTTCATCGTATCCTTCACGCCCAGCAGATTGAAGAGCTTGTCAAATTGCGCTTCCCATGCAGCGTCAAGTTTAGTTGTAGCTTCCGCGGGCAGGGCATAGGATTTTGCCTTGAAAGGTCCGATGGCATTCTTGCGGGATTTGTAATAGAACTGTTCATCGGTCATGCCGGGCTTGCGGTCACCAGCGGAGTTGACATCCAGCCAGGCATACATTTCCGCTTTCAGGTCGGCGGGGATATTGTCAAAGAACATGGTTGCAAAATTGGTGGCAAGATGAACTTCAATGGCTTCATTAGTAACAAATTGATGGAAGTTTTCCTCAGCCACAGTGGACGCACCATGTTGGACAGTTCCGCCCATGCCATACTCCTTGCGAGATACGCGACTCAAGTCACGCAGAACATCGAAGGCAATCGTCACTTTGGCAATGGAGCCATCCGCAAGAACTGTGCCACCATGCGAAGTGCCAGTCAGCACACTGATCTTGCTCAGTCCGGGCTTGCCGGGCGCAAGCTTTTTCATGTCAGCATTGTAACCATCCATGTAGGCGCGGAGTTCAGGTTCCGTTGAATTGTTCGTGCCGACTTCGCCGATCTCACCGCCAATGGAAATGGTCACACCTTTGGGTTCGTGTTCACGGATAAAGGCAGAAAGTTCCGCCGACAGCCGGCAGTTTAAAGCCTGTTGTTCAGGAACAGTGGGCAAATTGATATCCACCAACGTGGAAGTATCCACATCAATGTTGAAGAAGCCGGCATCCATGGCCTCAATGGACAGGTCACGCACGGCTTTTAATTCGCCCTGCGGATCGGTCCCATATTTCTTAGCCGACACCTGGAAGTGGTCACCCTGAATGAATACCGGTCCGACGAATCCTTCGGCAATGGCGGCGGCGAAAACGTTGGTCGCATACTCGGAGGGACGCTGTGCGGTATAGCTCATTTCGGAACGCGCAAGTTCAAAAATGAAAGCGCCGCCGTTGATCTTGTTCGCAGCACGGAACATGGCGCGCGCGGCATGATAAGAAAGCGCGCGCAAATTGAATGCGGGTGTGCAAAAGGTCGTGGGGACATCGCCGCGTCCACGGGCCATGTAGAGTTCATGAATGGATGCGGGGTAAATGCCCAACTCCAAAGCAGCAGAGCGGACCAGGAAACGGGACCAGCCCGCAGTTGAGTCTGAGGCGAAAGCGGATCGCTCCACCAGTTTGCCAACATTCTTTCTGAATTTGGCCGCGTCAATTACTTTGACCGTTGATCCATCCACAGATAAACTATTTTCAACCAGGTCAAGCAATTCTTTTATTTGATTCGACATTGTTTATATACTCCTGAGGAAATAATGGTAACTTGATTATAACTGGAATTAAACGATATAATCAGCATAGTCGTGAGACGAATTGATAGTACTCTCGTATATTATGGCAGGAGGCTCACATGAGTGATTTTTTTGAAAAAGTAAAAGACCAGGCAGACCCGTTCAAGAAACTGTTGTCGTTCATTCCCGGTTTCAGCGGCTACATTGAAAGACAAAACCGCCGCGACGCAGACAAAATTCTGCGTGACACTGTTGCGCGCCGCTTCGAAGAACTTTGGGGACGCGCTTCCAACCTGCAAATTGAACTTGTCAACAACGGCATGATCAAATATGTGGATGATATGGAAAAGTCCGCGCTTGCCCTGCGCACCTTCATTGACAAGATTTCCAGAGCTGCGCGTGGATACTCAGGTTTGTTCGATGCCACCAAGATCAACGAGAAGGAACTCGAAGCGATCTATCAATTCGATGTTGCATTCTTCACCCTTGCTGACCAGGTCAAAGGCGCACTGGACAACGTGGAAGCCAGCCTTGCCGATGAGGCCGCCCTGCCCGCCGCCATCCGCAACCTGACATCCCTCGCCCGCCTCGCCGTGGAAACCTTCGAGCGCCGCTCTGAGGTCGTGACCGGAAGCGGACAGTAAAACAACATACATGTCGTTGCGAGGAGCGGAGCGACGAAGCAACCTCACAGAATGAGGAAATTGCTTTGTCGGGAAAAGCACCCTCCTCGCAACGACATAGTTGAATCCTATGTGGCACGAATACACCAATGCAACTTCGGTTGATGATGTTATTAAAATCCTGGGGGAGAAAAAAGAACGCGCCCGCATTGTAGCCGGCGGCACTGACCTTATTCTCGAACTCGAACGCGGTGTACGCAAAGGGATCGATACCCTCATTGATGTAACCCGCATCCCAAAATTAGATCAAATCACAATTGACGAAGATGACATCATCCACATTGGAGCGCTCGTCACTCACAATGATTGCGTGGCGTCCAAACTCATCCGCACACGCGCCTATCCTCTGGCGCGCGCCGCGTGGGAAGTCGGCGCACCGCAGATCCGCAATCGCGGAACAGTGGCTGGAAATCTTATTACAGCTTCGCCCGCCAACGATACCATTACACCGCTTATGGCACTCGGCGCAAGCGTGACCCTGGTTTCAACTCGCAGGGAACGAATCGTTCCATTAAGTGAATTCTATACAGGCGTCCGCAAGAACGTGATGCAAGCCGATGAAATGCTCGTTGAGATCTCATTCCCTGCATTGACAGAAACCCAACGCGGGACTTTCATCAAACTAGCCTTGAGACGCGCACAGGCAATTTCGCTAGTAAACGCAGCGATCATACTTAATCTGAAAGCTGATACTGTCAAATCTGCATCCATCACCCTCGGAGCAGTGACCCCGATCATCATCCACGCAGTTGAAGCGGAAAAATTTCTCGCCAGGAAAAAACTCAACGAGAAGAATATCGCCCACGCCGCCGACCTCGCCATGCAGGCCGCCCGCCCCATTGACGATGTGCGCGGCTCGGCCGCCTATCGCCGTGAGATGGTACGCGTCATCACCAAACGCGGGCTGACCGCAATCCGCGATGGAAATGAACAGGACGGGATGCCGAAGAAGCCGATCCTTTTGTCTGGCAAAAAGACCGCAGACCGTGGACAACAGACCGTCCACCATCCATCGTCCATCGTCAATGTTATTGAGACCACCATTAACGGAAAGAATTACACCTTCAACAGCGGGCACAACAAAACCTTATTGCGCCTGCTCCGCGAAGAAGGCATGTTGACCGGCACAAAAGAAGGCTGTGCTGAAGGGGAATGCGGCGCATGTACTATCTTTCTCGATAGCAAAGCCGTGATGGCCTGTCTTGTCCCCGCACCGCGCGCGCATGGCGCAGAGATCATCACCGTTGAAGGACTCTCGAACGGCAAAAAACTTCACCCGGTGCAGGATGCCTTTATTGAACATGGCGCCGTCCAATGCGGATATTGCACACCGGGCTTCATCATGTCCGCCGCAAAACTGCTGGAAGAAAAATCCAACCCAACTCATAACGAGATCGAGCAAGCCATTACCGGAAATCTGTGCCGATGCACAGGTTATTACAAGATCGTCAAGGCAATCGAAACCGCCAGCAAGATTAAAGCTTAAGAGGTAATGATGGGTAAATATTCAAGTTTTTCACGCATGGCACCAAAACCACCAAAGTCACAGGGACCGCATGTTATTTGGCGAGGTATCGGTTGTTTAATGATGCTTATCGTTCCAGCCATGTCTATCGCAATTGGCATATCCACCATCAACTATGCCATTGAAAAAAAATGGCAACTGCCCTATCAATTGGTCGGCTATATGGAATTACCCGATTACTTTTATAAATCATCCGGCCTGATCCAGGTTTTTGGGCCGCTGACAAGAATCCCAAATTTATATGCCTATATATCCGCCAGTCTCCTTTTTACGATCCTGATCGGCGGATTGATCTCAACAATTTATGCCATCGTATACAGCTTCGTCGGACCTTCACGGTATGGACCCACTGACGCACCACCTCCAAGATTTGTAGCTAAAAAGAAATCCCGGTAAGAACCATGGTTCAAAATTCAATCGGCAAATCACTTCCACGTATTGACGCCCGCGGTAAGGTCACAGGCGAAACGCTTTACTCCGGCGACCTTCATGTCAACGGCATGTTGCACATGAAGGTACTCTTCGCCGAACGTCCTCACGCGCGCGTAAAAAATATCCATACCCAAACCGCCGAAAGCGCACCGGGTGTTGTGGCTGTATACACCGCGAAAGATGTACCTGTCAACGAATACGGATTGCAAATCCCGGATCAGCCAGTTCTTTGCGGACCCGGTTCGAGCAAGCCTTACACCGACATCGTCCGCTTCGTTGGCGATCAAGTTGCCGTGGTTGTCGCAAAGACCGAGTCCGATGCTGAAGCGGCCGCGAAATTAATTCAAGTGGATTATGAGGACCTGCCGCTTCTTTCTGACCCGACAACTGCTCTGCGCTCCGATGCGCCGATCCTGCACCCGGATAGGGGCGACACCAACGTTTGCGTCCATTACAAGATTCGCAAAGGCAATGTGGACGAAGCCTTTGCGAAAGCAGATGTGATTGTCGAAAGCGAATATCAAACACCGGTTCAGGAACATGCCTATCTACAACCCGAAGCAGGGCTGGCTTATATAGATGATGAAGGCCGCGTTACCATCGAAGCAGGCGGTCAATGGACTCATGCCGACCGCGAAGCGATTGCCCATGCCCTCGATCTTCCAGATGAAATGATCCGCGTCATCTATCCGGCCATCGGCGGCGCATTTGGTGGACGTGAAGATATGTCCGTGCAGATCGTGCTGGCATTGGCGGCATGGAAACTAAAACAACCGGTTAAGATCATCTGGTCGCGCCGCGAATCCATGATCGGTCACGGAAAAAGACACGCGGTCAGCATCAAAACAAAATGGGGCGCAACCAAAGACGGCAAACTGATCGCTGCTGAAAACGAATTGATTGGCGACGGCGGCGCGTACATGTACACATCGAACAAGGTACTTGGCAATTCGGCTATCACCTCCACCGGGCCGTATCTCATGCCAAATGCAAAAGTGGATGTGTACGGCGTTTACACTAACAATGTACCCGGCGCTGCCTTCCGCGGATTTGGTGCACCGCAAGCCTTATTTATGGCCGAATCACAAATGAATAAACTTGCCGAAAAACTTGGCATGGACCCGGTTGAGTTCCGCTTAAAGAACGCACTAAAAGACGGCGACCTGATGAGCATGGGCACACCTGTCCCGCCAACGGTCAGCATCACGCAATGCATAGAAGCCGCGCGCGATAAGTTTAAGTGGAAGAAGAAAAGGGTCGGTAAACCAAAACCCGTAGACCGTAAAACCATCGTCCGTGGCCAAGGATTTGCCGCTGGATTCAAAAACGTTGGCTTCTCTTTTGGCTATCAGGAAAACTGCTGGGCAAAAGTTGAGATCCATGGCGACGAAAAAATGGACCACGTGATCGTTCACCATGCCGGCGCGGAAGTTGGGCAAGGCACGCATATGGTCATGATCCAAATGGCGGCTCATGCACTCGGCGTATCGGTGAATAAAGTCGAGTTACGCACGTCTGACTCGGCACATCAAGGTAACTCTGGTTCCGTATCCGCTTCACGGATGACCTTTATGGCCGGCAATGCCATCAAAGGCGCGGCGGAAGCAGCCTTGGAAAAATGGAAAGCGGAAGATAGACCCGCAATCGCGGAATTTAAATATCTCGCGCCGCGCACAACGGCTTTCGATCATGAAACTGGATATTCCACACCAAACTTTTCCTATGCTTATGTGGCTCAGGCCGCCGAAGTGGAAGTGGATACAGAAACCGGACAAGTGCGCGTTATCCGCATTGTTTCTGCCGATGATGTCGGCAAAGCCATCAACCCAGACCTTGTCACAGGGCAGATCGAAGGCGCTGTCGTTCAGGCGCATGGCTACGCAGTCCTTGAAGATTACAAAACAAAAGACGGTCGCGTGCTGACCGATCAATTAAGCACATACCTGATCCCAACCATTCGAGACATCCCTGAATCTGTTGAGTCTGTTTTGGTGGAAATCCCCGACCCGAACGGTCCCTGGGGCGCACGCGGATTGGGCGAATTGCCCTTCCTGCCGGTCGCGCCTGTCATTGCATCTGCCATCCATGATGCAATTGGGGTTTGGATCAACGAATTCCCATTCACCCCGGAGCGCGTTTTGCGTGCGCTGGGGAAAATTAAGTAACTCCTTGTAAGTCGGATTGCCAATCCGACTTACTCATTTGGCTATGACCTTCCCCTATCTTGATGAAACCAAGGAATTAAACGATGCCGCTCGCAAGGAAGCGGGAGGTACTTTCGCCGCGCTTTCAAAAGGCCTAACTCATTACGAATTAAGCGGAAATCCAAATGGAAAGCCTGTTGTGCTTGTGCATGGATTCTCCGTCCCCTATTTCATCTTTGATACCACCTTTGAGTTTCTAGTCAACTCAGGCTTTCGAGTTCTGCGTTATGATCTTTTCGGGCGCGGACTTTCAGACCGTCCGCGAGTTGATTACGATATTCACCTCTTTGTGGATCAACTCAAAGATCTGCTGGATGCGCTAAAGTTAAGGAATGTAAGTTTGCTGGGGCTTTCCATGGGCGGACCGATCACCGCATCTTTCATTGACCAGTACCCAGAGTATGTTAACAAGCATGTATTGATAGATCCTGCGGGGACACAACGGATCAAGCTTTCAGCGCTGCTTGAGGTGGTAAAACTGCCCATCGTTGGCGAATTCATTCTCGGTCTATTCGGAAGCGGAAATATGGTCAAGGGTATTGCCTCAGATTTGTATGATCCTGGATTGGTCGGCTACTTTCAAAGTCAATTCAAAATTCAGATGCAATATAAAGGGTTTAAACAAGCCATCCTATCCACCATGCGGAACGGAATGCTTGAATCTTTTTATGATACTTATATCCGCATTGGAAAACTACAAAAACCCACGCTTTTATTTTGGGGAAAAGAAGACAATACGGTTCCATTTGATGATAGCAAAATGCTTTTGACAGCCCTGCCGCATTCTGAATTTCACCCCATCGAACATTGCGGGCATATCCCCCACTATGAAAAATCTGAAATCGTAAACCCGATCCTGATGGAGTTCTTGACACGATGACTAAAATAAAAAACTTTGTAATGCGTAACCGTTATAAAATTTCGATCTTTGCATTATTGTCCTTCGCTTCGGCTGTCTGCGTTTTTCTTGTTGCGGCACGCATCGCAGTGAGTGACCAGGGTCCTTATGGCGGGTTGGTTTGGAACCTGGTTCTCGCCTGGATCCCATTTATATTGTCCTACCTCGCGTACACTCTCTCCTGGCGAAAACCACTTCTTTATTTCATATTGCCCATCACCGCTTTTCTTTGGTTGATCTTCTTTCCGAACGCGCTCTATATTCTCACCGACCTCCAGCATCTTGCAAAAGGATCAACTACCGCGCCGTTATGGTACGATGTGCTTATCCTCGTTTGGTTCTCGTGGACAGGACTGCTCCTCGGATTGGTTTCACTCTACCTGATGCACGATATTGTCCAACGCGCATTTGGGCGGAGAGTAGGCTGGGGCTTTGTTTTACTTGTTTCAGGGTTGAGCAGCTTCGGTGTGTACCTGGGTAGGTTTGCCCGCTTTAATTCATGGGACATTCTCAACGACCCCAAAGAGGTCGCTGTGACCATTCTTGGGCTGGCCATTGACCCATCCATGCGACTATTTGCATTCACATTACTGTTTACAGTATTTTATTTGGTTGTTTACCTGACCTTGTATTCTTTCGCGCATCTCATACAGGAACGCCCGGAACCGCCTGCACTTTCCATGTAATCTGCGAGCTATTGAAAGTAATTGGCAGAAAGCATCTGTACAATCGGCCTCAAATCACTGGAGGCAACCTATGAAAAAACTTTACGAGAATGTCCAACCTTTCAAATTTCGCTTAACGATCTTCGCCTTGCTGTGTGGAGCGACCATCCTTTCTTTAATTCTCTTTCGTGTGCGCACACTGTTGAGCGGCTCGCTGGATTACGCTTTTCTGATCTGGAATATCTTTCTGGCATGGATCCCGCTCGGACTGGCAATGACCGCCACTACTTTTTCATGGAAGCGAAAACAACTTGCCCTCGTCATTCCTGTCGCCGCGCTCCTCTGGCTGGTCTTCTTCCCCAATGCGCCTTATATTCTTACCGACCTTCAACATCTTGGGTTTCCAAAACCGGAAGTTCCATTATGGTTTGATGTTCTGCTTCTCATTTGGTTTTCGTGGACAGGGCTTCTGCTCGGAGTCGTATCTCTCTTTTTAATGCAAGACCTTGTGCGGCGCGAATTCGGACGCATGGCGGGCTGGTTCTTTGTTTGTGCTGTTGGAGTGTTGAGCAGTTTGGGCATTTATATTGGGAGATTCTTAAGATGGAATTCATGGGATATCTTTTTCAATCCGCTTGAACTCCTGATAGAGTTTACATATTACGCCTTCCATCCAAGCCTGCGATCCATTTTATTTATCAGCATTTTCTCTTCTTTTTTCCTTTTCTTTTACGTCACTTTATATACCTTCGGTCTTCTGCTTCAAGAACAAACAAAACACGTTATACAGGAGCCATTATGAATCCATTGATCATTTTACGCGGGGGCGGTGACCTTGCCAGCGGCGTGGCCTTGCGTTTGTATCGCACCGGTTTTCAGGTAGGCATCATCGAACTTGAAAAACCTCTTGCCATCCGCCGCACGGTTTCATTTTGCAATGCCGTGTACGAAGGCACTCAAACCATCGAAGGGGTGACATCCCGCCTCGTCTCGCCGGACCAATTTCAAGATGCGATGGATGCGGGCGACATCCCCGTGCTGATTGACCCAAACGCAAACGTCCTGCGGAATCAATTCCTGACGAGTCCCCGATCCACGATCGTAGTGGATGCGCGGCTATTAAAGTCCACTCCTGAATTATTGGATGTACCCGTCGCGCTTCATATCGGGCTGGGACCTGGTTTCAGCGCCGGAGAGAATTGTCACGCTGTTATAGAGACCCGCCGCAGTCACACCCTCGGCAGAGTCTACTGGACAGGCTCCACCCAGCCCGATAGCGGGCAACCCGAAGGCGATATCCGCCGTGTTCTGCGCGCGCATCGCAGCGGGCGGATCACCGCCCATGCGAAAATTGGAGATCACCTCGATGAAGGGCAACTCATTGCTGAGATCGAATCGGAAAAAGAAAAGCACCCATCGAAGATCACCAGCCCCTTCAAAGGCGTCCTGCGCGGATTGATCCACCCAAGCGTTGAGATCAGCAAAGGCATGAAGATCGGCGACCTCGACAGGCGCGGTGACCCGGCACTATGCAGCCTCGTTTCTGACAAAGCCCTGGCCGTTGCAGGCGGTGTACTGGAAGCGATCTTGATCAAGCAAAATGAATGGAATGATGGGTTGATTTAATAGTATTACTCAATAAGATATAATCATCCGCGTTGCTGCCGTCCGTGTTGGAAGAGCGCTTAAGGGAGAACTATGAAATGATAGAAACAGCCATTGAAAACTTTGCCGATCTGCACAAGAAGATTGAAAGCTATGGCAAGAAGCCAATGATCTATCGCGGGCAAAAGTATGCGAAAGACCCTTTGAAGCCAAAGATTGGGCGACACACACCTATAGAATCTTCTAAGTCGAAAGAAAAAAATGAGCAGGAAATCCTTCGGCTGTTTAGAGAAAAAGCGTTACCGTATTTAGAATTTACACCTGTAAATAATTGGGATTGGTTAGCATTAGGGCAACATCATGGATTACCGACACGGCTACTAGACTGGACTAGAAACCCATTAGTGGCTTGCTACTTTGCAGTCGAAGAAAGATTTGATGGTGAAAGTGCGATTTACGCTTATCACAATAGATATTACATTTCCACTGATAAACACCCAGATCCATTTGAATATAATAAAGTGGGGAAATTTATTCCTAGACACATAACCCCTCGCATTGCTGCCCAAGATAGTTTGTTTACCATACACCCTGACCCCTATTCACCATTTGAATCTGATTTTATAGAGCAAATAAAAATCCCTAACGAAATCCGTGCTAATTTAAAATGGACACTATATCAATATGGAATCGATAGATTTTCGCTCTTTCCTAGTTTAGACGGACTGGCTAATCACATTCAATGGTTAAGACTTAAAGGTTATTAATGCTTTGTGTATATTTCGATAGCGTCCAAGCGCGACTGGTGTCGCTGCGGGAGCTACAGTCCGTTACGGGGGATGAGTTGTCCGCGCTGTTACCGTCCGTGCTGGATAGGGCGTTTAAGGGAGAGTTGTGATGGATTGGAAAGAATTCCAAGATTTTGCATCAAGAGAAATGGGAAAGCATTTTAGTGTTCGTTTCTCTGAAAGAAATCCAACAGGATTTCCAAAACGCTTTGACATGGTTTCGTCTGACGAACAAATCGTTGGTGACGCAAAATACTTGACTTTAGTACGTGGAACTAATTTGCCACCTGCAAAATTTATGGAAATAGCAGGTCATATGTGGTTGCTAGAGCATGTTCCTGCAAAACATAAATTCTTGGTCTTTGGAAATCAACGAGAAGTACCTGAAATGTGGCTCAAGAAATATGGGAAGTTAGTCGAAACAGTTGAATTGTATTTTCTATCCGATGATGGCAAACTTGAATTATTATCCACGAAGTAATTATGCGCGGCTGGTGTCGCTGCGGGAGCCCCACAAGGGGGTGATATTACAGTCCGCTACGGGGGAGGAATTGCGCCCGTTCTTTGGGCGGACGTTGCTACCGTCCGTGCTGGATATGGCGTTTAAGGGAGAGTTGTGAGATGGCAAAGGGCAGCATTAAAACAACAAATCAATTGACTATACTTGAGGATGTCATGAATAAGAAAGACTATCAACAACAGCAAATGCTCCAAGAATACACGAGCCTTCGACTTGAGATATTGCAGACTTATGAACGGCAGGCAAACCTAGTGTATAGCGCTGCGATTACCGCAGCAGGAACACTGATTATCTCTTTGGTTCAATCACAAGCAAGCCTGTTCAGTTTGCCTATTTTGCTGGTAATCCTTATGGGCATCAGCAATAAATCCATTGGAAATTACATTTATATATTTCGAATCGGTAGTTATCTTACCGTGGTTCATGAGCAACAAGGAATGTCAGCAGATCATTTTATGCCTGGTCCCAACACCGCTGCGTGGCATAGCCGATGGAGGCGGTTATCTCGCAGTAAAGAATTAAGAAAGAATATTCCTTATCGCATAGGGGCAGAGGCGCCGCTTATTGAATCTTGGTTTATTGGCTTACTTGGATTATGCGGCTGGGTTTTAGTCATTGGCATTTTCAAGAGCGATTTATTTTCTGACCCATTCAATATCGCAATCTTTTGCATCTCTGTTGTTTTATCATTATTCTTGACCATTTTTTTATTCCAGCTCGCCAGCGTAAATAGAATATCTATCCATTATGAAAATGCTTTTCGAAACATGATCGATATGGAAAAAGTGAAGAAACAACGTTAGGCAACTTGCAGCACGTCTCCACTCAATCATCAGAAGTCCATTTATTGCAATGTCATGCGAAAAAGTAGATGGGCGGCGTAGGTGATGGTGACGAAGTCCTGTCGCAACCGCCTTGTGGAGCGGGTGCAATTTTGATTATAAAACTACCAATTTCCGAGGAAGAATCGTGGCGTATCTCGATAGTGTCCAAGCGCGGTTGGCGTCCCGCAAGGGGATGATATTACAGTCCGCTACGGGGGAGGAGTTGCGCCCGTTCTTTGGGCGGACGTTGCTGCCGTCCGTGCTGGATAGGGCTGTCAAAGGTGAACTATGATTATCATGTCGTTGCGAGACGGTGTTCTTCCATCGAAGCAATCTCCCGTTACAAAAGGGGATTGCTTCGCAACGTGCGCTCGCAATGACATGCAAACGGCGTCGCTGCAGAAGGTACAGTCCGCTGCGGGGGAGGAGTTGCGCTTGCGGATGTTGTTACCATCCGTGCTGGATAGAGCGTTTAAGGAGGAGTTGTGATGATGTGTGGAGGTAAGGATGGTTGGTAATATCAAGGAATTAAAGCGAGCACATTTTGCTTTGCTGAAATCGTATAGTATTGTGCTAGAAAAAGTCGCCTATCTGCCCTATATCAATACATTTGCAGATATTAAAAACCCGCCGAACGATGTGCGGGGATTGCGTAAACTTTTTAGAAATATTGCCTTCATCTTTTCACTCTGCACAGGTAATTTCTCCCTCAAAACCCTGGTTCGATTTTTTGTGGAAATACATATTGCCAGAAAACTTCAGGAGATCAAATTTGCTTATGTTCAAAATAGTACTGTGACTTCGCCTGATTCTAAAGAGGGCAGAGAATATCGGGGTTGGTTAGTGGTCGCAATGCCGGAACTGGATGCGCTTTCAGGCACCTTGCTTACCCGGAAAAACCTAATGGAAGCAGTAAGCAACACAATCGCGGCGGGCGGTGCTTTCATATTGACTTTACTGGGTCTCAATCAGTGGGGGGATATTATTCCGAAAATAACCATATTTTTATCTCCATACCTTGGAAAATCAGCCAGCGGAGTACTGCCATATTTTGTTGTTTTTGTATTGATCGCAGCTATTTTATTCAATTTGGTTATCAGCGCCTTCAGGGTAAAGCGCGCACTCTTCTTATGTAAGGATGAAAAAGAATCAACGACTTATTGGTTGGAAGACGTTTTATTTAGATTTTTGAGACGCTCCAAGAACCTGGAATTCCCTGTCGATGTATTTTGCATGGCGCTAATGACTATTGTATTGCCTTTGACTTATTTTTTGTTTGATATTGTTTGGAGAAAAGATCAAAGCCATTCGCTCATCCAATTACCAGATAAAATATTTGCACCCATAATAATTATTGTCTTCCTGTTTATCGTTTTATGGGATTGGCGCAAAAATAGACAGATGTAAGATTGCATCAGATAGAATGTTTAAAGGAGAGTGTGACCCCTTTCCCGTCCTTTCCCAAAATTGGGGCAGGGGAATTGAGAGTATATATGAGACAAGAGATAATCAATTCGGATTACGAAAAGCGGCTGGCGTCCCACAAGGGGATGATATCGCTGTGGGAGCTACAGTTCCAAACGGGAGAGGAGTTGCACCCGTTCTTTGGGTCCCCTTCGGGCGTTGCTGCCGTCCGCCGAAGGTGCGACCATCGGGAGTGGGCATTCAAAGGAGTGTTATGAAAAGTAATAAATCAACCATTTTGGTGGTAGTGTTGCTGTTCTCGATGGTATTTTATTCTTGTTCCCTGTTCACCAGTGCGGAAGAGATACCTACGCCCAATTATATTTTTACGCCTTCAACTACTCTGCTTAAGATCGAACCCGATTCTCTGCCGAACGCACAAACAGGTGTGGAGTATGAGGTTGAGATCCGCGTGAGTGATAACGTCACGCCTGTGAGCGATGCGGTAATTTCAAGCGGAACGCTCCCTGCGGGGCTTGAACTTGTTTTTGTGGATCACGTCGATGGAGCAAAGATCAGCGGCGTCCCAGAGGAAACAGGGACATTCACATTCACAGTCTCTGTATCATGTTTCTCAACCATGGTCATCGGGCAGAGTGCGGAAAAGGAATATACGATTGTTGTGGAGGATGCCTCCTCTAACATGCCAACTCCCCTAACTTTCAGCGGACTGCCCGTCTCATACAATAATATCTCATTCAATATTCCGCTTGAATTGAACGCCAGCGCAATCGCATCCGCCAGTACCGAAGTGGAGTTTCCCTATATCAACCCAAGCGGTGGTCCCATGGCGGAGCATGTGGTATTTCAATTCACCAATTTTCCTGTGTCAGGCGATGCAAGGATCATGGTTTTCAAAGCGTCTGAATATGCGGCATACGGTGAGTCATTACAGGGAGTAGTGACCGCCCTGCTCGCAGGACAGGATGCGGCCCAGCCGCTACCCAAAGCGCTGACGCAGGATTTTCACGCACAGGCAGAGCTCGTTCCGTTCCAAAACGGTCATGGCGTAAGGTATCTTACCCAGGGTTTAACCAATTTTGCACCCATTACCAACAAGGAAATTTTTTATTACTATCAGGGCATTACAAATGATGGCGCATATTTCGTCGCGGCCATCTTTCCCGTCAATGGTTCCTTCCTCGCCGCAGACGGCAATTCGCCCACTCCTCCCGACGGCATCCCTTTCACCAATCCAACAGGCTCGGATTTTGAGAATTACCTCAACCAAATATCTCAAAAACTGAATGACACGGCCGCCGAAAATTATTCTCCATCATTGCTCCTTCTTGATAAACTTATTGCGTCCATGCAAGTGACAAGTCCATGAGAATCATAGAGGATAAATTAGACCTCTTGCAAAAGTGCGCTAGAGAGCGCACTACTACACAGAAAAAATTATGTTTTGTGTAACGTCCGCTTTCGACAGCACTACGATTTGACTTTTGCAGGAGGTTTATTCAAAGTTCGCATCAGCGACCGGTAAGTTGGAGGGGTCGGGCTGTAAGGAAAGGAAAAACTGTTATGGCTGGCAAATATGCTCCTCTTGAAAACTACTTGCGAGACCTTCCTATAACTAAAAAGGAAGTCATATTATCATTTGAGCAGATCGAAGGAATATTGAAAAGCAAATTGCCATCGTCGGCGTATGAAGATCGGCGCTGGTGGGATAAAGAGAAAGAAGGCAACCATGTCAGTGCGCGCTCATGGACAAATGCGGGATGGAAAATAAATGAGGTTGATTTCGATAAGAAGTCGGTGAAGTTGGTCCGCGTGAAGTAAGGCATTATGGACAAAATAGGCGCTCGCTGCCAATAAGAAGGCTGTAGCATGAAAACAGATACTTGGTATTCGAAAGAACTTGGCGATGGGATGATGGCGTCCATGCCTTTAGACGAAATCGGGGAAGCATTTATGAAATTGTTCAGCGCTGTGGGAAAGCCACCAGACATGGCCATATTCACACGATACGATTCAGAAGGTCACCTCCACTGCGAGGTGACGGCTTACTTCTCCCCTGCCGCCAAAGATGTTGCACTGGCTTTTGATGCAGAGCCATGCGAAAGACCATCTCGTGAGGGGTTGGGGTTGCTCGCAGGCGATAAACTTTCATGGTCTAAACTCTTCCCCGAATCACATTGAGAAAGTCCCGGCAAAACAACGGTAATCCGGTTCTCTGAGAATTGCAGTGAAACGTTGCCACATGTATGGTCGGACACTTGCGCCGCGACGCCAGTGCGGTGTTGGCAATCCGACCTACGCCAAACCACCAGATGCACTGGTCTATCACGGAGATTCCTAATGAACTGGTAATCCCTTTGGGCGGTGAAAGAGAGTTAAAATAGATATTGAAAGGAGTCAGCATGTCCCCCATCTTGAAAAGAATATTTCAATTACTGGCGCTGGTTATCCTTCAAGCCGCTATTTTGTTTATCAGCGCGGGTTCACTGCGCTGGGCTGCTGGCTGGTGGTATATCGGCTTGTATCTTGTGATGCTTCTGTTTGCCTCGGTTGTCATGCTCCCTAATCGCGCAGAAGTTGTCGCGGAGCGCAGCAAAGGAATAAAGGGCGGAAAAAGCTGGGATTTGAAGATCACCCGGCTGCTAGCCTTGCCCTCCTTGGGATTATTAATACTTGCAGGACTCGACCAACGCTGGAGTCTGACTCCGCCTTTATCAGTTTGGGTCATGCTGTTGGGCGCGTTGACCTTTGGGATCGGATATGCAATCGTTGTTTGGGCAATGCTCAACAATCCATTCTTTTCTCAAGTCGTCCGCATCCAATCAGAACGCGGTCATATCGCGATAACCAGCGGACCCTATCGGTTCATCCGCCATCCGGGATATTTTGGAATGACAGTCTCCATGCTTGGGGCGGTTTTCCTGCTTGATTCACTTTGGGGTTTGATCTGCTTTGTATTCTATTTGATATTGATTCTCATTCGCACCAGGCTGGAAGACAGCACCTTGCAAGATGAATTGCCCGGCTATGCTGAATATACATCCCGCACAAAATACCGTCTCATTCCCGGTATATGGTAGCCTCTCCCAAATATGTCCGCTTGAATCATGACGGTATTTGAACGTGTTGGGTATAATTTTCAAAAATATATTATGAACCAAAAGGAATAACAAATGAATCAACAGGATATAAACTACAACATTTTGCCCACGAGCACGCTTGCGATAATCAGTTTAATTGCAGGGATACTTGGATTTACGGGTCTCCCCATCCTTGCAAGCATTATCGCCATTTGGACAGGATACGCCGCGCGGAACGAGACACGTTCTATTCCCCCAAGGGCATCGGGCGATGGCATGGCAACAGCAGGCATTGTAATGGGGTGGATTCAAATAGGGCTGGCCGTTATTGGAATTTGTTGTTTCATTGCATATTTTGTTTTTGTGGTCGGGTTGGTCAGTACGAATCAATAGTCAATGCATATTCATGACTAGAATTTTTCATGAATCTTAGACGCGCTTTACGCCTTGACCAGACATCGCATCAAGTCATCAGCTTCGTTGGGGCAGGCGGAAAAACTACCGCCCTCTTTCAACTTGCGCGTCAATTTCCGCAAGCCATCGTCACCGCTACAACTCATTTGGGCGCATGGCAAATTCCTCTGGCAGACCAGCATATTATCGCGTCCGATTTGGATGACCTAAAAAAAATTCCTTCGCACGGGGTTGCTCTTGTCACAGGCGAAATCGAAAACGATAGAACCAAGCCAATAAACTCCAACACACTACTCTGGCTACGCGAAGAATCGACGAGTAGAGATATTCCACTGCTGATCGAAGCGGACGGGGCGCGCCAAAAATCTTTGAAGGCACCAGCCGAACACGAACCCGCCATTCCTGAGTTTTCAGATATGATCGTCGTACTAGCAGGCTTAGGCGTACTCGGCAAACCTCTTGGCGATGAACATGTTCATCGTGCAGAATTTTTTTCACAACTCAGCGGTTTACAGATCGGCGACCCCATCACTGCCGAATCGATTTCGCGTGTGCTTGCGCATCTGCAAGGCGGGCTGAAAAACATCCCACCCACTGCACGGCGCGTGTGCCTGCTCAATCAAGCCGACACACCTGAACTTCAATCCATCGGCGGGAGCATGGCGCACGCGTTGCTTGATCATTTTGACTCTGTCCTTGTTGGGTTCCTGCTAAATTCAGCCTTACAAACCTTTGAACGTTGCGCCGGGATCATCCTCGCCGCCGGGGAATCGACTCGCTTTGGGTCGCTGAAACAGTTATTGGATTGGAAAGGCAAACCCTTCGTGAGACAGGTGGCTGAGACTGCGCTTCAAGCCGGACTTTGGCCTGTGGTGGCCGTCACTGGCGCTTATGCCGCTGATGTAGAATCCACGCTAAACGGACTTCCCGTGAGCATTGTCCGCAATGCGGAATATCAACAGGGACAAAGCACATCCATTCACGCAGGAGTTCAAGGATTGCCGAAAGGTATCGGGGCAGCTATTTTTCTATTGGCAGATCAACCGCAAATCCCAGTGGACGTGATCCGCGCGCTGGTTGAGTCACATACGCGCGAAATGCAATCCATACTCGCACCGCTTGTGCTTGAAGAAAAGCGCGCCAACCCGGTTTTATTTGACCGAATTACATTTCCAGATCTAATAAAACTCACAGGGGATGTTGGCGGACGTGCCATCTTCGATAAACATCGCGTTGAATATCTTCCGTGGCACGATGATATTTTATTGTTCGATGTGGACAAGCCGGAAGATTATCAACGCTTGAAGGAAATGGAATGAGTATCTCCGCCATCATCCTTGCGGCGGGACAGTCCAAGCGCATGGGTCAGCAAAAAATGCTGATGTCGTGGGGAAATACCACCGTGTTGGGAAAAGTGATCGAAACCCTGCAAGCCGCTGGGGTCGAAGATATTACTTTGGTCGCAAACTCCGCGACAGCCTCGCAAATTACCAATTACAAATTACCCATCACTCTCAACGATGGTGGCGAGATGCTTGAATCAATTCAACTCGGCCTGCGCGGACAAAACTCTCAAAGCGAGGCAACTCTCATTTGTCTTGGAGACCAGCCTCAAGTCGAAGAAAGAAGCGTGCGGCTCGTGTGCGAATCTTTCCAGCGAAGCAGATCCAGCATTGTCGTGCCGAGTTTCCAAATGCGGCGCGGACATCCCTGGCTGATCGCACGAGAACAGTGGGATGAAGTATTGAGAATGCGTGCGCCTAAATCCATGCGTGACTTTTTGAATTCACATAAGGATGAAATTTTCTATCTCGACGTTGACTCTCCAAGCATCTTACAGGACCTCGACACATTTGAGGATTACTTGAAATACAAACCCTGATGTGCTATTGTGAATATGAACAAGGAGGTAGATATGTCTGACATGACTTTGATCGCTGAAGATATCATCAACACAATGAAAGCCATTGACGAAGCTCACAAAGTAGCGGAGGAATTGCGGACAAACAACGATCATGCCACCTTTGATGCGTTCCGCGCCAAGATGGATGAACTCCACGACCACCTGAGCAAGCTCAAGATGATATTGGATAATGAAGAGGCGTTTGCCATGGACGAGTTGATGGACGCCATGAGCAATGCCTACTCCGGTCACCGCGCAGATTACCGCAAGACGCCGCGCATGAACGGATAAGATGGGTTGGTAATACGAGTTCCAAATGTGATAAACTCGCCCCATTCTAAATTGGGAGCGAGCCGTGAAATATTTTATTATTGTCAATCCAATATCTGGTCGCGGACTTGGTGAAAAGTCCATTCCGCACATTGAATCCAGCCTTCGCGAAAGCGGGCTGGATTTTACGCTTGTACGGACCGAGCGCATGTGGCACGCCGCCGAACTTGCAGAAAAAGCAGCGCGCGACGGTTATGATGTGATCGTCTGCGCGAGCGGCGATGGCACCATCAACGAATCCATCAATGGCATTATGAAAGCGCGCAAAGATGGATGCACAAAGAGCATTTTCTCCGCCCTCAGCATTGGTACGGGCAATGACTTTTCGGGCGGCACCGGCATCCCCACAAATTTGAACGACAGTTTGAAAGCGCTGGTTGCAAATAAGCGCAGGAAAATTGATATTGGTTTGGTCAAAGGCGGCGATTACCCAGAAGGACGATATTTCGGCAATGGCATCGGTGTGGGCTTTGACGCGGCGGTTGGCAACGAAGCCATCAAGGTCCGCTGGACGCGCGGCTTGCCGGCCTATCTGATCGGCGTGATCAAAACCGTGTTCCTTTATTACAATCCACCGCTCGTTGAAATTATTTTGGATGACAAGGAAACCATCAAGCAGGTGTCACTGATGATCTCCGTTATGAACGGCAGGCGCATGGGCGGCGGTTTTCAAATGGCCCCCGACAGCCGCCCCGATGACGGTCTCTTCGATCTGTGCATCGCTGAAACCGGAACGAAGATGCGCATCCTGGCACTCATCCCCCACTTCATCCGCGGGACACAAGCGACTCAGCCTGAAGTGAAGATGCGGCGCGCCAGCAGGATTTCGATCAAGTCTCTGGACAAGACATTCCCCGCTCATGCGGATGGGGAATTCATCTGTCTCAGCGGTTCAGCCCTGACCTTGGAACTGCTCCCGTCTGAATTGGAAATTATCTGCGCCTGAGAAAAAATCTCTTAACCACGAAGGGTCACGAAGCTTTCCCCTTCGTGGTAAGTTTATTTTCAACGTTAACTTTTATGCACTGGTTTCTCAACTTCATCATCCGAGTCTATACACGAATCACCTGCCGGTTGGACATGCCCAACCTGGACAAATTCCCCATGCACGGCCCGTTGATCGCAATCTCGAATCACACCGGTCAACTGGAAGTCCCTCTGCTTTTCGCTCACCTCCAGCCGCGTAAATTAACCGGCTGGGCAAAAATAGAAACATGGGACAACCGGTTTCTAAATTGGGTCTTCACTACGTGGGGATTTATTCCCATCCGGCGTGGTGAAGCGGATATGCACGCGCTAAAAGCTGCGCTTAAAGCACTTGAAAACAGAATGATCTTTGGGCTTGCTCCCGAAGGGACTCGCAATTACAACGGCATCCTAAAACGAGCTCTGCCGGGCGCAGTCATTGTTGCCTTGCATTCAGGCGCACCCATCATTCCCATTGCACATTGGGGCGGCGAGAAATTCATGCAGAACCTCAAACGCTTCAAGCGGACAGATTTCCACATCCGCGTCGGCGAGCCGTTTCGATTGAAGATAGAAGGGGTAAGGGTCACAGGTGAAGTCCGCCAGCAAATTGTGGACGAGATGATGGTGCAGCTTGCTAAATTAATGCCGGAGTATTATCGCGGGGAATATGCGGATGAAAGCAAGTGGACGGAAAAGTATATACAGAGAGTGAACCCGCCTTTATAGATTTCTGAATTAATAACTTTGCTAGATATAAAAAGCTATGAAGAAATCCAAAGATTTCCATAGCTTTTTATATTGGTCTATTACTCAATTGCCATTAATCAATTCGTTTCCCTCTTCTTTCTCTCATTCACTTATCATTTGAAAACCGTACCTATTCCACCTGCTTAGCGACTACATCAATGTAAAGTGCACTTTTACATAGAAAAGGAGCTAAAAAATGAAAAAGTTAATAACCAGCACATTCCTTGTACTGGCCCTTCTGGTAATGACCGTAGGCGCCGCTTTTGCACAGGAAAGCACAACTATTACAGGTACTGTCCAAGCCGTTGTGCTCGAAACTGATGCAACTACAGGTGTAACAACCGTGGTTGTCACATTACTGAATGACGCAGGCACAACACAAACTGTAAGGATCAGCGTTCAGACTGCCGAATCCTTCGGGTTGGTTGTTACTGACCCAACCACAGGCCTGGTAACGGTTGCAGTAGATGCCATCGGCAAAGTAGTTCAATTAGACCCCTCCCTCATCATTGATGACGAACAGGAAACTCAAGAACCCAAAGTGCACCCCGTTGGTTCCGCCCTGTCAAATTTCTTCAGTGGATTATTGGGCGTGAATTACGAAACGATCATGGCCTACCACGATCAGGGCGTTGGCTTTGGCGTGATCACACAAGCCTTGTGGCTGACCAGCAACGTTGGCGGTGACACCACCACCTTTGAAGCGCTGATAGTCGCCAAGCAAAGCAATGACTATAGCACCATCACACTTGCGGATGGCTCAACACCACGCAATTGGGGTGACGTTGTAAGATCGCTCAAAAAGGGAAACAATCTCGGACATGTTATGTCTGGCAGAGGCGTCCTTGCTACCCCAACAGGCACTCCTCCTCCACCAACCGCTACCCCGGCTCCTGGTATCAACACCGGAATGAACGGCAATAACGGAAATGGAAACGGCGGAAACAACGGCCATGGAAATGGAAATAACGGAAACAATGGAAATGGTCACGGCAACGGTAATGGCGGCGGACAACATCCATAACAACAACTAGAATCATAATAAAAAGAGTCAGCGAAACTGAACTGAACCCATCAAACAAGACACAAAAAGAAAGCCCCCCTGGTCAAATAGACAGACACCTGGTTTCGTAGGGTGTCTGTCTTGTTTTCAATTGTATCCTCTCATAGTTGTAAAAGTAAATGTATTCATCAATGAGTTG
>JACRMH010000026.1 GCA_016219545.1 Chloroflexota bacterium | reverse complement strand
TCAATTCCTCTAAACTCGGCGGCAACAGTTGCGCTTGTTTCATTGTGTATTCTTTGAAGATGACTTTTCCGTTGTTCATCCCTCTATTGTATTAAATTCTTTTTAAATCGAAAAGGGCTGCCCTCTTTTTGGACAGCCCCGGATTTTCTGTTTAAAGTCTAAGGTGCGGCGGTAAAACTTAATAATTCGAAATTGTTGTTCGTGAGAACTGAAAAAGAAACTCCAAGGACTTTGATCGTAGCTTGTTCCACCTGCATTTTAACTAAACCCGTATCCAGGACGAACCATTGATTGGATCTTCCTTCTGCCAGCCCAGTGACGGTCATTCCATTTGCATTCACGGTGACCTGTCCCTGTTCGGTACAGACAACCTTGAGCGCCCGGAAGGTGCCAGCAGGGACGGTAACCATTTCAAATGCTGCATCTCCGGCTGCGAGAGTCTGGCAGGTTAGTGTCACTGGTGTGTTGATCATTTCCACACTGACCTGACCGCCATTGAAGTTCATCTTTGTTTTCCCCGAAACTTGGTATTCAGTGGTCCAGGATAGTGCCCAGTTGTTGTTTACGAATGCGGTTTCACTCGGCAATAGTATGCCTGAGTTGTAAGTGGAGCTCATTTTGCTAAATCCCAAACCATCAAAAAAAGCGGCATCTACACTCATGAAGGGGAAATTGCGGATGGCATCCCCATCACATATCACTTGTACCTTTTTAGTATTCCCAGTGGATTGATTCTTTACAAGTACATTCCCCTGCGAATCACTGACCGAGAGAATGCTCATATTCAACTGATCGGTCCGATTGGTGGTCGTTTCCTGATAAAGCCATTGTTGCCCAACTTTCATGGGATAGAGGACGTTATTGCATGGCTGGGGAGCTTCGAGGGATGTGCTTTCAGCAGGTAGACCGGATGGGGTGGGTGTGGATATGGAAACCGCAGAATCAAATGTAGGCACGACAGGTAGGGCAGGTAATGCTTTGGATTTGTTCCACAGGATGAACAATACCGCAACCCCGATCAAGAGAACCATGATAATGATCGCCTCAACAACAATTAGACCAACATAGCGACGTTTCATGAAAACATTGTACACTCGTGTTTTTCAAAATACATTAACAATTCAATGCAAAATTCAGGAACGACCGATTCTCTCAATAAGAGTGTCGGTATCGACCGGTTGTAACTGCAATACAAAAAATATTTTTCTAAATTGAAATTGCTGTAAACTTCGCCCTATGCTAATTGACATTTATAAAGGACAGATATGGAAATAAAAGATTATCTTTCTATGGCCCGCCGCTGGGCGTGGTTGTTGATCATCGGCTTGGTGCTTGGCGCGGCAGGTGGTTTCGTTGGAAGTATATTCCAAACGCCTGTCTATCAAGCCTCCACGCAGATTCTGGTTTTGCGCGCTTCACAGACGGACCAGAACACCGATACCTATCTCAGTGACCAGCAATTAGTACAGACCTATATCCAACTGCTCACAACCCGTCCTGTATTGGATGGGGCATCTGCCCTGCTTGGATATGGGGTTAATAAATCCCAGGTCACAGTTTCGCAAATTGGGACCATGCAGGCTATTAAATTAACGGTCGAGGATGGTGATCCACAACGCGCGGCTGATATTGCCAATATTCTGGTACAGGTTCTGATCGCTCAAAACGAGCAGATTCAAACCGGACGTTACGCATTGACGGAGCAAAGTATTCAGTCTCAAATAACACAAGTTCAGGCTCAAATATCTCAAATGGGTACCGAACTTCAGAATGTTTCGGCTGAAACGGTCCAGCAGCAATTGACACAGGTAGAGGGGCAGATCGCTACCATGCAGGCCGAAGTAACCCAGCTACAAAATGATATTTTTGCATTGACGCCTCCCACCACAACCGAACAGCAGTCTCAACTTTCTGAAAAACAAGCGCGGCTGAATCAAATACAACCGGTACTCATGCTTTCCCAACAAATTTACACGGACCTCGTGGTGTTGGGAAAGCCGTCCGAATCACAGGACGGCGCAACCCGATTATCGCAATTGCAGACAACCATGCAGCTGTATCAGGAGATTTATATCAACTTACTAAACAACCTTGAGGCAGTCCGCCTTGCACGCTTACAAAATACACCGAATGTGGTTTCTATTGAAGCGGCAGTTGTGCCAACAAAGCCAATCCGACCGAAACCCATCACAAATACAGGGCTCGCGGCCGCAGTTGGGTTAATACTTGCCGGTGGTATTGTCTTCCTGATCGAATACCTGGATGACACCATCCGCACACCGGATGATGTGGAACGTATTTTAAAGCTGCCGATCATCGGCTACATAGGAAACATTACCGTCAGCAAATCTGAAACTGTGGATATGCATGTATTGAAACATCCACGTTCACCTATTGCCGAAGCATTTCGGTCACTCCGTACCAACTTGGAGTACGCAAATGTTGATCATCCTTTGAGCAAAATACTTGTAGCAAGTTCAGGACCCGGAGAGGGTAAGAGCACTATTGCCTCAAACCTGGCGGTCATTATTGCGCAGGGCGGCAAGCGTGTTCTGTTAATAGATGCGGACATGCGCCGGCCCCGCATTCACGCCATTTTTGGGATCCCAAACCATGTGGGATTAAGCGCCTTGTTCCGAGGCAGCATGACATTGCGTTCGGCCATGCGTCCGGCGCCTGGTTTGGAAAATGTCTTCATTATCACGAGCGGGAACCTCCCGCCCAACCCAACAGAATTGCTGGCTTCTGCGCGAATGGATCAGATCTTACAGGAAGCCAGCCGCGAAGTGGATGTGGTTGTTGTGGATAGCCCGCCCTCTCTTGTCGCTGATTATCAAGTGCTATCCACAAAGATGGATGGCGTCATTATGGTGATCCAACCCGGAAGCACGCATGCTGATACAGCCTCTGCCATGCTCGATCAATTGGGGCGTGTCAATGCGGCTGTGTTTGGTATCGTTTTAAATAAGATTCCCCGCAATAATTATCATTACGGCGGATACCATTACTATTCTGCTTATTCCAAGCGCGGTGGATACTACGAACAGACAGGGCAGCCGGCGCAGCCTCAACCCAAGGCAGAGGACCCGATCATCAAGGCACTTCCGCAAGCGGGCCCATATCAACCCTATGCTGCCAGTTCAATGACTCAAATGGATCCCTTCCCTGTTGAATTATTAGAACCTTTGGAGGATGAAGAACCGATCAGGATCGCGCCGAAAGTTGATCAGCAACCCGATGATCTTGTCAAAGCCCGCAGGGAAATGCTTGAAGAATTGTTTAATTCCAAGTCGATCCATGAGCCTGTCCGCCCAACTGTCCCTCCGCCCGCGCCCATTCCTGCAACTCAGGAGATTCCTACAAAACCACGCCATATGACCGAAGATGTTTTGCCTGCCTTATCGCCCAAGTACACTGTAGAAAAATATGATTTGGAATATACATTTACAGATACAGATTTTGGCAAGGAAGATAGATAAAACCTTGCCCGGAGTTAATACCATGACTTCAGTTTTGTTTATTTGTACAGGCAATCAGTACCGCTCTCCCATCGCCGCCGAGACTTTTCTTGGGCAAGTGACCCGCGATGGGTCATTACCTCAATGGCGCATTGGCAGCGCCGGTACGTGGACTTCTGCCGGACGGCGCGCGCCGCAAGACGCGATTGAGATGGCGCGTTCATTTGGAATGAGCATTGACCATCATAAGACGCGCATGTTGGATGCAAAAATGCTAGAAGATGCAGATCTGGTTTTGGTCATGGAGAAGGGGCATAAAGAGTCCATTCAATTTGAATTTCCATTTGCAAGAAAAAAAGTCCACCTGCTTTCGCAAGTGGTGGAGGGATTTTCGTACGATATTCCAGACCCGATCATGGCGGGAAGCGATGCAGGCGAGATCATCCGCGACCTGGTGACGATGATCCGCTCAGGGTATGAAAATATTTATAGGATCGCCGAGGCAATCCAAGGTCCCGCTTGACCGTTGCTAATTTGCAGTAAAAACAAGATGGGCGCGAATCCATGGATCCACGCCCATCTTATTTTAAACCATCACTCGTTCAGTGAAATATTTTTTCTGAAAGAAGAATGCCACATTGACCAATCCGATCATCACTGGCACTTCGATCAAGGGACCGATAACAGCTGCAAATGCCGCGCCGGAATTGATGCCAAAGACTGCCACTGCCACCGCAATGGCTAGCTCAAAGTTGTTGCTGGCCGCAGTGAATGAAAGCGTCGTCGTCTTGGAATAATCTGCGCCGATGGATTTACCCATGAAGAAGCTGACTAGGAACATGATCACGAAATAAATTAACAAAGGAATTGCGATCCGTACTACATCGAGCGGAAGCTGCACGATCACATCGCCTTTGAGGCTGAACATGACCACAATGGTGAACAGCAAGGCGATCAGGGTTAGCGGGCTAATCTTGGGGATGAAGACTTTGTGATACCAATCCTTGCCTCTTGCGCGGACAAGGAGGAAGCGCGTGAAGAAGCCTGCAATGAATGGAATGCCCAAATATATGAACACGCTCTTTGCTATCTCACCGATGGTGATATCCACGATGTTGCCAGTCATGCCGAACCATGTCGGCAGGACTGTGATGAATACATAGGCATACACACTGTAGAACAGGACTTGAAAGATGCTGTTGAATGCGACCAACCCCGCCGCGTATTCGTTATCGCCTTTCGCAAGTTCGTTCCAAACAATGACCATCGCGATACAACGTGCCAGCCCAATGAGGATGAGTCCTGTCATGTATTCAGGATAGCCTCGCAGGAATACAATTGCGAGAACGAACATCAAAATGGGACCAATGATCCAATTCTGAACCAGCGAAAGTCCGAGAATTTTCCAATTGCGGAAAACGTCACCTAATTCGTCATAGCGGACTTTCGCCAGCGGTGGATACATCATCAGGATCAAGCCTATCGCGATCGGGATGTTGGTTGTCCCAACTGAAACAGCTTTGTTGAAGACGGCTACAGTTACGGGCATTACAAAGCCAATACCCACGCCAACTGCCATGGCAAGGAAAATCCACAAGGTCAGGTAGCGGTCGAGGGTGGAAAGTTTTTTGGTTGTAGATGGCGCAGACATGTTATACCTTTTCAAGCTCCGTTGTAATAAGGACAGCGATCTCATCTTGTGATGGGATCCTTCCGGCTGAAACCAATTTTTCGTTGATGACCAGCCCCGGTGTGGACATGATGTTATATGCCATGATGTCTTTGTAATCGGTTACCTTGATGATCTCTGCTTCAACACCAAGATGTATGACAGCACGTTCAGCCAGGTAAGCCAGCTTCTTGCAGTTTTCACAACCCGAACCAAGAATTTTGATAGTCAGCATGAAAGTCTCCTTTTGAAAACTCCATTCTCAATGAAGTGAGTGGAGGTCTATAAAATGATGTTGAAGAAATATCCTATTGCGATAATGCCAATCGTCAGGGTGGCGATGAAAATGGTGATCAGTTTTGGCTTCAACACACGTCGCAGAATGATCATCTCGGGCAGACTCAGTCCGACGACGGCCATCATGAAAGCCAGCACCGTTCCAAGTGCGGCGCCTTTTTCGATCAATACGGATGCTATGGGCAGGATGCCTGCCGCATTGGAATACAATGGTACGCCGATGAGCACGGCCACAGGGACTGACCACCATGCGTTTTTGCCCATGATACTTACCAATGCACTTTCTGGCACGTATCCGTGAATTCCTGCGCCAATCGCAATCCCGACCACAACATACATCCAAACTTTGCCGACGATTTCCCTGGTGCTTTGCCATGAATTTGTAAAACGTTCGGACCATGTCGGTCTATAGGTCATGCCTTGAGCGTGATTGGCTTTGATCTGCCAGACGAAGTCCTCGACTTGATTTTCCAATTTCATGCGCCCGATCACAATGCCTGCCAGAATTGCAATCGTGATACCGCTTGCCATATACATTCCCGCCACCTTCCAGCCAAATAAACCCAGGAGCATGACCAATGCGACTTCGTTGACCATTGGAGCGGCGGTTAGGAAGGAAAAGGTTACGCCGAGCGGGATCCCCGATTCAACGAAGCCGATGAAAAGCGGCACGGCGGAACACGAACAGAAAGGTGTGACCACGCCAAGCGAGGCGGCTAACAGGTTGCCAACACCCTCACGTTTGCCACCCAGCCAGGCGCGGGTTTGCTCAGGGCTGAAGAACGAGCGCAAGGTAGTAATCAGAAAGATCATCCCGCCCAGGAGCAGAAGTATTTTCGGGACATCATAAAAGAAGAATGCAAGAGACTCTCCCAACTGTGAGTCTGCTTCAGAACGCAGCAATCCATACGATAACCAATTTGCAAAAGGCTGTGCCATGTTGTAAAGCAGAAACCAAAGAAGCGCGGCAGTGACAACCGCCAGCCATGCCAGAATGTTCTTGTCGTGCAGACGATATTTCTGAGTTAACATATCAGGCCTTTGCAGATAATGGGATGAGGGACGGAACGGACTCTGTGCAAGTGGGGCAGGCACATTGCTTTTCCGGGCTGACCATTTCCAACTTCGGAAGAGCAACATTGGAAATATGGGCAGCCTCTTTTAGCAAATCCAATATTTCAGGTTTTGCCAGCCGGTGAAAAATATATTTTCCCTCGCGGCGCGAATCCAACAAACCTGCCTGACGCAACGCCATCAAATGCTGTGAGATATAAGCCTGGCGATATCCAAGCCTTGTTTCCAGGTGACAAACACAGGCTTCGCCGGAGCCGATATTCAATAGAATTTCAAGCCGCGCCAGCGGGGAAATGGTTTCAAATAAAGAGACGACTGGTTGAAGAGGGTTTTGTTTTTTCATATTCAGTTACCTTAATCTATTGTAAATCATATTCATAAAATTGAATGTGTTTATTGTCATGTCTTTCTTTGTTAACTGTCATGATTACTTATTAGCGGTTCGCCTTATTAAAAAATTGGTTTTCGTGAGTTGTTCCAACCAAACACAGACTTCATCCTCAAGAATCGAAAAATATCAAAAATGAAATTGCTTTATCAGGATTCCATACAGATTTGTATACTCTTTTTAATGCGGATACAACCCTCCCAATACTTTATTGCATATAATGCAATAAACACATTTAATAGCATCGCATAATTTGGTAAACAAAAGCTGCATTTTTTACTCGCAATTTTCAACAAAAAATTTACTCATTTTATGAGATAAGCGATAGAATAGAAATTCTTAAATCCATAGAACAATTTTTTGTCTGATAAAAGAAAGTAGTATCAACCAAAGGAAAAGATCTTGAACAAACGAATTCCATTTTTATTGATAATTATGCTGGCGTTGGCGTTGAACGCATGTGCATCCACTGGAAGCCTTTTAGAAGTAGCCAGCGTAAACACGGGCAATGCAGATGCGTTGCCAGCCCCAACCCAGTTTGTGGAAACCGCTTCTAATGCGGTGGAACCTTATGCGGCAGTGGCAACTGAAATCCCTGTGATCAATACACCTACTTCAATACCTACACCAACTCTTGGCATCGGATCAACGATGGTCGGCGTGGATGGCATGACCCAGTTATACGTGCCCTCAGGTGATTTTCTGATGGGCTCCACTTATGATGATGTGATGGGGGCTGTTGATGAAAGACCACAGCATATGGTAACTCTGGATGCTTATTGGATCGACCAGACCGAAGTGACAAACGCGATGTATGCAAAATGTGTTGCCGCCGGTGTGTGCCAGGAGCCGATGGATAAAAGTTCTTATACCCGTACAAGTTATTATGGCAACTCTGAATTTGAAAATTACCCCGTCATTTATGTGGACTGGAACATGGCAAATGCATACTGCGGGTGGGTGGGCAGGAGATTGCCGACCGAAGCGGAATGGGAAAAAGCAGCTCGCGGACTGGGTGGAAGCATGTATCCCTGGGGCAATGACACTCCGAATGCTAACTTGCTGAACTACAAGATGAACGTAGGGGATACAACGCAGGTGGGAATATACCTTGCCGGGCAAAGTATGTATGGTGCATTCGATATGGCAGGAAATGTGTGGGAATGGGTAAATGATTGGCATAGTGAAACCTATTATCCAAATTCACCAATTTCGAATCCTTTTGGACCTGAACAAGGTCAAGACCGGGTATTGCGTGGAGGCTCCTGGCTCAATAACGGCTATGACGTCCGCACCACCAACCGTAACGAGAAGGCTCCAACGGACAACTTCAACGTGCTCGGTTTTCGATGCTCTCGCACTCCCTAAGGTTGGAGTGAAATTCATTTTTTTCGCTCCCCCCTACCCAAACCCCATACTATCTGGTAATATACATTCTGCACGCCGAACCATTGACTTGAAGCTCTCGGCCTCCCCGTCGGGAGTTTTTTTGTGTGTCTAGCTCTGAACGATACATTGCAGATCATGGAAGACAAAAAAAACTCCTTTATCTGTTGTCTCCAATATCGAAAAAAATCGTCGAACTCACCTAACTAAAAAAAAGAGAACCTTATGCAAATCGAAAGAACTGACCTCCGAAATATCGCCATTATCGCGCACGTTGACCACGGCAAGACCACCCTTGTGGACGGTCTGCTTGGACAATCTCATACCTTCCGAGAGAACCAGCATGTTGAAGAACGTGTGATGGACTCGAACGATCTCGAACGCGAGCGCGGTATTACCATCCTTGCCAAGAACACCGCCATTACCCTCAATGATCCGGTTACCAACAAGCCGATCAAGATCAATATCGTTGACACTCCCGGACATGCCGATTTCGGCGGGGAAGTGGAACGCGTCATGAATATGGTGGACGGCGTTCTTCTGCTCGTTGATGCGGCGGAAGGTCCCATGCCGCAAACACGCTTTGTGTTGAAGAAAGCTCTGTCCATGGGACACAAAGCCATTGTGGTCATCAATAAAGTGGACCGCAAGGATGCCGAACCTGCCCGCGTACTCAATGAAACGTTTGACTTATTTATCGAACTTGGCGCCTCTGAAGAACAAGCGGATTTTCCCGTTGTCTATGCTCAAGCCACCGCTGGGAAGGCCGGTCTTACTCCCGACCTTGGAGATGATCTGCAGCCTTTATTTGATGTGATCCTCAAGCATATCCCCGCTCCCAAAGTGGACCCGGATGCGCCCCTGCAATTACTGGTTACCATGCTTGGTTATGATGATTATCGCGGCGTGACAGCAATTGGACGTGTCTTTGCAGGCACGATCAAAGCCGGGCAAAAAATGGCACGTATGAAATTGGACGGGACCATCCTGCCGGAAAGCGCCCGTTACCTTTACACCTTCAAAGGCTTGAATAAAGTTGAGATTGATGAGGTCAAAGCTGGCGATATTATTTCCCTCGCCGGTCTTGAAGGGATTGCCATTGGCGAGACTCTCGCTGACCCTGCCAATCCGGTCGCCCTTCCAACTATTAAAGTCGAAGAACCAACTGTCCGCATGACCTTTGGCGTGAACACATCGCCATTCACCGGCAAGGAAGGAACCTGGAGTACATCCCGAAAACTGCGCGAACGTTTATATGATGAACTCCGCACCAATGTGTCACTGCGTGTGGAAGATACCGAATCAGCTGAAAACTTTTTAGTCTCCGGTCGCGGTGAATTGCATCTCGGCATTCTCATTGAAACCATGCGCCGCGAAGGATATGAATTCCAGGTGTCACGCCCCGAAGTGATCTATCACAAAGCGGATGACGGCGCTTTGCTTGAGCCATATGAAGAAGTGCATGTTGAGACCAGCAATGAAACTGTCGGCGTGGTCGTGGAAATGCTTGGGAGCAGGCGCGGCAAAATGATGGAGATGGCAGATGCAGGTCAGGGTATGACGCGCATTGTTTACATCGTCCCCACGCGCGGACTGCTTGGCTTCCGCTACCAATTCCTCACCTCCACTCGCGGCGAAGGTGTCATGCACACGATCTTTAATGGCTATGATGAATTGGCTGGCCCGATGTCAGCCCGCACAAAAGGCTCGATCGTTGCCTGGGAAGCTGGCTCAACCACCGCTTACGCACTCAAGACTGCAGAAGATCGCGGACAATTATTCCTGGGACCCGGCATCAATGTCTATGAAGGCATGGTCGTGGGTGAGAATGCGCGCGGCGGCGACTTGGCCGTGAACGTTTGCAAGAAGAAACATTTGACGAATATGCGCGCATCCGGTGGCGATATGGAAATCCGCCTCGTGCCGCCCCGACAAATGTCTCTGGACGAAGCGATCGAATACCTCTCTGATGATGAACTGCTCGAAGTAACGCCTGAGTCATTCAGAATTCGCAAACGAATTCTCTCAACCGATGAACGCGGCAAGCAGACTAAGAAGGCCAAAGAACAACTCGAAGCGTAAAGTAAATTCCCCGATGACTTTTCATCGGGGAATTTTTATTAGAATATCGAAAGGGCGATCTCAGACCCTGTTATGGACAGGTAATGCTTGCAATGGAACTCAAGGATTCGCCAATCAAATTGTAGGCTTGTATTTGATAGGTTACCGTCTGGCCCGAATTCAGCGCAATGGTCTCAGCAAAATTCGTAGAATTGGCAGGCAGGTCAATGACAAGTTCGCTATTTCTAAAAATGCGATAGCCTGTTTCGTTATTCGCCTTGTCATTCCACGTCAAGGTAATATCTGCTGACCCCGGACCATAGCAGTAGAATGTCCAGCCGTTTGAGGGGAATGTCGGTGCTGCAGGTTTGATCCCTTCCGGCGTGGGTGGAGCTGTGACCGTTGGAACGGCCGCAAAATTTCCAGACGGCGTGGCAAACTCACCCGATAACCAGCATTCTCCCAATGGTGAAGTTACCACCCAATAATTTGGAGGCAGGAAGCCAATGATCTGCACCAACTGTCCGGGGATCAATTGGGTCACCACTTTATATGATTTGCTTGGACCACTTCGGCAATTGATGACATCTCCCACACTGGCCATCGGAGTTGATAGTGAGGCTGGTGTGGACGATGATGAAACCACTGGTGTAAGCGTGCTGCCTTCCACAGTGACGGTGGGTGTGCTTATTGTTGGGGTTGCCAGCGGCGTCTTGAGTGCAGACTGAACTGTCATTGCGGCGGCGGTCATGATCTGCTCTTGTGATGCGGCGCGGTCTTCTGGAAGATTGCATGATGAAAGGATCAACCCCAGCACAAGTAGAATTGTAAAAATAGGTTTTCTCACTTCTTTTCTCCGAAAATATTTTGGCGTGATGAATTCAAGATAATTACGCCGTCATGACATAAGTATTCGGGCCTTTGAGCTTGGATTCCTTGAGCGCCTTTTCTACACTTTGGAAGAATCCGTCCACCGTAAGTGACGGTCCACCACTGTGACTGGCGGCGCCGATGTGAAGTGAAAAGGTCACGGAGCCGAAATCAGTATCAAATCTGTTTTTGAATACTGAAAGCAATCTTTCGCAAATTGTTTCAACACCTGAGACGCTCGTTGCAGGCAGTAATATTCTGAATTCACTTCCGGCAGAGGAGGTGATGTCCACTGAACGTAGATGCCCATTGAGTGCGGCAATAAAAACTCCCGGCGCGGCGCGCAAGGCGCTCTCGTTGGATGCGTGCGGGGTCATTTCGATCTGGAGTAGTCCCACCGGCGTGGGATAACGTGCCGAGCGTGAGATTTCGTATTCAGCCAAAATGCGGAAAACATCACTGCTGTATACCTCTGAATCGTGCGAAGTCGTTCTTCTCATATGTTCCTCCAGAATCTTATGATGTTTTACCGCATCTACTTACTGGGAAGTGATCGTAATGGATTGTATCAATTCATCCAGCTGGGACAGCGATGGTTGGAATGATTCCGGGCTGGATGCATTAAGTACATCGGTCACAGCTTGAAAATAAGCCTCATAGTCTTTAGGGTCAAGGGTGGTGTAGCCGGGGAAGGGGACTCCCCCAGCAGGTACTGGTTCATTTTCGCCCTCACCAGATACCAGAAGAGGTGAACCGACGGGCAGGACGACCACAACATAGTATTTTCCATCCCCGGTCAATCCCTGAAAATGATAGAAGACGCCATTGTTTGTTACGGATCCAACTGCCTGTCCATATTGAGTCACCATGCGCACGCCTGATCCGCTTGCGAAATTAATTCTCTGCGTCTGTGCTGCGAACATCTGAGCCGCATTGAAATATGGGACGTTTGGAAGCGCATCGTTTGTCAACTGTGCCGATGGGCTTGCCAGGATTGCCTGTAATTCATGAATGCTATTCGTCGCTCCGGGGTATGAATCTGAATATCCCTGTGCCGGATAGACATTGATCGTTATTGCGGAAAATTTCCCTGTGGACATATAACCGTTGAGCGTGAACTGGATATGTTCAGGTGCCGCATCCCATGGCGCGCCATTCTCCTCTGTGACGGCCGCGACCACTGTCCCGGCGGCTCCGCTTGCCAGTCCATTCGGAATGACAAATGAGACATTTTGAAACGAAACCGGAATCCCGCTTTGCACGGTTGGTTCAAGAGTCGGTGGAACGAGAGTTGGAGCATTAACAGTGACTGCTTGTAAAGTCTCCGCCACGATCGTTCCCACTCCGCTTTGATCCGGCGTAGACGGGGTGACTGACCCGCAGGCCAATGTGATGAGAATGATTCCGACAACCAATCCTAGAAATTTTCTATTCATGAATTCCTCTTTTTAATCTTTGATGTTTCACCAATGTTTATTTATGTGCAAGATATGATCGAATATATCTCTCAAATCCCACCGGGACATATCAGCAACATCAACTTTTATATGACACTGAGTATTTTACGATAAAGGGTGTTTAGGCGCAAACGATAAAATTCGTTTTCTGCAAGTATGTCAGGGTGTGTAAAGGAATCGGGATGATTTCCGGATTTCTTTTCAGGAATCACATGTAAAAAGATTTTGACTTTGCAAATTTGCAAAAGTCAAGCCCAATGGAATGCTCGAACTTGACACAATGAATTCGATGTCCTAAAATAGATAACGTTAGTGAAATTTTGCCTCAAATCGCTAAAAGGTATAAATTCCCCTCAGGAGGGCTTGTTTGACTAAAAATCGTGCGCAACAAATGGTGGACCGCTTGCGCGAGTTGCAAGCATCGTCCCCTGATATTGAAGCATCAGCGGTGGTTAGCGTTGATGGGCTTGGGATTGCTTCCGCTCTCCCGCAAGGCGTGGAGGAGGATCGTGTCTCTGCCATGTCTGCGGCTATGCTTTCCCTGGGTGAGCGTATCGCAAGCGAGTTGGGGCGGGGTTCCCTTGAACAGGTTTATATTAAGGGCGCTAAAGGCTATGTCGTCTTGATGTCGGTTGGTGAAGAAGCCGTACTAACCGCGCTGGCCCGTGAACAAGCCAAGCTCGGTTTGATTTTCCTTGATATGCGTCGCGCAGCCGAAGATCTTTCGAAGTTGATATAGTGGAGTCGCAATGAACCCCATTGAGAAAAGTGGTTTTTATTACCCTAATAAATTTGGATTGATCACCATCAAATCACTTGAAGAAGTGATGGGTAAGAATGGATTGAACGCTATATTAAATCTGGGCGGCTTAAATCGTTACATCGAAAATTATCCCCCCGATAATCTTGATAAAGGTTTTGACTTCTCAGAACTTTCCGCTATTGGTTCCGCTTTGGAAGAAATGTATGGTCCCCGCGGTGGACGCGGACTTGCTCTTCGTGCCGGACGCGCAACCTTTTCCGATGCGCTTAGGAATTTTGGAGCGTTGGCAGGCGCCGCCGACCTGGCATTCGTTGTCCTTCCGCTTCAATCCAAACTGAGAATTGGTCTGCCGGCCTTTGCAAAGATCTTCACCCAATTAAGTGACCAGCAGACAACCGTCGAAGAGAAAGATACTGAATGGGTTTGGACGATTCACAAATGTCCCTGCTGTTGGGGGCGGGTTGGGTTGGATAAACCTGTTTGTTTTATTTCAACCGGCCTTTTACAGGAAGCACTTAAATGGGTTTCCGGTGGTAATGAATTCCGTGTGAATGAATCCAAATGTGTTGCGGTGGGTGATGCCGTTTGTGAGTTCATTATTCAAAAAGAACCGATCTCATAAAGAAACGAAAATCTAATATGGCAGAGACCAAGCCGAAAATTCTTGTCATTGAGGACGATATTGACGTGGCTGAAATGCTGAACGCATATTTTCGCGTTCAAGGCTATGAAGTGTTCTCCGTGAATTGGGGTGAGGACGGCGTACGCTCGTGTCAAACCGTCCACCCGGACATTGTCATCCTGGATATCCGCCTGCCCGATATAGACGGTTTTGAAGTAGCGCGCCGTCTGCGTGCCGACCGCCGCACGGCCGAGATCCCCATTATTTTCCTTACTGAAAAGCGTGAACGCGCCGACCGTTTACAGGGGCTCGAACTCGGCGCTGATGATTACATCACCAAACCTTTCGATGTGCAGGAACTTCGTTTACGCGTCCGAAATTCACTTAAGCGGGTCAGTCAGGGGTCATTGACCAACCCCGTCACGGGTCTGCCTGAAGGGACTCTGGTGACCGAAAAAATTTCGGAAGTCCTTGGCAAGGATGATTTTTCCCTGTTGATGATCTCCATTGAAAATATGGATGCGTTCCGTGAAGCCTACGGCTTTGTTGCTTCTGACGATGTATTGCGCGCGATCAGTTTTATGATCGTGAATACCATGCGCGAGGTCAGCCGGCCGGATGATTTCCTCGGACATTTAAGCGGCTCTGATTTTATCCTCGTTTGCCCGCGTTCCAACCTGACGGCGCTGAGCGAAAAACTTCGCGGGCGTTTGCAGCAATCTGTTGAATACTTTTATCCGATCCGGGATCGGGAACAAATGACGAAACAGAATAACCGTCTCGGCTCAAGATTGGCGGAACTCGCTTCGCTCAAGAATGGATTTACAACTGTAGATCAGGTCAAGGCGGAATTGATACGCACCAAGAAATAGGAGTTGTTTTGCGCATTGCGGTCGTAACACCTACATATAACGAAGCGGAGAACCTGCCCAAACTGGTCTCCGCTTTATTTTCGCTTCCGCTGGACGTCAGTATTTTTGTTGTGGATGATAACAGCCCGGATGGCACGGGACAGATCGCAGATCAATTGGCAGCCGACCACCCCGGTCGCGTGGACGTGCTTCACCGTCCCGGCAAGATGGGGCTACGTTCGGCCTACCTGAACGGGTTTCAGAAAATATTGGATGGCGGCTATCAGGCCATTGTCCAGATGGATGCGGATTTTTCGCACGATCCGTCTGTGCTGGTGGCCATGTCGCAACTGCTTGAGTCCAATGATGTGGTGATAGGTTCGCGTTATGTGCAGGGCGGTTCTGTAGATGAGCGCTGGCCGCTTTGGCGAAAATCCCTCTCTGCATTCGGGAATTTTTATGCACGTAGTATTTTGAAATTGCCTATGCATGATGTGACCACCGGTTACCGCATGTGGCGGCGTGAGACCTTACAATCCATGCCCTTGGAGCGCATTCAATCAAACGGCTATGTCTTTTTGGTGGAGATGGTTTATCTGGCGCATTGCCTTGAATTCAAGATCGGCGAGACGCCAATTTATTTTGCAGATCGTCGTTGGGGAAGATCAAAAATGTCCATCATGATCCAGATCGAAGCTGCATTTCGCATCTGGCAGGTATTATGGAATTATCGTGATCTAAAAAGGGCCGGCAGACTGGCGAGACTGTAGAAAATTTCAAACAAAAAGGACACGAGCAGTCGTGTCCTTTTTGTTTTAGCGTGTACGCGTTCTGCTCAAGAGATCATTAAGCAGCGGGCGTAATCTCTGCGGAAACTTTAACTCACTGGCGTGGATGGTGTGTTTGTTCGTTTCGGTCTCGACCGTGATGGAATAAACGAATCCATCCGGCATGGGGTTTTCCGGCCGCAGCTCTGTCAGATTGAAAAAATCTGATTCGTCAACGAGCAGTTTTAGGGCGGCGGCTTGATCGGGCGGCAGGGAGCTAAGGTCAAGATCGAGGGCAATATTGCGTCCCATGAATCCGCCAGTACGTTCGAAATGGATCTGCATCATTTTACGAGACCGAGTGAGCGCATAAGTCCCTTCAGGCATCCTTCGCCGCCGGGTAAGGGGATAGGTGACGGTGTGCTGTCTACGTTAATACCAACTTCGGTCCAGCCTGTCTTAACCGCAACCTGTTCCAAACTTCCAATGCCAAAAATTTCGCCAGCAGCCTGGAAGGTGAGGTCGGCCGCGTTTTGGAAGTTGGAGATACTGGTAAATTTTTCGGTAAGAGATTTGTACCAGATCTGTCCCGTTTTCTCCCAGGCATATCCGCCGATATTGATGGCGGTGACATAAAAAGCGTGGTTGACAATACCCGAGTTAATGTGGACTCCGCCATTATCCTGAGTGGTGGTGATGTAATCCTTCATGTGTGCGGGTTGGGGGTCCTTGCCGAGGACCGGATCGTTATAAGCAGTGCCAGGCGCTTTCATGGAGCGGATGCCGACTCCTCTCACATTGCTGGTGAACAGACCTTCACCGATGATCCAGTCGGCTGCATCGGCGGTTTGGCCGCGTTGATATTGTTTGACGAGTGAGCCAAAAATATCCGAAACGGCTTCGTTGAGCGCGCCTTGTTGATTTTGATAGACCAGGCCAGCTTCGTATTGTGTAACACCGTGGGTTAATTCATGGCCGATCACATCCAGGGATATGGTGAAGCGGTTGAATAACCTTTGGGCAACCGGCATGTCTTCATCGCCATCCCCGTAGACCATTTGCTGCCCGTTCCAAAAGGCGTTATCGTAACCTTTGTCATAATGGACGGTGGACTTGAGATCCATGCCCCGGTTGTCTATGGAGTTTCGGCCGAAGACGGCAGAGTACAGGTCAAAGGTTGCGCCGCAGTAATCATACGCTTCGTTGACGGCCACATCCTGGGTTGGTGCATCGCCTTCCCTTCGAACAACCGTGCCGGGCAGGGTTGTGCCAAATTTTGCATCGTAGATCGTTCGTTGTTTGGTTCCTGTAACAGCAAAAGTACCGCTCATTGCCGCGGTCAGCATGTTCAAACGATTGTCGCGGACTTGTTTGGATGAAGCCAGGGTCTTCACTGCCATGTCGCGCTGAGCGGTTGTTCCATTTTGTGCAATTTGATCCAACATGTGCGGTGGCAGGATACAGAAAATCGAATGACGATGTGACATACTACCTCCTAAAATGATTCGGTGGATTCATTAATAAGAGTATACAACTCCGAATTAGACTTTGCAAGTATCAATTCAAACATGGAACTGAATCTGCTCTGTATTACAATTGGCACTGAGACCAATGGGTGATGCAAAACAGATCGCGCCTATTGATCTTGAGAGCCCTCTTCCATCGTGAAATTACAGGAGAAGCCAATGCAAAAGCAATTACAAGAGCAGATCGAAAGACTTAAAAAAGCCGGTGCCACTTACGTGGATGTGCGCTGGTATCCCGTTGAGGAATCAAATTACCTGATGATGTGGAACGGCAACCTGAAGAGCGCCACATCCTCACGCGAGAGCGGCGTGGGCATCCGCGCGCTGTATAAAGGCGCGTGGGGTTTCTCGGCATCGTCGGATGTCAGCAATGTCGGCGCTTTGTTTGACAAGGCCTTTGACAATGCCCGTGTCGCTGCTGAGCGCGTGACTTTTCCGGTCCGACTCGCGGAAAAGGAATCTGTGCGGGCCTCATTCGTCAGCCCGAATCGGATCGACCCGTTTGCTGTTGCGCTTGCAGACAAAATTTCCTTCCTGAAAAAGTTGGACGAGAAAATGGATCAGCCCGGCGTGGCACAGCGCGTGGGGGAGTTGATCTTCATGCGCAAGCAGATCATCTACATTGACTCGGAAGGCAGCGAGATCGAAAAAAATCTCATTGAGGTTTTCCCAAGCATTCAAGTGATGGGCGTGGACGCCAAGGGCGAATCCCATTCAAGAAAATTCAGCCCTTCCCGCATGGGCGATACCCGCGGATGGGAAACTGTCAATTTGCAAATGTTCACTGAGAATGCCGAGCGCATTGTTCGGGAAATGAATGAGGTACTGGTAGCCGAAGAATGCCCGAAGGAAGACCGCTCTGTGATTCTGCTTCCCGGCATTATGTACCTGCAGACCCATGAGACCATTGGTCACGCTCTCGAACTTGACCGAATCCTCGGATACGAACTCGGATTCGCCGGCGGTTCATTCGTCACACTCAATGACTTTGGCAGCCTGCGCTACGGCTCAACCAAATTAACAGCCCGCGCCGATGCGACTTTGCCCAACAGCCCCGGAAGTTTTGGCTATGACGATGACGGCGTTGCGGCTCAGGATAACCTGCTCATTGATAAGGGAATTCTCGTCGGCGCAATTACCGGCCGTCAGATGGTGGAAGAAGCGAATGCCCGCGCCCGCAAGCAGATCTTCAACGGCAGCGGTGGAGCAAATCGCGCGACAGCTTTCTATCGAGTCCCGATCGAGCGTATGACCAACATCAACATTGACCCCGGCAATGATGGCTCGCTGGATGACATCGTTAAGAATACTGAAAAAGGCATCATCCTTGATGGCGATAAGAGCTGGTCCATCGGCTCGAACCGTGAACAATTCCATTTCGCCACCGACATCGGCTGGCTTGTGGATAACGGTCAGGTCACGCGCGTGGTGAAGAACTCCACCTACAAAGGCGAGACCGTCAAGTTTTACAACTCGCTTTCAGCGGTGGGTGATAAGTCCACCTGGGAAGTGCGTTATGTGGATAACTGCGGCAAGGGTCAGCCCAACCAGATCATGCAATTGGGTCATGGCATTCCCGTCTGTCGTTTCGATAATGTGAGAATAGGAGAGTAGCCATGAAGGACAAAATCTTACAAACCCTGCGTGACCTGCGCGCTTATGCCCTCTCGAAAAATGTCGAAGTCGAATTCTTCTATCATGAAGAAGACAGTTATTTGATGCGCTTCGCCAACTCTGCGATCTCGCTCAACACCAATGAACATCTAATCCGACTGGACATTACGGCCTACGAAGACAGGAAGCGCGCTTCGTACTCGCTGATCACTGATCTGCAAAAACTGGAAGAGATGAAGCAGGGAGTGGACATCGCCGCCGAAATGGTGAAACATGCCATGCCCTTAAGTTACCAGCCAACAGTGCCGACCTTCGCTGAATCCTTTGCCGACGAAAGCGCTTTTGATTCCACACTGGCGATCATCAGCAACGAAGAACGTCTCGCCTATTTCAACGAAGCTGTGAAGGGACTCGAGACGGATGATATTAAACTCTCCGGCATCTTCTCCTGCGGTTCAAATGTGGTTGCGCAGATCAACACACATTCCGAACACACTCAATATTTCAAGACCTCCGACGCGCAGGTCAGCATTGTCCTTTCACACTCCACTCTCAAATGGGAGGTGATCGCCGAACAGTCCGCCCAGAAGAAAGCGGACTTGGACCCGTCTGCGCTATATCGTGACTTGTCCTTCCTGCTGGACCGCTATCAGCATGATGCGCCCCAGCAAATTCCGCTTGGAAAATATAACATCGTCTTTGGTCCAGCCGCGAGCGGTGACTTGCTGAACATGATGAACTGGATCGGTTTCAGCGGCGGTTCGATGAAGCGCGGATTTTCCTTCATCAGCGAAGACCAGGTTGGCACAAAAGTCTTTTCGGATAAATTCAACCTGACAGATGACGCCACGAATTTGGATACCTTCCCATTCCAGCGTGACCTGACCGGTATGAAGCGCACTAAATTCCCCATTTTTGAAAACGGCGTGTTCAAGTCCTTCACCTGGGATCAGGATGATGCCGACGAATTTGAAGCCAAACCCACCGGTCATACCGTGATGCACAAGAGTTTGGTGCTCGGCGGCGGCGAAAAGAACGTTAGCACTTTGGAAGAACTTGTGAATCTGCCGCGCGAGAACGACATCCTTTACATCCCCTTCCTGCATTACATGAACATCGTCAACCCGTCCAAGGGTTTGGTGACCGCCAGTTCGCGCTTTGGTGCATTGCTGCTCAAAAAGGATGGCTCCGTGGTCGTTCCGTACAATGTGCGTGTGACCCAAAGCCTGCTGGATATCTTCGGTGACAAGGTGGCATGGATGTCGAAATCACAGACCATCAATAACACCTCCCAAAGTTACGGCGCGCGCAACCCCACCGCGATCATCGTGCCGACTTTCATAAAGGTGGATGACCTGGAGATCTCGCACTCCAATTCATCATATTAGAGATTTCTGTATGAAAGCCCCCGTTGCTATTTATTGTATGGCAACGGGGGCTTTCAAATTTGTTTTTGATTCTCAATGAAGAAGTAACTTCACAAATCAATCCTCGCCCTAAATCCGGCAAACCACTGATGTACCGAAGGACCACGATTTCGGCAGTGATTCTCTTGCCTTTGTAAAAAAACAGATGTATAGTTAGGAAAGTCACCGTGTTATCCCCAAATAGGAGGAGAAAAAATGGCTGACAAACATCCCTACGTTTTAAGCACGCTTCATCTTACCCAACTGATTGAACAACTTCGCAATTCTTTTCCCCAATCCCTGGTAGTTAATGCTGAAATGCTTCAAAAGCTAGGTATAGCACCAAATAATGAGGGCTATGTAATCAATACGGTTCGCTATCTTGGGATAATTGATGAGAATGGAAAAAAGACTGAGGCAACCGGCACTGCGTTTTCTAAACATGAAAATAATGAGTTTGCACTAGAGTTTAGCAAAATGGTACAGTCGGCCTACAAGGAACTGTTTGACTTATATGGTGACAACTCTTGGACGCTTGATAAAAGTAAATTAATTTCTTTTTTCCGTGGTGCTGACCATACAGGGGCAAATGTTGGTCAGAGACAGGCAACAACCTTTCGAGCTCTCGCTAGACTGTCTGGACGTTTAGAAGGTGTAAGTGAAGAAATCAAAAATACACCAAAGTCTAAAACTTCAACTTTAAAAACCAGTAAAACCACTTTTGAGAAAAAAGAAAAACTAAGTAAAGATACTTCGAAATCCATAGGTAAATCAAGAAAGAGTGAGCGTGACTTCGGCTTAACCGTTCGTGTTGAAATCAATCTACCCGCTGGTGCTGATAAAGAGACTTATGACAAAATCTTTCAAAGTCTCCGCGAGAACATTCTAAATGCCGATTAAGTTAGAGCAATTTGAGAAAATTGTTAGGCGAAGTGTTGTTATCAGAGAGAAAAAAGAAGAAGAAATCCCTGAACAACATCTTCATCCATTTGACATAAGAAACATTCATCCAAAACTTCCCGAAGATGTAAAAAAACTCTTTGATAATGGTCATTTTGCTCAGGCGACTTTTGAAGCATTCAAGTTTATTGATAAGGAGATTCAACGTCATTCGGGGATAAGAGAAACTGGATACAAATTGATGATGCAGGCATTTGCCGAAAAATCCCCTGCTATAAAGTTAACTAAAATGGCGAACGAGTCAGAAATAGATGAACAAAAAGGCTTTCAGTTTCTTTTTGCGGGAAGCGTCTTAGCGATAAGAAATCCTCGTGGGCATGAATATGGAGTAAAAGACGATGTTGACTCTTGTCTCGACCACTTGAGTCTTGCTTCAATCCTAATGCGAAAGCTTGAACAAGAAAACTATATTTAGATACTTAATAGTTCGTCTACCAAAAATGTTCTTACATGTGTATTCAAAGGAGGCTAGCATGACGACCGGTACAACTTTTCAACCTTGGGATGGTATTTTCTCCCTTTCCATCGCCATAGGGGTTTTTGGAATATTAGTCATTTTAAGCACTGTTTGGTTTGCATGGCGGTTAACCTCACGAAGTTATTTTGTTGAAAAACAAAGACTTTCGGAAGGCATAGATGATGATTCTCGTCATGCTTTAACGGAATATTTCAACGATAGTCGTATCACGTTTTGGATTGCATATGGTCAAATTATCCTTGCTGTATTGTTGATAATAGTCCTCGCGATTCTTATCTTAACAAAATCTATTTCAGCAGAAGCAGGTTTGCCAATATTGTCTGGAATTTCAGGTTTTGCAATAGCCAAAGGGGCAAATACACATACAATTGGCGACCAAAGCCCGAAATATCCTCCATCAGCTGTTCAACAGAAAGAAAAGACAGAAAAAGATATATTAGTTTCTCCGCCATTAGAGAAGCCGTCTTCAAAGAAAGAGAAGAAATAGAGAATCAGCATACATAATTATTTGATTTGAGACCAGCATATTGGTATGTTGGTCCCTTTTTTACATTAATCGGTGGTTTTCTATCAGGACTGGTAACCAGGGTTTCAATGTTCATTTGATGCGATTTATTCCATTCGCTTTGGGAAGTGTTTAGGAGACATAAATCAACTCCACCTCATGCCAAAAGTGCTATACTGCGGACATTGATGATTGTCCGTGCCGTAAACTGTCAACTTATTCATAGGATGTGACCTTATGGAAATCTATCTCCCTTCCGAACATGTTTATAACCTTACTCCCCAGTTCGATGTAAATGCAGCCCATGACCGCATAGAGCAAAAGAAAATGAATTTGGTGGCGGGAATGTTAGGAGCGCTGATCTCACGTCCCAAACCGGAGGAACTTCAACTAACTTCAACAGAGAATCGATTGGAGCCTTTCTGGCTGGTATCGGCCTCATCCAAAACTGTCTATGACCGTGCTGCGACCTACACGGTGACCACGGGTTGGAAGGAAGTAAAAAGTGTAACTATTTTAGGTCAGGAGGTATCGGTTGTGCCTCAACCAAAAGGGGATCCTGCTTTCAAGCTCACGGCTGTTGAACATTGTGTACAGGACCTGCACGTCGAGCAGACCTTCGACGGCGTGAGTGGGGCGCAGGTTGATTTCCAGAAATATGCGAATTTCACCCGAGTTGAAATTTCCGATCTAGGCACATTCAACCCCGAAGGAATACTACTGATTCCACCTCAGGTTCGGGCAACCGCTGTAGTCCGGCAGGTGACTACTGAAGTTGTTCGTCCTGTAAAAAATGCCCAGGCTGTCCATGAGGAACGGGTGAATATAGAAACTGTCGATCTGAATTTCCGTCCGGTCTATGCCTTCGAATATGAATGGGCGGCGAAGAACAAAAAAGTGATCGTCGAATTCGATGCGCTCACGGGTGATGTACATACGGGAGGCAAAAAGCTGCAGGATCAGATCAAAGGCATTCTCACCCGCGATCTCCTGTTCGATGTGACTGCGGATGCCATCGGCACTTTCGTGCCCGGCGGCAGTATCGCGGTCAAGTTGGTTAAAGCGGTAGTGGATCGAAACAAGTAACTCGCAGCTCAAAATGATTTTTTTATTGGTTCGGAAAGGATCGGTGACCCATGCAAACTTTTTTCCAAGAATACCTAAATGTTTTGCAAATATGTCATACTGATATTCTCAAGGAGTTGGACGGACTTCCGCCAGCCGCGCTGGATTGGACTCCAGGGATATATATGAACTCTGTCAGTGTTCTGGTGTTCCATCTGACAGGCGCGGAACGGTACTGGATCGGAGATGTCGCGGCGCAAGACACGACTGAACGTGATCGCGAAGCAGAGTTCAGAGTCCATGGTGTGGGAGTGGATGTCTTGAAGAAACGTCTTGCGGACAATCTGGAATATGCACGAGCCGTGTTGGAGAAATTTACTATACAGGATTTGGAAAAAATGCGCCCAGCCAGGGGTGGGCGTGAATTCAGCGTGGCATGGGCATTGCTTCATGCGCTCGAACATTCCACACTTCATCTCGGTCAGATCCAACTCACACGCCAATTGTGGGAACAATCAAAAAGCAGTATTTGATTTCAACCTTCCCTTACACTCTCTCCCCTCGAAACTGCGTCTCATACAACTGACTATACAGCCCGCCCGTCGCGAGTAACTCATCGTGCGTTCCTCTTTCAACGATTCTTCCTCGATCCATCACCAAAATTAAATCAGCGGCCAGGATCGTGCTCAATCTGTGTGCAATGACAATGGATGTGCGCCCCGCCATGACTCGTTTCAATGCATCTTGAATCAATGATTCAGATTCACTATCGAGGGAACTGGTGGCTTCGTCCAAAACCAAAATGCGCGGGTTCTTCAAGATGACTCTTGCAAGAGCTACGCGTTGTTTTTCACCGCCGCTCAAACGATAACCGCGTTCACCAACGATGGTGTCATATCGGTCAGGCAATCCCGCCACAAAGTCGTGGATGTTGGCGGCGCGCGCGGCGGACTCGATCTCGGCTTGCGTGGCGTCCATTTTTGCGTAGGTCAAATTCGTGCGGATGGTATCGTGGAAAAGGTGCGTCTCCTGCGTCACCATGCCGATCGTGGCGGCGAGCGAGTCGAGGGTCACATCGCGCAGGTCGTGCCCGTCAATGCGGATGACTCCGCTGGTGGGATCGTACAATCTTGGAATGAGATAGGTCAGCGTGGTTTTGCCAGCGCCGGATGGACCGACGAGAGCAACCAACTGTCCGGGTGCGGCGGTAAAGGAGACTCCTTCCAAAGCGACTTCGCGTGCTTGAGATGTTTGAACAGGCTCGAGTGAATCCTGACCGTGGACGGCGGACGGTCGACCGTCTACGGTCTTCGGTCTATCGTCTGTTGCTTTCTTCCCGCCAGATAACACCGCACCCACGTCTTCCATCTTTCCATACCGTTTGACTTCCTTGAGCATGGTGTTTTCGTTGACCGCATATTTGAAGTTGATATTTTCAAATTCGAGTTCGCCTTTTGCATCCCTGAGAACGAGAGCGTCTTTTTTCTCGACGATGTCGTGCGGCAGGTCAATGATCTCGAAGACGCGTTCGAATGAAACCATGCTGGTTGAAAATTCAACGGGCGCGCCCGCGAGACCCTGCAGCGTGCCGTATAAATTTCCCAGATACGAACCGAAGGCCACGATGGTGCCGACGGTGAATGAACCTTGAATGACATACCAGCCGCCAAGACCGTAGACGAGGGCCGTGCCCACCGCGGTGATAAGCCCGAAGATGACAAAGAACGTTGAGCCAACCACGGCGCGGCGAATGCCAATATCGCGGACACCCGCGGCGCGCTCACGGAAACGTCCTTCCTCTTCGCGGGCGCGGCCGAACAACTTGACCAACAATGCGCCGCCGATGTTGAGAGTTTCGTTCATGTGCGCGTTCATCTGCGCATTCATGTCCATGGCTTTGCGCGCAATATCACGCAGGACAAGACCCAAGCGCTGCGCCGCGATAATGAACAGCGGCAGGATCAAGATGCTGATGAGAGTCAGCCGCCATTCGAGCGTGAGCATGACGGCCAATAACGCAATGGCTTCAATCAAATTCGTCACGATGTTGACAATGGTATTACTGATGGCATTCTGCGCACCGACCACGTCATTGTTGAGGCGGCTCATTAACTCGCCGGATTTTGTATTCGTAAAAAATCGCAAGGACATGCGCTGTAACTGCGCAAACAGTGTTGAACGCAGGTCGTAGATCACGCCTTCGCCGACGGTGGCGTTCAAACGCCTTTGAATGACGTTGATCCCGCCGGTCAGCGCAGGGATGAGCAATAACGCCACACCGAGGACCACGAGTCGATTCACATCCTTGGCTGGCAGCACCACGTCTATCATGTTGCGGAAAATGAGCGGAGTCAGCAGGGACAAGCCCGTGGTCAGCAGGATCGTGACCAACATGCCCGCAATATGCCACCAATATCCGCGTGCGTAGGTAAGGACACGTAACAATAATTGACGAGTGATCTTGGGTTTCTCGTCTCCTGAACGCATGTATTGAAACCAACCGCCGTAGTGCATAGTTTTATAGTCTCCTGGTCGCTTTGTCTTCTGGTCTGCTGGTAGTAAACAATAAGGTTTTGACCAGCCAACGAGCAAACTATAAGTCCATCCGACTAATCCCGCAACTGGAGGAATGGGGAGGTTAATGAAAGTCTATGATGAGGGGGGATTCGCCTGTCTTTATAACAAAAAGCGACGTGTCGCATCACGTCGCTTTTTCATCCTCCGCAAATCTTTACGGTATTTTTTTCTTTAATTCATCCTGTTTGTTTGCGGGAGACATAACCAAAAAAACCGCTTCCAGTTAAGCTTACAGTACCTTCGTCCATCGTTTCATTACACTTGGGGCAGGGATGTGCTTCCATAATTTGCTCTCCTTATTGACATTGACTGTTTTGCTGTGACACAAAGATTATAAAATGATTTTATCAAAATGCGCACCGGGCGGGTGCTATAATATTTTTGGAGCGAAGATCATGCTCCCCATTCACCATCTCGAAAATTTTCTTAAGTCAATTCAAGGAAGTAATACGCAAATGAATTCGACATTACCAACACCTTCCACTTCCGGCATGGATGGCTTGATCGAAAAAGCAAAGGAAGACCTCGCCCAAAGATTATCCATCCAAACGAGTGATATCACCCTCGTGGAAGCTAAAGCAGTCACCTGGTCTGATGGAAGTCTCGGCTGTCCGCAGCCTAACATGATGTATGCACAGGTTTTAACGCCCGGATATCTTGTTATATTGAAACATGATATCCGTGAATTTGAATATCACGCCGGGAAAGATAGATCGTTAACTTATTGCAAAGATCCCATCCCACCTGTTGAAGGCGCAGCGTACGACACCTAAAGAACTCCCTCCTCATCAAATAAAACAGGCTGGCGATAACTTCGCCAGCCTGTTTTATTAACTTATCGAACGAGAACCTGCTTTATTATGGATCGACACGCACGACGGTCGGGCTGGGAAGGCCGGCCACGCCGCTGTAGGAAATCCTGCCAAGATATTTGACGCCGGGCGTCAAACCGCTAAAGGTCAGATTGATCGTTCCCACAGTACCAACTGTCGCGGAGGCGGGAGCGCTGACGGTCATATTGCCAGCATCCGTTCCGTCCAACACCCATGCATAAACGGTGAAAGTGGAGGGATTGGCCGTTCCAAAGCCATCAATGGCAATCGTATAATTTCCGGCCGTTGGATTCACAAGATTCACCGTTTCATCAGAGGTGCCGCCAGCACTAACGCCAACCAAAGTTCCAGCACCGTTGTAAATGTACAGGTCAAGATCGCTGCCGGGGGTGGTTTCAGAGTCAAATATCGCGAAGCGCGCATAAGTTGTGCCAGCAGGGACAGTCACAGGGTAGGTTAGGAAATCGCCGGTGTTGATGCTGTCGCTAAAGGCTGTGGCGGGAACCAAACCGCTTGGCGTAGCCGAGAACGGACCTGTATAACCAAAGGTGACGTTATAGCTGCCGGAGACTTCCCTTGGAGCCGCCATGGCTACAGGCCGGATCACAACCGGGATGCGGACTACATGGCCCTTATTGCCAGTCCATGTAATGTAACCGCCTGCATAGGAATTAAGCGGTGCGCCATTCGTAGTGAATGTAACAGAATAGCTCCTGCTCCTATTCTTCTCAATAGTGAATGAATTGACGCTTGGTGTTACCGTGATGCCAGCCAGACCGCTGTAAGAGAAGGTGTATTTCTCTTTTCCGCCGACGTTCGTTACCGTGCGGTTGACAGTCTGCACACCGGCCATATCACCAATGGCGATGGATGGGACATTCAGGTTGCTGGGCTCCAGTGAGTAGCCGGCACCGGCAAGCGAACTACAAAAAGCCGGGTTAACTCCAGATGTAGCACCGCAGAGGAATGCGACCCAATTATTGAAACTCGAATCATAAACCAGTCCCGGGTCAGCCGCGCTATTTGGACGTACATGACCGGCACCCTGACGGAAGATCACCAGGGGATTGGTATTTGGACCATCCAGGACATCATAGCCAGAGGTCATCAAGGCTGACTTGATCATCATGGGCGACCAATCGGGGTGTAAATCCTTCAGCAGCGCAGCAAGTCCCGCCACATGCGGTGACGACATTGAAGTGCCGCTGAGCAGATCGAATTCACGGCCTGCTATCGCCGGAGATACCGCAGCCAAAATATCCTGTCCAGGAGCGATCACATCAGGCTTGAGCAAGTCACCGCCGCCGGCAGTGAGAGGTCCGCGTGAGGAGAACGAAGCAGTGAACGGAGCAGGGTCGGTAAAGGTGAGAGTAGCCGCGTTGATCGTGGCCATTGCACCGGGGGTGGCCGCATAAGCCTTAACCGCCGCGCGATCTGTATTCTGCAAATGAACGGATGGGACGTAATGGAAATCTGCATTCATCGAACTCGGGCTGGTATTCAACAAGATCATACCCACGCCGCCTGCCTGTTGAACGGCGAGACTCTTGTTCACACGGGCCGTCACGCCGCGGTCACAGACCACGATCTTGCCTGCCACCAAGGCCGGATCCAATACAGCGCCGCCGTCAGCATTGCTGTAGCACAAAGCCACCTGTGTTGGATTTGCGCCGGGTAAACCAGCTGCAGTTGAATCGATCAACGGGGCAGTGACTGCTGCTACAGCTAATGACGCGCCGCTATAAGTAACTCCACCCAAAGTAACCGAACCAGCGCCATTGCGGTTATGTGTTCCAGCTGCGACCGTGGTAATCCACGGGCTGGGATGCGCAACGGTGCCGGAGGCGGGTCCACTGTTACCGGCCGAAGCGGCAACGAATACGCCGGCATCCGCAGCATTAAGGAATGCGATTTCAACGGGATCCAGGAAATTGGTTGTCGAGCCGCTGATCGAGTAGTTGATCACATCCACGCCATCGGCAACAGCCTGATCAATTGCAGCCACCAGGTCAGAGGTGAAGCCGCTGGCTGTGTCACCACTTTGAGTTGACCACAAGGCCTTATATACAGAAATATAAGCGTGCGGGGCCATGCCGCTGATGGTACCGAATACAGCAGCGGGACCTGTCGCCTGAACGCCAAAGTTGCCGCCAGCCGTGGAGGCAGTATGGGTTCCATGGGCATTGTAATCACGCGGGGAGAGGAATTCCCAGGGACGCTGGGCGGCGATGGCAGCATCGCCACCCCAGGCTGCGTTGTAGTATTGAGCGCCGATCAATTTATTGTTACATGAAGCATCTGTAAATTGGCATAGTGCACTCCAATTCCTCGGAGCTTTGTAATCCAGTTCAATATTATCCCCGCTATCGAAGGTCCATTGATTGGTATCTTCGTTGATGTGATCGGCAAAACTCAGGCTCTCAGGCCAGATGCCAGAGTCAATGATACCGATCACCACACCTTTTCCAGCTTCGTCAGAACCGCCGAGTTGATTCCAAAGACCTCTTCTTGCATCGAGTCCAAGGAAACTCGGGGTTGAGGACGTATCCATAGTCTGAAGCGTATCCGGGCTGACCTGCAAAACGCCGTCAACTTTAACCAGCTTGTTGGCCTGTTGAACGGTCAATTGAGCAGCAAAACCATTAAAAGTATAGCCATAATCATAGACCTTTTCGCCGCCGGATTCTCTCAGCGCGTCATCATGCTCTTCTTCCAAATGTCCAACATATTCCTGCACATCCGGATCGTTTTGATCAAGCTTCTCACCATTATTTGGCTTGGTAGTAGCCAGGCCCGGAATGTCGCCTTCATAAGAAATGGCGGGAGCATGGATCATTTGAATGATATAAATCCCGTTTGAACTTTCTTCAACTTGATTTTCTTCCGAAGAATCAAACCCGGGTTGAGCTGCGGCAGGGGAAACTGCTGAGAATGCCACTGCCATCACAAGCAAAAGCGAAAGCATGTTAAAAACTTTTCGATACATTTTTATCTCTCCTCATTAAGATTTATGATATGAAATGTAAATGTAAATGTACAAGTGTTTAGCAGCCAGTATTGATATTTGCGAAAGAACCTCCTTGATTTTTCAAAAGGCTTAAAAGATCTTCAGCGACCTGCCAGTTTCCAAATTGTCTATCCCACAGCTTTGTATGTTTTTCAACCTTACAAAAATGAAACTCTCATTAATTATCTACCAAATTTGAAAAATATACAAGTAATTTGACCAAATTTGTCAGAGTTTTCACAAAATAAGGATTGGCTTCCATATCTTCTCCTTATTGATCATTGATGGCATTGAATGTTTTGGTTCTCTGAGAGTTGCCGTGGAACGCCGCTACATGTCGGTCGGATACTTGCGCCGCAATGCCGGTGCGGTGTTGGCAATCCGGCTTACTGCCGGGCGGGTGCTATAATATTTTTGGATCGAAAACCATGCTCCCCATTCACCATATCGAAAATTTTCTTAAATTCACGCCGCCAAATTTGCAGGAGATCGTCCTGGAGTTGAGAAATGTCATTTTCTCGGTCGCGCCAGATGCGGCTGAGGTGGTCCGCTGGGGAGGGTTGAGTTATTTCCATGAAGGGCGCGGAGGGATCGTCAGTGCAGGGATATGCCAGATCGGAATTGAAAAGGATCATATTCGTCTGGCGTTTATCCACGGGGCATTTTTAGATGATCCGCGAAAACTCTTGCGCGGTACCCAAAAAGCCAAACGATATGTTGAAATCGCTTCCTATGAGGATGCTCCCTGGGATGATCTGAAGGAGTTGATCGTGTCCGCTTCCAAATTTGATCCGTATTCGATAAAAGAATAGCATGTAAAGTAGATCCACAGGGGAGTGCAAAGTATTGAAAAAGTATCGGTAATTTACCATCCACGAACTTCATGAAGGGAAATGACTAAAAAATTCCACTTGCTAAACAAGAAAATATGTTCTAAAATTCAACCATCCACTTTAAAAGTAAAAGGAGATAATCTGATGAGTGCCCTTGATAAAGCAATCCAAACCCAAATTGATAATATCCAAAAGAAAACAGGCAGATCACTCGCCGAGTTGGCATCTATTGCAAAAAGCAGTGGGCTGACCAAACATGGTGAACTTCGTGACATGTTCAAGGAAAAGTATGGCTTGGGCCATGGTGATGCAAATTCCCTGGTCCATGCTGTTTTTAGCTCGGATGGCGCGCGTGCCGCTGAAGGCAAAAGCACAGATACTGTTTTGGATGAAATTTATTCAGGCGCTAAAGTCGCGTTCCGCCCCATTCATGAAAAGCTGATGAATGAGATTGTTAAATTTGGCGAGTTTGAGATCGTACCGAAGAAAGGGTATGTGGCCTTGCGACGCAACAAGCAATTTGCAATGATCGGACCCAAGACCAATACGCGTTTCGAGGTTGGTATCAACGCCAGGGAATTGAAGAAAAATGCCCGCCTTTTGGAGCAACCCAAGGGAAGCATGTGCAATTACATCGTCAACATGACCGATGTGAAGGAAGTGGATGCGGAGTTGATCGCGTGGATCAAATCTGCATTTGAAGCGGCAGGATAATACTGAAATACAACTACACTTAATGCAGAGTCAATGGGTGACTCGAAGCATAGTGTTGGTTGCTAATAAATTATCCCCGGGCACTCTGGGTAAGCCTGGTCAGTGCCGGGTACCCAATAGATACAGCCGTATTGAAATGTGTTGTAGCGCGTGGTGCCATCGGTGTAGATCAACTCATCAGAAGTTGGGTAGCCCAGCCTGCCGCGTTCAGCGTCCATTCCAGTCCAAAGTTTGAGGATGTATCCATGCACTTCATGCGCGCCTGTGTTCGGTGACCAATAGATGACCCCATTTTGAAATTGGTTATATCGTCCAATTCCATCAGGTGTGATGGTTTCATCCGTCAGTGGGTAGCCAAGAACGCTTTGTTCCCAGCCGATGCTTGCCCATTCAACCAGAATAGCCCCGTGAATTTCATGTGCGCCGGTTTTAGGCGACCAATAGATCGAGCCTTTTTCAAAATGGTTATACCGACCAATGCCATCCGGTGTGGTGGTTTCATCCGTTAATGGAAACCCCAGGGCGCCGGTGACTCCGCCCATGCTGAGCCATTTTTCCCGGATCGCTCCATGCACTTCGAAGGCTCCGGTCTTTTTCAGCCAGTAAATGGAGCCGCCTTCATATTCCTGATACAACCCGCGACCGTCGGGAGTTTTTGTCTCTGGACCTGCCACAGCACCCAGGACTCCACCTTCTCCGCCAAGTGAAATATATTTTTTGTAGATGTCTGTTGCTGCCGGCGTAGGGGTCGGGGTTTTCCGGGTTCTTGCCTCCTGATCATTGATCAATTCATCCAAGCCTTGAGTGGGTGATTTGTATTTCGTGGCATATTCATCGAACGCAGCGCCGGACAACTTTAGATCGGTTCTTATATTAATTCCACTGCTCGAACTATATTCCAGCAAACCACTTGTAGGGAGGGTTGTGGGATCATTCCCATCAAATGAATATTGAACAGTCCCATCCATGTTATAAGCACTGACAATTTCCTCTTCCGCATCATACGTAACAAAATAGTTGGTCCCAAGGATGATGATCTTTCCGCCGTTTGGCAGTAGAACCTCGGTGCGGCTTCCCGTCGGGTTATAGCCTTTCAACCCGCCCTGGCTCAACTTGGTCCTGACTTGTAGCGAAGTGCCGCTTTGGTCAACGGATGTGCCGTCCAGTTGAGTGTTGTTATAAAGGGTAAAGACGAGACCATATCCAAAATCCAGTTTGGCTTTGCCGTCGTCATGGACTTGAATGGCATCCTCATTGTTTATTTTTCGGTCAGGGTCAACATTTTCCAATGCTGATTCCGGCCCCGCTTGGACTGTGCCTTGCAGCTTCTGAACTGAACCAATGGATGGAATTGGTGTTGGGGTGGTCGGCTCACATGAGAGTTGAGCCGCCAATAATACAGTCAGAGCAAAAATAAAGGAAAGCTTTTTCATTTTATCTATCCATTGGCCTTTGTGGACCTGCCCAGCAAGACCGACCCGAGCAGGAATAAGGGCATGACCATTCCCGATATACCGATAATATAAAACGGAGCGCTGAGGTCCAACCCTTTCAGCAGGGAATCTGTCAACGCGAGGACCAGCCCACAGGTCACGCTGGTGGCGAGAAGTTTCAGCCAGATCAACTGCTCAGACGTCATGATCCATACTGCGCCAACTCCAGCCACTGCTCCCCAAATTAATCCTTCCACGGCTGCGACCCCAAGGGCAGTGAAAAGCTGGTCACCCAGATAATGTAAATTAATATGAAGAACCATTGCCAGCGCAAATGAAACTCCGCCAGCCAGCATGGCTGTTGGCAGGCGCATCCACTTTTTTTCTCCTTTCCACGAAGCCAGGATCAGGTCTATGGATAGGGTCAAAACAAAACCGGTAATCGCTCCAAGGAGGGCGCGCAGGGTGAGGTTGTAAAAATACCATTCAAAGAAAAAGTTTATATCCTTTAGCAGGGGGACTCTCTCAACGTAAGGTAATGCCCAATAAGCGAGGGCAAACCCGATGGCACCACCAATTGACCCGCGCAGGGCCGAACCGCCAATACTGCGGACTTGATTCCAGATCGCTTCTTTTGCTTTCTCCATTGCACTGCGCTTATCGCGCCAGGCCTGAATGCCTGGAAGCAGACTGTCGCTTGATAATTTATAGGCTGTGGCATATTCCACGAGGTGACTGCTTTGCAGGAAGCCTAGGACCTCTCGCGTAATTTCTTCACTAACATCCTGACTCTTCATTTTTTGAATGAGTTCACTTTCGCTTGTAACCGATTGCGAAGGTTCGATCAGAGTGGAGAGCAACTGCCAGGCCGGGTCGCGCTGGGTTGGCTCAAGTTCATTGATGGTACTGTCAAGATAACTTTGCAGGATCCCTTCCGCCTTATTCAGACTCAAATAATGATCCATGGTCCAATGTTTGACGAGCGGACCCTTCCCACCGGCCAGCATATAACACACCAATTGCAATTGGGTGGGATCAATTCCGGTGTTATTGTAGTCTCCTAGCGCTTTTATGATGGCGTCGCTCACCGATTTGTCAATTCTGATGCCGCGCAGCGCACCCTGTTTGGTCATGACCGTGAACGCGTCTTCGGTCTCAAGCGGATGAAGGGTCACCAAATTTGGGTTGATCGCCACTTCATCTTTGAATAGGTTAAATAGATATTTCAACCGTGTGGGGACACTGAACAACCAATGTGCATCCGGGGCGATCCCATTGATGCATGATTTCCACTCCGCCTTGAAGGTTTGACCATTCTCAATTTCAACAGGGTCGGATGAGTTGGAAAAAAATTCTTCGAATTCGTCCACCAAAATAAATAATTGGGACTGCTTGTTCAGGTTATCCGTCACGCGGCGGATGAATTCCGGTAAGGCCATGCTTTTCAGAAAATCCATCGCTTCGATATTTGGCAAAAGTTGTTTTTTGATACTCGTTGATAAAGGTTCCTTATGCGAGGCCGATACGATCAGCGTCAGGTGACCTTGCTTTAGAAGGGCGGGCAGGATTCCCGCTTGAAGCAGGCTGGTCCTGCCCGAGCCGTCGAGGAAGGTAGTGGGGTTTTCTTCAAGCTGTATTAGCAGCTCCTGGATGGCATCATCGCGGCCAAAAAAGCGCGCCCTATCCGTGACCTCAAAAGACTGCATACAAAGATATGGATTCCCATCCTCAGGCAGCGGCCGGTTAACGCGGCGTTTAATGTCCGCGTATTTTTGCTTGATGGCATTCTTTAATTCTTTGAGTTCAGCTTCCTGTTCGCCGCGCTTTTCTTCATCCTTTGATAACTGGGTGAATATTTTTTGATTGATGCTGATCTTTGCATGACCCCGTGCATTGATCCCGCCAACGACATTCTGCCCCTTAATGGTCTGTTTGGAAACCTTGTTGACAGTCGCTTTCCGCTTTGGTTTGCGTTGACTTGCTTTTTTATCGTTCGGTGTGGATCGGGTCATAATTCTTCTAAGCTCCCGCAGTTGACTTTCTTGCGCGCTCGACTATTTTCTTGAAGGCAGCTGTAAACCCGGCGACGGGTCCGCCAAGTGACGCCAGCATGACATCCACGATGTCGGGAGCCATATTCTCCAATTTCATGATCCAGCCCTCCAGCTTATCCTTGTCCGCCTCTTTGCCTTTGGCGGTTTCCTTCTCAATTCTGTTAACCTGTGCCGTCAGCTTGACTTTATCCACCTTGGGATCCTGCCGGCGGGATTTGACCTTTTTATGAACAGACTTGAAAAGGGTGTTCAATTCAGGCGTGGCTTGATGGATGATCTTTTGAGTTATCTTTACATTTGCATTTCCGCCCGCATTGATCGTGCCGATCACATTCTCGCCCGTAATGGATATGGAAGGTTCCTGCGTCTTTTTTTTCATGAAAGTTTCTCCGGCTTCTATGGTTTGAGATCACGTTTGGAATGACACCTGTGCTTTATTTGCTTCTCTCCAAATTTATGTTCACAATATTGACAAGAAACCTATCAATGACCTCTGCCGCGCTTTCATATACTGCCTGAGGAGTTGCTCCCGCGGGAGTCCCCAGGGTCACACTTGACCAATAAACCCTGTTGTCCCTAAACAGGATCAGGTCGAATACACTGTGACCGGTTGGGAAAGTGCCTGCGTAGACGGCAAACTCGCCATCAATGCTAAGGGTTGAATTGACAGGTTGTTCCCCTTCAAGAAGTTGTCCATCCGTGAACATGGATTGGATGATGCCGTCAAACGAAGTTCCGGCTGCGGCCTTGAAGATGCAGTTCATGCCCTCATTAGGGGTGGCGCTCCAACTCACTCCCTGAAAAGAGCGGCAGATCCTGTTTTCGCCGGGGAAATCCTGGATTAATTTCCATTCAATAATCCCAACTTCTGTGGATAGGGAATTGAGTTCATCGGCTGTTGCCAGCCAGTCCAATGTCAGGTTGGCATTGCTGTTGTTGACAATAGGGTTTGATGATGATGGATTTGGGGATATGGCTTTGATGATTGTCTGGCAGGCGATGGAAGATAAAACTATAAGAGCGATGGCAAACAAGCTGAGCATGTTCCGGCGTCTATTCATGGTTTTCTCCTCAAAAGTTTTAACCACTATACAAGACTGATACCGGAATTACAAGTGCCCCATCCATTAATTGGGTTTGAGTTTTTGCCGCGAAATTCACTAATTTTCACGATGGTTAAAAATCCGCGAGGAATTCGCGTAATTTGCGGCTAAAGAATCTTTTTGCAAGAGGTCAAATTATGCTTGAAGGTCCAGACCGATGTTTGTGACGAGCGCGCGTAATTTGATGCGAGCGCGGATCAGCCCAAATAATTTGCCAATGACAGCGCCTACACACATCAAACCAAACCCGGTTCCAAATTCACTCCACCCAAAAACCAGAGTCCCGCCTGAGTTAAGGTAGAGGCGGATCCCATAAATGGCCAGCAAGGAGACTAAAAAGATACGGACTTCCTCACAGCCGCAGGCATGCGTGTACATCCCGACGAGGTTCTCGTATTCGCTTTTTTTCTCTTTGGTCAGGCCGGGCAGTTCCAACTTCACATTTCCAACTATAGCCAAAAGATTGGACCAGCGCGCCAGTTCCGCCAGTTCGGAGATATTGTGGATCGTGCGGGCTTGATTCGCGTTTATATTTTCCATATTTGACTCCCTAAAATATCTAGCGAACTAGAAAATAGATCAGGGTTGATATGGCCGAGATCACCAGGAAAGCGACAAAGCCAATTGAGTTCCTGGCTGTACATGTTAGGTTCTTTTTTTCGTCTGTGTTCTTCATGATCGAACTCCTCTGAATATTCGTGAGGTTTAAATGAAAGTTACATGTCTGCTATTTCGAAAGATGGAACGTTGAGTAGTGGACAGGCGGATGGTCGATGCGAGCAGGTTCGGATTCATTAGATTGGTCGTGTCGGTGATATGCCAAAGCCCGCAGCTGTGAGCTATTTCGTGGGCAATGGCTCCCATGCTGTTGACTTCCACAACTACATAGTTATATGTCGGGCCCATGCTGCAACCAATGGTCGAGGATGAAGAAGAGTCCGGGGTGACGTTCCCAATGACGAAAACGATGATCTCGGCACCGTTGCCAAGGATTCTTCGCCAGCCGTCTTTGAAAGCACAGTCTGCGGTGACCCGTTCAAAATATGACCCGGCGATCCACCAATCTGCAAAGAAACCGCCGACATCACAGGAAATTGTCAACGCTTCCTGCGGGGTGACCGATCGGGGAACACAAACGCCCGTGTAGATCATGTTGACGTTACATTCGGTTTGGAAAATGGTATGAGCCTGATTAATAAAAGGCATCACAGCTGCTTCGTTGGTCAGCGGGACGCCGTTGTTGTTTAAGATGATCAACTTGACGTACATCTTTTTGGGAAGCTGAACTCCGATAAGCGATAGCAGAAAATCAGGTAATCCGACAAGCCGCCAGAAGATCTCGGTCAGCCAATTTAGCACGGTTCGAATAATGCCGCCGATGATCGGAATGCTGAGCAGCAGGTTGATGAAGAACGCGCCAAGGTCCAGGATGAACCCGACGATCTCGCATACGATCACCGTGACGAGTCGGGTGACTGTAACAATAATAAAAGTGACCACGCGGACAAGAAGGGTCACCAGGAAGCAAAACCACTTGTTACAACAAAGACACCACCAATTACAGGGTTGTGCTACGCATTGCGTTTCAGTTTGCGTTACCCAGTTTTCAATGGGCGTTTCGATATTGTCGGTGATCCATTGGCTGACTTCATGGCAGAATCGCATAATCATTCTCCTTCCAAATACGATAAATCAAACTTAAGTCATTATAAAGATTTGCAAGTGTCAATAAAACTAGGGATTTCCCTAGTCCCCCTGTATCCATTGTCTTTTGAGATTCTCTGTAAAGAAAAACCCCTTGCCAATTAAGGGAAGGGGTTTGCTGTTTGTATACTGAACACGGGCACAAATTGCGCTTTTAATCAGCCACAAAGCACACTGAGATTTTTGAGAAAAGACCTGTAAAAGCTCATATTTTCTCTGCGAACTCTGTGTCTAAACGGCGAGACAAAACCGCAGGTATGACCGCGCAAGGCATATATCTTGAAGATCAGATTGGGTTAACCATCCGGCAGACCGTTGTAGTCTCGGGTGAAGGGCACAAGGATATCGAATATGACCGAGGCTGGTATGGCCTCACCGGCCTTTAGACCGAAGCGGACATCATCAATGATGGGAGTTAGCACAAGCCCGCTATCAGACCGCTGGGCAATAAAATATAGACTGAATGCCGGAACTTGGACAATGAAGTCGGTGGGGGATTGGGTGAATTGGGTCAGCGCCCGAATCAAATTGGGACTCCCATAATCTGTGGCGCGCCATTCCTGACCCGCGCCTTCAACCGCAATGGATGATCGCACCTGCTCTTTAAACGTCACTGGATATATTACACGGCCTACATCTACGAGCAGGTCTTCCGGGTTCTGGTCTTTGGAGAAGGATTGCAGTTTATCCAGTGGAACGCGGAATACGGTCAACGGTTGACCCAATTGAGCGGACTTGATCTCTTCAACTGACTCAAAGCCCATGGCCTTGAAATTATCAGCGTTGACGAGTTGTTGAAAGACCGTCAATGCTTGTTCAGCCGCAGCCTGCGGATCTTTCGAGGGGGGACCCGATGATTCGCCGTTGGACCCTGAATCCGGTCCCGCCTGACACGCGCCTGCGATCATCAAGACAAGGAGCAAGCCGGCAATTATTGTCGAATGATATAAGCTGCGCATGGCTAATTCCCTCCTGTATAGGTTACATCGTAGTAATCATTCCAGTGAGAATATCCACTGCCGCTTACATAAGCTGCATAGGTTTTAAAGCTTTGCTCGCCTACATTGGGTGCCCAGGGGTCATTGACAAGTACATAGTTCGTGGAAGCAATGGTTGCGTAGCCGATACCGACCATCATGTGCCCGCCTCCACCATCCCAATGCCAGCTAAAGGCAAAGGGTTTCTTTTTACAATAAATTTGTTCCCGTACCTGAGCCCAGGTTAGGGCTGTATCTGAAGTGGTATTAAATGTGAAGTCGTATCTGTCGAACTCCGGCCAACCTCCGTTGACACAGGCCGCCGGTGTGGGTGAGTTGGCACAGTCGGTGCGACCAAACCGGTTATTGGCCTGGGTTGCCTGGTCGACTCCGTGACCGAGAAATTCCATCACCATCTGACCGCTGGCCGCCCAACACCACATGGATGTTTGCTGTGGGCGCAGGGTCACATCGAGCGTACTGGCGATCGGTGGATTGCAGGCGCAACCTGCAAGTATCATGCAGGCAAGCAGGGCGATAAGAACCCGTTTTATCATTTTTTCTCCTTTTTTTGGGAAGAGCGAAAGTTCCTCCACATTATAGGATAAACAATTGGGTCATCTAACTAGGGATTTCCCTAGTTCATCCCCCATGCCGTGTCGTATTGCCCAAACCCCCGCCATCAACCGCGTGCGTACGCCGATCTTGGTATAGATGCGGTCGAGGTGATATTCAACCGTTTTTTCGCTGATGTAAAATTCGGCTGCAATCGCCTTGTTGGTTCGGCCGGATATGACCAGTTGAAGGATTTCCAATTCACGCGGAGTAAGATCAGATAGGATCATCTTATTTTCCTCAAGAGAACCTTATAAAGTTGGCGTTATTGGGTTAGGGCTGTATAACCCTTCTTTTATTCATAGTTGAATTTATTTTCTGTTGGAAGTATTTTGATATGGACTCTCTAAACCTGAAAAGCCCGTCTGAATTTCGAAATCACTATACAACTTTTTAGGGGCAAATTCAAGACCCAAATAGTCCTATTTAAGGGGAGGCGCACCTCCAAAAAATTCCCCCAACTTAAATCTCAGAGTGATATAATGCCGTCCATGGAACAAAACTTCAAGTCATCCGCTTCCGCTCAAGCCGCCGCTGCTATGCGCGCGTTATGGGAACCTGTCACGGCTTGAGACTGAACGAACGGAATTTAGTCCCGAATCCTAAACAGGTTCGGGATTTTTTATTTCTCCCCGACCTTTGATCTTCAACTTTCAACCTTCAACATTTCACTTGGTATAATTCGCCAGTCATTTCATCTTTTCGGAGCATTTCGTATGAGCAAAAAACTAACAGGCAACCAGATCCGCCAGGACTTTATAGATTTCTTCGTCGAGCACGGACATACCGCCGTGCCGTCCATGTCCCTTGTGCCGGGCGGCGACGCCACTTTGCTGTTCACCAACTCGGGCATGGTGCAGTTCAAGGATGTCTTCATCGGCACGGATATAAAGCCATACAAACGCGCCGTGGACTCGCAGAAGTGTATGCGCGTGGCGGGCAAGCACAACGACCTCGAAGATGTAGGCCGCGACGACACGCATCATACTTTTTTTGAAATGCTCGGCAACTGGTCCTTTGGTGATTATTACAAAAAGGAAGCCATCGCATGGTCATGGCAATTGCTGACCGATGTCTGGGGTTTGCCCAAGGATAAGCTCTACGCCACCTGTTTCCGCGATGACAAGGGCAACGTGCCGCAGGATGATGAAGCCGCAAATATTTGGAAGGCACAACCCGGTTTCGACCCGTCACATGTTTTGTTCTTCGGGCGCAAGGAAAACTTCTGGCAGATGGCGGAGTTCGGTCCCTGCGGGCCATGTTCCGAGATCCACATTGACCTCGGCGAAGAACGCGATAACATGCGCGGCAAAGACCACGTCTGCGGCGTGAACGGCGAATGCACGCGTTACCTCGAACTCTGGAACAACGTTTTCATTCAATACAATCTTTTTGAAGACGGCCGCCTCGAACCCCTGCCCGCCAAACATGTAGACACCGGCATGGGCTTTGAACGCATCGTCTCTGTTTTGCAGGGCGTCACTTCAAATTACAAAACCGATCTCTTTACCGGCGCTCTCGATGTTCTGCGTTCGCTCACGGGTCATTCCGAAAAAGAGATGGACGCAAACTTCACGCCCTATCGTGTCATCTGCGACCACGCGCGTTCGGCCGCCTTCCTCATCGCCGACGGCGTTGTCCCCGGCAATGGCGGGCGCAATTACGTCACACGCATGATCATCCGCCGCGCCGCGCGCTTTGGCACCAAGATCGGTCTCAAAGAACCTTTCCTTGCCAAAGTCGCCGAAGCCTTTATTGAAAACTATGGCGATTTTTATCCTGAACTCGAAAAGAATAAGGCGACCATTTTAGATAACCTGACTCGGGAAGAAGTCCGCTTCGCGCGGACCGTTGAAGCGGGTACGGCTCACTTGCAGAATCAGCTCGACGAAGTTCGCACCTCGAACAAGACCACCCTCGATGGTCACATTGCCTTTGACCTCTACGCCACCTACGGTCTGCCTTTTGAGATCAGCCGTGACATCGCCCGCGAACAGAGACTCGATGTTGACGAAGTTGGTTTCAATGCCGCAAAGAATGAACACATCAAAGCCTCCGGCGGCGGTAAAGCCATGGGTAAACTCGGTGGCGAAGATTCAGAATTCTTCGCGAACATTTTGAAGGATTTACAGTCAGGTAGGGGCGGGGTCACCCCGCCCAAGTTGGGCAAAGATGGCGTTATATATGACCCGTACAATAGTCCGCGTGTTGAAGGTGAAGTTTTAGCCATCATCGTCAACGGCGAATCTGTTTCCTCCGCTTCGCTGGACGATCAAGTTGAGGTCATTTTGCCAAAGACTGGCTTCTACATTGAGTCGGGTGGTCAGGTGGGAGACGAAGGTTATATCCGTTGTGTAGGGGCGGGGTCTTCCCGCCCAGTTGAATGGGAGATCGAAATTACTTCCACGCGCCGCGCCGCTGCTGGCATCATCACGCACATTGGACAGGTCATCTCCGGCCAACCCAAAGTAGGTGACAAGGTCGTCGCCGAAGTGGACACCGTCCGCCGTCATAACATCATGCGCAATCATACGGCCACACACTTGCTGCACAAGGCGCTGCATGAAATCCTCGGCGACCATGCCCGTCAGGCGGGTTCTCTTGTCGCGCCGACTCATCTGCGCTTTGACTTTACCCAGCCCGATGGCATGACCCCCGAACAGATCGAACGCGTCGAGAAGATGGTCAATGATGCGATTGCGGCGGATATGCCCGTGGTCAAGGTGACCAAGTCACTGGATGAAGCCAAGAAGGAAGGCGCGATGGCTTTGTTTGGTGAAAAATATGGCGAGGTTGTCCGCACCATTTCCATTCTCGAAGATGAGCATGATAAATATTCCTACGAACTCTGCGGCGGCACACACATCGACCGCACCTCAGACATCGGCGCTTTCCTCATTGTTAGCGAAGGTTCGGCGGCGGCAGGCATTCGCCGTATCGAAGCGGTCACCGGGCGCGGCGCGTATGACCTGATCCAAAAACGCTTCAAGACTCTCAAGCAAACTGCGGGCGTGTTGAAATCCAGCGTGGATGAAGTCCCTGCTAAAGTGGAATCTCTGCAGGATGAAATTTCAGACCTCAAAAAGGAACTGTCCAACCTGCGCGCACAGCAGGCTCTTGCGACCTTCGACCTTCGACTTTCGACGGTTCAAACCGTCAAAGACATAAACGTGCTGGCAGTTGAAATCCCTGACTCAACCGTAGATACCCTGCGAATGTTGGCGGATAAGTTCCGCGAGAAGTATCCCAAGGCGGGGGCCGCTGTCCTCGTGACTGGGACAACCGTCATCGCGGTGGTGACCGAAGACCTCGTCAAGCGCGGACTCAAGGCCGGCGATCTCATCACGGGCATTGGCGGTAAAGGCGGCGGGCGTCCTAATCTCGCGCAAGGCAGTTTGCCGTATACGGGACAGACCTTTGATGTGTTGAGCAAGGTCGCCAAATTGGTCGGTGAAAAATTATAATGAAATACAGGACGATAACAGTATCGTCCTGTATTTTTTAGTATAGAATTGCTTATGCTTCCTTCTCAAAATTCCATGCCCCCCGATCTGATGGCAAAGTATAAACGCCAAACCTATCTTCTGGCCTTTCCGGCGGGGATCGTGCTGACTCTATTGTATGCATTCATTATCGCAAAAAGCGGTCTGCAATTCTATATTGCGATCTTTATGATCGTTGAACTTGCTTTATTTATGGCGCTGGTTAAATTCATCCCGCGTTCCATTTCGATTGTGGATCCGGTTTTTTATTTTTCATACGCATCTTATTTACTGATCGTCACACAACTGAACCTGAACTATGCCCTCCACTCAGGTCTGTTCGCTCCCCACATGCTGGCAGAGAGTATCAACAGCCTGACCCTATGGTTGATTGTTTTTATGGTGGGGGCATATCTGGCGATGAACCCGAATTATGTCAGGGCATTCTTTGTTTATATTTTTCTCGTTGTATTTATAATGGCGGTTTATAACATTTGGTCATTATATTTCTCGGGCAGGCTGGAAAGCGGACTCCTTTTCCGTTGGATCAATCCCATTGCCGGACTCTCTCTGGCAGCTTTGTTGATCCAGCGCATGGGGGCCTTGCAGCAAAAGTATGCCACCACCGATTCGTTGACAGGGTTATTGAACCGCCGTGCCCTATATCGAATTTTGGAACAGGAGATGGAGCGCTTTGTCCGTTATGGGACTCCTTTTTCCATCATCCTGTTCGATATGGATTATTTCAAGAACGTCAATGATACGCACGGACATCTTGCAGGCGATAATGCCTTGAAGAGCTTATCCGACCTTGCAGAGAACACGATCCGAAGAATGGACAGCCTTGGGCGTTGGGGCGGGGAGGAGTTTCTGATCGTCCTGCCGGGGACGGACAGCGAACAGGCAAGGATCCTTGCCGGGCGTCTATGCCTGATGGTGAAGGAACATCCCTTTGGTAAAGTTCAAAAGTTAACCGCCAGTTTTGGGGTTACCACCAGCAGGCCGGGCGGCAGTCTTGAAGATATGCTGCATCGCGCCGACCATGCCATGTATCGCGCAAAGCAAAGCGGAAGGGGCAAGGTGGTTGCAGATTTTAGTTGAAAATAAAAAGATGTAAACAAAAAGAAGGGGCTGTCCAAAAAGAGGGCAGCCCTTTTCGATTTAAAAAGAATTTAATACAATAGAGGGATGAACAACGGAAAAGTCATCTTCAAAGAATACACAATGAAACAAGCGCAACTGTTGCCGCCGAGTTTAGAG
>JACRMH010000018.1 GCA_016219545.1 Chloroflexota bacterium | reverse complement strand
GCAAAAACTGGAGACCAAGGCCGCCGCGCTTGCCTGGGGTGATTTTGAATCCATAAAAGATTCTGTCGGCGGGATCTCAGAAGTGCAGGATCTCCAAAAAGAATTGACAGAAATGTCGCGCAAGGTGCAGGCGGCTCAAGCTGGGCTGCATGATTATATCGGCGCGATCACTTCCGCGCAGGAGGATGAGCGTTTGAGACTGGCACACGAACTACATGATGACACCATTCAATCGGTCATCGCGTTGAAACAACGTGTGCAGTTGGCCGAGAAATTGATCAAGGACCAAAAAGGAAAGCAATCCCTTAGGGAACTGGAGGGACTTGCAGAACAAACTGTGGAGAACCTTCGCCGGATCATCCGTGCATTGCGCCCCATCTATCTCGAAGATTTGGGGCTGGTCACTGCGCTCGAGATGCTGGCCCAGGAGACGAAATCCATCCAGGTTGTTTTTTATCGAAATGGGAATCAACATCGCCTTGAGCACGAAGTTGAGTTGGCGTTATACCGCATCGCACAGGAAGCCTTGAACAATATTGTGCGGCACTCACAGGCCGTCCATGCGACCCTCAAAATTGACTTTAGTCAGCACGAGGTCAAATTGGAGATAAGCGATGACGGTGTTGGATTTGTCATGCCGAAAAGCCCGACAGACTTCGCACCGAGCGGGCACTTCGGTCTGCTTGGGATGAAGGAACGCTCCGAGTTGATCGGAGGCAGGTTCGAGGTCCAGAGTGAAGCGGGAGGGGGCACACGCATATCGGTTCATCTTCCAGGAATCTAAAACCAAAACTAAACTTTGATTTTATTGGAACTCCCAGCCACAATTAATACACCTACAGCGCTGCCCGGCTCATATCATTTTGATTACGGGCTTGTATTTTGTTTTCTTTTTTTACAGATAGGCAACTTCGATGGAGATATGTCTTATTTAACACATCAAAAAAATGTTGCTTTGGCTATTGACCATTCATTCAACCTTACAAAACAGATATTTTACGGGCTGACAAGGCGAATAAGGGTATATACACTATAATTCTCTTGTTCAAAACTTGCCATATTCTTTTTCGTCGTGATAAAAGTAAAAATGTCTGCTTTCAAGGATGTCTCTCCTCAGCAAATTCCAGCCCAAAGGGTACGCGTTCCAATACGGATAAAGATCACCATACCGTATTTGATCCTGTCCTTGATTTTGGCGGCAGCAGCTGCATATTTGATAACACAATTGGTGTTCGAAAATGTAGAGGAGCGGTTCAACAAACAATTATATGAAGCGGGGAAAATATCCTCGGAACTGATCGTAAATTACGAATCGCAATTACTGCAAACTCAACGGCTGTTAGCCAACGCAGAAGGGGTGTCCGCTGTCATTCAATCGAACGACCCAAATACTTTGAGATCACTCACTTTGGGCATCATTGCAAATGATCAACAGGAAGCGGTGGAATTTCTTGATATCCACGGCTCTCATGTGCTTTCCGTCCATCATCGCCCAGGTGCAAATCCAGAGGATTATGAGTTTTCGACAGGCGCCCAGACGTCATTTTCCAACCTCGAAATTGTGCAAAACATTCTTGCCCAAAAGAATGATGCCACAGGCGATAAATTTGCCGACCTGATCCAAACCGATTGGGGGGATTTTCTGTACATTTCCGGGCCCATTTATGACCCGCAGGGAAGCCTGGCTGGCGTTGTGTTAGTGGGCAGATCACTACCAACATTGACAGCGGATATGCGCGCCAAAACATTTGCCCAGATTACTTTATACGATGAATCGGGTCAGGTCATTTACAGCACCCTTCCGTTCTCTCAGGATTTGGACTCAGAAACAGCCTCGCGAACCATCTCATTTAAAGATATTAGCAGTGCGAAACGCGACATTTCCAGTCAGCGTGATATTACCGTGACAAATATCCCATTTTCAGAAATTCTCGGGGTTTGGGAAGTGCGCGGAAACCACGAATTGGGCGTCCTTGGAGTTGCATTAAGTCAGAATGCCATTGTACAGGCATCTGCCAATTCACGCTGGCGAATCTTTTTTTTGGTTGTATCTGCAAACTTTTTAGTCATTCTTGTTGGTATCAATCTGGCAAATACAATAACCCGTCCTCTAATTCAACTGGTACAGGCTTCAGTTCAGGTTTCCAGAGGCGATTTGGATGTGCAGGTCAGCACGCGTACGAATGATGAGATTTCGATCCTGACCGAATCTTTTAATACCATGGTGACGAGCCTTCATCAATCTCAAAAGGAACTGCTCAATGCCTATGATAATACTCTTGAAGGATGGGCAAAAGCTCTTGAATTGCGCGACAAGGAAACAGAAGGACATTCAGAGCGTGTTATGGAACTCACGATCCAACTAGCCACTAAAATGGGAATTCATGGGGAGGCTTTGGTCAACGTTCGCAGAGGGGCTCTTCTTCACGACATCGGCAAGATGGGGATTCCTGACGCCATTCTGCATAAGAAGGGGAGCCTAAGCGAAGAAGAGATGATAATTATTCGCCATCATCCACAGTTTGCGTACGATATGTTGAAAGAGATTGATTACTTGAAGGTTGCACTTGAAATCCCGTTTTGTCATCATGAGAAGTGGGATGGCACAGGTTATCCTCGTGGCTTGAAGGGGGAAGAAATCCCGATTGTGGCAAGAATATTTGCCATTGTGGATGTGTGGGATGCCATGACTCATGATCGTCCATATCGAAAGGCAATACCACATGAGAAAGTCATATCCTATTTGACGAATCAAAGTGGACAGTATTTTGATCCAAATGTCGTAGATGAATTTATCAGTATTTTGAATACGCCCAATAAAGAGAAAGCATGAGCGCGAAAGATAATAATTCTGTTTCCATTCACCAAGCGACCGAGTATAAATCGCGCCGTGTGTTTAATATTGCCGCAATCCTGCTCCTGCTTTCATTCTTATTATTTCTCTGTCAACTGATTAATTTTGGTATGTTCAAAGCCAAGGCAAGCGGACTTGATAGCTTGCCAGTCTCAATACGAGCTGCCTCCCAAGCTGATTACAGTCGCGATATGTATGCGCTATCCATTCCTCCCATCAATGAGAATATCCTCAGGCAGATCATCGTGGACATACCCGCAACAGGTAGTCCCCAGGACCGCATGGCAACTTTACAGGTTGTTCTTTTATCGCCTGTGCCCACCATGACGCCCGATTCTCGTTTGCCTGTAACCTTCACTCCCACACGAACGATCGAGCCGCTTCCCTCCCGAACTCCATCACAACTCCCAAGCCGAACACCATCGAAAACGCAGATGCCGACCTTCAGCTTCACCCCCACGGAATCCTTTACACCAACAAAAACATTCACTCCCACCCGAACATCCACACCCACGAAAACAGCTACTAACACAAGATCCCCTGCGCCGATACCTACATTGACGTTCTCGCCAACAGTCACTTTAACGGCAACCGTCACGCCTACATCCGCCCCGACGGCCACGGTGGAGGTACCGACAGACACCCCGATCTCAACGCCCACCCCTACAGTGGAGATCCCAACAGATACTGATACACCTACACCAACCGCTACACCCAGTTGCGCACTGACATCGGGCGGCATCTTCCTATCCGGCTCGAGTCTTGATATGACGATCACGAACAACGGAAGCACTCTGGTCACGATTACCAGCCTCAACGTCAACTGGCCCGATACGCCGGTGTCCCAGATGTTGACTGAGGTCAAATTCAACAGTGTGACCATCGTAAATTCCAGTGACCCTCAACCGCCTAGCGATTTTCCATCCGAAAGGAACTGGACAGGGACACAAAGCGATCGCGAATTAGCAGTCTCTGCCTCAAAACTACTAGTGCTACTGTTCGGGGATAATCTTCAGTCCAGTGGCTACAGCATCACTGTCACATTCGACAATGGTTGTACACTAAACGAAAGCAATTAAACGAACTATTGATTTATTTAGGGTTGAAGCTGTTTTTGAATACTCTTAAACACGAATTCCTTAATGGAATTGTCAGTCCTTCATTCCCAGCCACAACTGATACAGCCCAGCCTCACAAGGTTTCTTCTAAAATTACTTGTCAACTCTCCCTCACTCAGTGCGATTAGATTTCCCTTATACATGCCCGTGTTCACTGTCTTCAATACCATCGGCTTGACTCAACCGAAATAACTTTCCACAAAATCGTGCAGATTCAAAACTTAGCCCAGTTGATAGGCATACCTGTTTATTCTTTCCTGCCATAATCTGCTTTTGTGTGAACAGTTATAAAATTTCAAGAAGGTTGTTGAGAATTCCTCGACAACCTTCTTTTATTTGATCATAAAACGCTCCATGACATATGGCATACGCCATTCAGCCTATGCCATATTAAGCAATTCCACGCTTATGCATAATGGTTCCCGCCCTTAAGATTGTGCAAGTTTGCTACAAAAAGGAGACTTTCACATCATGAGCAAAAATCTATCTGCGCTGACTCTGATTTTTATTTTGGTCTTAAATTTATTCCTGGCATTTCCGGGGAATGTTCTCGCTGATGGCGGTGAGGATGGGATCGAGAAGGAAGTCAATGGCATTCATATCAAATTGATTTTTGCCGGGCCGGTTAAGGTTGGTGAAAACCAATTCCATATTCAGATCGTCGACTCGATGGGCATGCCTGTCACGAATGAGGTGGAAGTTTCCGCCATGCCCGTTGAGGGGATGGACATGGCAACCGATGTGCCAGCCGTTGGCGTGATGACCGGCAATTCAGATGGTATGGATATGGGGGCTGAAGCTCCAGCTGCCGGGGTAATGAAACCTAATGAACCTGTGGCTG
>JACRMH010000003.1 GCA_016219545.1 Chloroflexota bacterium | reverse complement strand
CATCAAACAGGTGCTGCACAAACTGCAAAAGATGGGTAAACTTGTTCACGGAAACCTTCTTTCTGGTTTGGGACCCTAAGCCCGTATAAACCAGTATAGAAGGTTTCTTCCTTTTTGTCCGATTTTATGTCCGAAGATCAGCATTTGTTCCATGATTGGATAGCTCCTGAGAGCGCATTGCGGTAGAATTTAACACATGAGAAAAATTGCCATCCTTGGAATTGGTCAAATAAAAATTGGCGAACATTGGGAAAAATCCCTGCGCGAGATCGGTGGTGAAGCCGCTTTTGCTGCCATGCAGGATGCCGGTATCGAAAAAGTCGATTCGCTTTTCGTGGGCAACATGCTTTCGCCTATTGTAAATGGACAAAATCAACTGGGGACTTTTTTTGCGGACTGGATCGGACTATGGAAACAGGAAGCCGTGAAAATAGAAGCCGCCTGCGGATCAGGAGCGGCTGCGTTTCGTGCCGCGCTGATGGCTGTTGCCTCCGGTGATATAGAGTCGGCGCTGGTGGTGGGTGTCGAAAAGATGACCGACAAGGCTGGGCGCGATGTCACTGCCGCATTGGCCACTGCCGCTGATTCAGATTATGAAGTGGAACAGGGCGTCTCTTTCGTGGGCATCAATGCGCTCGTGATGCGGCGTTATATGTATGAATATGGCTGGAAGCATGAAGACTTCGCACCGTTCTCGATCAACGCCCATGCGAACGCGATGCACAACCCCTATGCGCGCTTGCATGAAAAAATTTCAGTCGACAAGTTTGAAAAATCTTCCATGGTGGCAACCCCCATTAATTTGCTGGATGCTTCTCCGATCGGCGACGGCGCTGCGGCGATGGTGATCGTCCCCGCGGAAAAAATTCAGCGCAAGTCGCGGATTCTGGTGTCGGCTTCGGCCGCGTCAACAGATACCATCGCAGTCCATTCACGCAAGGACCCGTTGTTTTTGCAGGCGGCATATTCTTCATCAAGGCGGGCTTATGAAATGGCAGGTGTAACGCCGAAAGATATTGATGTCTTTGAATTGCACGATGCCTTCTCCATCATGGCGGCGCTTTCACTCGAAGCCAGCGGATTTGCAGAAAAAGGACAAGGCGTAAGGCTTGCTCTCGATAACGAGATCAGCATTCAGGGCCGTGTGCCCGTCTGCACTCGCGGCGGATTAAAGGCCCGTGGACATCCAGTCGGCGCGACGGGGATGTATCAACTCGTGGAAGTCGTCCAGCAATTGCGCGGAGAATGCGGACAGACCCAGGTGGATGGCGCAAAGATCGGTATGGCTCAAAACATTGGTGGTTCCGGTGCAACCATCCTGACTCACATTTTGCAGAATGAGAGTTAATGTGTCTTGATTCTTGCGACATCTTACTATATACTAAGCTCATCGGTTTTATCTTAGATTAGCAGCATTCGTACGGAGGTGTGCTATGACACAGGAACGACGAAAACTATCGCGACGGGATTTTTCCTATTACATGCGGGTCATGGATGAAGCGACGGGCAAGTTGGTCGGTCATCTTTCAGATATCAGCGCGAGTGGTTTTAAGTTGGATTGCCCCAGGAACATGCCGCTTAACCAGAATCATGCGCTTCGGATTGAACAGACCGATGAAATATCGAACAAAAGTTATATCGCCTTTACTGCGCGCGCGCTCTGGAGCCATATTGATGAACTTGACCCCAACCTGTTCAACGTTGGTTTCCAGATCGTGAATATGACCCCTTCAGACTATGAGATTTTCTTGAAAATGTTCAATACCTATGGAAACCAAAAAAAGACTTATTAAGTGCAATGAATAGTTTTTAAAGCCCCGTGAAAGCGGGGCTTTTATTTTGCTTCGCTATTCCAAAACCGTGTAAAATTAAACCATGAAAAAATTTCTAAGGTGGTTGATCCATGTCGTTGTAAAATTAATAGCCAGAGTTGAGGCGGTGGGATACGATAAGCTTCCTGAGAAGGGCGGGTTTGTGATTGCCTGTAATCACCTTGGTATTTTGGATGCGCCGATGGCGTATTATGCCCTTGATAATTGGAATCTCTTCATCCCTGTTGCGGAAAAATGGGAGGAAGTGCCGATCCTTAAATGGCTGGGCAAGTATCTCAATTTTATTTTTATCAACCGCTTCGCCCCTGACCTGAAAGCGATGCGCGAGATAATGAAACGTATGTCGGAGGGGCAGACTTTGATCATTGCGCCCGAAGGGACTCGCGCCCGCGACGAGAAGATGGCGCAAGGCAAACCCGGCGTCGCTTATCTTGCTTCCAAGATGAATTGGCAGATCGTGCCGGTTGCGATCAGCGGCACAGAGGACCGGATTATTCGCGGCAATCTAAAACGGTTCCGCCGCACCAATATAAAGATCACTGCTGGTGATGCATTTACGCTTCCGTCATTCCCGAGAGAGAACCGTGAAGAGACTTTACAGGAATATGCCGACGAGATCATGTGCCGGATCGCGGTGATGCTGCCGGAAAAAAATCGCGGATATTATTCCGAACACCCCTATTTGAAGGAATTGTTGAAGAAAAATGAAATTTAAAACCGTGCGTTCCATCGTCCGTTTTATCATGAATATCATCGCTGATGTGGAAGTGGTCGGCATGGATAAACTTCCGCAGGGTAATGTCATTTTGGCCGCGAACCATTTGGGTCGACTGGATACGGCTGTTTTGCTTTGTGCCATTGACCGTGAAGACATCATTATGGCTGTGGCTGAAAAATATAAAGACCATCCCTTCTTTGGCGCCATTGGCCGCGCTGTGGATGCAGTCTGGCTCAACCGCTTTGAAGCGGACTTTTCCGCTCTGCGTGAAATTTTAGCGAGAATGAAAAAGGGTGGATTAATGGTCATTGCGCCCGAAGGGACACGCTCGAAAACAGAAGCATTACAGCAGGGCAAGATGGGCGTGGCGTTTCTCGCAAGCAAGAGTGGATATCCCATTTTGCCGGTTGCATTAACTGGGACGGAAGACCGCGGTGTAGTTGCCAACATAAAAAGATTCCGCCGCTCAAAAATAAAAGCTGTGGCGGGAGATTTGTTTATGGTTGAAATCCCCAAAGGCAGGGGGCGTGAGGAAGCCATGCGAAATGCCACTGATGAGATCATGTGCCAGATCGCGGCAAACCTGCCTGAAAGTTATCGCGGGGTCTACAAGGATTTTCCGAGAGTGCAGGAATTGTTGGGGAAAAGTGGATAACATAAAACCCGTCTCGCATAAGACGGGTTTTGATTACTAATCACTGATAACTATTCACTGAACTATCTGGGCTTCCTCGGCGCGAGTCGATTCCTGCCATAACTCTTTGGCGTAGGAGCAGGACGCGGCGGGCGGCGAGAGTCTTCTCGCGGGGCGCCTCTGCCTCTCGCACCACTATGGTCAGTTTTCGGTGGGGCGGCTGCGGTGTAGTCGAATCCTTCGAGAGTCTCGCGTTTGAGCGGACTTCCCATAATGCGTTCGAGGATCCGGATCATGTCGTTGTCTTCCTGTGTGACCAAAGTAAATGCATCGCCGGTCCGCTCTGCGCGGCCAGTGCGCCCGATGCGATGAATGTAGGCATCGGCAGTATCGGGCATATCGTAGTTGATGACGTGCGAAATGCTTTCCACATCCAAGCCGCGCGCGGCAATGTCAGTGGCGACCATGATCTGATGCGTGCCATCCTTGAAGCCCTTGAGCGCAGACTGGCGTTGACCTTGCGAACGGTCACCGTGCAAACTCGTGACCTTGTGCCCGGCGCGCTCAATTTGCTGTGCCACTTTTTGCGCGCGATATTTTGTGCGCGCAAAGATCAGCACTGAATTGGTATCGGTCTTTTTAAGCAGAGCCAGAAGCAATTGTGATTTTAAATGTGCCGGTACGGGATAGAGCGCGTGCGTCACGGTTTTTGCGGGGCGGCTGATGCCCATCGCGATCTTCTGCGGATTCTTAAGGCTGCTCGCGGCGAGCAGTTCCACTTCACTTGGGAACGTAGCCGAGAACAACATCGTTTGTCTTTCCACGGGCAGGGTCTTGATGATGCGTTTCACATCGGGCAGAAAGCCCATGTCGAACATGCGGTCGGCTTCGTCGAGCACGAGCACTTCAACTTTGCCCAACCGCGCAAGTCCCTGATTGACCAGGTCTAGAAAACGACCCGGACATACGATAAGGATTTCTGCACCTTCGCGCAATGCCTTGACCTGAGGCGCGGGTCCGACTCCGCCGTAGATGGTTGCGCTGCGGAGCTTTGTCCCGGCTGATAGAGCCTTCACCACATCGTGGATCTGCTCGGCCAATTCACGGGTCGGCGTGACGATCAACGCGCGTGTTACGTTGCGCTGACCTTCCAGGAGTCTGTTCAAAATGGGGAGGACGAATGCGGCGGTCTTGCCTGTGCCAGTCTGTGCGGTACCGATAATGTCACGCCCGCGGACTGCGGCCGGGATGGCTGCTTCCTGAATGGGTGTGGCGGTTTCATAGCCCGCCTTTTTGATTCCCGTCATGAGGCGCGAATCGAGATTAAATTGTTCGAAGTTCAAAATATTCCTTTTCTTCAGAAGTCTATCAATGTTGGGAAAGTGAGCGAATGCTCAAATAAAAACAGCGCGGACTGCTGATCTAGTGAGTCAGCGGATTTGTAAATCAGGGACTCGGTTTGGTGTTATAAAAGGATTATAGCACGTAGGTCGCGTTTTCAACGGGACAATAACGTCACGCAAGGAACAACACAGCTACCCCAGCAATGGCGAGCAACGTGCCGGCAATGGCCTGCCAGCCGACCTTTTCCTTGAAAACGAAATAGCTGATCGGAAGCACGATCACTGGCGGGAGTGCCATCAACGTACTGGCGACCCCAACCTCTGCATGTTGCACAGCCAGCAGGGATGCGGAAACCCCAAGCACAGGTCCGATTAAAGCGCCGAGCGCAAGCAGCCCGATGACCTGCGGCTGTTTGCGGACTTCTGTAATTGTCTCGCCTGCCTGCCTTTGAAAGACAGCCCCGATCCAAATGAAAATTACGGCCGCAAGCATACGGATGGCATTTGCCTGAAAAGGGGAGAAATCCCCCGTCATCCCTTGTTTGGAGAGGACAAACCCAATTGCCTGTCCAAGCCCTGCCAGCACACCAAAGATCACGCCGCGGCGTGTATGTCCGTGCGGAGTGTCAGCGGGCTCTTCATGTGACATTACCACCCAACCGATCCCAGCCAGTGCGAGGACGATACCGGTAATTTGCAGAGGAGTGAGCGTCTCGCCGAAGAATACCCAGGCAATGATCGAACCAAAGATTGGGGCGAGGCTCAATAACAAACTGCCGAGTCGAGGTCCGAGCGAAACCAATGCCTGAAAGAGAAAGGCGTCGCCTAATGAAAGTCCGATCACACCGGAGAGACTCAGCCACATCCAGCGCGAAGAACCTGCTGAGAAAGGAAACGGCTCACGAAAGAGAATGAGATTTATGACAACAAGATAGATCAACGCAAATAAGAGCCGCATTCGATTCGTAACTTGTGAACCGATCATGCGCCCTGTCTTTGTAAAAATAAGGGCTGTCATCGCAAAGAAGAAGGATGTTGCAAGCCCGGCAATTTCACCGATAAGTTTCATTGTTCTCCATTCCTTGTAATATTTATAGCTCTGAAATTACACGCCAGGCTGACTGCCGCTTTCTTTTCCAAGTTCTGCCCTTGTCAACAAGATCACTGCGACCAGGATCAGCCCGCCGCCGAACATCACGATGGGCATTAATATCTCGCCAAACAACCAGGCCGCGAGCAAAACAGTGACAACCGGTTCAAGGGTTGAGAGCATGGCCGCGTTGGTGGGACCGATCCTTTCAAGCCCTGCCAAAAATGTGACCACAGGAATAATGGTTGAGACCACGATGATGCCAAGCATGGCCAGCCAGCCTGAATTGCTCGCGGGAAAATGTGCCCCGTTGACGAAGGTCAACATGCCATAGACTGCACCAGCCGATGCGAAGATAATCATCGAAGATTGAACCGCCGAGACATGCTTCATCACGTTCGTGCCGACGATGATGTAAACAGAATAGATCAAGGCTGCCGCGATGGCCATCAATCCGCCAATGAGTTGACCACCATTCGGATTCACTGTTAACGCTGAGCCAACCAGCGCGAGGATCAATGCGATGACCTTTACTGAGGTCGCTTTTTCATGCAGGATAAATACTGAAAGAATGAAGACGAACATCGGGTAGAGATATAAGAGCAAGGCCACCAAACCGGAGGATGCATATTTGATGGCCGTCATGTACATAAAGGATTGACCGACATATCCTAATGCACCCATGCCGATGAGTTGCCAGAGGATTCGTCCGCGTGGGAATTTTTCCTTGCGCAGAAACAGGATCACGGTCATGAAAGAGGCGGAGATGCCGAAGCGCAGGAAAAGCACCGTGAAGATATCCATGCCGTCCGCGTAGGCATAATGCCCAAAGATGGCGAGTGTCCCAAAAGATGCGGCGGAGATGGCGATGAGGAGGATGCCGATGAGTCGTTTCATTATTTCCCTGTTTTAATGACTTTATCCGCAGATCACACAGATCGCGCAGATTTAAAAAATCAGCGAAGATCGGTTTGGTCTGCGGATGTTTTTGATTTAAAGATCAGCTGATGATGGGTTGATCGGATAGATCGGGGTATCGCGGCGGAATTCGTAATTGTTTATGATGGACTGAATGACTTTCTTTTGCACATCAGAGACTTCCTTGAACTCAAACCCCAGGTTGAAATATTCGGGGCTGATATCCGGTTTGCACCAGACCAGACGGACGGGCAGGGTGATGCGCGAAGCCTCGGTCTCAGGCAGGTCGGGCAGTTCGATGGCGAGGGTGAATTCCAAATTCTCAGGAAGAGGTTTGTTGCCGATCACCATCGCCCCGCGTAAATTTAAGTCGGCAAGGTAGCCGATCAGGTTGCCGCCGTACAGGTCAAAAACCTGTGTGTAGGCCATTAAAGTTTTGCGTTGTTCTTTGCGTCGTTCCTGCATGATGCCTAATAGTTTACATCAAACCCTGATAAATTTCACTACCAATTTATGGTAAAAATACAACATGCGCTGGATCTATATTTCCCCTCACCTCGATGATGCCGTACTTTCCGCGGGCGGCCTGATCTACGAACAGACTCGCGCGGGCATGGATGTGGAAATTTGGACTTGCATGTGCGGTTTTCCTCCCAATGATGAACTCTCCCCATACGCGCAGTTTCTTCATGGTCAATGGGGCATTCCCGCCGCCGCGGACCTGGTCACCGCCCGACGCGTGGAGGATCAAAAGTCCGCAAGCATCGTCGGCGCGAAAACTTTTTACTTTGATTATTTGGATTGCATTTACAGGCGCGGCAAAAACGGAGAGTGGTTGTACTCTTATATATTTGTCCCGCCTGTTGAGGACGAAAAGGATCTGCCCGCTCGAATAGCAGACTCGATTTCCGCGCGCCTCGAACCGACCGACCAACTGGTCTGCCAGCTTGGGCTTGGTTCACACGTTGACCATGTCCTCGTGCGCCGCGCAGTGGACTTGCTCCAGCGGCCCGTGCTTTATGATGCGGATCTTCCCTATCTGTTCAAGTCACCTGAAGAATTGACATCGAAAACTGCCGGGATGAAAGACAGCATTCACAGAATAACCGAAGCAGGCTTGAAGTCATGGCAGGATGCGATCTCTGCTTACGAGTCGCAGATCAGCAGTTTGTTTGACGGCTTGGAAGGGATGCGCTCACAGATCCATCAATATTGGAAAGATAATGACGGACTGCGTTTGTGGTCCATTAAATAATTCCAAAACAAAAAGATGATGAGCGCATGGAGAGCGATACCCCGTGCGCTTTTTCATTTAACTGGTAAGTTCAAAAGATTTAACGCAAAGATACAAAGCCGCCAAGTTTTTTTGTGTCTTTGCGTTAAGCGTTTTTTATTCAACCTCCCAACTCGCAACGAATTCCCTCATGATAAAATCGCCCCCTATGACCCACGCTGAACAGATCGCATCCCAACTCAATGTCAAGCCGTCGCAAGTCACGGCAGTCATCAACCTTTTAGACGAAGGCAACACCGTTCCTTTCATCGCCCGGTATCGCAAGGAAATGACAGGCTCGCTTGACGACGAGCAAATCCGCATCATCGCCGATGAACTCATCCGCCTGCGCGGACTGGACGAACGCCGCGCCTCCATCCTCGCTTCCATCGAAGAGCAGGGCAAACTGACAGATGAACTGCGTGACAGCATCACCGCCGCCATCACCATGACCGCGCTCGAAGATTTATATGCGCCCTACAAAAAGAAACGCCGCACCCGCGCCATGGTCGCCCGTGAAAAGGGACTGGAGCCGCTAGCCGATCTCATTTTGAAACAGGACTTTGGCTCGCCCGAAGAACTCGCCGCGAAATTCCTGAATGACCAGGTGACCAATATCGAAGAAGCCCTGCAAGGCGCGCGAGATATCGTCGCCGAAACCATCAGCGACAACGCCAACGTCCGCGCTGTGACACGCGAGAAGGCGCTCAAGTTCGGCAAAGTCCGCGTGGAAAAGATCGCCAACGCCGCCGATGAAAAAGCCGTGTACGAATCGTATTATGAATTTGAAGGCAACGTCAACCGACTCCAGCCGCACCAGATTCTCGCCATCACCCGCGGCGAAAAGGAAGGCATCCTGCGCGTGCATGTGGATGTCCCCGAGCGTGATTGGCTTGATGCGATTCAAGCCGAATTCGAGCAGGACATCATCAGCCCCTTCGCCGACCAACTCGAGCTCGCTATTCAAGATTCTGCTGAACGTCTTTTGCTGCCCGCCATCGAACGCGATGTGCGCCGCGAAAAAGGCGAAACCGCTGACAACCACGCCATTCAAGTCTTTGCCACCAACTTGCGCGCCCTGCTGGGACAGGCTCCGTTGTCAGGTCACACCGTTCTCGGTCTCGACCCTGGCTTCCGCACAGGTTGCAAAGTTGCGGTTGTGGATGCCACTGGTAAACTGCTCGACACAGGCACGATCTATCCGCACGAACCGAAGAATGATTGGAAGGGCGCGATCAACATTTTGCAGGACATGATCAACCGCCACCATGTCACGCTCATCACCATCGGTAACGGTACGGCTTCGCGCGAGACGGAAAAGTTGGTTGCAGAAGTCGTGAACGGAACACAGGTAGACAGGAAAACAAGTAAACAGGTAAATGACCTGCAACCTGCCAATGTTCAACGCTCAACGAAATACCTCATCGTCAGCGAAGCAGGCGCATCGGTCTATTCTGCATCCGCCCTCGCCCGCGCTGAATTTCCCGACCTCGACGTCACCATTCGCGGCGCGGTATCCATCGCCCGCCGCGCGCAAGACCCGCTCGCCGAGTTGGTCAAGATCGATCCCAAGTCCATCGGCGTCGGCATGTATCAGCATGACGTGGATCAAACCGCCCTCACTCACGCCCTCGACGGCGTGGTTGAAAGCGTGGTCAACAGCGTTGGCGTGGATGTCAACACCGCCAGCTCCGCGCTGCTGACGCACGTCGCGGGCATCGGTCCCAAACTTGCCACCAACATCGTCACGCACCGCGACACGAACGGACCATTCAAATCCCGTGCCGCGTTGAAGAAGGTGACTGGTCTTGGACCCAAAGCCTTCGAGCAAGCGGCAGGCTTCATGCGGATTCGAAATGGGGCGAACCCGTTGGATGAATCAGCGATCCATCCAGAATCCTACGCGATAGCAGAATCCATTCTCGCCCGCGCGGGGCTGACAGTTGATTCGTCGATCCTAGATCGAATCTCCGCCTTGAACTCTCTGATCGCAAGCACTCCGCTCGAAACATTAGCCGCTGAATTGGACTGCGGCGTTCCCACCCTGAAAGATATCCTCGAACAACTCGTCCGCCCTGGACGTGATCCGCGCGCCGACACCCCCGCGCCCATCTTGCGCTCTGACGTGCTCAAAGCCGAAGACCTCGTAACAGGCAGGCAACTCAAAGGCACAGTCCGCAACGTGGTGGATTTCGGCGCCTTCGTTGACATCGGACTCAAAGGCGACGGTCTGCTGCACAAGAGCCAAATTCCGCATGGCACCGTCCTCAAAGTCGGCGACATCATCGATGTGGAAATTCAAAAGATCGAAGCTGAACGCGGGCGCATTGGTCTGGGCTGGGTGAAATAAAAGGAAGTCCCTGTTTTTACAACAGGGACTTCCTTTTTAAAAATAATGAAGGAATTATTTACGGGAAATAGAAATCCACTGCCAGCGGCGAGTGATCCGAAAGAGTTCGCATCAAGCTCTTTGTTATAAACGGTTCGCTGATCGGCGGGGGAAGGATATATGATTTCTTTGTCAGCATGGCCTGGGTAAGCCATACATGCTCTGATCTGCTGACATCCGTGAAGAAGGTCCAGCCGGCTGCTTCAAGCAGAGGCGGGCAGACCACCTGACTATCAGGCTTTCAACATTCTTACAGCCGGCACTTTCAAAATCAGGATCGATCTGTGTGGCAAAGACTTGTACCGTACCGCCATCCGGGGTGGCAATCTCGGCGCGGATCAGGCAGTTCTGTACATCCACAAAAGTTTCGGAGCTCTTGATCTCAAGCTTGGACATTAAGACCATGTCAAAGGTGTTCCCATTTTTATCCACCACAGGTGAACCAGAGGAGCAATACACATATTGCATTCCCAGGTCAGCGGCGACCTGTTTTGCAATTGCGAAATCATCCAGTTGCCAGCCATTGGTTTCTTCTAGTGAAAGGACATCGGCGTTGTATGCTTTCAACATGGAAGTGATCTGGGGTAATTTATCCCGTCCGCCTTCCTGTACGTTATAGCTCATAAAACGGATAGCTCCTGTATGAGCCTGAAGGGCGGATGCAGTGGCGGTCATGAAATCTCCGGACTGCACAGTTGGGGTCACATAGGGAGTCTCTGTTGGGATTTGCCTGGTGGGGGTATCCTCGATAATCCTGGCTCCTTCAGGCAGTTTCTTGGTTCCACAGGCCTGCAAAATCAGCATTGCCAGCACGATGGAAAAACACACGAGGGCCAGCTTCTTTGTTTGACGCAGCTTATTAAATTTATTTTCGATCATAAAATATCTCCTCTCTTGATTCTTATTTGCACATTTTCCGACGGCGAAAGTCGAGACGAACTTGTTCGAAAGTTATCATTAAAACCTAAAAAATACCATAGGGTTACGCAGGCTTAGTGAAATTCGGTGCAAAATATGCTACCATTGCACAAGATCAGTAGACTGTGTTTTTGGAGTCCATCAGCTTGCTGATAATTATCTTCATAAGGAGAAATAACATGACCATCTTGTTACTCATACATTCCTATTTGCGTTGGGCGATCTTCATTGTGGCCCTGGTCGCGATCATTAAATTCGCACTGGGCTGGTTGAGGGGCGGAACTTTTCAGGGCATGGACCGCGGGCTTGTCTCCGGGTTTAGCGGTCTGGTGGATTTGGAAGTTACCCTGGGCATCCTCTATTTTGTTTGGAATGGAATTGCTCAAACTGGCTTTCCCTTGTTCCGCATTGAACATGCCGTTACGATGATCCTTGCTGCATTTGTAGGACACCTCCCTGCACGGTGGAAAAATGCGGACGACAAGACTCGTTTCCGTAATTCACTCTTCGTTGTGATCGATGTGCTGATCATTATATTTGTCGGGGTGGCATTCCTGCCCGGAGGCTGGAGCAGGTAACAGGTCAGAAAAGAAGCGAACACACAGTACCTTTGTGTCGTCAAAAAAATCTATTCACAAAATATTAATCCATGATAAACTACGAATACCGTTCAGGCTGGACGTTGAATTAATTGGAGAAGAGATGGAAAACAAGCTATATGTAGGCAACCTGCCCTACGCCGCCAGTGAAGATGATATTAAAACCCACTTCAGTCAGGCTGGCACTGTCACCTCCGTTGCGCTTATTGTAGACCGCGCATCAGGCCGCGCAAAAGGTTTCGGCTTCGTGGAGATGTCCACGGCTGAAGAAGCCCAGAAGGCCATCAGCATGTTCAATGGACAGGATTTTATGGGACGAGCCATCACGGTCAACGTTGCCCGCCCGCGCGAAGACAAACCGCGCAGTTTCGGGAACCGCAATCGCAATAGTAGTCGCGGCGATGGCGGCGGACGAGATAAGTACTAAAAAAAATCCAGCCCTGAACCCTGAATAAAAAATCAACAGCCTCGCATCAGCGGGGCTGTTACTATTTAGAGGGTAATAAAAACCTTTACCACGGAGATCACAGAGTTCACAGAGATTCTAAAGAGCTTTTCTCCGCATTCTCTGTGAACTCTGTGGCTAAATCTTTTCATAAGAAATTAGCCGACCCTTATTTATCAGGGAGTATAATTCCTCCGCCATGCCCATTCTGGATTCACATACCATCGAATTTTTCAGCCGCAGCCCCGAGCAAACGCGCCGCATTGGAATGCGCCTCGGCGGCGAACTTAAAACGGGTGACGTCATTTGTTTGCAGGGAAATCTCGGCGCAGGGAAAACAACTTTTGTGCAAGGGCTCGCGCAAGGTTGGGGATCAATTGATGCAGTATCCAGCCCGACCTTTATTCTTGTCAATGAATATCGCCGCGCGAACGGCGAATTGATCTTTCACCTCGATTCATATCGCATTGAATCTTTGCCCGAAGCCGAAGAACTCGACCTTGAGTCTATGTTTTCAGAGGGCGTGCTGATCATTGAATGGCCTGAAAAATTAAACGAACTGATTCCTGCTGACCGTTTATGGATCAACCTCGATCACGTGCAGGAAGAGCAACGCCAGATGCGCTTCCATGCGCACGGCAAGCGCTATGATGAGCTTTTGGATGGCATTCGCCAGTCCATGTTTGGAGGGGCTTAATGTTACTTGCAATAGATACTTCCACAGCGCAGGTCGGATTGGCTTTATACGACGGGACTCAAGTGATCGGTGAAATGACATGGACGACTCGTCAGCATCACACCACTGAGTTAGCCCCGGCTCTTTCCGGACTTTTGAAACGGTCCGGTGTTTCAATGGACATGGTCAGCGCTTTAGGTGTGGCGATAGGACCGGGTTCATTTACAAGTCTGCGTGTTGGGTTGTCTTTGATAAAAGGCATTGCGCTTGCGCGGCGCTTGCCTGTCATTGGCATTAAGACATTGGATGTCATCGCGGCCGCACAGCCTGTAGGTAAATATCCGCTGGTGACGGCGGTGCGTGCAGGGCGGGCGCGGGTCGCTTTGGGGTGGTATCAAAACCTAAAGAATGAGTGGCAGTCCCAGGGTGAGATCCGAGGCGCAACTGTCGATGAGTTGTCCGATGAGATCGAGAGTCCAACTTATGTGGCAGGCGAATTCACATCTGAAGAACGCGGGCGATTGGCGCGGAAACGAGTCAATGTTCTGCTGGCATCGCCGGTGAGATGTGTGCGCCGTCCATCCATCCTCGCTGAGTTGGCTTGGGCGCGCTGGCAGGATAACCAGGTGGATGATGCAGCGCTGCTTGCTCCCATTTATTTGCATGTTGCGGGAACGCCGATTTCATGAATTGCATCTTCCGCAAGATGATGCCGAGTGATCTGGAGCAGGTGATCGCGATAGATCAGGTTTCGTTCAGCCTGCCGTGGCCGGAGCGTTCCTTTTATTTTGAACTGACGGATAATTTTGCATCGCGCTGCTGGGTGGCTGAATTGGATGGGCGCGTGGTGGCCATGCTGGTGGCATGGCTCATTGTGGATGAAGTCCATATTGCAACCGTCGCAACACATCCCGATTTTCGCAAGCGGGGCATTGGGAAGGATTTGCTTGTATGCGTGTTACGTTCTGCAAAAGAAGAAGGTGCGCTTACCTCGTTTTTGGAAGTGCGCGAGAGCAACCTAGCCGCGTTGGAAATGTATCGCAAGTTTGGGTATGTTGAAAGCGGACGCCGTGAAAAATACTATCATGACAATGGCGAGGACGCGATCTTGATGACCTTGGAAAGCCTTGAGTTTATTGACGCCGCATCAAAGAGTTAGCGGAGGAATAATGACCGCCGAAGAGACACTAGCCAAACTAGCCGAAGAAGTTTCTGTATGTACCCAATGTGCATTGCATACGTCCCGCAAGAAATCTGTGCCGGGCGATGGGCCTGCCAACGCCGAGATCATGTTCATCGGCGAGGGTCCGGGCTTCCACGAGAATGAACAGGGACATCCCTTCGTAGGCGCGGCTGGAAAATTTCTCGATCAACTTCTCGCGCAAGCTGGCGTGACACGCGCCGATGTATTCATTGCGAATGTGGTCAAGTGTCGTCCGCCCGGTAATCGCGATCCTTTACCCGAGGAGTTGGCGGCTTGCGATACTTATTTGGAAGCGCAGATACAGGCCATTGATCCGAGCATCATTGTCACGTTGGGACGTTTTTCAATGGGCAAGTTCATTTCTGATGTGAAGATCAGCGCTGTGCATGGACAGATGAGGAAAGTTGGCGAGCGCTATGTCATTCCCATGTTCCATCCGGCGGCGGCTTTGCATCAACCCCAACTCAAGCCTGCCATTTTAGGTGATTTTGCCAAGTTGCCGGATCAACTCAATGAAGCACGCGCAGCGTTGGGGAAACCTGTCCGCACTGTGCAAAATACAAATCAAGTTCAAGATGATAAGCCGAAGCAGTTGAGTATGTTTTAGATTTATCTTCTCAAAAAAATCTGTTACCACGGAGAACACAGAGGTTTTAAGAGAATCCTTCTCAGTGATCTTGGTGCGCTCCGTGGTTATAAAGAATTTCTGATAACAAATATAGGAGTAAGTTTATGTCACACTATTTAGTCACAGGCGCGGCGGGGTTTATCGGTGCGCGGACTTCGCAAATGCTGATCGAGCAGGGTCATACCGTTGTCGGCATAGACAATTTGAACGATGCGTACGATCCGCGCATGAAAGAGTATCGTCTTAAGAAACTTCAATTTATGAATGGGTTTGAATTTATCCGCGATGATATTTCAGATCGAGGAATCATTCACCGTCAATCGTCAATCGTCAATCGTCAATTCGATGGTGTGATCAACCTCGCGGCACGCGCCGGTGTTCGTTATAGCGTGGAAAACCCCTGGGTGTTTTTGGAATCAAATGTCATCGGCACATTGAACATGCTCGAAGTGTGCCGTCAGTATGGATGTAAAAAATTCATCCTCGCGTCCACGTCCAGCATCTATGGCGAGAATCCTGAATACCCGACGCCAGAAACCGCATCAAGCAGTGAGCCGATGCAGCCTTATGCCGCCAGCAAAAAAGGCGCGGAGGCATTGGCGCATTCCTATCATCATCTTTATGATATTGATGTGACCATCGTCCGCTATTTCACGGTCTATGGGCCCGCGGGCAGACCTGACCTGGCAATCTTCCGCTTCGTGAAGTGGATCATGGAAGGGGAACCGGTCCGCATCAACGGGGATGGAAAACAATCACGCGGATTCACCTACGTGGATGACATTGCGCGCGGTACGATAGCAGCCCTCAAACCGCTAGGCTGTGAAGTCATCAACCTCGGCGGACATGAAGTGATTTCCATCAATGGGCTGGTTGAGTTGGTTGAGGAATTGACCGGTAAAAAAGCCAATGTGCAGTATGGTCCGCCCAACCTGGCGGATATGTTCATGAATCAAGCCAATGTGACCAAGGCGCGCGAAATGCTTGGATGGAATCCGCAGGTTAATTTGAGCGAAGGAATCAAGAATTTAATTGATTGGTATAAAGCCGAACGCGAGTGGGCGAAGGATGTGTTGATGCCGTAAGAGCTTCGTCAGCGTGGCGAATGTCAAGCTGGGGAACCCGCTAAAAGTTAAGAGAAGATGCGGGGTCTCGCCATGAAGAATCAAAATTAAGTCGCGTAAAAATAAAAAATCCCGCATCCATATGGGTGCGGGATTTTTTATTCAAGTTCTTAGTCTTTGCCGTTCGGGTGACAGCTTGCGCACTTATTCTCGGCATAGCCATTAACGTTTCTGTGCTTATCTGCCATGTTAGTAGACGTATGTTCGTGGCACCCAAAACAAGTGTAGGAAGATGTTTTGTTTGGATGACAAGTAGCACATTTGGACCCGGCACCTCCGTGATTCAGCGGGAAGCTGTGCGAGAAGTTGGCAGGTTTCCAGCCCGAGGTGGTGTGACAGGATCCGCAGTTTGTTCCATAAGCTCCGTTGTGGGCATCATTTCCGGCGTGACAGGAGTAGCAGTCTTTAGGCGTGCCTTTGTAGACTCCGTTCCTATGACAACTGGCACATGCAACACCGGTGTGCCTGCCGGTCAGCGGGAAGGCGGATTTGCTATGGTCGAACGAGGCAGGCTTCCAGGCTGAAGTGGAGTGACAGGATCCGCAGCTTGTTCCAAAGGCGCCGTTGTGAGCATCCTTTCCAGCGTGGCAGGCGAAACAATTAGTGGGCGTGCCTTTGAAGACGTTGTTGACATGACAGCGCGCGCATGCAACGCTGGTGTGTGCGCCGGTCAACGGGAAGGCGGACTGGTTATGGTTGAATGTGGCAGGTTTCCAGCCCGAGGTGGCGTGACAGGCGGCGCAGTTCGTTCCAAGTGTACCGTTGTGAGCATCTCTTCCGGCATGACAGGAATAGCAGTCTTTTGGTGTGCCCTTGAAGATATTGTTCTTATGGCAACTGGCACATGCAACACCGGTGTGCCTGCCGGTCAGTGGGAAGGCGGACTTGTTGTGATCGAATGAGGCAGGCTTCCAGCCCGAGGTGGCGTGACATGAAGCGCAGTTCGTTCCAAGGGTACCGTTGTGAGCATCTCTTCCGGCATGGCAGGAATAGCAGTCTTTAGGTGTGCCTTTGAAGACATTGTTCTTATGACAGCCGGCACATGTGACGCTGGTGTGCTTTCCGGTCAACGGGAAAGCGGACTTGTTGTGATCGAATGAGGCAGGCTTCCAGCCCGAGGTGGCGTGACATGAAGCGCAGTTTGTTCCAAGTGTACCTTTGTGGGTATCCCTTCCGGCATGGCAGGAATAGCAGTCTTTAGGTGTGCCCTTGAAAACATTGTTCTTATGGCAGCCGGCACATGTGACGGAAGTGTGCTTTCCGGTCAGCGGGAAGGCGGACTTGTTGTGATCGAATGAGGCAGGTTTCCAAGCCGAGGTGGAGTGACAGGCTGCGCAGTCCGTTCCGAGTGTACCGTTATGAGCATCCCTTCCAGCATGACAGCCTACACAAGTCATGGGCGTGCCCTTGAAAAGTTTATCCTTATGGCATTGGGCACAAGTGACAGAAACATGTTTACCCGTCAGCTTGAAAGCGGAATTGTTGTGGTTGAAGGTGGTCGGTTTCCAGCCGTTGACTGTATGGCAGGATGCGCAATTGGTGCCAAGTCGGCCGCTATGGACATCGTTCTTGGTATGGCATCCGGCACAAGTGGTGGGCGTGCCTTTATAGACTCCATTGATATGGCAGGAGGCGCAAGCTACAGCGGCATGTTTACCGTCCAGGCGGAAGGCGAACTTCGAGTGGTCTACTTTGGCGGGTTTCCAGCCGCTCGGTGAGTGACAGGCGGCGCAGTTCGTGCCGAGTTGTCCCTTATGGACATCGTTTGCGCTATGGCAGCCGATACAAGTCATGGGCGTGCCTTTGAAGACACCATTCTTATGACAGGCTGTGCAAGTTACCGAGACGTGTTTACCGTCCAGGCGGAAGGCGAATCTAGAATGATCTACTGTGGCGGGTTTCCAGCCGTTGACTGTGTGGCAGGATGCGCAGTTGGTTCCAAGTTGGCCCTTGTGAATATCGTTCTTGGTATGGCATCCGGCACAAGTGGTGGGCGTGCCTTTATAGACTCCATTGATGTGGCAGGAGGCGCAGGCCACAGCGGCGTGTTTACCGTCCAAACGGAAGGCGAACTTCGAATGGTCCACTTTGGCAGGTTTCCAGCCGCTCGGTGAGTGACAAGCCGCGCAGTTCGTGCCGAGTTGACCCTTGTGTACATCATTCTTGTTATGGCAGGAAGCGCAATCCTTAGGCGTGCCTTTCAGAACACCGTTGATATGGCAGGAGGCGCAAGCCACAGTGGCGTGTTTGCCATCGAGACGGAAGGCGAATTTGTTATGATCTACTGTGGCGGGTTTCCAGCCGTTGACTGTGTGGCAGGCCGCGCAATTCGTGCCGAGTTGTCCCTTGTGAACATCGTTTGCGCTATGACAGCCGACACAAGTCATGGGCGTGCCTTTGAAGACGTTGTTCTTATGGCAGCTTTCGCAGGCAACATTGGCATGTTTGCCATCTAACTTGAAGGCAAATTTGGAATGATCAATTTTTGCAGGCTTCCAACCGTTGGGCGAATGACATCCTTCACATTGCGTGCCGAACTGGCCTTTGTGGATGTCATTCTTTTGATGGCAGGACACACAAGCCTGTGGGGTTGCCTTTAAGTCGGAGAGGGTGCGGGCATTAACGTGGCAGGCGGAACATTGCACGCCGGCATGTTTGCCGTCGAGACGGAAAGCGACATTATTATGGTTAAAGGATTTGCCATGCGAATCCAGACCGTCATGACAGGACATGCAGTTCGTCCAGAATGTCAGAACATGCGCCTGGGTAAATATCTTGTCTATGTTCATGTGGCAATTGATACAGGCGGTCTGATCAAATGGCCTGACATAGCCGTTGACATGGCAGTCCTTGCAGGCTGTGGACTTATGAGCTGTCAGCTTGAAAGAAGTTGAATTGTGATCGAAGCTGGCGTTGGACCAGTCCGTGGGGGTGTGGCAGGTACCGCATTGAGTTCCAAGTTGACCCTTATGTGCATCGTCATCTGCATGGCAGGAAATACAGGTTGAAGGTGTATTCTTGAAATCCGGGGTTGTATGGCAGGTCTCGCAAGCCACGGCGGCATGTTTACCATCCAGGTGGAACGCAAACTTCGAATGGTCTATCGGGTTTGGCCATCCGTCTGTTACGTGACAGGTGGCGCAGTCTGTGCCGAATTTGCCGGCGTGTTTATCTACATTGGCATGGCATGAGAAGCAGTCTTTCGGCGTGCCTTTATATTGATCGTTGATATGGCAGGCTTTGCAGTCTGCGTTTGTATGCTTGCCTGTTAATTTGAAATCTGCCAGGTTATGATCGAATTGTCCGACCTTATTCCAGGCTTCGGGGGTATGGCAAACACCGCATTGAGTTCCAAACTTGCCCATATGTTCGTCTTTATCTGCATGACAGGAAAAACAATCCTGCGGTGTGTTGCGCAAGTCGTTCAGGTTGCGTGCATTGACGTGACATTCGGCGCAGGATGTGTCAGCGTGGGCCCCTTCCAATTTGAACGAGACCTGATTATGGTCGAAGTTTGAACCGCGTGAATCCAACCCATCATGACATGCGCGGCAGTCCGTCCAAAAGGTTAGGATGTGTTGCTGGGCAAAGGCTTGGTCAACGTTGAGGTGACAGTTGGCACAGATCAGTTGGTCGAACGGTTTGGTATAGCCGTTAACGTGACAATTCTCGCAGTTAAAAGGAGTGCCGTCTGCGTTTTGGGAATGTGCTTTTAAAGAAAAGCCGAGCATGTCATGGGGATGCCAGTCTGGCGGGGCCTGTGTTAGGTTTCCAACCGGACCTTTGTGCTCAGTGTGACAGGTGCGGCAGTTTAATGTTGATTCGCCGAAGCTGATCAGACCATGTAAACTGGTTGGGTCCTGGAGTTGGGCGGTGATGTCTTCATGGCATTGTATACAGCGGTCCGACATTGTTTCGGCTGACCACGGGCTGACATGGCAGGTGCTGCATTCTTGAATTTCAGAATGGGATGAGAAACCGCTTAATGGAGACCCGGCCTCAGTATTGAGACTCCCCGGATTGAACATGGCGCCGCCGCTGGCAAAGGCCACGCCGGTGAGCGTCAATAGAGTCACGCCGGTGACGATAAATCCTGTTATTGAAGAAAATAATCCTTTGGTTATCGTTTTCATATTAAGGTCTCCCTTCCAAGGTTTGAGGTTCTTTTTGTTCTGGTGCAAACCATTGGAAGTAATTTACACAAAAAAATATGGATTATTGCTCGTAAAATCCGGTTCAGATGGAGTATCCTGCAGAATTGCTGACTTTTTTTATAAAATTTGTTACATTAAAATAACATGATGGTTTCTATGAGTCTATAATTAAACCTTGCTGCGACTTATCTGTTTTGTAAGTTGACTGCCCATAACTTTTTTTGAGGTACTAAAATCTTTATTGCGTTCATTCTGGACCTGTGATCTGGTCTGTTCTAAATTGGTTTTCCTCCAAAACAGGTTTTCCAAATCAAAAAGCCCTTAAAATCCTTGTGGTATAATCTGCGCGTTTGAAAATGGAGAGGTCGCGTAGTCTGGCTTAGCGCGCACGCTTGGAAAGCGTGTAACCCACAAAGGTTCGCGGGTTCGAATCCCGCCCTCTCCGCCAGAGAATAAACGTCCCTTATGGGGCGTTTTGTTTTTTAGGTTCGCGCGCCCCCATTGAGGGAATATTAAAGTTAAAAAGGTGCGGCTAATCATCCCTTCATACTCCTCTCATGTCGCTCTTCACTTGAATAGGTTACGGCCATTTCAAACAGCATTTTTGATAGTTTTGTTTCCTGGGGGGATAATCCCTAAAAAAGGACAATCGTCATGCCAAAACCGATTACACAGAACACATTGTTTTATGGGGACAATCTCTCTGACTTAGATCAAACTTTCAAGCAGAATGGTGTGAATGAGAAAACCAAGTGACGGTCACCTTCGCGAAGCGGGTGACCGTCACTTTTTACTTCTCCCTTTTACATTCCCCAATTCTCTAACACTTCTCTTATCCCTCCTCCCTTGACGAATAGTCAAGTCGCGTATATAGTTCAGCCCGCTTAACTAAAAAGAAGGCTTAACTATGACCAAACCCACTTTGTTTTCCCAAACCCTGCGCGCCTGGATGGATGTCTTCATGCACCGCTCCATGCGCGGCTGGAATCAATTTGCCAAGAGCACGGGACTTTCCATGCCACAATTCAGCATCCTGATGCAGCTGCATCACAGAGGTCCCTGCAAAATGTCCGAGATCAGCGAACGCTTCGACATTACTGCCGCGGCCTCCAGTCAACTGGTGGAGAAACTCGTGCAGGGCGGTTATCTTGAACGCGCCGAAGATCCCAGCGACCGCCGCGCCAAACTGTTGACCATGAGCGCCAAAGGCTCGAACTTCATCAAGCAAGGGATCGAAGAACGCTACCGCTGGATGGATGATCTCGCCGCCACGTTGAGCGCGGAAGATCAAAAGAGAGTCAGCGAAGCGCTGGTGTTGTTAACAGATGCCGCGAAGAAGATGGATAAGTAAAAGTAACAATGTCGTTGCGAGGAGGGTGTTTTTCCCGACGAAGCAATCTCCTCATAATCAAGCAAAACTAATGCTTTGGAGATTGCTTCGCCACCAAAGAACAAAAGCGGTGGCTCGCAACGACATGAACAAGTAGATAAAAAATAATTTATAAACTTGGTGGCCTCGGTACGACACTCGTATTGCTCGTAACTACTCGACCACCGGAACAACTTTATTCTGCAAGGAGCAAAAATCAATTATGGTGAAACTGGCTAAATATACAAAGCCTTACCTTGTGATGATCGTGCTCGCCATTGTGCTCTTGTTTGCCCAGGCAAACCTGGACCTGGCCCTGCCCGATTATCTTTCAAGGATCGTCAATACCGGTATTCAGCAAGGCGGCGTGGAAAACGCTGTCCCTGTTGCAATACGTCAGAGCGAAATGAATCGCGTGGTCATCTTTATGAGCGCAGAAGATAAAGTTTCAGTCCTCGCCGATTACACCCTTATAGATAAGAATTCGCCGGACTATGAAAAATACGTCGCTGAGTATCCTGCCCTCGAAACAGAATCAGTTTACGTCTTGAATAAGATCGAGCAGGCTGAACTCGATCGCATCAACCCGATCATGGGTAAAGCGATCCTGACAGTTTCGGGCATCGAACAGGCTTTGGCTGATCCAACAAAAGCATCACAAATGGGCGGCATGGACCTGAGCCAACTCCCGCCCGGCATGGACTTGTTCACCGTATTGGGACAATTACCCGCAGATCAGCTTGCACAGATCACAGACTCCATTGATAGTAAATTTGCAGCGCTGGGTGACAAGATGATCATTCAGGCCGCAGTGAGTTCGGTCAAGGCGGAGTACAAAGCGCTCGGCATGGACACGGCCAAAATGCAGAACGACTACATCTTGAACGTCGGCGCGTGGATGATCCTGCTGACTTTGCTTTCCGGTGTGTGCACAGTCATCGTGGGGTATCAGGCCGCAAAGATCGCGGCCGGCATGGCGCGCGATATTCGCCGTGACGTGTTCAAAAAAGTTGAAAGTTATTCCAACACCGAGTTCGATAAATTCTCAACCGCATCCCTCATCACCCGCACCACCAATGATGTGACGCAGGTCCAAATGGTGATCTTCATGCTGGTGCGCATGGTGTTCTATGCGCCCCTGCTCGGTTTCGGCGGACTGATCAAGGTCATCTCGAAAGATTCGCCTTTATCCTGGTTGATCGGTTTGGCGGTCTTGATCCTCATCACACTTATCATGGTGGTTTTCTCGATTGCATTGCCCAAGTTTAAGATCATCCAGAAGTTGATAGATCGGATCAATCTGGTGGCGCGCGAAAATCTGGCGGGTATGATGGTCGTCCGCGCTTTCAACATGGAAAAGTTCGAAGAGAAACGCTTCGATATAGCTAATATAGACCTGACCGCTGTCAGTCTGTTCATCAACCGCGTGATGGTGGTGATGATGCCGTTGATGATGCTCATCATGAACGGCTTGTCGCTGGCCATCATTTGGTATGGTGCAAAGGAAGTGGCCCATGCTGATATGCAGGTCGGCGACATGATGGCCTTCATACAATATGCCATGCAGATCGTAATGTCCTTCCTGATGCTTTCGATGATGTTCATCATCCTGCCGCGCGCTTCCGTCTCCGGTGACCGTATTGCCGAAGTGTTGGAGACCGAACCAAAGATCCACGATCCGAAAGAGCCGAAGAAATTCACTTCATCCTACAAAGGCACGGTGGAATTTAGGAATGTTTCATTCCGCTATCCGGGCGCGGAGGAGGATGTGCTGCATGACATTACCTTTACCGCGCAGCCCGGGCAGACGACTGCCTTCATTGGTTCGACCGGCTCCGGTAAATCCACCATCGTTAATTTGATCCCACGTTTCTATGAAGTGACCGATGGTGCGATCTTAATGGACGGCACCGACATCCGCGAAGTGACCCAGCACGACTTGCGAGACCAGATCGGTTATGTCCCGCAGAAGAGCGCGTTGTTCTCCGGCACCATCGAGAGCAACATGTTATATGCGGATAAGAACGCCACTCCCGAAATGCTCGAATCAGCCATTGAAATTTCCCAGGCCGCAGAGTTCGTGAATTCCAGACCCGAAGGCATGGCGACTGAAATCTCACAGGGCGGCGTGAATGTATCCGGCGGACAGAAGCAGCGCCTCTCGATCGCGCGCGCCATCGTCAAGAAGCCGCCGGTCTATATCCTCGATGACAGCTTCTCCGCGCTCGACTTCAAGACCGATGCATCCCTGCGCCGCGCCTTCAAGGAGAAAGCTGCTAACAGCACGCTGATCCTTGTGACCCAGCGCGTCTCCACCGTCAGAAATGCCGAACAGATCATCGTACTGGATGAAGGCCGCATCGTCGGCAAAGGCACGCATAACGAATTAATGAAAACTTGTGAAACCTACCAGGAGATTGCCTTGTCGCAACTCAGCAAGGAGGAATTGTCATGATGCACTCTCCAGCACCACAACCCGCACGCAGCGCCCCCCCGATGAGAGGCGGCCCCATGGGCGGCGGACCAATGGGCAGCATGATGGGCGCGCCCGGCTCAAAAGTCCGCGACTTCAAAGGCACGATGTTCAAACTGATCGCTTATCTTGGTCAATATAAGGCCGCGGTCATCGTCGTCTTCATCTTTGCTATTGCGTCCACGGTCGCCAACATTGCCGGGCCGAAACTGCTCGGCAATGCCACCACCAAACTATTTGAAGGTGTGATGGCGAAATTAAGCGGGACCGGCGAAGTTGATTTTGACTATATCGGACGGATCATTCTTTTAACGATCGGTCTGTATCTCGTCTCTGCGTTATTTGCCTACATCCAGGGCTGGATCATGTCGAACGTCTCGACGAATATCGCGTATCGTTTCCGCCGCGATATTTCCGAGAAGATCAACCGCATGCCGCTCCATTATTTCGATACGACCACACATGGCGAAGTGCTCTCGCGCATCACCAATGATGTGGACACGGTCAACCAGACCTTGAGCCAGAGTCTGACTCAGATCATCACTTCACTCGTGACCGTGGTGGGGGTGCTGGCCATGATGTTTTACATCAGCTGGATGATGACTCTGGTCTCCCTGATCATCATTCCGCTTTCGATGATAGTAGTCATGTTGATCGTCAAACAATCGCAGAAATACTTCAAGGAACAGCAGGACTATCTCGGCCATGTCAACGGACATGTTGAAGAAATGTACGGCGGACACATCGTCATGAAAGCCTTCAACGGTGAAGAAGAAAGCATCCTGAAGTTTGACCAGTCGAATACCAAACTTTACGACGCCGCTTGGAAATCACAATTCCTTTCCGGCTTGATGATGCCGATCATGACCTTTATCGGCAACCTCGGTTATGTGGCTGTTGCGATCCTCGGCGGATACCTCGCCATCAAAGGCACCATCACCGTCGGTGACATTCAAGCCTTCATCCAGTACGTACGCTCATTCACCCAGCCGATCATGCAGTTGGCGAATATCTCCAATGTGCTGCAACAAACTGCGGCCGCAGCGGAACGCGTCTTTGAATTCCTCGAAGAAGATGAAGAAGTAGAGGAAACTGCACAGCCGCTCAAACTTGAGAACGTGGAAGGTCACGTGGAGTTCAAGGATGTGCATTTCGGTTACAGCCCCGATAAGATCATCATCAACGATTTCTCCGCAGAAGCGGAACCCGGCCACAAGATCGCCATCGTCGGGCCGACCGGCGCGGGCAAGACCACCATGGTCAAGTTGTTGATGCGCTTCTATGATGTCAACAGCGGCTCGATCCTTGTTGACGGTCACGACATCCGCGAATTCAGTCGCCATGACCTGCGTAAATTGTTCGGCATGGTCTTGCAGGATACCTGGCTTTACAACGGCAGCATCATGGAGAATATCCGCTACGGACGGCCGGATGCCACCGATGCGGAAGTCATTGCCGCCGCGCAAGCCGCGCACGTGGACCACTTCGTCCACACCCTGCCGGATGGATATAACATGATCTTGAACGAAGAGACCTCCAACATCTCGCAGGGGCAGATGCAGTTGCTGACCATCGCGCGAGCGGTCCTTGCCGACCCGAAGATCCTCATCCTCGACGAAGCAACCAGCTCCGTGGACACACGGACCGAGATCCTCATCCAAAAGGCAATGGACAACCTGATGAACGCAAAGCGCCGCACCAGCTTCGTCATCGCCCATCGCCTCTCCACCATCCGCGATGCAGACTTGATCCTCGTCATGAAAGACGGCGACATTGTGGAACAGGGCAGCCATGTGGAACTGCTGGCGCGCGGCGGATTCTATGCCGAGCTGCATAACAGCCAGTTCGATGTAAGTGCGGCGGCGTAGGAAATTGATAATTGGTAAATGGTAATTAGGAACGAGTGACGAGGAGGGCGTCACTCGTTTTTGATTCTGTTTGTGGTGGATGTATAATCATAAGCACCATACGTGTTTTGTATAAACCATAGTTGTGTTGCTCCTCGTGATAAAAAGAGAGTTCAATGAATAATTCAATTGGTCAATTGAACAGCCTTTACTATCCGTTTTCACGGTTGCTTGACGATTCGACTTTGAAATATTTGCTTCTTGTTTTTGATTCTGTAACTTTTATTGACGAAGCCGAAAGCGCTGAATGGCGAAAGACTCTTTTGCAAAATATGGCTCGCATTGACAGCCCTCTCTTTTCGTCGTATGAAAAATTAGCAGATGATTACGACATGCTTTCCTCTACAGGGGCTGTGCAAATTATTGACCCGAAACAGTTGCAAACAAGGCATTCTCAAGAAGTTGCACTTGCGACAAAAGCTGATTTATCTGACACAAAATTTGTGGAAATAGCATCAAAGCCTGCTTCCTTTGGCTTAACGGCTCGTCCATTTGGTAAATATGGAGGGCAGCCAGCCAACAAACCAACTTGGCAAGTATTCAAAGGAAAAATAGCATCACCACTTTTATCTGATAATAAATTCACAAATGACGAGGCGTGGGTGTCCCATATTTTAGTGCCTGGCGATAGTAACTACTCTTGGACGCTTTCTTACGAAGCAGGAAGTGCAGCTGTAACAAATTTTTATTTGGAAGCCGCACAAGAATTGCAACTAACACCTGTAACAACAAGTCAATTACATCACGAATTAGTTCTGCGCAAACTCAAAAGAATATTTGCTGAAGGTGACAATAAGATTGATTTGATAGATGACATTCAACGAAAAAGATTTAGGGCGGTGTTTGGGCAAGGGGAAATTATCCGCTTGCTAGGTGAGTTGTATCCTGCCGCTGGATTGAATAAGGTCTCTTTTTCAGAAATTGTTAAATTCAGAAAAGAGACAAAGGAACTTAGGCATAAATTTATTCAAGAAGTTGACGAACTACTTAGAGTTGTTGATAGTGACCCAACAAGCATAACTTACGACAAAGACGTAATAGAAGCCATAAGAAGCGTTAAATCTGATTTTATGAACCTTGAAAACGACCTTGTATCAGCCAGAGACAAAATCTTGCCCGCTTTTACAGAAGCACTTCTTTATGGCACAGCAGGTGGTGGTGCTTTAAGTGCTTTTATCTCTTTTTTGGGCGGATTTTCACCCTCAAGTGTAGTTGCAGCATCAGCGTTAACTGTATCTGGGGCTTTTTTAGTTAAAGCTGTAGAGATTTGGAATGAAAAAAAGAAAACGATGAGAAATCAAAGCTCATCAGTTTCATACCTAACCAAAGTTTCGCAATTGGTAAATAAGTGAGTCCTGCGGCAAAAACGGCAACAAAGCGGGACTGTCACGTTGCAAACGTGACCTACTTACTAGCCACTACATTGGTTTTCGTTGCTCTGCTTCTTTCCCTTAATCGTCTGGTGATTCCTTAATCAAGGCTTTAGTAGGATGACAGGTTGAATAAGGCATGTACTCCCTTTGCTACGCTTCGACAGGTGGCACGCTTCGCGTCAAACATTTCGCGCGGTGCGGCTTCGAGTTTTTTTCTGCTCCTAAACAAAATCTCAAATAAAACATCAATCTCAAGCTTGTGAAAACCAATCAAGGAAAATATTATGTCACCCAAAGTTGAAACATCCACGCCAGTTAATACGCCCACCCCAATTGGACCCTATAATCACATCGCAAAAGTGGGTCAATTCATTAGCATTGGCGGTACTGCGGGAGTGAATCCGGTTTCAGGGAAACTGGCCGGGGCTGATGTGTATTCACAAACCAAACAAATTCTCGAATCGTTTAGCGTAATGCTTGCATCCGTAGAGTCGGATTTGAACCACGTGGTACATGTGAATATATTTCTCAAGAACATGCAGGATTTTGAAGAAATGAACAGGGCCTATGTTGAAGTCATGGGGGATCATCGTCCGGCAAGAACAGTGATAGGGGTTAATGAATTGCCCAAACCTGGTGTGCTGTTAACCATGAACTTGACGGCTGTCACAAAAGAATAACGATTTGAGACTCATCAAAGATGGTTGAAACGAGAAATCTTCATCCTCGAATACATTTTGAAACTACTTGTAGGTCACGCTTTCAGCGTGACTGGTTGGGGACGTATAATCAGCGATGTCGCTTCATAATTGTTGTGTATGAAAAATGGGAGAGGTTTATGGAACAACAAATCTATCACCAACTTATCAAAGCATCAAAAAAGAGATCAATTGTGCAATCGCCCATTCTGATAGTGATCCCTTTCATTGCCATACTGGTCCTGCTCTTCTTTTGGTCACACCCAAGCATTCTTTGCATACGTTCAGGCGAAAGTTGGATTTATCCCGTTGAATATACTGACACTATTGCAGATGGCGGTTTTTGCTCTTCTGTACTTAAACAAGTTCATGATGTTTATCTTGACGGTAATCTTGAATGGCATGTATTTCCTTAAAAATCCTCACTGCAACCCCAAGATCAACACTCAAGGCGGCGTGACTGTCACGTTGCAAACGTGACCTACCGCTATCTTGGTCCCCTTCTCCCAAACTGTCGCTCCAAATTATCCACCGATAAATGGATCATCGTCGGCCTGCCATGCGGACAAGTCCGCGGAGAGGCGCAGGCTTCGAGGTCATTCAACAGCGCGCGCTGTTCCTCGCTCGTGAGAGTCTGCCCGCCTTTGACGGCCAGCCGCTTGCAGACCCGCGCTGCAAGTTTCGCTTCGACTTCGGTTTGTAATGGAGATTCGTCTTCCTCAAAGTCTTCCACCAAAGCACGCAGCGCAGACGATGGGTCACCGCCCGCGAATAAGGCCGGCATCGCGCGCACTTGAAATGTATTCGTCCCGAACTCTTCCACTTCAAAACCAAAATGATTCAAGAATGGCAATTGCGGCATCAAAGCCTTTGCGGATTGCGGCGGCAGGGTCACAATTTCGGGCGTGAGCAAGGATTGTGATGGGATGATCTTCTTATCATGCTGTGCCATCAACTTCTCAAACAACACCCGCTCATGCGCCGCATGTTGGTCTATCAAATACAATCCATCGGGACCTTCGGCGACGATGTAGGTTGAGCCGATCTGGCCGATCAAACGAAGTAATGGAACAGCGTTGAACGTTGCAGGTTGAGCGTTAGGAGATTGAATAACAGGCTGTGAAGCAGAAGCCTCACTTTCAACGTTCAACGTTTCACGTTCAACGTCATCGTGTCCAATACTCCAGTCAATCCCCACCTCTCTTCTTTCAGTTGGAACAGAACGCGCGCCCCATAATTGCGGCGAGACTGACTGGACGGGTGTGTACGCAAGCAATGCTTTCCGCGCCGACCTTTGCACAAAACTAAAAATACGATCTTGATTTTTAAATCTCACTTCCGCTTTAGTCGGATGCACATTTACATCCACATCTTCGGGAGCAATATCCAAAAACAAAGTTGTCAGCGGATAACGCCCCACCATCAGCAGGGTGTGATAGGCTTGCAGCAGGGCAGTGGTCAACGAGAATTCCTGCACCCAGCGGCCATTGACGAAGAATGTAATTTCCTTGCGGTTGGAGCGAGTCAATGAGGTCGGGCTGATAAAGCCGGTGACGGATAGCCCCTCGTCCATATCTATCACTTCGAGCATTTGCTTGGCAACGTCCACGCCATACAACGCGGCGAGAATGGAACGCCTGTCACCGTCACCTGCGGTTTGCAATGTGACTTGCTTGCCGTCCATCACTTTGAAGCGCACGTTCGGATATGCCAGTGCATAACGCGTGACCAGTGAATCAATGGCGCGTCTTTCGGTCACATCTGTTTTCAAGAATTTCAAACGCGCGGGTACGTTATAGAAAAGATTCTCCACACGCAGCACAGTCCCCACCGGCGCACCGACTTTTTCAACTTTACCTGAAATGCCGCCGTCTACTTTAAGTCTCGCGCCTTCTTTTGCGGATTGCACACGCGAAGTGATCGTCATATTTGAGACAGAGCCAATCGAAGCGAGAGCTTCGCCTCGGAAGCCCAATGTCGAAATGTGGAACAAGTCTTCGGACTGAACCAGTTTCGAGGTTGCATGACGCGCGGCGGCTAACTCCAACTCGTCCGCTGGAATCCCGCTGCCGTCATCCGCCACTTCGATCAGAGTCCGCCCTGCATCCGCAATCGAAATGGAAATATTTTTTGCGCCCGCATCCAGCGCGTTCTCGGTCAACTCTTTCACAACGGAAGCGGGGCGTTCAACAACTTCGCCCGCCGCGATCTGCGAGGAAACATCGGAAGATAAAAGACGAATAGGCATGGGGGCATTATACCCATACGCCTGCAAATTGAGGCTCAATTTGCAGGCAGGGTATTATATAATCGCGCAATGAAATTCACCACCATCTTTTTTGACCTCGACGACACGCTCTATCCATCTTCGACGAATTTGTGGCACGCCATCAAGGAGCGCATGAATTCCTACATGCGCGAACGCATGAACATTCCTGTGAATGAAATTCCGGCGCTGCGTGAAAAATATTATTTGCAGTATGGCACCACCTTGAAAGGCTTGCAGAAACATCATCAAATTAATATGGATGATTTCCTGGCTTATGTGCATGACCTGCCCCTCAACAATTACCTGACCCCAGACTCTGCTCAACGCTCGGTCATCGCATCTCTCCCGACCCGCAACCTGATCTTTACCAACGCAGACATTCTCCACGCCGAAAGAGTGTTGACCGTGCTCCACCTGCGCGATCTCTTTCCCACAATCGTGGACGTGAATGCCGTCTCACCTTATTGCAAGCCCATGCCTGAGGCATTTGGCATTGCCATGAAACTCGCCGGTGAGTCCAACCCCTCGCGCTGTGTGATGATAGACGATCTCCCCCGCACCACCCGCGCTGCCAAGTCCGCTGGAATGTTCAGCATTTTATATGGCGGGGCATCTGCAAATGGTGATGCAGATGCAAGTTTTTCAGATTGGAATGAGTTGACGGGTATTTTGGAAAGTCAACTGTAACGCGACATTTATGTCGCACAACAAAGGAAAACAGCATGGAAACAAACAAAGCAGTAATCGGAGCCTTGATCTTTATCGTCCTCGTTATCGGCGCAAACTTCGTCATGTTTGTTGTCGCGCGCAACTGGGCAAAGCCGGGCAATTCAAATTTTCTAGAAACGCTGGGCAAAGCCATGAACACGTCCACGCAAAAGAAGGATACTTCCATGGAAGAACTCCGCCAAAAAATAGAGGAATTGGAAAAAGAGAAGAAAGAAGAATAGACCTCTTGCAAAAGTCAAATCGTAGTGCTGCCGAAAGCGGACGTTAGAGAACGTCCACTACACAAAACATAATTTTTCTGTGTAGTAGTGCGCTCTCTAGCGCACTTATGCAAGCGGTCTAATAGATCCACTCTTACACAAATCGTACAAAGGATTCATCAAACGTTAATCCCTGGGTGGTATCTTCCTATGGTAAGAAGCCAAAAAACTGGAGGCTATTTTGAATAAGATTTTAAAGACTCTTTTAGTTGTACTCGTCGTGATCCTGGTCGGTCTGACCTCATTCGCGGGTGGATTCGTGACCGGGCATTATCTGCCCATTACAGGTCTTCCCACGTTGGAGGCGCCGGTTGTGGGTGCGCCGACTACATCCGATCAGCAATCCACCACTCCCACAGATTTGCAGACCACCTTCGCGCCATTCTGGGAAGCGTGGAACCTTGTCCACCAGAATTATGTGGAACAGCCTGTAGATGATGTCAAGTTGATGCAGGGTGCGATCAGCGGCATGATGAGCACGCTTAAGATCGGACGCAATTATTACTATGATCCCAAGACCATGGAAGAACAGAACGCCGCCTTGAACGGCAAGGATTACGAAGGCATTGGCGCGTACGTAGACACCACTGGCGAATACCTGACCGTTATCAGCCCCATTAATGGTTCGCCTGCCGATAAGGCCGGTCTGCGCTCCGGCGATCAGATCATTGCAATTGACGGCGTGGATATGACCGGCGTTGCCCCCGAAGATGCGCGCCAAAAAGTGCTCGGACCGGATGGCACAGACGTCACACTGACGGTCTTCCGCAAAGGCACGGCCGCTCCCTTCGATATCACGATCACGCGCGCCAAGATCGTCACCCCGCTGGTTGAATCCAAAATGCGCGACGACGGCATTGCCTATGTCCGCTTGAATACTTTCGGTGATACCGCCGATCTGGAATTAAAAAAAGCGATCACGGACTTGCTTGCGCAGAATCCGAAAGGCTTGATCCTCGACTTGCGTTACAACGGCGGCGGTTATCTTGAACAGGGAATTTCTGTCGCCTCTGAATTCCTGCCCAAAGACAAAGTCGTTGTCTATGAAAAATATGGCGACGGCACGCTCAAGTCCTATACCTCGTACGGCGATGGCGTTGCAACAGACATTCCGATGGTGGTGCTTATCAATGAAGGTTCAGCTTCCGCTTCCGAAATTGTTGCGGGTGCACTCCAGGATTATGGCCGTGCAAAATTGATCGGCACACAGAGCTATGGCAAGGGTTCGGTGCAGAATTTTATTCCGCTCGAAAATGATCAGGGCGCGATTGGTGTGACCATTGCGCTGTGGCTGACTCCCAACGAACGCGGCATTGACCACATTGGACTTTCGCCTGATATTCTTGTGAACATTTCCGAGGCAGATATTGACGCGAATATCGATTCTCAACTGGAGGCGGCCGCGCAAACCTTGCTCGCTATGTTCAACGGAAAACCGCTTCCCACTTCAATGCCGTCCCCGACACCCACGGTTACGCCTGTACCCGTGCCGTAATTGAATAACACACTTTCCGCAGTGTCGTTCTGAGCGGAGCGAAGAACCTCTACGATTGTCCCAGAGACCCTTCGCTAACGCTCAGGGAGTCACGCTTAGGTGCGTAATGTAATAAAGAAAGGAGTGCCCTATGTATTTCTTCAATTCAACCTACATGATTTATATGATCCCCGCCTTCATCCTGATGGCACTAACATCATGGTATGTAAAATCAGCTTATAACAAATGGAGCCGCGTGCAAGCCTCAAGCCGACTTACCGGTCAGCAGGCCGCGCAACGCTTGATCATGGCGGGGAATCTGTCTGGCGTGCAGGTTGCTGGCACAGCCGGCAATCTCACCGACCATTACGATCCGCGTAATAAAACGCTTTACCTTTCACAAGGTGTTGCGAATGTTGCTTCGGTTGCATCAGTGGCTGTTGCGGCTCATGAACTGGGTCACGCCATGCAGGATGCGGAAGGTTACTTCCCCCTGCGTTTCCGCTCCGCGCTTGTGCCCATGGTCAACATCGGCTCGAATCTCGGCTGGATATTGATCATGGCCGGCTTATTGCTGAACTTAACTCAACTCGCCTGGGTGGGTGTGATGATCTTCGCCGGCGGAGCAGTTTTTGCCCTCGCCACTTTACCGGTGGAATTTAACGCATCAGCCCGCGCGAAGCAATTGCTCGTGCAAACCGGCATCATCCAAACTGACGATGAAAGACGCGGCGTCAACTCGGTCCTCAACGCTGCCGCATTGACCTATGTCGCCGGGCTGGTGACCGCCATTTTGCAATTACTATATTATGTTTCACTGGTCGGCGGTGGCAGGCGCAGAGGTTGATCGTGATCTGAAGTGCGGCGCACTCCCATGAAGTGAATCACAAACATAGGCAGATGTCGAGTCTCCTATGTTTGTTTTTATGTATAATACCTGCCTATGAAGAAATTCTTCGTCATGATCATTATCTTCTCGGGGATTGCAATTATAGCGATCAGCTTTAGCGAACTCGAAACGATCGTCAAAACATTGCAGCATGCGCATTTGGGATTTTTCATCCTTGCAATTGTTTTCCAGGCAATATGGTTCATTACAACCGGGCGCATGTATCAGTCCATTTATCACCTGCTTGGAATAGAAGAGTCGATCCTTACGCTCAGCCGAATTGCCACAGCGGCGAACTTTGTCAATGTGGTGGCACCCACTGCCGGCGTAGGCGGGATCGCTCTCTTCGCGTCCGAAGCGCGCCGGCGCGGACATCCCGCCGGAAAAGTAACTGTGGCTGCCGCTTTATTCCTTTCGCTTGACCAGGCCGCATTCCTGTGTGTGCTGGCGGTGGGGTTGATGGTGCTTGCCCAGCGCAATGACCTGACCGCAGGCGATATTTCAGCCTCGTTCTTCCTGTTAAGTATTGCATTAAGTTATGCGTTCATCCTTTATCTTGGATATCGTTCGGAAGAAAAACTGGGCAACTTGCTGGCAAAGATCGCGCGGGCGGTCAACCGTGTTGTTCATTTTTTTCGCAAAAAAGGCGAATACCTGAGCGAGGTCCGCGCGCATGAATTTGCACATGAAATATCGGAAGGCTTTGCCGGGCTTACAGAAAAACCGACCAGCCTGGTTCGGCCGGTCTTGTGGGGGATTTTAGACAAGGTCCTGTTGATGCTGGTTCTTGTCTGTTCCTTCCTGGCCTTTGAAGTGCATTTTTCAGCAGACACGATCATCGCCGGTTTTTCCATTGCATACCTTTTCCTGATCGTCTCCCCCACGCCTTCGGGCATTGGCATTGTGGAAGGACTTATGCCGATCGCGCTGACCTCGCTTGGCGTGATTTGGAGTCAGTCTGTGCTTATCACGCTTGTCTATCGCACGGTTACATTTTGGGTCCCGTTCGGCGTTGGCGCGTGGGCATTCCGTTCCCTGCACACAGCTGGCGAGGAACCATCGGCGAGCCCGTTGTCATAAATAACTCCATTGAAAAATCTACAGGCATTACTGGATTTCTGGAAACAGGACGAGAACACCGCACCGAATTTTTCTGCGTGGCGGACGACTCCACCGCGCCCGGCGCAGACGCATCCTTTCCCGACCGATCTGCCTGTTCCGCTTCGAGAAGCATTATCTTCCCGAAACATTCACTCGCTCTATTCCCACCAACTTTCCGCGTGGATAAATTCCCGCGCCGGAAAAAATATCATCCTCGCCACCGGCACTGCCAGCGGAAAGACTCTCGCATATAACCTGCCCATACTTTCTTCATTGATCGAAAACAACGACTCGCGTGCGTTGTATCTCTTTCCCACCAAAGCTCTTGCACAAGACCAGTTATCAGTCATCAGTGAACAGTTGTCAATTTTACGAACACTGATGACTGATAACTTATCACTGGTCACTGGTATTTACGACGGCGACACGCCTCAATCTCATCGTTCCGCAATCCGCAAGAACGCGCGCATCATATTAAGTAATCCCGATATGCTTCACACGGGAATTTTGCCGCATCATTCCAACTGGAGCGATTTCTTCAGCAGCCTGAAATTCATTGTCATTGACGAAGCGCATACCTATCGCGGAGTCTTCGGTTCGCACGTTGCCAACGTCATCCGCAGGCTCAAGCGCGTGGCGGACTTTTACGGCGCGCATCCGCAGTTCATTTTGGCATCGGCTACCATTGGAAATCCAAAAGAACTTGCAGAAAGACTCATCGAGGAACAAGTCGAGCTCATTGACAACGACGGTTCTTCACGCGGCGAACGTCATTTCGTTATTTACAATCCGCCGGTGACAGATCACTCGCTTGGTTTAAGAAAAAGTAGTTTGTTGGAAAGTGTGCGGTTGGCTAATGACTTGTTCACACATGATATTCAATCGGTTGTGTTCGCAAGAACACGCAGAAGTGTGGAAATTATTTTGACGTACTTGCAGGAGAGTCGGGAATTGGGAATTGGGAATCGGGGCTTGTCTTCCAATTCCCGACTCCCGATTCCCATTTCTCCAATCCGCGGTTACAGAAGCGGTTATCTCCCTCATCAACGCCGCGAGATCGAACAAGGTCTGCGCGATGGTTCTGTCAAAACTGTGGTGGCTACAAATGCTCTTGAATTGGGAATTGACATCGGCGGGCTGGGAGCGGCGATCCTGGTCGGGTATCCCGGCACCATCGCCAGCGCGCGCCAACAAGCAGGTCGAGCCGGGCGCGGGGAGGCTCCGGCTGTGTCAGTGCTGGTTGCGTCGCCGAATCCGCTGGACCAGTTCCTCGCGCATCATCCCGAATATTTTTTTGGTTCTTCACCCGAGCAGGCGCTACTCAACCCGAATCATTTATTGATCCTGCTTGAGCATTTACGCTGCGCCATGTTCGAGCTTCCTTTCAAAAAAGGACAAGGCTTCGGGAGCATCTCTGATGAATTGCTCGACGAGTATCTCGAATTTCTGGTCGCGAATCAAGACGCGCATTTCTCGGACGAAAAATATTTTTGGATGAAGGACCAATATCCCGCCGCAAATATTTCACTGCGCTCCGCATCCGCTCAAAATGTTGTGTTGCAAACCGTGACCGATGACGGCAGACCGTGGACGGTGGGAACTGTGGATGGTGAAAGCGCCGCATGGATGGTCCACCCCGGCGCGATCTACATGCACGAAGGTCAGCAATATTTTGTGCAGGAATTCAATCTTGAAAAACAGATTGCACAGCTTGTTCCTGTGGGTTTGGATTACTATACCGAAGCACATAGAAATTCCGAGATCGAAGTGCTTTCCACCAATGCTCAAGCCGTCGTCCCCGGCGGCGAGAAATCTTACGGCGAAATCCAAGTGACGACTCAGATCGTTGGCTTCAGAAAGATCCGCTGGTTTACTTATGAAAATTTAGGGGAAGAACCATTGGATATGCCCCCGTCCGAATTGCAGACGACCGGCTATTGGCTTTCACTTTCCGAAGAAACAGTCTCGCATCTGCGCGATGCCGGGGTTTGGTCTAACAGCCCAAATGACTATGGCCCCGACTGGACGAAGATCCGCGACCGTGTGCGCGCGCGTGACAAATATCAATGCCAGGTCTGCGGCGCAATCGAAAGCGGACGCCAGCATGATGTCCATCATAAAATTCCATTCCGCTCCTTTATGCGCGAAGGAAAATCAGACCGCGATGCAGCAAACCGTTTGGAGAATCTCACCACGCTTTGCCAAACCTGCCATAAAAAAGTGGAACAAAACGTCCGCATCCGCAGCGGACTGGCCGGGCTTGGATTTGTTCTCGGCAATCTCGCGCCGCTCTTCCTGATGTGCGATCCGCGTGACTTGGGAATCCATGCTGACCCGGCAGGGTCAGCATTCAACGGACTATCGTCCATTGTTCTTTACGATCAAGTCCCTGCAGGAATTGGGTTCAGTCAAAAGCTATTTGAAATTCACGATGAGTTGGTCCAACGCGCACTCGAATTGGTCAACACTTGTGAATGTGAAGATGGCTGCCCCTCGTGTGTTGGTCCCGGTGGCGAAAATGGCATCGGCGGAAAAGTGGAAACGTTGGAGATATTAAAAGAGTTGATGGTACATTCGTGATTTTGGTTTTTCCTTTGTGTCCCTTAGTCTCCTTTGTGGTTGAGAAAGAGGTTTCCGCAATAAGGTAGTACCGTCATTATTTAGCCAAAAACAAAAAAGTGACAGCCGTCTTGAAGAGGGCTGTCACTGAGGAATATCGATTAATAAAAAAATGCTCCAGTCAGGGTGAGGGGGGCACCCTAACTGGAGCGACGATATTTTCCCACGAAAGTTAATTTTTTGCAAGCCCCAAATTAATTAACTTTCCTTCCACATTCATCCTTTTTAAGTTATCCTCACCGCCGATGCAGCCAAGCTTATTCTCCTCCATTCACCTGACCGTTTCCCAACTCACCTTCCGCATCCGCAAGTTGTTGGAAGGCGAGCTTGAGCTGCAGGATGTCTGGGTGGAAGGCGAGATCTCGAATCTTTCAAGACCCAATTCAGGTCATATCTATTTCACGCTCAAAGATAAAAACGCTTCCCTAAAATGTATGATATGGAAGCCGGATGCCATGCGTTTGCGCGTCAACTTGCAGGACGGTATGGCTGTCGAAGCGCATGGACGCATCACTGTTTACGAGCCGCAGGGGACCTATCAACTCGCTGTCAATCTCATCCAGCCCAAAGGCGAAGGCGCTTTGTATCAGGAATTCCTGCGCTTGAAGTCCATGCTCGAAGCCGACGGTCTTTTTGATGTTGAACGCAAACGTCCCATTCCGGAACTCCCAAACAAAATTGGGATCGTCACTTCGCAGACGGGCGCGGCTTTGCGGGATATGCTCAACACACTTCGCCGCCGATTGCCTCTCGTGCAAGTCATCCTCGCGCCCTCACCTGTGCAAGGCGTGGATGCGCCGCCTGCACTGGTCAATGCGCTGGATGCGGTCAACCGACAAAAACCGGATGTGATCCTGCTCGCACGCGGCGGCGGTTCCATTGAAGATTTGTGGGCCTTCAACGATGAAAGAGTTGTCCGCGCTGTGGCAGATTCAAAAGCGCCCGTCATTTGCGGTGTGGGGCATGAGACCGATTTCACGTTGTGTGATTTCGCCGCTGACTTGCGCGCCCCGACCCCGACAGCCGCCGCAGAACTCGCCACGCAAACCACCTTGGATGACTTGCACGGACTTCTTACTACATACTTATCCCGCCTCTCGTCCCTGACTATGAACCTGGTCGCTGAACAAAAAGCATCAGTCTTATCCCTGACAGCGCGCCTGAAATATGTTTCGCCGGAGAGACGAGTCCAGTCTGAGGCTCAACATCTTGATGAACTTTCGCGCCGCGCATCCTCTGCGTTGACTCACCATATCCAATTGCAGGCTTCGAGCATCAGCGGGATCTCAAAGCGTTTGCAGTCGTTAAATCCTGAAGGCGTTTTATCGCGCGGATATGCTATCATCACGCGGAAAGATGACGGCAATGTTGTGTCTAAAGTATCACAGGCACACGGCGAGATGAAAGTCCGCGTGAGTGATGGCGAATTTGAAGTGAACAAAAAAAATGAGAAGTAAAAAGTAAACCGTTGGAGTACCTATGGCAAAAGCATCTGCAAAAAAAACAGAAAAAACCATCGAAGAATTGACCTACGAGGAAGCATTGACCGAACTTGAGGGCATCGTTGGGGCGTTGGAAGATGAGCAGAATCCTCTCGAAGAGGCGATGAAACTTTTTGAGCGGGGGCAGGCCTTGGTCACGTATTGCGGCGCTTTGCTTGAGTCCGCTCAACTCAAGGTGCAAAAACTTTCCGGGGAGATGTTGATCCCCTTTGAGGAAGAATCAGAATGAACCTTCTTGCTGTACTTGATAATAAAGTATTGATCGCGGTGCTGACTGCCTGGCTGTTGGCGCAGGTGCTTAAGATCCCCACAGAATATATCCGCTCGCGGCGTTGGATGTGGGCCATGCTCTTCGCGGCAGGCGGAATGCCATCTTCACATTCTGCGTTGCTAGTCTCCGGGACTTTGGCTGTGGGATTGTATTATGGCTTTGACACTCCATTATTTGGGATCGCGGTGGGCATTACGATGATCGTCGCACATGATGCCTCAGGCGTGCGCCGACAGGCTGGGATGCACGCGGAACGAATCAACCTGTTATTTGAAGAATTGCTAAAAGGACATTTGTGGGACGAAAAAGGGTTGAAGGAAGTGATCGGTCATACGCCGCTGGAAGTGATCGGCGGAATAATACTAGGTCTGCTGGTGGCGTTTACGCAATGGAAGGTTTGGCCGTAAATTTTTATGTAGGGGCGGGGTAACCTCGCCCCTACATGATCTTCATTCTTCTCAAAATCCCGCTGACCATGTATTGCAATTCAGGCGCACGCAAAACCCAGAGCGTGACGAAATACACCCCTCCGCCAAGGATCACGCCGACAGGCGTAATGATCCAGGCGCTGTAATCTTTTCCAAAATAAAACCAGCCGAATATTACGAGGGTCATGGCTAATACACCTAGAGCGGAGAGGGCAAACCCGTTCAAGATACGCTTTCCATCAATTCCATTTAATCTCTTGCGCATCACAATAAATAAAGTTATAGCTTCGAGCGCTGTAGCAAACGAATTCGCCAGGGCGAGTCCGCCGAGGGGCATCCAGTCGATGGAAGTGAATATTTTTGCGAAGAGAATACTGAAGACCACGTTCAGTCCCATAGCGACAACACCAATGATGACGGGAGTCTTTGTGTCATGCTGGGCATAAAAAGCGCGCGTTAAAATTTCCATGATGGAATGCCCGACCATGCCGGCGGCATACCAGAGCAATGCCCAGGCTGTGAGCTGGGTAGCCTGCGTGTCAAAATTCCCGTGTTGATATAACAACCTGATGATCGGTTCCCTCAAAAGGATCAGTCCGACACTGGCGGGCAATGCGAGAAAGATCACCCCGCGCAAAGTGGACGCCAGCGAGGAACGCATCTCATCGCTTTGACCGAGCGCATGTTGCGCCGAAAAAGTGGGCATGACCGCAATCGCCACCGACTGCGCGATGATGGCCTGTGCCATCAGCATCAACGAGAATCCGTAATTCAAACCAGTGATACTCCCGATAGGCATTTGTGGAGGTGAAGCCAGCCTGATATTTACCCAAAAATTAAGTTGCACCACCGCCACGCCCAGCAAACGCGGACCCATCAGCAGAAATACCTTTCTGGTATTTGGATTGTCAAAATCCAAAGTTAAAAAATAGGAACCTTTTTGTTTGAAAAGTGTGGGAAGCAAGACCAACAAATACATTAAGGCGCCAATCACAACACCCCAGGCCAATCCGTGAATTCCCATTTTGGGCACGAGGAAAACTGTGCCGAAAATGATCCCGAGCTGGTACATGGCGGGGGTTAACGCGGGGATCAAAAATATTTGATGCGCGTTCAAGATACCGACGATCAGTCCGCCGAGTCCAAATAAAACGGCAGAGACCAGTTGAATGCGGAGCAGGGAAATTGTCAGCGCGAAGATTTCTGGGTCTTTGGAAAGGCCGAGGGCGTAGCGAACAACCTGCGGGGCGAAAAATGCCATCAGCAAGGCCAGCAGGCTGAGGGTCAGTGTGACCGCGTTTGCGATGGACGAGGCCAGTCTCCACGCAGAAACTTTGTCGTCTTTGGCGAGCAATCCTGTAAAAGTCGGAATGAACGCAGAGCCGAGTGCGCCGCCTGCCACCAATAAAAATAAGGTTTCGCTGACGCGGTTGGCGGCAACGAATGAGTCGAGTTCGGGTGATGCGCCGAATGCGCGCGCCACAAGGATGCCGCGCACCAAGCCTGCGATCTGCCCGAAAAATATTGCGATCATCACCGTGCCGGCCGCGCGCGCGATCTGTCTGTTTGCGGTTGATTCTGTCATAGGGTGGCGGGATTATAATCGCTTCGGGAGAAATTTTTATGAAGAAGACACTGACCTACACTCTCGCCCTTTTGATCTTGATGACCGCCTGTGAATCTGTCACGCCGACAGCCATCTCTGCGCCTCAGACTCCGCCGATAGTTGATTCTGCAACCGCTGCATCCACTCCGCTGACAGAGCTTTCGCTAGGCGCAGGCTATGGTGTGAGCGGCTCATGGTTCGAGTTGTATTTTACGAATCCTGAAAGCCCGCTTGCCTCGCAAAAAACTGGTGGACCAGACATTCCTCTCGCCAAATCTATTGACGAGGCACGCTTGAGTGTAGATGTGGCTATTTATAGTTTAAGTTTGAACAGCATCCGCGATGCATTACTGCGCGCCCATGGTCGCGGCGTACAGGTTCGCATGGTGATGGAGAGCGACAATCTCGACCGCACCGACCCTCAGAAATTAAAGGATGCCGGCATTCCCATTATCGGAGACCGGCGCGAAGGTCTCATGCACAACAAATTCGTAGTGATCGATAATTCCGAAGTGTGGGTAGGTTCGATGAATTTCACAGATTCAGGCGCTTACACTGATAATAATAACCTCATGCGAATCCACTCAACCAAAATGGCGGAAGATTACACGAAGGAATTTGAAGAGATGTTCACGGACGATAAATTCGGCCCCGACGTGGTGGCTGAAACCCCCAATCCGCGTGTGACGATAGACGGCACACCGATTGACATCTACTTCTCTCCTGACGACCAGGTGCAGGCCGGCTTGTTGGATCTGATCGACAACGCCCGGGAAAGTATCTACTTTTTGGCGTTCTCCTTTACGGCCAATCCACTCGGAGAAGCCATTCGCGACCGTGCAGCTGAGGGGGTGATCGTCTCCGGCGTTATGGAAGTTGACCAGATCAAATCCAATTTTGGCACAGAGTATGACCCGTTCAGGCAGGCAGGACTGGATGTTTTCGAGGATGGGAATCCCGGCCTCCTGCACCATAAGGTGATGGTCATTGACGAAAGCATCGTCATTTTCGGCTCGTACAACTTTACTGACAGCGCCGAGACGAGAAACGATGAGAATCTTCTGGTTATTTATAACAAGGAGATCGCCGCGCAGTTCATGGCCGAGTTCCAAAGGGTGTACGACCAGGCGCATTAGGGGAGTCTCTGCCGCCGATGAAGCAGTGAGGGCAATGAAATCTTAAAAAGGATAGTTTTTGAGTCTTTCGAGGGGGAATACCGTAACCTTTCCATCGTCAACCCGACTAGTCAATTGAAACGAAAAATAAAAGAGATTCAGGCGATGAGTATAGGATTTTACCCAGAGAAGCGCGGAAGATGCCCTGAAGCGGGTGGTATACTCCCATGAAAGAACAAAATATTCCAACAAACTTTCAATGGAGAGTTATTCCCCTGATGTCCAGTGTAAGTGACGAAAAAAAAGTCCTTGAAGGCTTGAGCAATTTTAACCAACAAGTCATCACCGCGATCTACGATCAATATTTTCCGGAAGTCTATCGCTATGTGCTTTATCGGATGAGCGATTCGCCGCTCGCCGAAGATATTGCCAGCGATGTATTTGTACGCCTGCTTGAAGCCACCCAGAATGGACGGGCACCCAGAACGAACTTGAAAGGCTGGCTGCTCTCAACAGCCTCTCACATTGTCATGGATCATTTGCGCCGAAAATACCGCCGGCCCGAAGAAGAGATCTTCGACACCATGCCCGACCTTGGCCCAAGTATTGCCTTTGAAATTGACCAGCGCGAACAGAACCGCGTTGTAAATGACGCCTATGCTAAATTAACTCCTGAACAACAAAATGTGCTTGCCCTGCGTTTTGGACAAGGGTATTCCATCGAAGAGACGGCATACCTTATGAACAAAAAAGTAAACGCGGTCAAGGCCCTCCAATTCCGTGCGCTGGCTTCCCTCCAGCGCGAAGTTGGCGAGGTGGAAAATGAATAAACGATATGATGTTTTAGAAATTTGCCTGAAAGAACTTGAAAACGGTGCGAGCTTGGATTCAGTCCTCGCGCGGTACCCGGATCAAGCCAAAGAACTGCGTCCGATCTTGAAGACCGCCAGACTGGCACGACGCATGGCTGTGCCTGCGCCATCGTCAGACATGGTCCGCGCCGGGCGTGCAAAATTATTACAACGCGCCGCAGAGATGCGGGAGGGTAAATACGCTCCGTCGCGTAAACGGGTCATCCCGACCTTCCCACGCCTCGCCCTTTCTTTTAGCTTGGCCGCGATCCTCCTCTTAAGCGGGACCGGAATCTTGGGCGCATCCGCTTCTGCCTTGCCGGGAGAGAACCTGTACCCCGTCAAGCGCACTTGGGAAGATGTGCGGTTATTGTTGGTTTTCAACAGCGACTCACACGATGCGCTCAAAAGTCATTTTGAAAGCGAGCGCCTGCATGAAGTGAGTGAATTGCTTGCGGAGGGGCGCGACGAAACCATTCAATTTGTGGGCATCTACACACTGGTTAATGGCACAACTTATATTTCCGGGCTTCCGGTGGCTATCATTGCAAGTACCCAATTGCCCGTGGACGGATTGGAAAGCGGCAAACCTGTTGCTGTCAGCGGATACACAAATGCGAACGGTGTTGTGGAAGTTACCGCCATCACTTTGCTCCCGGAAGGCACTTATGTCCCTGCTGGTCAGCCTGTGGAAGTGGAATCGACTGAAGATGGAGATTCGGACTCGGTTTCGACTTCCAACCCAACCCCTGATCTAAATACAGACTCTGAAAATGGGTCTGATACCGGTTCATCCAACACTCCGAAAGAAAAGACACCTTCCGATATACATTACTTTGAGGCAGAAGGAACAGTTGAGGCCCTTTCAGAATTTACACTTGTGCTCAATGGGAAAACGGTCTATTTTGATAACGTAAGGATATCGGGAGATTTAATAGTCGGTGCGAGAGTTGAGATCAAAGGTTACTACGCAAGCGATGGAAGGTTCATGGTCACTGAAGTCGAGGTGAAACAATGGCAGTCAGACAATAATGATGATGATGGCTCCGATTCGAACTCTAATGATGATGACTCAGATTCCAATCACGATCATGATGACGAAGACGGTCATGATGGACATGACGACTATGATCACCATGAATAGAAAAAAAACGGCAATAGCTCCCGCCGACTTGCTCAAACTTATAAGATGATTTGACAATCCCATAAAAATACCGTGAAACGATTTCACGGTATTTTTTTTTTACGTGTTGCCTTTTGGAATAAAATAGTGTAAAGTTACCGCCTAGCACGTACGTTCTACAAAGTATCGCATAATTTACTAAACCGATATCAAGGTTTTTACTCTTGATCTTCACAAAAAAAGTTTAGTGATTTTATGAAGCAAGCGATAACCACAGACTTCCGAAGTCTCACAGGAGATATTTCATGGCAGACTCGAATTTTTATCTTGGACGAGTATTTGATGCAAAGAGCGGGAAAGTTACAACTACTCCAATTGTGTATGACCCCGCAGATTTAACCACGCATGCCGTTGTCACCGGTATGACGGGCTCAGGCAAAACCGGTTTATGCATTGACCTGTTGGAAGAAGCCGCATTGCAGGGCGTGCCGGCCATCATCATTGATCCCAAAGGCGACCTGACCAATTTATTGTTACATTTCCCCGACCTGCTCCCGCAGGATTTTCAACAGTGGATAGACCCTGAAATGGCGCGCCGTGCTGGAAAGACCATTGACGCTGCCGCAGGCGAAGCCTCCTCCGCGTGGAACAATGGATTAAAGGAATGGGGCATGGGCAAAGACCGCGTACTGGCATTAAAGAACGCCGCGCACTTCGCGATCTATACGCCCGGTTCTGACTCGGGCATTCCCGTCAGCGTGCTTTCATCCCTTGCCGCGCCAAAATTAGATTGGGACTCCAACCGCGAAATTCTGCGCGAGAAAATTTCAAGCACGGTTACCGCTTTGTTGGGACTGGTCGGTATGAATGATATTGACCCGATCCGCTCGCGTGAACATATTTTGCTCTCCAATATTTTTGAAACCCACTGGAGCGCAGGCAACGATATTGACCTGACCGAGTTGATTCTGCAAACGCAGACTCCGCCCTTCCAAAATCTCGGCGCTTTTTCAGTGGATACTTTTTTCCCGCCCAAAGACCGCATGGACCTCGCGATGATTCTAAACAACATCCTGGCCGCGCCTGCCTTTGAGACCTGGCGCGAAGGCGAGTCTCTGGATGTGCAAGCTTTGCTCTTCGCAGAAGATGGGCGGCCGCGTCACAGTATTTTTTATCTCGCACATCTATCCGATAGCGAGCGCATGTTCTTCGTCACGCTTTTACTCTCCGCCGTGGAAACATGGATGCGCACACAAACCGGTTCGTCCTCCCTGCGCGCCCTTTTATACATGGATGAAATTTTTGGCTATCTTCCGCCCACTGCCGTCCCGCCGTCCAAGGGTCCGCTATTGCGAATGTTGAAACAGGCGCGGGCATTTGGATTGGGTCTTTTACTCGCCACGCAAAATCCTGTAGATATGGATTACAAGGCTCTCTCGAATACAGGCACATGGATCATCGGCAAACTGCAAACCGAGCGCGACAAGAACCGCCTGCTCGATGGCCTCGAAAGCGCAACAGGCGGCATACCTCGCGCCGAAATGGATAAACTTATTTCATCGCTTGGCAAACGCGTCTTTGTTCTTCATAACGTCCACGCCAAAGCGCCTGTGTTAATGCAGACCCGCTGGACGATGAACTTCCTCGCCGGCCCTCTTACGCGGACTCAGATTCCCGCTCTCAATCAATTAGCAAACGCCGGAGCAGCGCCTCGCCCCGCGCCGACAACTGCTCCCGTCTCGAGACAAATTCCCAAGCCTCAACCTTCCGTCGAATCTTTCCAAGCTACATCGGTTGTCAGTAATCAGTCTTCAGTAATCAGTCCACCGTCCACTGTCAATCGTCAACCGTCAATCCAAAATCCAAAATCAGATGGCAGTCTCACCAAACCGCCTCTCCCTGCTGGCATCCGCGAATACTTTTTGCCGCAAAACTTTAGTTTGCCCGAAGCATTCCAATCTGCGCAACGCGCCATGCCTCCGCAAGCCATGATACAAAGTGTGATCTATCGTCCGTCACTGCTCGCTTCCGCGCAAGTGAGATTATTGGATCGCAAATACGGAGTTGACTCAGAGATCATACGCACCACTCTTGTGGACTCCTTGGATCGCCGCGGCGTTGTCCGCTGGGATGACTTCCCTTATGCAGGACCTTCGCTCGATAAAGTGGAGACCATGCCGGCAGCTTCCGCCCGCTTCGGCACCATTGATGCGCCATTGAATGATTCGAAAATAATGACCGCCCTGCAAAAAGATTTCAGCGATTGGGTTTTCCGCAATTCATCCGTCACGGCTCGCGCGAATACTGCGTTGAAAGTCTATGCCGGACCAGACGTCAGCCAGGCGGAATTCATGACGGCTTGTGCAGAACAGGCCCGGGCGGGGCGCGATGCGGAAATATCCAAGAAGACATCCGCCATCGAAAAGAAGATCAAAACTTTGCAGGATAAAAAAGTCCGCGAAGAACGCGAACTGCGTCAGGATGAATCTGAACTTCGTGATCGCAACATGGAGTCTGGTGCGAACTTGCTTGAATTGGGCGCAGGGCTAGTTGGTTTTGGAAGAAAGAAAAGTGTGACTACTCAATTTACAAAACATCGCCTCGCGCAAAACGCGAAGGAAGATGTGCAGGAATCAGTGGAAGCCATCGCGCAATATGAAAAAGACCTCGCCGACCTTCAACGCGAACGTGACGACACCATTGCCGAGATCAATGAGCGCTGGAGCAGTGTGGCGAATGAGACCAGCGAGGTCTCTGTGACTCCCAAGAAGACCGATATTTATGTCAACCTCTTCGGCGTGGCGTGGAAGCCGTACTACATCGTGCAAGCCGGCGAAGAGACCATCGAACTGCCCGCCTTTGGCGCTGAGTAGAAAATGTAATGATGGCGATGAAAAAGGCGGCGGTCTCCTGACCGCCGCCTTTTTCATTTGCCTGCTTAGCGAGACTCGTCTTTGAATCTCTTGATCCGATTTTGTATATCAGAAACAACGCTTTTAATTTCCGATAAATCGTTTTCGTTTACATACCCGGATAATTCTCTTAACAGGGAAGGCATATCAGGTTTGTAATAGTGAAGCAAGGTCGCAATATCATTTTCGTAGATACCGACTCGGGCAAAATTACCCTGACGATACAAGGAGGGAAGGGCATATAGTTTCAGCAGCAATAAGCCTTCGACCGTTGCCAGTGGAATGTCGCGGTCAAGGAATTTCTGTACACTTGAATATTCGCTGTGGACTTTTTTGAACAGCGGATTTTGAGTCAGCAGAACGTCAATTTGCAATTCGTTGTAATTCGCGCGGACAAAATCCGCATCCCGGCTGGAAACCTTGAGTTCGGGTAGTTTTTCCAGCGAAGACATTGCCATCAACAAATCCAAGTCCTGAGTATTTCGCCCTTCAACGTAATGAAGGATCGCAATTCCCCCGACGAGAACATAATCAATCTTGCGCTGCTCCAAAACAGCGAAGAAATCCTGGACAGACTGGATTAAAGAATCAGAATTCATCATGTCACCAAGCCAATTTTTGACGTTGAATACGACTGCATTGCGAATCACATTTCCGATTTGAACACTGCTCTGAATAGTCATTGTTTATTCCTGTGGCAAGTGTAGCATAAAACCAAGGCGGTTTTAAGAAGAATGCAGTCCGCCAAAACCGAGACACACGTCTTGTAAACTGATTAATGCCATAGATTACTTCTCACTCCCAAGTTCCTTCAAAAACTTTTCCTTATTCGCCGAACGCGCCGTTTTTCCGCTGGATGTTTTCACGATCCACTTTTCTCCAACCACCCTCACGTGCCTTAGCGCGATGGCGGAGCTTTTCGTCACATGCTTGCGGATCGCGTCCGCGATGATTTCCTGCTCGGACGGTTCTTCGCTGTCCACTTCGGCGATGATGACGACTTCCTCTGTCCCTGCTTCTTCATCGTACATGCCAAACGCCACCGTGCGGCCAGGATGCACGCCGGGCACTTCACTGGTCAGCGCTTCGAGGTCCTGCGGATAGATATTTTTTCCGCCGACGATGATCATGTCCTTTTTGCGGCCTGAGACATACAACTCGCCGTCCGCAAGAAAGCCGTAATCGCCAGTCAGGTACCAGCCATTGCGCATCGCCAATTCGGTCGCGTCGGGGCGGTTGTAGTAACCCGTCAACATGCAGTCACTTTGCAGCATGATCTCACCGACTATGCGGTCAAGGTTGTCTTCGCCATTTTCATTGATCACGCGGATTTTTGTATTGTCGAGCGGACGTCCCGACGACATCACTTTCATTGATGAGCGACCAGCCTCCGGCGGAGTCACGATGCGTTCCATCATGAAGGATTCGCGGTCGATCTCAAAGACAGTTGGTCCAGCATCCAATGAGCTTTGAGTGACCCCGAAGACATTCTCTGCCATCGCATAGGATGTTTGCAAAGCCAGCGGATTCAGCCCAAACTTCTCGAACTTCTCTGCGAAGAGTCGATGGCTTTCGGCGTGGACAGGTTCTGAGCAATTGATAATCGCGCGCCATGTGGAGAGGTCAACGCCTTCAAGGTTTCGCTCGCGAATTTTATTGGCGCAAAAGTTGTAGGCAAAATTTGGAAGCCAGCTTAATGTCCCTTTGTATTGCGAAACGGACTGCATTAACTTGTACGGCGCGCGCACCCAATCGAAAGGTGACAATTCAATGACTGGCACGCGCAGAAGGACTGGCATTAGGAAACACGAGATCAGTCCCATGTCGTGATACAGCGGCAGCCACGAAACGATAACATCTTTTTCAGGGTCAAGTTGAATGGCTGTGCTGTACGCCTCAAGTTGATTGAGCACAGCTTTGTGAGAAAGCGCCACGCCTTTTTGCAAACCCGTTGTCCCCGACGAATGCTGCAAGATGACAATATCTTCTGGCGCCGCCTTCATGCCTTGCAGTGAATCGAAATTAGGTTCAGCTTGCGGCTCGATGGTGTTTGAGACTATAACTTTACGGATCGAGTCCCCGGGTACGAGTGCCGAACGCGCCTCAGATTCAAACTCTGCGGATGTGATGATCGCTACTGGTTTCGTAATTGAAATGAGCGAAGCCAAGTCTGCGCGATAGCGCTCTGGTGAAAGTTTCTCGCTCAAGAACGGCATGATCGCGGGAATCAAGCCATGTAGAATCGCGCCCCAAAAAGAGAAGGCTAAATCCTGTCCATGCTGAAGGATGAGCAGAACCACTTCGCCGGGTTTTATTTCCTCGTGCGCATAAGTCAACGCGTATTGATTCGCGCCAAGTATCAACTGGCGATAAGTCAACTCAGAATCAGGTTGACCTGCAAATTGCAAAACAATACTCCTTTTTTCAGGAACTTCCAAAAAGGAGCGGTGAAGGAGGTTTGAGAGTGTGGTCATATTTTGTCGTAGGGGCGACGCATTGCGTCGCCCCTACATGCGGGACGCGATCAACTCTGTCAGCTGGGACAAATTATCAAATGTCTGGGCATTCAACTCGGTATCCTCGATCCGCACGTTAAAAGTATCTTCAACAAATAATGCCAGGTCCATCAAACTAAATGAATCGATAAGTCCGCTGGAGATCAGGGCTTCATCAGGTTTGATAACCTTATTCGCCTGCTTCAATATTTTTTCAGCAATGAATTTTGCGAGCGTGGTTGTAATGTCTTCGGTCATGTTATTCTCCTTTTATACATTCGTCATTGCGAGGGCGCTCTTGTTCTTTGCCCGAAGCAATCTTCAACTTAATTATGAGATTGCTTCGTCGCTCACTGCCGTTCGCTCCTCGCAATGACGAGACTATCTTCTACTCTCTGTAATTCTTCCCTCTCGCACGGCGATCTTCTCCACATAAGCCAGCAGAAATTTTGACGTCGTCACAAAGAGCACCGATAAAACTGCGAGAAGAGTGATCTCTAGTTGCACGCCCATAAAACCAAATTGAAAACCTGAAGGGAAAACGAGTTGCCGCATGGCATCCATGCCAAGTGTTAATGGAATGATCGAAGCGCCCGCCGCCACCCAAAAGGGAAGTGATTTGATCGGAAAGTAAAATCCCGAGGCAAGGAAGATCGGTTCTTGGGCAAGGTTGGCCATATGCCAGGCTTCACGCCCAAAAAGCAAAAATGCCGAAGCCATCATCATTCCCAAGCCATATAGCGCGATCATCGCCAGCATGAACACCGAGAACAATTGAATAAAACTGGAAACTTCATAGGTCACACCGAACATAAACGAGCCAAGCAATATCACAGCAATGGCGCGCATGGCCGTTGCGAGCATCCCGCCCAATGCCATGCCAAGCAGGATCGCCATCATCGAATTTGGCGCCATGATATACAGCGCGAGGTTGCCTGTCTCTTTCTCCCAATATAACTGGCTGGACATGCTCCACAAAATATTCATCCAAAACGCTGTCATTGCGCCGCCCATCACCACGAAGCCAATATATTCTTCGGGCGCTTTCAAGGCGCGATAGACCATCACATACGCGATCACGCCCAGCATCGGCATGACCACGTCAAACACCAGCCACGAAACTTCGCGCTGCTGCCCGATGATGCGCGGATAGGCCCGGGCGATGATGGTTCTCAAAAATAATCGCCAGCCAATATCCTTGCGCGAATACTTGCTACTCACCGCGTTCATTGGATTCCTCTTCCGCCATACTGCGTCCGACCAGGTCCACGAACACATCTTCGAGTGTCGGCTGGCGTTTGTTGAGATTCATCACCTTTATATTTTTTTGTGTAAATAAATTGATGACACTTGCCAGCGCGGATTCTTCCACGAGGGAGACCTTCAAGCGCGCGCCGCCTTCGATGTCGGTCACGGTCACTTTCTGGACTTCGGGCTGGCTCTCCATCATTTGCGGAGTCAACCCGTTGAGCGGACTTGTCTCGATCTCGAACAGGACATCCTTTTGCAGCCGCTGCTTCAATGCCGACGGCGTATCACAGGCCAGAACTTTTCCCTTGTTGATGATGGCAACGCGGTCGCATAACTCATCCGCTTCCACCATGTAATGTGTGGTGAGCAAGAGCGTACGGTCCTTGTCCGCTTTCAACCATTCGATGATGAACTTGCGCACATCACGCGATGCGCCTACGTCCAGTCCAAGGGTTGGCTCGTCGAGGAACAACACTTCGGGGTCGGTTAAGAATCCGCGTACGATGTTCATCTTCTGGCGCAAGCCTGTCGAAAGGTCTGAGGACTTGGTGTGCATCCTGTCTTTCATGCCGACCATTTCAAGCAAGGCTTCGATGCGTTCGTTGGCTTCCTTGGACGGCGCTCCGTAGAATTGCGAGAACATCCACAAATTTTCTTTCACGGTCAGAAGTCCATAGCCCGACGACTCGCCGCCTGAAACCATATTGATGTGCGGGCGCACGAGATCAGGCTCACGGTGCACGTCTGCTCCTGCAACGCGCGCCCAGCCCGAGGTCGGGGAAAGAAGCGTGGTCAGGACTTTGATCAGAGTCGTTTTGCCGGCGCCGTTCGGGCCGAGGAGTCCGAACAATTCGCCGCGTTCCACAGTCAGGTTGACATCCTGCAAGGCGACAAGTTCCTTGCGTTTTTCTTTTTTACTTCCGCGCAGTTTATAAATGCGGCCAAGGTCTTTGGTTTCGATGGCAAGTGAGTGGGGCATGAATTCTCCTGAGAAAATGTTAATAAAGGTCGTGGTGTAATCGTGTGAGAGGCGTAGGGCATGCGTCAAGCATCTTTTGAAGGCGCATGATAAAGTTGTGCAGTAACGTGATTTCTCTTCTCCTCCTTTGCAAGTGAAAGAGTCGGGGCTGGTGACCTCGGCTCTTTCGATTCTAGAGGATGGTGTGGGGGTGAGAAACGTCCCTTATTTTACTCTGATTTGTATAAGCCAAAACGCGCGGAGATGACCTGATTAAATCCATGCTAGAATAATCGCCATGAAAAAAAGTCGCTTGATAACCTTGCTTGTTTTCATTGACATCATCATTGCGATCTCCGTTATGGCTGTATTAAATTTGGATGTGCTTCTTCGTTTCATCCACTCTTATCAAAAAGGAACATTGACATCTGAACAAATCCACCTGGATATTGCTTCTTTTGATCTGGGTCAGCCTGTCCCGAATATTCCCGCCAATGCGAAGACATCACAAATGGACGGCATGATACAGGTCAACGTGCCTGCGGGTGAATTCATCATGGGCGTAGGCGCGAAAGGGAATTCGGTACGTCATGTGGTCTATCTGGATGCGTTTTGGGTGGACAGGGTGGAAGTGACCAATGCCATGTATAAAATATGTGTTGAGGCAAAGGCCTGTTCATTGCCTGCCGACGAAAATATCTATTTTAGAAAATGGATTTATCGAGACCATCCTGTCGTTTATATTACATGGTTTGAAGCGGATGAATATTGTAGGTGGGCGGGCAGGCGTCTTCCGACGGAAGCTGAATGGGAAAAGTCTGCGCGCGGAACGGATGCGCGTGAATATCCGTGGGGCAATACCTCCCCAAATGCAAGGCTGGCCAACTTTGACGAAACACTGATCCTCCAGGCAGTATCATCCTTTCGTTATTCATTGGGCACCAGTCCATATGGCGCAATTAATATGTCGGGGAATGTGCGCGAGTGGATCGCTGATTGGTACGGTAACAATTACTATGAAACCTCGCCTTACGCCAATCCGCAGGGACCTGAAACGGGAGAATTTCGAGTCTTGCGAAGCGGGTCATATAATGAAGACCGCCGCGAGATCGCAGTCTATCGGCGCTATCATCATGACCCACATTCAGCCGGAATTAATCGCGGGTTTCGATGTGCTCAGGATGCTAGGAAATAAGCAGCTGTAAAAAGTCTTTGAAGTACATAGGGGATATATTTTTCGAGGCCGGTCATTCAACGGTGTATAATGCGTGAATTTTATGCAACGGACTCAGCCATGAATCTCAACTCACAATTTGAACTTATCCGCCAATCCGCAACCATCGCGGTCTTTGACCGCATCACTGCAATGAAAGCTGCAGGGAAAAAACTGGTCGCCCTGCAAGTAGGCGATCCGGACTTTGGGACGCATCCCGCCATTGTGGATGCTGCCCTCAAAGCGATGCAAAGTGGACTAACACACTACGCCCCATCACGCGGCATGCCTGACCTGTTGACTGCCATTGCCAAAAAGCTGACTCGTGACGAAGGAGTTTCCTACGACCCCGCCTCCGAGATATTGGTCACACATGGCGGCATCCACGCTTATTACACCGCCTTGCAGTCCATTTTGAATGTAGGTGACGATGTCTTGATCCCCGACCCAACCTGGGCGACTCACTCAAATATGGCGATCATGCTGAAGGGAAATGTGATCCGCGTCCCTGCTCCGGCGGAAAATGGATTCATCCCATCTTTTGAAGCATGGGAAAAATCTCTCACATCCAAAACGCGGGTCATTGTTTTGAATTACCCATCCAATCCAACGGGTGCGTATCCCACACGCGAGTACTTGCAAAATCTGCATGATTTTGCCAAAGCGCACGACTTGTGGATCGTCAGCGATGAAGTGTATGGAAGTTTATATTATGGCGAACGTCCCACCTGCGCTGCGGATTTTGACGGCGCAAAAGAGCTTACCTTGATCGTGAACAGTCTTTCGAAATCATACGCCATGACAGGCTGGCGGGTTGGGTTCCTGGCTGCACCATCCGCGGTGATCGCGAATGCACTCAAAGCCAGTCAAAACTCCATTACTTGTGTTGCGCCTTTCATCCAAAAGGCGGCCGCCTTCGCGTTGACCGATCCCGAAACTCAAAATGTGACAGTCTCCATGCGTGCCGCGTATGCGCGCCGCCGTCAATTGGTGATGCGCTTATCTCAAGAATTGGAATGTGACAAAGTGCTGGTCACTCCGCCGCAAGGTGCTTTTTATTTCTTTCTCGATTTGCGCCAATTGAAAATGTCATCGGTTGAAATTTGCGAGAGGCTTCTCGAACAAGAAGGCGTGGGACTCGTCCCCGGCTCTGCGTTCGGTGATCAGGGCGAAGGTTTTGTCCGCATGTCCATTGCCGCTTCGGATGAAGATGTGGAAGCTGGGTTTAGGAAGATCATCGCGTGGGCGGAGAGACAGTTGTAAAGGTTCAAGGTGGAAAGTTGAAGGTTGAACGTCGTTGGTCTTTGATTTTTGACCGGAATGAGGAGACTCTTTATGAAAGTAGCATTTCAAGGCGAAGCAGGTGCATATAGTGAACAAGCGGTATTCGATTATTTTGGAAATGTCGAAACCGTACCTTGTGAGTCGTTTGACGCGGTCTTTGATTCTGTTATTTCAGAGAAAAGTGAATCGGCGTTGATCCCGATCGAGAATTCTTTGGCGGGGAGTATTCATCAAAATTACGACCTGCTGCTTAGGCATGACCTTCACATCGTTGGCGAATATCTTCTACGGGTGCGTCATTGCCTGATCGGGTTGCCCGGCGCGAAGAAGGAAAACATTCAACGCGTGATCAGTCATCCGCAAGCATTGGGACAATGCGCGTCCTATTTGCGCGCTTTAGGCGTGAAGGTGGAACCGGTCTATGATACGGCGGGTAGCGTCAAGATGCTGAAATCAAGCGGTGAGACTACCACTGCGGCCATTGCATCTCACCGCGCGGCGGAAATTTATCAAATGCAAATTTTGCAGGAAGGCATCGAGGATAACCCCGAAAACTATACGCGCTTCCTTGCCATTCAGCATGAGCCGATTGTGCCGGACGCCAATGCGAAGACTTCGATTGTTTTTACGTTGAAGAATCAATCTGGAGCTTTGTTCAAAGCCTTGAGCGTGTTTGCCCTGCGTGATATTGACCTGACCAAGATAGAGTCGCGTCCCTTGCAGGGCAAGCCGTGGGAATATTTGTTTTACATTGATTTCCTTGGGTCGCTGAAAGAACCTCATGTGAATAAGGCTCTCGATCATCTTGCGGAGTACGCGCTGATGCTGCGCGTGCTGGGATCGTATCCAAGATTCAATGAATCATAGTAGGGGCGGGGTCACCCCGCCCCTACGGTAATAATTTCCAGAATTAAAATCATTGACATATTTAATTTAGGTAGTAGAATACCGCCCAACATGTCCACTTCCGTCCGCTTTTATTTTGCGTATTACTTTTACGGCCTCCGCAGTTCGGTTGCCGTTGGTGACGCTTAAGCGAACAGAGTGTGATTATCTGTAAGTTGAAAGAGCGAGACCAAACGGTCTCGCTCTTTTTTATTACCACCTCACCCCCAGCCCCTCTCCTTTTAGGAGAGAGGAGTCAAGGAGCAATTATGTCAATTCGTGGAATTCGTGGCGCAACAACTGTCTCAGCCGATGAGCCTGATCTAATTCTCGAAGCCACACGGGAATTACTTGAATCGATTCTGGATGCAAACGAAACCATGCAGCCGGAGGACATCGCCAGCGCGATATTTACCGTTACGACGGATCTCGCTTCAACCTTCCCTGCGCAGGCTGCGCGTCAAATGGGCTGGGGACTCGTCCCGATGCTTTGTTCGCGCGAAATCCCCGTCCCTGACAGTTTGCCGCGCGTGATCCGTGTCCTTGTCCATTGGAATACGGATGTAAAACAAAATGAGATCACGCATGTTTATTTGCGTGATGCGGTCAAACTAAGACCGGATTTGGTTGCCGCGCAATAAAGCAATTGAATGTTGGAAGGCCCAACCTTCAAACCTGCAAACTTGTAACTTAAGGAGTTTTCCCATGATGATCATTATGAAAGCCAACTCAACACCCCAGCAAGTGGAACATGTCATTGAACATGTCAAAGCCGCCGGGTTATCTGTCCATCTTTCGCAGGGTATCGAGCAGACCATTATCGGAGCAATCGGCGAAACGCATAACATTCCCGCCGATCGTTTTGAAGGACTCGATGGTGTGGAAATTGTCCAACGCATTACACAGCCTTTCAAACTTGCCTCGCGTCAATTCCACCCTGAGAATTCGATCTTTCCGTTGGACGGATTCAACATTGGCGGCGAAGAAATCGCTGTCATTGCGGGACCCTGTTCGGTGGAGAGTCGCTCACAGATCGTTGAGACAGCTGTCGCTGTGAAAGAAGCGGGCGCGTCCGCTTTGCGCGGGGGAGTCTTCAAGCCGCGCACATCTCCCTATGCGTTCCAGGGACTCGGCGAGGAAGGACTCGAATACCTTGCGGAAGCGCGCGCGCAGACTGGCTTGCCCATCGTGGCTGAGATCATGTCGCAAACGCAACTGGACTTGATGGTGAAATATGTGGACGTGCTTCAAGTGGGCGCGCGCAATATGCAGAACTTCAACCTCCTGCGCGCCATCGGCGAGACGCAAACTCCCGTACTGCTCAAACGCGGACTTTCCGCAACCATCGAAGAGTTGCTCATGTCTGCTGAATATATTCTCGCAGGCGGAAACAGACAGGTGATGTTATGTGAACGCGGCATTCGCACATTTGAGACATCCACGCGCAACACTACCGACATCAACGCCATTCCTGTTTTGAAAAATCTTACACACCTGCCTGTGATTCTTGATCCATCGCACTCAACGGGTCATGTAGATTATGTTGCTGCAGTGGCCCGCGCGGCCATTGCGGCCGGTGCAGATGGACTCATCGTTGAGGTTCATCCCGACCCTGCGCACGCTGTTTCAGATGGAAAGCAATCACTCAGACCTGAGAGATTTGCAGAGATGGTGAAGCAGGTTGGACAGATCGCGCAAGTCATGGGGCGAAGGCTGGTCTCTGTGCGTGGTGAATATCAACCGTTAAAACAAGGTTGGGCGTAATTAATCTGTAGGGGCGAGGGAACCTCGCCCCTACAACCACAAAAAGGAAACATTACCATGATGATCATCATGCACCCCGGTGCATCCCGCGAACAAATTAACGCAGTCATTGCTGAGATCGAAAGACATAAATTAACCTCCCACCCCATCTTTGGCGTGGAGCAAACCATCATCGGCGCGGTCGGTGACGGACATTATGTATTGAAAGAGGAATTTGAGGCATTGCCGGGCGTGATGGAAGTCCAGCGCATTTCCAAACCATACAAATTGGCATCGCGTCAATTCCATGAACAGGATTCAGTCTTCAAGTTGGACGGATTCGATATTGGCGGGGCGGAAGTTCCCATCATTGCAGGTCCCTGCTCTGTTGAGTCGCGGGTGCAAATCCTTGAGATCGCACAGGCAGTCAAAGAAGCAGGCGCGAATGCGCTTCGCGGAGGTGTTTTCAAACCGCGCACATCCCCTTATGCATTTCAGGGACTTGGCGAAGAAGGACTTGAATATATGGCCGAGGCGCGTGAGAAAACCGGTCTGCCTATTGTGGTTGAAGTGATGGCTGTTTCGCAGATCGATATGATGGAAAAATATGTGGATGTGTTCCAGCTTGGCGCACGCAATATGCAGAACTTCAATCTTCTGCGTGCCATTGGTGAAACCCGCACGCCTGTTCTTTTCAAGCGCGGCATGTCCGCCACCATCGAGGAAATGCTGATGGCAAGCGAGTACATTCTCAGCGGCGGTAATACTCGTGTCATTCTTTGCGAGCGCGGCATCCGCACTTTTGAAACCGCCACCCGCAATACCACCGACATCAACGCCATTCCCGTTCTCAAAAAACTTACACACCTGCCTGTTGTCATTGACCCGAGTCATTCCACTGGTGATTCTGCGTTTGTGTCATCCATTGCAAAAGCGGGCGTCGCTGCCGGCGCGGACGGCGTGATCGTTGAAGTCCATCATGACCCCGCACACGCTATTTCCGATGGCAAGCAGTCTCTTACGCCGGAAGCCTTTGCAAAAATGGTGAAGCAGGTCAGGGCTATAGCAGAAGCGGTGGATAGGAGATTGGTAAATGGTAATTCTTAATTACCATTTACTATTTACCAATCATGGACGAATCAAACTTTATCCTCGCTGACTCCAAGATCGCCATCATCGGATTGGGATTGATGGGTGGCTCGCTGGCGTTGGCATTGAAAGGAAAATGCGCAGCGCTCTACGGGATCGACCCGCATCCTGCCACGCTCGAGCTTGCCCTGTCCCAACAAATTGTGGATTACGCTGACAGTGACCCTGCCAACGTAATCCACAAAGTTGACCTTGTTATCCTTGCTGCACCCGTCCCAGCGATATTGACCCTGCTCGAACAATTGCCTTCATTTACATCCAGTTCCTGCATTGTGATGGATCTGGGTTCAACGAAAAAGTTGATCGTTGAAGCGATGTCACAGTTGCCGGAATGCTTCGACCCCATCGGCGGACATCCTATTTGCGGCAAGGAAAAACTTTCCCTCGCCAACGCCGACCGGACTCTTTATTATGCGGCCCCGTTTTTGCTCACTCCATTAGCGCGAACATCGCCGCGTGCTTTATCCGCTGCGCATCAGATCATTCAGGCTGTTGGCGCAATTGCGATAACCCTTGACCCAGCCGAACATGACCGCATCCTTGCGTCCACGAGTCACCTGCCATTTTTGCTTTCATCTGCGCTGGCGCTGGCAACGCCAAATGATGTTGCTCCATTCATTGGTCCCGGATTCAAATCCACAAGCCGTTTGGCCGGGACTTCCTCCTCCATGATGTTAGGCGTCTTGCAAACGAATCGCGAGAATGTTCTGAACTCGATACATAATATGCAGAACCAATTGTCTGAGATCGAATCTGCATTAGCTTCAGATAATTTCTCGAAACTTGAGACCATCTTGAACGATGCGCAAAATAGATATAAAGTGCTCGCAAAACTATAATTTGCCCGAGGTGTCAGGCTAATGCTCCCCTAAAGACCACCGGGGCAATACCGGCGGGCAACATAATTGAGTTTTGAGAAGATCAAGCCTGATGTGCCCTTTTATTGACGACTCGTGCGCCTTCATGGTATTATTCGCCCGCTAAAAAACCAGCCCTAGAAGGCTGGATTTGTTTCATAAATAAAGAGGAGTAGCATATCAGCGCCAACGAATTTCGAGTAAATGAAGGCATCCGCGTTGCGGAAGTTCGCCTGATCGGTCCAGATGGCGGCAACGTCGGTGTGGTGCCGATCCGCCAGGCATTACAAATTGCCCGCGATGCCGAAATGGATCTTGTAGAGGTCTCACCCGGAGCAACTCCGCCTGTTTGCCGCGTCATGGACTTTGGGAAGTTCATCTACGAAAAGGCGAAGAAGGAACGCGAAGCCAAGAAGGCTCAGACCAAGATCGAGATCAAAGAGATCCGCCTGCGCCCCAAGACGAACGGAGCACATCGCGATTTCAAAGTGGATGATGCCCGCCGCTGGCTGGGGCAGGGACATAAGGTGCGCGTCACCATCAAGTTCCGCGGACGCGAAATGGATTATCCCGAGATCGCGCTTGAAGACTTGAAAGAGATCGTTCAAGATCTGGTGGATGTGGCTGTTGTTGAAGTGCCGCCGCAAATGGAAGGACGCACAATGCTCGTGGTGTTGGTCCCTGCCAAAGGCGCAGTAAAAAAGAAGGAAAAAGGCGATCAGGCCGAAGTTAAGTCTGACGCGGCTGCCTAGGGGCAGTAAATTCAAATGATGTTGATAGTCCACGGGTAAATATATCCCGGGGTTAATTTTCTGAAAGGAGCGAATTAGCAATGCCTCGCAAAGCAAAGAAGTCTGGTAAATTAAAGATGAAGACCCATAAAGCGACATCCAAAAGATTTCGTTTAACCGGTTCCGGTACACTTGTGCGAACCAAAGGCGGCAAGAGCCATTTACGCCGCCGCACGTCGGACCGCACCAAGGCCTTATTAAGTGAGATGGTGGTCGTCAAAGGCCGCAAGTTCATCAAGCGGATTAAGCGCCTCGCCCCCCACATGGAATAATCAATATTCCGGTCGTTGTCAATTTTTATTTGCGGCTTTCGGGTGTTCGCAACTGGTGTAACCCACCGACGCCCGCGAGTTTGCAGGAGGTATAAGAAATGCGCGTAAAAGGAGGCCCGCAAGGGCATCTACGTCACAAGAAAGTTTTGAAGATCACGAAAGGCCAGCGCGGCTCGAAGCACTTGTTATTCAAACGTGCGAACGAGGCCATGCTCAAGAGCCTGTGGTACGCCACACGTGATCGCCGTGTCCGCAAACGCGATCTGCGCAAGTTATGGATCGCCCGTATCAATGCGGCGGCCCGTTTGAACGGAACCACCTACAGCAAGCTGGTGGCTGCGCTCAAGAAGGCAAGCATTGACCTTAACCGCAAGATGCTCGCAGACCTGGCAGTACGCAATCCGCAGGCATTCGCCGCGGTAGTTGCAAAAACGAAATAAATGAAATTGGTCGGGATGAAAATCCCGACCAATTTTTTTAACGGGGTAAAATAAATCTGTGAATACCATTTTAAAAGAGCGGACTCTTCCGACAGGTCAGTCCCTGCAAATTATTCAAGGCGACATCACACTTGATGAAGTGGATGCAATCGTCAATGCGGCGAATGAGCATTTACAGCATGGCGGCGGTGTGGCTTGGGCAATAGTGAGGCGCGGCGGAGACGTGATCCAGAAAGAAAGCGACAAATGGATTCAACAACATGGTCTCGTCTCACACGCGCATCCAGCCTGGACTTTGGGTGGGGCGCTGCCTGCGAAGTACATTATCCACGCTGTGGGTCCCGTGTGGGGCGATGGCGATGAGGATAAAAAATTGGCAGATGCGGTCAGCGGTTCGCTCAGAGTTGCAGATGAATTAAAGTGTTCATCCATATCCATGCCTGCCATTTCAACCGGCATCTTCGGCTTTCCAAAAGACCGCGCGGCGGGGATAATTTTTTCTGCGATCGAGAAATATTTCATTGTGTCAAAAGAATCGAATATTCACACTATCCGTTTGGTTTTATTTGATAATGCGACTGTTCGGGTATTCCTTGATATTTTGGGGCCAGCTAATTCATAATTCTCTTTCCCTATGATTTCATCCATCCATAACCCTAAAATAAAATTAGTCCGCGCCCTGCTTGGGCGTGCAAAGGAACGCCGCGAAGCAGGCGCATTCGTCATTGAAGGTGTGCGCTTGGTGGAGGAGGCGGTCAATTCAAACTGGCCGATACGGTTTGTGCTCTGGGACGAATCGCTGAGCGAAAGAGGGAGGTTGAACGTTGAACGTTTAACGTTCAACAGAATTGATGTTGAAGAAGTATCCGCAAATGTAATGAAATCCATCAGCGAGACAGAAACCCCTCAAGGGATTCTCGCCATATTATCCGATTCCCGACTCCCAATTCCCGAATCCCCAAACTTCACCCTCATCCCAGACCAGATCCGTGACCCGGGCAACCTCGGCACCTTATTGCGGACCGCTGCCGCGGCGGGTGTGCAAGCCGTACTCCTTCCTCCCGAAACAACGGATGCCTTTGCACCGAAAGTCATTCGATCGGGGATGGGAGCGCATTTCCGTTTACCGATCCATTCGATGAGTTGGGAGGAGATTGGGCAAGTTGTCAGGTTGGCAAGTTTGGAAGTTTTGCTGGCGGATATGGATGGTCAATCTTGCTGGAAGACGGATTTGCGTCAACCGGTTGCATTAGTCATTGGCAGCGAAGCGGAAGGCGCAAGCGAGTCCGCGCGGAAGTTGGCAAATGCAAAGATAAGCATTCCCATGTCAGGGAATATCGAGTCGCTGAATGCAGGGGTGGCGGGATCAGTCTTGATGTTTGAAGTAGTGCGACAACGTTCGAACCTGTAAACTTTCCAGCCTTCTAACGAGGTTTTATGAAAATTCGTTCAATTACGTATTTCTGTAATCCCATATATCCGCTTGATGAGAATGTCTTACGAAAAGCGGGAGAATTTCTCGCACAAGCCAAGTCTGCGTATGAGTCTGCTGGATATGAAGTGCAGACAGTGCGCCTTGCCACTGTCTCGTTTGCGAAACTGCTGAAAGGCAGGCTAAATGAGACTCCGCGCTTCGCGCAGAAAATGTCTGAGATGTTGAAGCAGGTCGGCGTGTCGTATGCCGCGCTGGGTCCGGCGTTGATCGAGTCTCCTGAGAGTTATGCTGTCATCCCTGAAGCCATATCCGCAAGCGAAAATATTTTTTTCGGCGGCGTGGTGGCGGATAAGAAAAATGGCATCTCGCTCCAAGCTATAAAAGCGTGCGCGAGGATCATTCAGCAATGTTCCACCATCGAAAAGAATGGATTTGCGAACCTGAATTTCGCAGCACTGGCAAACGTTAAAGCAGGTGCGCCGTTTTTTCCGGCGGCCTATCACGATGGTGATGTAGCCGCCTTTGCAATCGCGACGGAAGCGGCTGACCTTGCCGTTCAAGCATTCTCAAATGCAAAAACTTTGGAAGATGGTAGAAAAAATTTAATTTCTGAAATCACAAAGCACGGACAAGCATTGACGCGCATTGCCCAATCACTAATCACTAATTACCAATTACTCTTCAAGGGTATTGATTTTTCGCTTGCGCCATTCCCGGATGATTCTCATTCACTCGGCAACGCGGTTGAAAAAATGGGCATTTCAAAAATTGGATTACATGGATCCCTCGCTGCCGCCGCCATCCTGACCGAGGCCGTTGACCGCGCCGATTTTCCGCACACTGGTTTTAGCGGGTTCATGCAGCCGGTGCTCGAAGATTCTGTTTTAGCAAAGCGCGCGGCGGAAGGAACGCTGACGATCAAAGATGCCTTACTTTACTCTGCTGTCTGTGGCACGGGATTGGATACGATTCCATTGCCGGGCGATACTACCGCCGAGCAAATCGCGCCCTTGCTGTTGGACCTGTCCGCGCTGGCAATGAGGTTGGATAAACCGCTCACTGCGCGGCTGATGCCTATCCCCGACAAACAGGCCGGGGATGTCACCGAGTTCGATTTTGGATTCTTTGCAAATAGCAAAGTGATGCGACTTGAAAGCGAGGACTTATCAGGTGCATTTTCAGGAAACGAAAGCTTTCACCTCTCAGCCAGAAAAAATGATCTTTCTTGATGCCGTCCCATTTAAACAACTGCTTTGGCTTGTGCCTTTCTTCTTCATGCTTCACAACTTGGAAGAAGCGCCGTTCATGGAGAAGTGGTCAAAGCGATTGCCAATAAAAGTACACCCCATTGTTTCTACAAAGCAATTTGTGATCGCAGTGACCTTCCTCACGTTGAGCGGATTTATATTGACGTTCTTGGGAGTGGAAGTATGGTCTCAACAGAGCGGATACTTACTTGTTCTGGGCATCCAAATGATCCTGACTTTCAATGCTTTCGTGCCGCATTTAGTCTCGACGATTCGTTTCCGTCTCTACAGCCCCGGAGTTGTTTCCGCTTTATTGATAACGCTTCCCTTTTCGTTCTATTTGTTCCGCCGCGCGTTGACAGATAACCTGCTCACGTGGAATCAGTTTTGGATATTGTTAGGTCTCGCCCCGTTTTTGATGGTGGCATTCGCATTGCTATCTTTGAAAATTGGAAAGACGCTTGCAACATAAGAGATGGCAACTTTCGCTGCCATCTCTTATGTCTAAATTAAACTCTCCAGTATTCCCCGCCCCCGCCTTCGCGTTTCATTAACCCATAACCGACGAGTTCGCGCCTTAAGCTGGCGGTATCTTCATGGTACTGGCTCAATATCTCGTTGACCTTTTTCTCGCTGTACCGTTTATTCACCTCAAAGGCTTTCACTACATACCGCAAAACAGCTTCCAGTTTTTTACGCTGGGCGGGGATGGTTTTCAGGCTGCCATCTTTGCGGGTGAAATCACCGATGACTTTTGAGTCATAAGCATCTAGGTCAACTTCAGAGACGGATGCTTTTAGATTTTCCTGCGAGAATAAACTCTTCGACTTGGACTCCAACGCCTTTTCATCCAATTGATAGACATTGTAATAACTCTCGGTCCGCGCGCTGACCAAGCCGACTTCTGCCAGCCGCGCGAGGTGGTGGGATACCGTGGATGGTTTCAGCTCAAGCAGCGCGGCGAGTTCTTCCACACTATACGGTTGCTGCGCCAGTAGTCCAACGATCTTGAGGCGGTTTGCGTCTGCGAGGGCTTTAAAGAAAGTGACAACTTCATCGCTCATATTCAGGCTTCCCGGATTCTTTTATTGAGGTTATAACCGCGCTCACCAAAGGGTTGAAGTTGTTCGAGCCAGATCAGTTCCAGCAAGGTCAATTCATCTTTCAGATTAAAGTTCGGGTCATCTTTGACCTTCACCTCTTCTAAAATTTCAAAAACGAATTTATCGGAACCCAGTTCGTTCCAATCTTTCTGCAAGGACTTGTTGGTGTGACTGCCAATTTTGAGCATGAACTTATGGCGGTTCAGCGGACCTTCGAGATTTAGGCTGCTCCCGAGAAGTACTTTTCCATTTACAGTATTCTTCACCTGATAGACTCCGGCTGGCTTTACTCTCTCCAGGTATTCCCTATTAATATCTTTTCTTGATTTCATTTTATTCGCCAATACCTTGAGCAGTCACCTTCACGGCCCAGCAGTTTTGAATCCACAAGGTAACGGCGCAGGGCGGCTGTATCTTCATGGAAGCGGCGCAATATCTGATTCACTTCCTTCTCAGTGTAATTTGTGTCGGGTGCGAATGCCTGCACAAGATAGTTCAGGATCACCTGCAACTTCGCGGGCTGATTTGGGATCTGCTTGATGCTTCCGTCTGCGCTGAGATAGGACTTCAAGATTTTTTTGGATGTGTCGTCCAATTCTGGCGCAGGGATATAGGAGGGGCGTTCCTTTTCAAAATTCGCGCGCGCAAGGGTCGAGAGTTTATCCGAATTCAACTCGTATACATCCTCTTTCTGGCTAATCGCGCCGACGAATTCAAGGAACGCAAGATGGTTCACCACTTCACGCAAGGGCAGGTTGAGCTTTGTGACTATGTCGGCGCGGCTGGCGCGTCGTTGCGTCAACAGGCCAATGATGCGCAAACGGTCTGCATCCGACATGGCTTTGACGAAATCGAGCATTTCAGGGTTTGTGTTCATGTTTCACTTCCGTAAATCTAATTAGATATGTATCGAAATGGATTTTAAGAGAGAATCCCCAACCCGTCAAGGGCTGATTGGGAGCCCAGCCAGATTGACGTTAAAAAATGATGCGAATTCAATCGGGTATAATTTCGTCGCAAGAGTTATTCCCATCCATATTAACTCGGAGGTGCAAGTGGATCTTTCTAAGCACGCCTTTTTTGAGGGAAAAATCGTCCCTTTAAGTGACGCCAGGATCAATATCGCCACGCATGGCTTTTTATATGGGACTACTGTGTTCAGCGGAATGCGCGCATACTGGAACGAAGAGAAAAAACGTCTCTTCGTTTTTCGTCCCTACGATCATTATCACCGCCTGCTGAATTCGGCGCGCATGATGGCGATGGATGTTCCATATGATGAAGAAAGTTTGATCCAGCTCACGCTTGATCTTTTGCGGACTGATGATTGGAAGACGGATGTGTACCTGCGCCCCACGATCTATAAAGCCGACATGGGGATCGGCGTCCGTTTGCATGATCTCAGGGACGAGTTTTCCATGTTCGTGATGCCGTTCGAAAAATATGTCAAGAACGATGCAAATGCGCATCTTACTTTTTCGTCGTGGCGGCGCATTGACGATAATGTCATCCCGGCGCGCGGGAAGGTTTCCGGCTCGTATGCAAATTCCGCGTTGATCAAAACCGATGCCAACCGCGCAGGCTTCGATGAAGCCATCGTGCTGGATAACAATGGTCATGTCTCTGAAGGTTCGGCGATGAATATTTTCATGGTGCGTGATGGGGTTGTGGTCACGCCGCCATCCACCGATAATATTCTCGAAGGTATCACGCGCCGCAGTGTGATCGACCTGGCACGCAATGAATTGGGGCTTCAAGTGGTCGAACGTTCCATTGACCGCACCGAAGTATTCATCGCGGAAGAATTGTTCATGACCGGTACTGCCGCGCAGATCGTGGCGGCAACAAAAGTGGATTTCCGTCCCATTGGCAAAGGCACGATGGGACCGATCACAACGCAACTGCGCGCATTATTCGATGATGTCGTCCGCGCCAAGGTTGCGAAGTATAGCCAATGGAATGTGGAAGTTTGATAAACAAAATCCGGTTTTAATCTTTGGTAATAAAGTGATACTGCTGGTTCCAACGCAACAGCAGTATCACTTTATATAAGGCGGGTTATTTCTATTCAAGACAATCAATAATAATTTTTGCCGCAGATTCTGCGCCATGCTCGCTTTGGATCTTCATCCCCAGCTCTTTGGCGGAATCTTTTATTTCTTTAGACAAGACAAATCTAATTGCTTCAGATAAATTTTCTGATGTTAGTTTCTTTCGCGGGATGGGTTTTGACCCCACCCTAAGTTCATAAACCCGGCGTCCCCATGCGAATTGGTCATTGCCGTGAGGGATGATGATACTGGGCACGCCGGCTCTCAGACCGGCAGCAGTTGTCCCTGCGCCTCCATGATGAACAACTGCCGCCATACGAGGAAAGAGCCATGAGTGCGGTGCGCTTTCCAGTATAAAAATATTTTTGGGGATATGATCCAGTTTGGACATGCCATTCCAACCCGTTGCCAAAACTCCGCGTTGACCGGAACGTTCTAAAGCATCCATCACCAGTTCGGTCAATTGAACCGCCTGAGAAGAATCACCTACACTTCCGAAACCAACATAAACCGGTTGCGTTCCCTTTTGCAGAAAATCCAGCAAGTCGTTGGGCGGATTCCAGCCGGTAGAATCATCCAGAAACCAATAACCGGGGTTGTGAATATTTTCAGTCCAGTCATGCGGTCGCGGAAAAACAAAATTGCTGCATGAAATAATAATTGGATTTTTACTGTTGTCCCTTCCAAAAGGGCTGCCAAAATTCTCCGGGACTTTGCCGAACTTCTGCTTCCAGAATTGTTTGATCACCGAACTATTGGCAGACCACATAATCTGCTCAAATATCTTGTGGCTCAAATAATTAAGCCCCTTTCCCAGTCTTGGGGCGTCGTAGAAGATCAATGCGGGGAAATCCCCTGTAGGAGACATGGGAAAAGGAGGTGCAAAAACGCTTGGGATATTCAAGTGTTGCGCGGCAAAATATCCGATCGCCGCTCCGGGATGGTAAACCACACAGTCTGCGCCGATGCAGGCATTGAAAAAATCCTTTTGGATATCAAACACAAAGGATTTAAGTTTATTGAAACTTAAAAAGACCTTGAGTGGACTGTCAGTCTGCATCGCGTCTTTCCCACTCAGGCTTGCAGCAATTATGGATACATCACCTTTGATCGGGTAATGCTCCAATCCATGTTCTTTAACAAAGTCTCCATAGTTTTCAAAAGCAGCTAACCGCACGTGATGCCCGGCTTTTTCCAGTGCCATCCCCAAGGCAATATAAGGTTGGGTATCTCCCCTTGAGCCGGTCGTCAATATTGTAATGATCATTCAAATCTCCTAAAGAAATTCTTTCCCTAAATTTCATCTTATTATAATCATTAGCCTCGCCCCAAGTTATAATCACCCCATCATGACAGATCCAAAACTTATTCTCGTCACCGGTGCAACGGGTTATGTTGGCGGAAGGCTGGTGCCGAAACTTCTCGAAGCGGGTTATCGCGTGCGTTGCCTCGTGCGCGACCCGTCCCGTTTGCAGGGACGTGCCTGGTTGAAAAAAGTTGAAGTTGTTAGAGGCAATGGACTTTCGTCGAGCGAACTTGTCCATGCGCTCAAAGGTGTATCAGCGGCATACTATCTCATTCATGGAATGCAGGGTGGAAAAGTCAATGCGGAGCGCGACCTGCAAGTGGCGCGCAACTTTGCCCATGCCGCAGAAGAAGCGGACATAGACAACATCATTTACTTTGGCGAACTTGTTGACCCAACTGCGAATCTCTCACCCTATTTGCGCGCGCGCCATGAGACTGGATATTTATTGCGCTACGGCAAAGTCCCGGTTACTGAATTCCGCGCGGGCATGATCGTCGGCTCAGGCAGTGCCCTTTTTGAAATGATCCGCTATCTGGCTGAGCGCGAGCCGCTGCTTGTCTGTCCCGCGTGGTTTTATTCAGAGGCGCAGCCCATTGCCATCCGCGATGTGCTTTCCTATCTCGTGGATGCGCTCAAGACTCCCGATTGCACCGGACGCGTGATCGAGATCGGCGGACCATCCCTGCTCACTTATGCCGAGATGCTTTTGGGATATGCAAAGGAAAGAAATTTAAAACGATGGATGATCCCGACTCCGTTCAATGCGCCGCGGCTTTCTGCATATTGGGTGCACATGGTGACTCCCATCCACTGGCGGGTCGTGGCCCCGCTGATAGAGGGTCTGCGCGCGAGACTCATTGTCCGCGACGATACAGCCAAAAAACTTTTTCCACACATCAAGCCAATTGACTTTCAAACTGCCGTTCATCTTGCATTGGGTCGTATCCAAAGGGACAATGTCGAGACCAGTTGGTCTGATGCGCTCGTCATTTCGATGGGCGACTTCAAGCCATATCAATTCACGGTGGAAGAAGGCATGTTCATTGAGCGCCGTCAAATATTACTTGACCTCAAACCTGATCCTGTTTTCCGTGCCTATATGGGAATTGGCGGCGAGCGCGGCTGGTACTATATGGATTGGGCATGGGCGATCCGCGGCTGGATGGACAAGTCCATCGGCGGCGTTGGTCTACGGCGCGGACGCCGTCACCCTGATGAAGTCCATGTGGGTGAGTCGCTTGATTTTTGGCGCGTTGAAACTGTCGAGAAAAATACCCGCCTGCGCCTGCTTGCGGAAATGAAAGTGCCGGGCGAGGCCTGGCTTGAATTTGAGTCCCAGCCGCAGGATGATAAAACGCTGTTTACGATTACTGCTTATTTTGCGCCGCACGGTGTCAGTGGATTTTTATACTGGTACGCGATGTGGCCTTTTCATAAATTCATCTTTGATGGCATGTCGCGCGGAATCGCTTCGCGTGCAAGAATCTTAAGCAGGTAACATGATCTTTCTTTCCTCCCTCCTCTTTCCTCTCCTCGCTTATCTCCTCGGTTCGCTACCATTTTCGATCTGGGTCACACGCTTCGTCAAAGGCGTGGATGTGCGGGATGCGGGGTCAGGTCATGCCACCACAACCAATACGATCCGCCAGGCTGGGTTTGGTTGGGGTGCGCTGGTTTTTGTGCTGGACGTGGCGAAGGGATTCATTCCAACCTATCTTGCCTTTCATTCAAATAACATCCCGCCATACATTGTTCCGCTGACAGCCGCGTGCGCGGTGATTGGTCATTGCTGGCCGCTGTTCGCAAACTTCCGCGGCGGCATGGGGCTGGCAACCGCAGGCGGAAGTTTCCTTGCGGTGAATCCTTTTGCATTTTTAATTTGTGCTGCCCTGCTGATCCTGCTTGTACTGGTCATTCATCATTCTGCTCGTGCCAGTGTCTTTGCCGGCATTCTCGCCGCCCCCGCCTTATGGATCTTCAACTTTCGCGACATCATCTTTTGGGTAGCGCTTGGCGCGGGACTTGTGATCGCCGTCCGCTTTTTGATCGACTGGAATCGTCAATACCGCGAACTGTGGCTGGATCGTAATTAAAAAAGATAGGGGCGAGGTCACCTCGCCCCTACTCCCAATTCCCAAATTCCAACTCCCTAAACTTATTCCCCCAATAACCAACCCAGAAAACCTTTCTTCTTATCCGTCTCATCCAGCCTTGGCATGGACATGAGCACTACGGTAATGTTGTCGTGTCCGCCGCGCGTATTGGCAAGGTTCACGAGCGTCTCAGCTGACTGCTTCAGGTCCTTTTTCGAGCGGATGATCTTTGCTATTTCATCGTCCCAAACAAGGTCAGTTAAACCGTCAGTGCATAAAAGAATGGTATCGCCGGGCTCAAGATGAAAGCCCTGGTTATTTTCAGATTCTTCATTGCTTTCTTCATTGTCGATCCGCATACGGAAATCCACATCCGGCAATTTAAGTCCGCCCAAATATCTGCGGATGACATGCAGGTTCGGATGCTCGCGCATTTGTTCGGGAGTGATGATGCCTTTTTCAAAGGCTTCCTGCACCCAGGTATGGTCAATGGAAAGCCGTTGGATCACCTTGCCGCGCAGGAGATAGATCCGTGAATCCCCAACATAGGCTGTATAGAGTTTGTTCTCAATGATCCATGCGCAGGCGCAGGTCGCGCCCATGCCTTCTTCTTCGGCCCGTCCGGCCGAGTGAGAGGAAATAGCCTGGCTTGCATCATGGATCGCGGTCTCTAGTATCTTTGAAGGTCTCTTGGCGTTGCTTTCTCCGACCCCCATCGTAATGTAATTGACAGCCAGCTCCGCCGCCACTTCACCCGCGCGATGTCCGCCGATGCCATCTGCAACGATAGCCAAAACAGCAGGACGCGCATCTTCATGGCTTAGCTGGAATGATGAGACCGCATAACGGTCTTCATTATTCTTGCCGGACATTCCGGCATGACTAAGTGCGGCAATGTGAAGATGAGCTAGTGTGGAGCGGATCATTCTTTAATGATATGGATTTTCGGGCTTGAAATGGTTGGCGGTGTATTAACAGTAAAGCGATAAATTAATTGTCCGAAGTTTACCATATCCCCATGCGCAAGCCGATAACCCTCACGGGGGATGGGTTCATAATTTACCCACGTGCCTGCAATGGAGTTATTGTCCAGCAACAAAAAGCCGCCATCATCAGTTTGCCTCAAACGCGCATGGACGGAAGATATCGAAGGGTCATCCAATATCTGCGAACATTGCACCGGGTCCGTGCCAAATACAATTTCCTGTTCAATGACCGGGATCGGTGGCGACACAATAACCTGACCTTCTGCATTCATGCGGATAAAGGATGCCACATGCTGCGCAGTTTCCTTCGTTTCTTTTTTGGACTTTGGTTCTGGTGCGGCTTTCTTTGAAATGGGACTCCGCTTTTTGCTTTTTCCCACAGGGGCAGGGACAATGGGTGCGGGGATCTCAGTCACGGCTTCCACAGATTGTGTCAACGGGTCTGCCTCGGCGCGGCGAGCTTCCTGTACAGCGCGCAGGGTTGGGATTCGTAAACGTCCGCTCAGGAGAATGAAGAATAGCACCAGCCCGGCAAGGACAATCGAAACAAACGTGATCGGTGTTCGATATTTCGCCAGGAAGGCGGCAGGTCCGCTGGGCGGCTTGACGACAGTGATCACGATCGGCACCGCCATACTGGTCTTGCTCAATCCGAGAATGTCCACAGCCTCAACTGTGATCTCATGTTCTCCGCTGTCTTTATAGGATGAAATATCCCAGCTAAATTTATTGAACGGCTCGACGGTATTCTCATCCGTAATATTGCCGTCCACGTATAAAGTGGTGCGGGTCAATGGGCGGGGATGCCCATCGGGGAATTCGACAATGATCTCAAGCTCTTGTGAAGTTGGCAAAAGCTTCTCGGTGTTGAATGGATCATCTTCCGGGGCCTGCCGTGTGATCTGCTCTGCTGGTGTGACTGGGATCGGATTGGGCGGCTGAATATCCATGCTGAATTTCTGCTCGGCAGAAAGCGCTGCGCCTGCCAGCAGGGTCACTTGTGCGCTGAGAGTATGCTCGCCGGATGTCTTTGCCTGTGATGTATAGGTCAATTTGTAGGTTCGGCGCAGAGGAACGAAATAAGCTTCGGGGTCGGGGAATCTTTCCTCGCCCGAATATTGGAACATCATGCCGCCTGTTTGTATGGCGAGGTTATTGAACGCTGCCGCGTTGGTGGTGACAAAATTCGTATTTGCATCCACATACCAAACGAAGATGCGGATATTACCGTCAATAGCACGTTGGATAAGCGGTTCGAGTGTAGCTGCCAGGTTGAAATCATCCATTTGCGGGGTGATGAAAAGGATGGCGCGCTTCATGCCGAGTTGCGGCGTCTGTGCGCTGACCGTGTCTATGGCGGTGGCAAGGGATTGTAAATTAGGGATGGAGGCGCGGAAGTCCGGCTGGAAGCCGTTCAAACCAACCACAAAATCAGTGGCGTTGGCGTGAGTGATGACTGCCCCCGCCTGACTGACCAGGCTAAAGTCATCGGGCAGGCTGGCAGGGCGGCTTTGTACCCATTGAGCCAGCACCTGCTCCACGCGTTGAAAGCGCGATATGTTGTCGGCGTTACGCACATCCAGGGGCAGTCCCTGGTTGACAGCGATCACCAACTGCATGGGAATGGCTGTTTCGGTCAGCGAGTCGACCGGGATGGGTGCCCCGTCTTCGATAACAGAAACAGCTTCAGGCTTAAGTCCCGAAGCGAAAAATTTTTGGGCGTCGAACACATCCAAAAGTGCGGTAATGGTTGGGAAGGCGGAAACATCCGCAGGGTAGAGTTCTGCAGATGCAGTGTTTTGTTGCGCCGAGGCTTTTGTGAAAGGCGCGGCGCTGAGAAGCAGACTCAGGCAGAAGAACAGGGTCAGGATTTTACGCATTTGCCTCAATGATAACAGGCGTTTCTTCTTTTTGCCCGGCGAGCCGCAGGTACGCCACCGCCCACGCGGACTGGAAGAATGCCATCAAGATCCCCTGCACGGCAAACATGACGATGAACATCAATGGGAACAAGACAACAAAGAATATAAGGAACATATTGTTAATATCCCCGTGAGAATCGATTCCCAGGGGGAATAACATCATCGGGAACATCATGGGAAAAATAAACAAGCTTGACAATGTGGTAAGCGCAAAATAAAGGATGACCATCAGCAAGATCACACTTAACGTGTTCGCGCGGAAGAGCTTCCAGCCATGAGAAATGGCTTCCAGAGTTTTCATATCATCTGCAATGATGGCGGCCTGGGCCAGTTCGAAGACGGAATACCCCACGATCATGATTGGGATACATAACAGGAATAAAGGCATCATGCAGATCATGGAAAGACCAAATGTAACGATGGATGTTAGCATGATCACGGCCATGATGGCAAAATAGATCAGCATCCATACTCCACCGAAAATGGCGTACAACCCCAGCACGCGCCAGAAATAGGGCAGGCTTTCACTGAACAACTCGCGGAAGGCAAGTTTCTCCGCACCTCTTTCCGCTTTCAATGCACCGTATGTAGTTGCCAACTGGGCGATCACACCTACGAACATGATCGGGATCATGAGGATAAATGTTATAGATACATATGCCACTGCCAGCCAGGTCTCATTTGCATACTGATTCCATGGCTCAGGTAAAAAAGCTGCAAAGTCCGGATTCATCAGGAATATTAAAGGCATCAGCAAAGCGGAAAACAAACCTGGCAGCATCTGCCATAGCCACAACACCTTATGGTTCCAGCCGATCTTCCACATCCGTCCCAGTACATCGCCAAAATCCAGTTTCATCATTGCCCTCCAATCCTAAATCCAAAATCACAAATCCAAAATTAGTATCATTCCCATTCAATCGTGGCAGGCGGCTTGCTCGTAATATCATACACCACGCGGTTGATGCCATCTACTTCATTCACGATGCGGCTCGAAACTTTCGCCAGCAGGTCAAGCGGCAGTCGCGCCCAATCGGCTGTCATAAAATCGTCAGTGGTTACCACGCGGATCACGGCCGCCTCCTGATAGGTGCGCTGGTCGCCCATGACGCCCACAGATTTAACCGGAAGCAAAACCACAAAAGCCTGCGAAGCCGAACCGCCTTTGCCTAAAACTCCGGCTTTGGATAATTCCTCCTGCAGGATAAAATCTGCCGCCCGCAGACGGGACACACGCTCCGGCGTACACTCCCCGAGACAACGCACGGTCAAGCCCGGACCCGGAAATGGCTGCCGCCAAACAAGGCTTTCACTCAGCCCGAGCGCTTCGCCCACCAGCCGGACTTCATCCTTGAACAAATAACGCAACGGTTCAACGAGTTCAAATTTCATATCCTTGGGAAGTCCGCCCACGTTGTGATGACTCTTGATCTTCTCCGCCTTGCTTCGATCCGGGCCGGAAGACTCAACCACATCGGGATAAATTGTCCCCTGTACTAAAAATCTTGGCTGACCTACATTCTTAGCCTGTGCTTCAAAAATGCGAATGAATTTCTCGCCGACGATCTTGCGCTTTTGCTCTGGGTCAGTGATACCTTTCAATGCACTGAAATAATCATCACTGGCTTCGACTGTGATCAACTCAACGCCGAGTCCACCGCGTAAAGCAGATGCGACTTGTTCGCCTTCTTTGTGACGAAGCAAGCCCGTATCCACGAAAACACTGACAAGCTGATCGCCAATGGCTTTATGCACCAAAGCCGCCGCCACTGTTGAATCCACGCCGCCGCTGACGGCCGCAAGGACACGTTCCTTGCCGACTTGTTCACGAATCCTTTTTACGCTGGCGTCAATAATGGATGCGGGAGTCCAATCCGGTTTGACTCCGCAAATGTCAATTGCAAAATGTTTAAGCAGTTCGATCCCATTTGGTGTGTGATGCACTTCGGGATGGAATTGCACGCCGAAATATTTTCTTTGCATATCGCCCATCGCAGCGAAGGGACTATTGCCTGACTTCGCCAGCGCAATAAAGCCATCGGGCATACGCGTGATCCTGTCACCATGCGACATCCACACGGTTGAAAGCGCCGACAAAATAGACGGCATCAAGGGTTCCAAAATTGCCGAACCGTATTCACGCTCCGTGGATGGGCTGACTACGCCGCCGAGCGCATGAGTCAATGCCTGCATTCCATAGCAAATGCCAAGAATGGGCAGACCTGACTCTAAAATGAATTTTTGAATATAAGGCGCGTTCTCTTCGTACACGGACTTTGGTCCGCCGGAGAGGATGAAACCTTTGGGGTTGATGGAGAGGATTTTTTCCTGTGGCGTGTCCCACGGGAATAACTCGCAATAAACATTTACTTCACGCACACGCCGCGCAATGATCTGTGCGTATTGCGAACCGAAATCGAGAATGGCAATGGATTCTGTCATATATTATTCCTGGGTTGAAGGTTGAAAGTCGAAGGTTGAAAGTCAAAAGTCAAAGGTGAACTTTAGACCTTTGACTTTTACTTGAAAAATCTGAAATGAGATGAAAACGCAAATGCGGGAAGTCTTGTACTCCCCGCTTTTACATCGGCAAAATGCGAACTTCCACGCGGGCATTCAGCACGCTGGCCACGCGTTCCAGAAATAACAAACTGGGCAGGCTTTTTCCGCTTTCAATGCGCGCAATGGATGGCTGATGTGTGCCAACCATTTCAGCCAATTGCGCCTGCGTTAATCCATGCGCGATGCGCAGACGGGCAATTTGATAGCCAGGTTCGAGTTCGCGGGCAATGGCCGCAAATTCGGGATCCTTGAGTTGTTCCTTTTGCCAATCTTTGAAAGTGGTTTTTGAAACGGGGGACATTTTATTTCTCCAATAAATCGTTCATGCGGCGCAGGGCGGTTTGAATTTCCTTTTCAGGCGTCTGCATGGTTTTCTTGCGGAAGCCGTGCAAAATCACAAACCGTTTGCCGTCATGCAGGCAATAAAAGAGGCGGTTGTCGCCGGGACGAAGTTCCCATAACCTGCCTTCGATACGCCGCGCGTGCGGCATGGCGAGCGCGGTTCCAAATTCTTCCAGCAGGCGCAGGATGTTTGAAACTTTGACTTTATCGCGTGGCGGCAGGCCATTGATGTATTCCAGCGCAGGAGATTTGCCGCGCTGATCTTCATAGAAGTGAATTTGCCACACGATTTTGTCTCCCATTAATATAACAATATTGTTATATTTTGTCAACATCCGAAATCAGATGAAAATGCAAATGCGGAAAATCCTGATACTCCCCGCCATTCACAATGAGACGATACGCCTGCAAATGGAATTCATCCACGAGGCTTTGGACGGTGGAGTATAAGTCGGTCAGGAAGGCGGTGTCCGATGGGTCAAATTGCGCGAGGGTTGGTACCTCACGCTTGGGCATGATCAGCACGTGAAACTTGTAGCTGGGAGAAGGATGCTGAAACGCAAGCAGGTTCGAGGTCTCGCGCAGACGCGTGACTGGGATGAGGAAACTCATATGGGCGAAGGTCCATCCGATAATGTGGACAATGATCGGGTTCCAGAGGATTCGTTTCACTATTCCACGAATGTGATCTTGTTATCATCCAGCGACGCAATGCAGGCCAGGGATTCAATCTGCACACCGACGGATTTAAGCGCTGCACGCCCGCCTTCAAAATCCTTTTCGATCAGCGCGCCGATGCCGACGATCTGCGAACCGGCGGCCTCAGCCAAGCGGACGAGCCCCAGAATGGTCGCACCCGAAGCGAGGAAGTCATCAATGATGAGCACCTTTTCATTGTTCGCGAGATATTCAGGCGAGACGATCAACTCAACCATGCGTCCTTTTGTATGAGATGGCGCGAGGGTGAGATAAACCTGATCGGGCATGGTGATCGGCTTGGTTTTGCGAGCGTAGACAATCGGCAATCCGAGGTGAAGCCCGGTAGCCAGAGCAGGCGCAATACCGGAAATTTCAGCGGTTAATATTTTTGTTGCGCCAACGTTAGCAAAGCGTTTTGCGAACTCGCGTCCGCAGGCATCCATGAGGGCCGGGTCAACTTGATGATTAATAAAACTATCCACCTTCAAAATTCCATTTCCCAATACTTGCCCCGCTTTTTGAATACGTTCCTTCAACTCTTTCATTTTGCCTCCGCATGGCCTAGACAGATTTTTCTGTATTGTACAACGTCAAAGACGAAGATGCCAGATAGGAATACGATCATTCCCCTTTGTCCTTCGCAAATTTCATCAAAAAGATTGTGTTAGAATCCTTTGCGTGAGTGAAATATTATTACTGGCCTCCAACTCGCCGCGCCGCAGACAATTGCTTGCGCTTGGAAAATGGAGGTTTGATGCCGCCGTCTCAGATGTGGATGAGAGTCAACTGGCAGGCGAAACCCCGAAGGATTACGTGTTACGTCTCGCGCAAGCCAAAGCGCTGGCGGTCATTCCAACAGCGCACCCTGAAAACATCATTATCGGTTCAGATACGGCAGTAGTGGACGGTGATTCCATTCTTGGCAAGCCGGTAGACAAAGAGGATGCTGTCAGAATGCTCAAGCAGCTGCGCGGACATTCGCATCAAGTATTTACGGGTGTAGCTGTTTATCGTGTTCGAGATGGCAAAATGCTGACAGAGTTGTGCGTGACCGATGTGCCCATGCGCAATTATTCAGACGATGAGATCAAGTCCTACGTCCAAACGGATGACCCAATGGACAAGGCCGGTGCATACGCCATTCAGCACCCGGATTTCCAACCCGTCGAATCCATGCAGGGATGTTACGCCAGTGTGATGGGATTGCCGCTCTGTCACGTTTTGCGGGCCTTGCGAAAATTGGATGTCCAGCCCGAAGCGGACCTTCCACTTGCATGTCAAACACTGTTGAACTATCAATGCCCGGTTTCGAGTGCGATATTACGGGATGCCTAACCCGGGTGAACCAAAAACCAAACGAGTTCTTTCGCCAAAAAGATAAACATAAAAAAGGATACAAATGAAAGTTTTTCGCTGGATAAACTATATTTTGATACTGACTTTTCTCGCCTCATGCAGTTCAGGCGGTACGAACGGCACTCCGGGAAGTAACCCGATCTCCGGCTTGTTCGCCACGCAAACCCCTTTACCTACTGCTCAGGTCGCTATCACGCCCGCGCCGGATGCGCAGGCGGCCGGTAAAAAATATCTGGATGCCTTCATGAGCAGCGATTATGCTAGCATGTACAATATGCTCAGCAAGCCCAACCGCGATGCGATCACATTGGAGGATTTTTCCGCTCGTTATGATGATGCGCTGAATACTATGAGCGCATCCAGTTTTGAATATACGATCAACTCGGCGAAACCCTCCCCCCGCGAAGCCGAAGTCGCATATAACATCATTTATCATACCGCTCTCGCCGGCGACATTCAGCGGGACATCATCATGCTCCTGACCAATGAAGATGGCAGTTGGAAGGTGGAATGGAATGATGGACTGATCCTGCCTGAACTTGCCGGCGGAAATGTGCTTAAGATGGATTACGAGATTCCCGCGCGCGGTGATATCTACGATAAGAACGGTCACTCCATTGTTTCGCAGTCGGATGCTTTTGCATTCAGCATTCAAACCGGTCAGATCGACCCGGATTTGCGCGGAACCCTGACCTCTGAAGTGGGGAAGCTATGCGGGTTTGATCCCATCATGATCGAGAATCAAATCGATCAAAGCGGCCCCGGTTGGAAATTACCGATGTGCGAAGGGACACGCGATGAAGCCGAGCGTTTGCTCACCATCAGCCCGGGCGGTTTGGAATATGAAAAATATAACTCGCGCTATTACTTCAACAATGGGTTTGCTTCGCAGGCCGTTGGATATACACTACTGATTGCTCCGGAACAGGTAAATACTTATCGCAGGCTGGGTTATAACGGAAGCGAAAGGATCGGTCAGGCGGGCATTGAAAAATGGGCGGAGCCATACCTGGCCGGCAAGCACGGCGGGATCCTGCACGTAGTTGCTCCTGACGGGACGCCAATCAGCATCCTTGGGCAGAGCAATCCGGTACCGGCAGATTCTGTCACCCTCACTCTGGATAACAACATGCAGTCCTACGCCCAGAAGTCAATTGAATTCTTCACGGGCGCTGTGGTTGTGATGGAAGTGAAGACGGGCCGTATTATCGCAATGGCTTCGTCGCCGCGCTTTGACCCGAATAATTTTGAACCTAATAACCCGAATAAAGGTGGCATTAACCTGATGCCGAACGATGCCCTGATTAACCGTGCCACACAGGGACAGTATCCGCTTGGGTCTGTGTTCAAGGTCATCACCATGTCTGCGGCTCTCGAGAGTGGACTGTACACGAAAGATACGCCCTACAATTGCCAATATGAATTTACTGAGCTAATTCAGCCTATTTTGTACGATTGGACCTGGCAGCATTGTCAGGATGCGCTCGCGGCCGGAGAAGCATGCAACACATCCTCCACAAAGCCTTCGGGTATGCTTAATTTACAGGAAGGTTTGATGCGTTCCTGCGATCCATATTTCTATCATATTGGGCTTGATCTATATAAGAATTGGAATCGCGGTGGTGACATTGCCAAAATGGCGCGCAATTTTGGGCTTGGTTCCCCGACTGGCATTGCCGAAGTGGAAGAAGAAAGCGGACGGATCGATGACCCTGCCAGCGAACTGGATGCCACCAACCAAGCCATTGGACAGGGAAATGTACTAGTCACGCCTCTGCAAGTGGCAAGGTTTATGGCTGCGGTCGCAAACGGCGGGACCTTATACAGGCCCCAGATCGTTGAGAAGATCCAACCGATAGACGGGAGCCCGGTGCTGGTGTTCAAGCCCGAGGCGCAAGGAACTTTGCTATTAAATCCGGGAAACCTGGCTTCGCTTCAGGAAGCGCTTTTGATGGTGACTCAAAACTCGAGAGGAACAGCGGCTTTTGCAATGCGCGGGCTGCAATTTGATGTGGCTGGAAAGACTGGCACCGCTGAATCAGGTAATGGCAAACCCCATGCCTGGTTTGCCGGTTACACCTTGAACGAAGCAAACACAGGACTGCCTGATATTGCCATCGCGGTCATTGTGGAAAACCAAGGCGAAGGCTCGGAATTTGCCGCACCGATTTTCAGGGCAATCGTGGAGACTTACTATTATGGAAGTCCGCAAAGCATACCTTCATTCGGTCCCATTGGATCGCCGCCTAATACGCCAACTCCATAACTATACATCGTCATTGCGAAGGCGTTCTTTTTCTTAGCCCGAAGCAATCTCATTTTGTGAGGAGATTGCTTCGCCGCCAAAGTACAAAAGCTGGCGGCTCGCAACACTTGCACCGCACGCAAGTGCAGGTGTGACGAGAAAATATAGGTAACTATTTGACGAACGAAATATACAAACGTGGTTTGATCATCAAGGCCCAATCCGGTTTCTTTACAGTAGAGACCGGGGAGGGTCTTGTCATTTGCAGATTGCGCGGCAAACTCAAACAGGGACGCGCCGTCGGTGACATTGCCGCACTCGGCGATACTGTCCAGATCGAGGTCTTGGCAGACGGTTCCGGGGCGATAGAAAATGTCGAGGAGCGCAAGCAGTCCCTCGTCCGGTTGGACCCGCGCCCACAGGGAATCTATCAGCAGGTTCTGCTGGCGAATGCCGATCAGGCCGTCTTTGTTTTCGCGTGCGCGAATCCGAATCCAAAATTAAGGATGTTGGACCGTTTCCTTGTCATCACTGAAAAGCAAAAAATACCGGCAGTCATCATTGCAAATAAAATTGACCTCGTTGAAAATGCAAAAGAAATTTTCAGCGTTTACGAATCGATTGGCTATCGCGTAATTTATACATCTACAAAAACGCGCGTTGGTTTGGATGAACTGAAAGCGCAATTGCAAAACAAGATCAGCGCACTGGCGGGGCCGAGCGGGGTAGGCAAATCCAGTTTGCTCAATGAGATTCAAGCGGGGCTTGGGCTTGCGGTAAATGAAGTAAGTTTCGCGATGAAAAAAGGCAGGCATACGACTGTGACGCGCCAAATGTTCGCGCTCGATGGCGGTGGATACGTAGCCGACACGCCGGGCTGGAAGAGCCTCGCGTTGTGGGATACCGAAGCCGAAGAGATCGATGCCTACTTCCCCGATTTGCGCGACCTTGTTCCAAAATGTCAGTTCAGCGATTGCTCGCATAAACATGAGCCGGGCTGTGCGGTGCTGGCTGCCTTGAAGGCGGGCACGGTGCATCCTGAAAGATACGAGTCCTATTTGCGTTTGCGCGCGGGACAAGAATAATTGACGATTTGCGATTGACGATTTACGATTGAAACCCTATGACTGATAACTGGAATTTAATCGGACACGAATGGGCAGTGGATATGCTCAAACAGCAGGTGGCGCAGGGACAAGTCCGCCACGCGTATCTTTTCTGCGGACCTCCCGGCCTGGGCCGGCGGACTTTGGCATTGCACCTCGCCCAGGCATTGAATTGCGAAACACCCGTGTCCGCAGGGATCCCATGCGGCACATGCCGCAACTGCAAACAGATCGAGTCCATGCAGCACCCCGACCTGACCGTGATCCAATCTTTGGATGAAGACGGGACTCCCAAAGAGAACGGGACTCTAAAAGTTGATTACGTGCGCGCAGTGCAGCACTCGCTATCGCTGAAACCTTATCAGGCAAAATACCGCGTGGCTTTGTTTCTGCGTTTTCAGGAAGCCAATGACAGCGCATCCAATGCCTTGTTGAAGACTCTCGAAGAAGCGCCCGCTCATGCCATCCTTTTATTGACCGCCGATACCCCCGAACAACTCCTGCCAACCATCATCTCGCGCTGTGAAGTGTTGCGGCTGCGACCTCTTCCCATCTCTGCCATTGAATCGGATCTGCTCAAACGCGGCGTGGATGAAGAACGCGCCCGTCTGCTCGCCCACATTTCCGGCGGACGCCCCGGCTATGCCCGCAGTCTCGTGGACGATGTGACTTTGTTGGAAAAACGCGAAGAACGTTTGAACGACCTGCAAACTTTGCTCCATGCCTCGCGCGTGGAAAAATTCTCCTACGCCGATAAACTCTCAAAGGACAAGGAAGTCATGCGTCAGGTCATTTTGATCTGGCTTTCATATTGGCGTGATGTGCTGTTGCGCGTAGCGCAGGCTGAGACTCCGCTCACCAACATTGACTGCAACATGGAGATCGAATTCCTCGCCAGTCATTTGGATTTGCATACCGCTCGGTGCGTGGTCGCTGACTTGGAGTCCACTTTGGAGAAGATGGATAAGAACGTGAACTCGAAATTATTGGCTGAAGTTTTATTGTTGGATTGGCCGAAGGTATAGAAAGTGACAGTCACTTTTGCATAGCACCCTGTGGGTAAAGGTGACCGTCACTTATGGAGTTGATATTATGTGTAGAAGTATTAAACCCTTGCGCAATATGGATCATCCTGTAACAGAGCAGGAGATTCAGGAAGCGGCTTTACAGTATGTGAGAAAGGTCAGCGGGTATAGAAAGCCGTCAAAGGTGAACGAGGAGACTTTCCAAAAGGCAGTGGATGAAGTAGCGGATGCGACCAGGAAGATGCTGACGCTCTTGGGCTCCGTGAAAACCATATTGGGCTGAATGGAGACTAAATGGCTACAGAAAATATGCAACGTGGCGAACTCAGGGCGGCGGCAATTTTCGGACTGATTATTGCCATCGCAATTGACATAGGCTGGCTGTTCACACTCTTCCCCTACATGGACCCGAATGTTTGGCGGTGGCCCATCGCAGTTTTGACCTGTGTGATACAAACCATTGTCACAACGGGCGGAATTATCCTCGCTGCCCGGTTGCACAAGAGACTCAGAGTCAATATCTGGTTTGCCATTCCCTATGGCGTAGTGTCCGGTGCTTTGGTGGGCGCGGTCTCTCTTGGACTTGCGATCGGCTTTCGAACTCTCCTCGGTATGCGTACCGGAATGATCGTAATGGTGCAGGAGGCAGAGTTCCTCAATACCGCATCTGCAATACGCCAGTTCATGGAGGGGTTCGGTGCTGGGGTGGCCTTCGGCATGGTCGGCGGCTTCATTCCTGGGGCAGCGGGCTCTCTCGCCCTCAGTATGTGGCGACGCCGTCAGGAGCAACATTCAGTTTCAGCCTAACCCAGCGCGGACAACTTATGTACTCGTGATCCTTGTCATGCAAATATTTTCCCTCATCTACATACTTTTAGCGCGCCCTTTGACGACAAGGCTTATCTGAATTGAACTTAAATGAGTTACAATTTATTTCTATCGGTTTAGTGTAGGAGGTAAAAATGAACATTTCAATTTCGCAAAAACAGGGATCTGTGCCGGTGACCGTGATCGGCCTTGACGGTCGTTTGGATGGACAGAATTTTCAACAGTTGATCGACAAAGGACAGGAATTGTACAACTCAGGAACCCGTAATATTTTGCTGGACCTGACAAAGCTGTCCTATATCAGCAGTGCCGGGATGGTGGCATTTCAGAACATCGCATTGCTGTTGCGCGGTGAAACGCCTCCCAGCCTGGAGCAGGGCTGGAGCACCTATAAATCAATGGGGCACAGCGGTGACGGAAGCAAAACTCAGGAACACTTCAAGTTGTTCAATCCCCAGCCTGAGGTAGATCATATTTTGGATATGGTTGGGTTCAATACCATTTTCAAAATATACATGGATTTTGATGAAGCTATAAAATCATTCTAAATCTGACTTTCAAAAAATATCCTTCAGACCTTATGATCTGAAGGATGTTTTTGTTCACTTACCTTAAGCGCTCACTTGTGATTCCCGGAGCGCTAGCGCTCAGAACGACACTTACGTCAAATGTTTATTCAATTGCCTCGCGCAGTTTCCTTGCGAGTTTTCCAAAATGCGGCGAATAGCGGATGTCATCTTTGCGGGGGCGGGGCAGGTCCACTTCCAATTCAAATTTTATTTTGCCGGGACGCTGGGTTAAGACCAGGACCTTGTCTGCCAGAAACAAAGACTCGTTAATCGAATGGGTCACCATGATGACCGTCTTTTGTTTCGCCTGCCAGATGCGCGACAACTCCACCCACATATGTTCGCGGGTGATTGCGTCCAGCGACCCGAAAGGCTCATCGAGCAGAAGCAGGTCCGGGTCATGGATGAGAGCGCGCGCAATCGCCACGCGCTGTGCCATCCCGCCGGATAGATCACGCGGCCATGAGTCCTCGAATCCATTTAATCCCACCAACTCGATCATTTCCTGCGCCTTGATGCGCGCAGCGGATTCGTCCATGTTTTCCAACTCCAGCGGAAGTTTGATGTTATCCATCACGGTACGCCACGGCATAAGGTTGGACTGCTGAAAGACCATGCCGATCTCCGGTCGTTGGTTGTGGATGAAATTCACCTCACCTGTTGTGGGCTTTAAAAGACTTGCGATGATCCTCAAGAGCGTGGTCTTGCCCGAACCCGAAGGACCCAGAAAACATATAAAGTCACGCGGGTGGACTTCAAAAGAAAGGTCATCCAGCGCGCGTAATCCGCCGTTGTTATCGGGAAAGACAACGGAAAGATTCTTTACAGTGAGGATGGGTTCTGTGGTCATAGGTTTTCCGATTCCCGAATCGCGATTCCCAATTCTCGTGATTCGGGAGTTGGGAATCGTGATTCGGTTTACGGCACGAACTCGTTCGTGAACGCCTTGTTCACATCCAGCGGCGTTTTGATCAATTCCATTTTCACGAGCAGGTCGTTCATGTTCTGCCATGCTTGCGGGTTGGAAAGACCGATCCGCTCAGCTTGCCAGAATTCAATCGAAGTTGTGAGCACCGCCATCTGGACGATCTTATCCATATCCGCAAGACCTTCCACATATTTTGTGCTGATCGTATAGGCTTCATCGGGATTCGCAATCGTATCTGCAATGCCCTGCGCGAGCGCACGTGCCATGCTGCGCACGAACTCGGGTTCATCTTTGATCGTCTTTTCGCTGGAGACAATTCCATTCGCTGTCAACTGCATGTAATCGGCCACGCGCAATTCATTCACAGGATGCGCTTTTGAATTTAAGATGATCGGCTCATTGGCTGTGTAGCCAACCACGATGTTTTCCTGCCCGCTGGACATCGCCTCCACTTGAGTGAAGCCGATCGCATCCACCTGTACATCAGCAAGGGTCAGCCCCGCAGAAAAAAGGATGGCCTGCAAACCTATATAATTCGCGCCGAATAAACCGGGCAGCCCAATCGTATGTCCGCTTAGATCGGCGGGTTTTGTGATATTCAAATCAGGTTCAGAAACAATCGAGATCGGGAATTGCTGATACCACGCGAACGTGTACACCACAGGCAGTCCCTGCGCGCGCGCCAGCAGGACCTGTTCACCCGATGCCACCGCGAAAGGCAGTTCACCTGCGCCCACCAGTGACACGCCATCGGTCTCGAAAGAATAGTCAAATTCGATCTCGATCCCCTCTTTGGCAAAATATCCTTTTTCGACTGCGACATAAAAAGGCGCATACTGGATATTGGGGATGTACCCCATTGGAAGTTTGATCTTGCGGATCGTCTTCCCATCATTCGTGGACCCGGAACTGGTACACGCCGAAAGCATGACCGCCAGCCCGAGCATGAGTAAAACTAATTTCTTTAACATTATGTTTCTCCTTTTATGTTATGTCGTTGCGAGGAAGGCTTCAGCCTGACGAAGCAATCCCAAATTACAGGGAGGTTGCTCACCGCACTGGCGCGCGGCGCAAGTGTCAGGCGAAAAGCATCGCCTTCGCAACGACATGATTTTTTTATTTTTGTTCCTGCCAGGCTAATAACCTTTTTTCCACTTGCGCCACAATGCCATATAGACCCAGCGCAAGAAAGACCAGCATGAAGACAGCCACATAGACCATCGGCATGTCATAGCCCACACGCGCGCGGTTGATGAGATTCCCCAGCCCATACTTTGAGCCGATCAATTCTCCAACCACCGCGCCAATCACGGACAGGGTCGCGCCGATCCGCAACCCGCCGAGAAAGATCGGTAATGCAGCCGGGATCTCCACTTTCGTCAGGATCTGTTTGCGCGAAGCACGCAGGGATTTCATCAGGTCATAGAATGCCTGCGGCACGGCGCGGATTCCGACTATGGTGTTGATCAACACCGGGAAGAAAACAATCAGCGCACAGATCAACACTTTGGACAACATGCCATATCCAAACCACAACACCAGCAGCGGAGCGATCGCCACCACAGGGATTGCCTGGCTCGCCACCAAATACGGCGAAAGGACTTGTTCCAACGGGCGGGATTTTGCCACCGAGTATCCAAGCACCGTGGCAACAATGACGCCAACGACCAATCCCAGCACTACTTCCGAGAAGGTGACGCCAATGTCGCGGAATAGACTTCCATCCTGCACTGCCACCATGAAGCGCGACCATACTGCCAAAGGCGACGGCAAAATGAAAACTTCCACGCCTGAAAAAACGGAAGTGACCTGCCAGCAGAGCAGTCCCAGCCCAAGTGAAAGCAGATTAAGCCAAAGCCGGTTTCTCTTTGCAGAGGGATGAAATACTTGTAAAGGATTGATGTCCATTGCGTTGTCCTGAGCCCCTAAAGGTTTTGAAAACCTTTAGGGTCTTTTGTTATAAAAAAACACGCCTCGCGGAATAACCTGCGGGGCGCGGACACAGGCCAAGGCGGAGTCTGACGCGGCTTCATCCTAATAAAAATCCCGAAAACAAGAATCGTTTTCGGGGCATGAATCCACACAGAGACCACACGGTCCTGTCGTTTACCTTCTTCTATCCAGACTATACTGTCGGCCTCGGAATTACGCCGAGTCATGCCCGCTTTTTGCGGTACCCATTTCCCAAAAAGGAATTTGTCACTGCCTAAAGAGGCTCGTGGGCTTTACCACCGATCGGGAATTTCACCCTGCCCCGAAGGTTATTAAGTTGTGCTGTGATTATATCATTGTAGGGGGCGACCCAATGGGTCACCCCCTACTACAAATTCATTTCAACTGTGCCTTGATCTTCTCGGCAGTATCTTTATAGCCATCCAACTTCTCGCGTTCCTTTTGGACCAGCGCGGCGGGGGCTTTGTTGGCGAAATCGCTGGAGAGAAGTTTTTCCAGCCGCTCAATATGAGACTGTGCTTCCTTCAATTCTTTTTCAAGGCGCGGCTTGTCATTGGCCAGATCCACCATGCCGGTGAGCGGGAGATAGATCTCAACAGAGCCAGCCACAATTGCGGCGCTGTCTTCCGGTTTTTGGGCGATGGATGTTTCGATCTTGACCTCATCCACATTCAAACCGGCAAGCGCAGCGATCATCGCGGACTGTTCTATAAGCAAACCTGTTTTGTCGCCTGCCGCAAATTGTGCGGCTAGTTTCTTGGACGGCGCAACATTGTTCTCCGCGCGCAAATTGCGGATTGAACGCACCAGTTCCTGAATGAGGGTGAAATCCGCGATCTTGGATTCTTCCCAGCCTTCGGGGTCACGCGGCTCGGGGAACTTGGCGACAATGAGCGCATCCGGCCAATCCTTGCATAAATCTCTTAGCTCAGATTCTTTCAAGGCAGTATGCAGGTGTCCCCACACTTCTTCGGTGATGAAGGGCGTGAAGGGATGCAGCAAACGCAATGAAATATCAAACACGCGCACCAGTGTTTCAACAGTCTGCCTTCTGCTTTCAGGGTTCTGAATTTGTCCCTTCGCGATCTCCACATACCAATCTGCGAAATCGTTCCAGATGAATTCATAAATTTGCTGTCCGGCCTGACCGTACTGGAAATTCTGGAATTGCCTTTCCACATCGCGGATCAGGGTTTGGAGTTTTGCCCAGATCCAGGAATCAGCTAGTGACCAGACGGTGGACGATTGACTATTAACCGTACTGTCCATGGTCTGCGGCCCATCGTCCAAAGAATCAATCGCATTGATCACAAAGCGTCCCGCATTCCAGATCTTATTTGCAAAGTTGCGATTGGCTTCCACTTTCTTGATGCCGACGTTCGTATCATTGCCGGGTGTGGAACCAACCAACATTGTGAAACGCAAAGCGTCCGTGCCAAACTCGTCCATCACAACGAGCGGGTCAAGTACATTCCCTTTGGTCTTAGACATTTTATGTCCGTGCTCATCGCGGACAAGTCCGTGCAGATACACAGTGTGGAATGGCGGGACTTCCGTGAATTCAAGTCCAGTCATGATCATGCGCGCGACCCAAAAGAACAAAATGTCATAGCCCGTTTCCATGTAGGAAGTCGGGTAAAAATATTTCAGGTCAGGCGTCTGCTCTGGCCAGCCCAAAGTGGAGAAAGGCCACAAGCCCGAAGAGAACCATGTGTCCAACACATCCTCGTCCTGATGAATATTTTTCGAGCCGCATGCCGCGCATTGAGTTGGGTCTTCGCGCGTCACGGTCATGTGGTGATCGGCGCAATACCAAACCGGGATGCGATGTCCCCACCAAAGCTGGCGGCTGATGCACCAATCTTTGATGTTGTCGAGCCAGTTGTAATAGACTTTTTCAAAACGCTCAGGCACAATTTTTATTTGACCATTGCGCACAGCATCAAGGCCTTTGTTCGCAAGCGATTCCATTTTCACGAACCATTGCTCCGAGATCATCGGTTCGACAATTTCACCGCCACGTTGTGAGCGTGGAATGGTGGTGGTGTACGGCTCGGTCTTGATGACGAGGCCGGCATCTTTCATATCAGACCAAACATTTTTACGCGCCACGATCCGATCCTGACCTTGATACTTGCCACCGTTCTCATTGACCTTTGCTTCCTTATCAAGCATCGAGATGATCGGCAGGTCATGGCGATGTGCGATGGCGTAGTCGTTCGGGTCGTGACCGGGGGTGATCTTCAGCGCACCCGTACCAAATTCCATGCTGACATAATCATCGGCGATGATAGGAATCTCGCGCCCAAGGATTGGCACGATGGCTTTCTTCCCGATGAATTTCTTAAAACGTTCATCCTCAGGGTGGACTGCCACAGCAGTATCCCCAAGAATCGTTTCGGGACGGATGGTTGCAACGGGGATAAATTCATCTGAACCCGCGATCATATATTTGAAATAATAGAGCGTGGCTTGTTCCTCGCTATATTCCACTTCGAGGTCAGACACTGCGGTCTTGAGTCCCGGTGACCAGTTGATGAGACGCGGGCCGCGATAGATCAGTCCTTTTTCATACAGACGAACGAATGCCTCTCGAACTGCCCGGCTCAGCCCCTCGTCAAGTGTGAAGCGTTCGCGATCCCAATCACAGGATGCGCCGAGTCGTCGAATCTGGTTATAGATCATGCCGCCATATTTCTTCTTCCATTCCCAGGTGCGCGCAACGAATTTTTCACGTCCCAATTCCTCGCGGGTGATCTCTTCATTTTTTAGCAAGTCGCGTTCCACCATGAGCTGCGTGGCAATACCCGCGTGATCGGAGCCGGGAACCCATAAAGTGGAGAAACCCTTCATGCGGTGATAGCGGATCATCAGGTCCTCGACGCTGACGAACATGGCGTGACCGATGTGCAGTTCGCCCGTCACGTTGGGCGGCGGGATCGAAATGACGAACGGCTTCACGTTCGGGTCGAAATCGGGCTTGTTGGGATCATTATGCGGCTTGAAATATCCACCCGTTTCCCACATTGCATAGATGCGCTGTTCCGTGGATTTGAAATCATAGGCTTTTGGTAATTCGTGTTTGGTCATTCTTTCTCCTTCTTATATCGTTGCGATGCCCATCCAAGTTTGACGGGATACGCGCTCAATCTTTGATAAAGTTCGCCAGTGTGCTGTTGAATATGGCGGATGTTATAAATTTGCAACTCCAACTTATTTGCGAGGTTCCCAGTAGCGCCGGTTTTTTCGTTGAGGTTCATGATCGGTATCTGTTCGCTGACATCACGCTCGACCATGGCAAGTCTTTCAAGAATTTCTTCTTTCGAAAACGGATTGCCCGGCTGGGAATGCGGACGCTGCTCCCAACGTGGATAGCCTTTGTCTTTTGCTTTCAAGTACTGATGGGCAAACCGAAGTGTGTGATATGCGACGAACCAGAATTTGTCCTTATCCTGCGGGTTATCCCATGCTTCCGGCGCACATTGGACGATTGCCTGTTTCAACATGGCAAGCGCTGCGAGATATTGTGATTGAAGAATTTGCTTTATATCCATTTCATTCTCCAGTCGAACTTAAACAAAAACGCCTCGTCCATCAAGAGGACGAAGCGTGTGCTCCGCGGTACCACCTCAGTTCAACCTTCCGGCTGCGCTTTGTGACCGACATTCATCAGTCTATGCTGTAACGGGCATTCCCGTGGCGGTCTAATGACCTTTGTTTAGGCTTTCTTCGCCAGTGGTTTCAGATGACTTCGGTAACCCTTTTCTGCGAAGGCTCACAGCCGATGACCTTCTTTTCTGTCAGAGAGGCAATTACCTACTACTTCTGAATGGTTGAGATTATACGAGCCGAAGCGGGGAGAGTCAAGCGCTCGATACTCGCAGGCGGATTACTCCCCGATAGTCTTCAACGCCTCACGCCGACTCAATGGATGCAAGTCTTTGGTGGCTTTCACGAATTTTTTCACAGGCGCAGGATTCGTGTGCGCGTACTGACGCAATGACCAGCCAATGGCTTTGTTGATAAAGAACTCATCCGAGCCGAGATTTTCCTTGATGATCTCACACAGCAGGTCGAAGTCCGTTTCTTTTTTGTAGCCGAGTTGAAAAAGCAGGGTAGTGCGCCGTAACCAGAAGTTATCGGATTTGCGCCACTTCTTCAGATACTTTTTCTTCACATCGGGGAAGCGCTTGAATTGTGTGCCTACGATGCCGCCCGCAATCGAGTCCACTGTATCCCACCATGATTTTGTAATAAGCAAATACTCAAGGGTGATTATAAATTCCGGTCCGAGTTCATTTTCAAGTTTTCTTACCAAACCTATTGCCACATATTGGAATTCACGCTGTGGAAGCGACCATAGTTCACGGGAAATGACATCCAGTTTATCTGGCGGAGGAAGCCCATGCTCGTTAATGAAACCTTTTATCAGCAATGCGTTTTGCGGAGTCTTGATCCCAAGGTATTCAAACTGGTCGCGCATGTAGCGACTCATCGGGACTGCTTGGTTCGGGTTCGCGTTTTGTTCGTACAGCTTTTTCAGAGCATCAACATAAGGATGCATACTCCACCTACTTTACATTTGCAAATCCATCCCGCACACGCTGGTAGGTATCCTCCAAAGCCTCGGGCAGGACTCGCGTCTCTCCGGTTGTGGACATGAAGTTCGTATCCCCAGCCCAGCGCGGCACAATATGAATATGGACATGTCCCAGCACGCCCGCCCCTGCCGCTTCACCGATGTTGATCCCCATGTTGAAGGATTCTGTCCCATAGATCTTTCGCGAAATAGTGGTACAGCGTGAAGCGAGTTCCATCATCTCGGCGCGCGTCTCGGGATTCAACTCTTCCAAATTGGATTTATGTTCAAAAGGGATGACCATCAAATGTCCGCTGGTGTAGGGATAACGGTTGAGGATCACATACGCATTTTTCCCGCGGAAGGCGATCAGATTCTCGGCACTGTCCGCCTTGGACTGTGCATTGCAAAAGACACAGCCTGATTCTTTTTCATAATTTTCAATATATTTCATACGCCAGGGTGACCAGAGATGATTCATAGGGTTATCTGGAAGGGATTATAAGTTGGTTTCGACACAAAATCAGCCGTGTTTGCACCATACAAGTTGACAATATAACACAGGGTATCCCAGTTGTATCTACAAGGATGCCCTGTGTTGTGTGAACGAATAGCTACCTGGAAATTTGGGTAACGGTCAGTTCGAATTTCGTATCATCTATTATGGTTAATTCCGATTGTTTTAATGGCGTTACGTTCGATTGCCAGATTGCCTTAAACCCATTGCCATCAGCAACATTCCCGGGTACGCTCCAGTCTCTGATCCTGCCGCTCTCTCCCCGTAAAAACCTGGCTAAATTGAATTGGCCCAACCAGAGATCGCCACCGCCGGTGATGCCAATCCCTGTCAGGCATTCCAGTCCGCTGGGATTGATGGCTTCAAATTTTTCCATGCCATTGACATCATAACTTAATCTAAAATCAATAAGTTTGTCATTCTCAAAGGCAGGTATTAATTGAAGGACTTGAAAATCCAAATCAGGATATTGAGTGATAGGGACAGCTCCACATGGTCCTTCCGGTTCAAATTCGATCTTCTCGTTCATCTTTCCTGTGCCTGTTAAATAAATATCTCCCTGGGAATATTTAAGGAATAATTTCATCTCGGTTACGTTTGCAGTGATCATAACAAAACTGCCGGATCCATCCGTGATGATATTTGATTTCATGGTGAGTTTGAAGGAGCATGATTTATTCCCATTAGCCAGGTCATCGAGCAATTTCTGCCCGTACTTTTGTTTAAACCTTTCAGCAAGGAGCTTCGATGTCTTGTCTTTTGGATTGGTCAATCGTTCCACCAGATCTTGTGCCAGATAGTCATCCTTTGTCAGGCATTTGCCCTTGTTTTTATCCAAAAGTTTTTTCGCTTTATCCACCAACCGGTCGAGGATCTTGTCCGTTAGTTTATTAGCCTTATCACTGCCAGCATTAACGTAAGTGCTGAAATTATCCAATGTCTCGAAAAGTTTGCCCCAATCATCAGCTTTGCCCGCGTTTTGTCGAATGGATTCGCCAAGCTTCAGGTTGGCAATATTTCCGAGTGGAGCTAATTCATCAAGCTGTCCCTCTGCCAGAGTCTGCTCTGTGCGATCTTGCGGATTGGATGGTGAATTCTGGGCGATCTTATTAGCGTCGTCAACTGTGCCGTTGCCTTTACCATAACCGCCGCCATTCGTCACAGGTGCAATCGGCGACTGCGGTTTATCAAAATGAGGGGCGGACTGTAAACTGGCAAGCTGAATTCCCGCACTACTTTGCCCATTGGTCGTATCGAATGGATAAAGATGGAACTCTTGACCATTGGCATCGAATGCAAAAGCCATGATTAGCGGCATGGCAGGGGCGGGAAAATCTGCGGGCGGGGACATGGTCAATGTGGCCGGAATATCAAAAGCCAGCGATTCGGGTTCGATAATGACAGCGGCCATTAATCCACCGCTGAGAGGCAGATCAGAGATTCCGGAAACAGGTTTAAGCGTGATCGGTATGTCAAACATAAGTGCATCTGGAGGCACGCTCAGCGTATAAGTTACCCCGTTACTTCCGGTCACTGAAACCTCGCCGCCCTGTGGGCCGATTATGGCTTTCGCCTGAATTGGTTGAGGCATGAACATTGATGGGTCAAAATTATTGGGATCAATTGAACTCGGGTCGAAAGTGTTTGGGTCAATTGACAAGGATGCGGCGGACTGGTCCAACTCTAGAGTCACCTGAAGTGGATTGATCGCTGCTTGAGGCGTTTCTACCGTGACCTCTTTGCTGGTTCCCTTTTCAGAATTCACCAGACTGCTCAAACGATAAGTAAATTGAGTGGAAGCAGGGGCATTTTTATCTTCGTAGGAGGTCTTGTCTGCGGGCAATGTAACTAATGGAAGATATTCTTCGCCGATCATCACTTCGAGCAGGTATTGTTCCGCACCGTTTATGGGATCCCATTTTAGGTATACGCTGCCGTCAGTATTCGTTTCAGCCGAGAAGCCATCAACTTGAGCGTTGGGAGCAGGCGGGGTTTCATTAGTTGCGGTGCTGGAAGGTAATAAGTTTGTTGCAAAGCCACATGCTAAAGATACTACAGTAAAAAATATAAAAATAGAACGCAGGTTTTTTATCATTTGTTTCTCCGGTTGAAGTATATGTTCATAATCTGAAATGTCAACATGACTATTGGATGCCCCATTCATAAATATTTTTACAGACTGGTTGGTTATTTGTGAAAAGAAAATTGGAGAACAAAAAACGCGGACCTTCTTCTCAGAAAGTCCGCGTTTTTGTTATTTAGCTTTCATCTAAACTACAACACTGACCAGTTTCTTGTTCGCCACGATCACTTTCTTCGGCTCTTTACCTTCCAGGAATTTTTGCACCACTTCACTCGCTAATGCTGCGGACTTGATCTGATCATCGGTTGCTTCGGCTGGGACGGTGATTCGGTCACGTACCTTACCGTTGATCTGGACGGGCAGTTCGATGGAGTCTTCCTTTGTGGCAGCTTCATCTACTTGCGGCCAGGCTTGTGTGTGGACTGAATATGGCTTGCCCAAATATGACCACAATTCTTCGGCGATGTGCGGTGTGGCGGGAGCCATCATCTTCAAATAGATTTCCTGGGCTTCCTTCCACTCGTCACTGCCGGCCGCGCCAGCTTCACGCGCCTTGTACATTTCATTCATCAATTCCATCAGGGATGAAATGATCGTGTTGAATTCAAAGTTCTCGAAGTCACGGGTTACTTTGCGCAAAGTTTGGTGAACCTTTCGGCGCAGATTCTTCTTCACCTCTTCTGAAGCAGTTGCCGGCTGAGTCGGATCGGTGAACAATGTCCACACACGCCTGATCCAGCGCACCGATCCTTCAATACCCTGCGAGTCCCACGGCGCACCCATTTCCCAACGCGCAAAGAACATGATATAGGCGCGCACGCTATCCGCGCCGTATTTATCCACCAGCACATCAGGTGCGATCACATTGCCCTTGCTCTTGGACATCTTATCGCCGTCTTCGCCCAGCACCATGCCCTGATTGCGCAATTGCAGCATCGGCTCGTGACCTTCCACGATGCCCGCATCGCGCAGCGCCTTATGGAAAAAGCGCGTGTACAGCAAATGCATGGTGGCGTGTTCGATGCCGCCCGTGTACGTGTCAACAGGCATCCAATAGTTGTACTCGGCTTCGTCGAATGGGCCTTGATCGTAATGCGGCGACAGATAGCGCAAGTGATACCATGACGAGCACATGAATGTGTCCATCGTATCAGTCTCGCGCGTGGCAGGTCCGTTACAGACGGGGCAGGTGGTATTCTTCCAGGTCGGGTGCAGTTTCAACGGGCTTTCGCCAGTTGGTCGCCACTCCACATCTTCGGGTAATGTCACTGGCAGTTGGTCATCAGGCACGGGATTCCAACCGTGAATCTCGCAATTGACCATCGGGATCGGAGCGCCCCAATAGCGCTGACGGCTGATCAACCAATCGCGGTAACGATAGTTAACCGACTCCTTGCCGATTTTCTTTTCGGCGATCCAATCCAACACTTTTGCAATGCCAGGATTCTTTCTGCCTTTTTCTGTATTGACTTTTGTGCCGTTGAATATGCCTGAGTTGACCATGACACCTGCGCCGATATATGCGGATTCCAAGGGCGACTCGCGAGTCGCCCCTACCTCAGGGCTGATCACTTCGACGATGGGCAGTTCATACTTTTTGGCAAAAGCAAAATCGCGTTCGTCATGCGCAGGCACAGCCATGATCGCGCCCGTGCCATAGGACATCATGACATAGTCCGCGATCCAAATTGGAATGCGCGCCTGATTGACCGGGTTGACGGCATACGCGCCAGTGAATACGCCCGTCTTTTCCTTGTCCACTGCGCCGCGTTGAATTTCCGTCTGGCGCGCGGCCTGTGCTTTGTATTCTTCGACCGCGGCTTTATTTTCAGGCGTGGTAATTTCACTCACCAATGGATGTTCTGGCGAGAATACCATGAAGGTCGCACCCCATAATGTATCAGGGCGGGTGGTGAATATTTCTACATCGTGATTTCCAAATTCAGTTTTGAAAATTACAGATGCGCCTTCGCTGCGATCAATCCAATTCGTCTGCAAGGTCTTGACCGTCTGCGGCCAATCAATGCCCTCGAAGTTCAACAATTCGTCGGCATATTTGGTGGCCTTGAAGAACCACTGATCCAAATTCTTTTTGATGACAGGCGTGCCGCAGCGTTCGCAGTGACGGTCGTCGCCCCAGACCTGCTCACGCGCCAGAGTTGTGTTGCAATGCGGGCACCAATCCACCGCAGACATTTTGCGATAGGCCAAGCCCTGCTTATACAATTGAATGAAGAACCATTCAGTCCATTTATAGTATTCGGGCGAGGCAGAGATCACTTCACGTTCCCAATCGAACATCGTGCCCATGGTCTTCATCTGTGTGCGCATACGGTCGATGTTTTGGAAAGTCCGCTTCATTGGGTGGATGCCGTCTTTGATGGCGGCATTTTCCGCAGGCAGACCAAACGCATCGAAGCCCATCGGGAACAACACGTTATAGCCCTTCATCCGCATGAAACGCGCGCGAGTATCCGGTGGGATCATCGAAAACCAGTGACCAATGTGCAGGTCGCCGCTGGGGTAGGGCAGCATCGTCAGTGCATAATGCTTCGGCTTGGATGTATCAATGACAGAGCGGTACAACTTGTCCGCTTCCCATTTCTTCTGCCATTTAGCTTCTACTTCCTTATGGTTGTAATATATATCAGTCATTCTTTCCTCGTTGATGTCGGTTTCAGATATCAATAGCCAATTATCAGGCGGGTCTGGTGGTAAGGAGGCGTGGAAGAAGAGGCCCCCGTTTCCAGAAGATAAAGTTGATGCGGATATTAGGTTTCATTCGTGCCTCCTTTTTAGATTCTCTGGAGTCTGACAGTTTGCTGCCAGACTCTAAAATTATTTACTTACTTTCCATAGTGTCGTTCTGAGCGATAGCGAAGAACCTCTCAGGTTGGTGGAGAGACCCTTCGCTACCGCTCAGGGAATCACGGTGAGTTATTTAACCAGCGTCATCCAGCCATGTTTGTCAGGGATGTCTCCGCTGATGATGCCAAAGAATTGACTTTGGATTTTCTCCGTGACCGGGCCGCGCCCACCGTTCCCGATCTTGATCCTGTCCACCGAGCGGATGGGAGTCACTTCCACGGCTGTGCCTGTGAAGAAGAGTTCATCGGCTACATACAGCATCTCGCGCGGAAAAGTATCTTCGCGGACTTCATACCCCAACTCATGGGCGAGGGTGATAATGTAACTGCGATTTACTCCCAATAAAATGGATGCGCCTACAGGCGGAGTGTAAATCGCACCGCGATACACAACAAAGATATTCTCGCCGCTCCCTTCGCTGACGTGTCCATTCACATCCAGCGTAATGCCTTCCATGTAACCCAGGTCATTGGCTTCCATGGTCACAAAGCCAGAGTTGACATAGTTGCCGCCGGCCTTGGTCATGCCAGCGTGGGTGTCTGGGGCCATGCGCCGCCAACTGCTGACCATTACATCCACGCCATTCTCAATTCCATCCGTGCCAAGCAGTCGGCCAAAGTCAAAGGCCATGATGGCAAATTCAGTTTGGGCGCCGCGCGCATCCAGGGTGATCGTCCCTGTGCCTTTGTACGCCAATGGACGGATATAACAGGCATCCAGTCCATTACGGCGCACGGTTTCAATAATGGCGGAAGAAGTCTGTTCCTGTGTATATGGCAGATCCATGCGCATGACGCGGCATGAGTCGAACAGTCTCTGTACGTGAGGATCAAGTCCCAGAATTGCTGGACCAGCTTTGGTTGAGTATGACCGAATTCCTTCGAACACACTTGAACCGTAATGCAAGGCATGCGTCGTAATGTGGACGTTTGCGTCATCCCATTTTACAAATTGACCGTTATGCCAGATCCATTCCGTCTTCGATATTGCCATTCGAGTCTCCTGGATAAAAAAAATCCTTCATCCACAAATAGGGACGAAGGACGCTGCGCGCTCCGCGGTACCACCCAAATTACGTTAGATACTAACGTCACTTTGATTTGCTATAACGGGCTTTCCCGTCACTGACTACATTTCTTCATCAGCGAAGTCCTCTTTCGAGAAACAGGCGAGTTCGGTTTCGAAGTCCCCTTTAGGGGATTAGTGTCCCGTTGACACTGACGCTGGGCTTCCACCTCACTCTCCCAACTCGCTGACGGGTTAACCTACTACTCCTGCCATGACTTTTTAATATTTAGTGGACCCAGAGGGATTCGAACCCTCGACCTTCTCAATGCCATTGAGACGCGCTCCCAACTGCGCTATGGGCCCATATTATTCGTTATCAGTTTTTAAGTAACCAGCGATCAGATTTGTTCAGCGACTGATAACCGGTTACTGATCACTGAACAGTGGACCTGAGGGGATTCGAACCCCTGACCTCCTCAGTGCGATTGAGGCGCGCTCCCAACTGCGCTACAGGCCCTTTTGATAAGGCGAAGCGTATTCTACCTGACGCATTTGGGAATGTCAATGCGCCCCGCTCAATTGGATTGCGAGAGGAATGATGTCTTCCTACAGGTGACATCATTCCTCTTGCGAAAGATCAGATTACGATTTCACCAAAGTGAACTTATCTTTTCCGATTCTATAATTGCCGTTGTGCTTCAAGACCTTCTCGACCAAATCTTCAGGTACATCCACATAAGTGAATTTATCTTCGATGCGGATCTTGCCGATGGAACTACCCGGAATATCGGCGTGATGCGCGATCGTGCCGACGATGTCATTCGGGCGAACGCCGTTCTCTTTGCCTTTGTTCAATTTCAAGCGCACCATGCCTGCTTCGTGCGAGACTCTCTTGTTGACTGAATCACGGTCGCCGCGTCGGGCATCCCTGCCTTGAGGTTTGCCGCGTCCATATTCACCACGTTCACGTTCGCCGCGATGGGATGGGCGGCTCTCTGCCACCACTTCAGCGACGTTCGCAACGGGGCGTTGTTTTTCGGAAGAGCGCGCCAATTTCAGAGCGGCTGCTGCAAGTTCCATGGGGTCATTACCTTCTTCCACCAAACGCGCGATCAATTCACGCTCGCGCTGGTAACGTCCGCGGCCGAGCCAAATCTTCATTTGCTCCAGCACTTGATTTTCACGGTGCTGCATGATATCGGCTGAGGTGGGGAGCTTCGCAAGCGTCAGCGCCTGTTTGGTCATGTGTTCGATCTCGCGCAGGCGGCGTTTTTCACGCGGCGAAAATAATGAAATGGCAATGCCGGTCTTTCCAGCGCGGCCGGTGCGGCCAATGCGATGTACATACACTTCGGCGTCATCGGGCAATTGGTAATTGAAGACGTGCGAAATATTATCAATGTCAAGTCCGCGTGCGGCGACATCGGTGGCGACCAAAACTTTAATTTGACCACTGCGGAACCGGCCGAGGATCTGCTCACGGGCATTTTGTTCGAGATCGCCATTCAATGCTTCGGCGGGGAATCCACGTGCAGAGAGTTGACTGGCTAACTGGCCGGTCTCCACGCGAGTGCGGACGAATATCAACGCGCTGGTAATTGGTTCGATCTCGAAGAGATTGGTCAGCGCTGATAACTTGTCTCCCTCATGGACGAGGTAATAGCGTTGCTCGGTCCCGGCAAGAGTCATTGTCGCTTTTTTAATGGTGACAGATTGAGGGTCACGCATGAAGCGGTCTGCGAGGGAGCGGATTCTCACGGGCAGGGTCGCGCTAAAGAGAGCAGTCTGCCGGGTGGAAGGAGTCGCAGAAAGAATTTCTTCGACTGGTTCGATAAACCCCATGTTGAGCATTTCATCGGCTTCATCGAGCACAACAGATTTGACCATGCTCAGGTCGAGCACCTTGCGTTCCATCAAGTCAATGATGCGGCCGGGTGTGCCGACGACAATATCCACACCGCGTTTGAGCTGGTTGACCTGCGGACCGTAAGGTTGTCCGCCATAAACCGCGAGCACACGCGCTTTGAGATGTTTGCCATATTGTTCCATCGCGGCGGCAACTTGAACGGCAAGTTCGCGTGTAGGCGCGAGCACAAGTGCTTGCGGCAGTCTTTGATGGATATAGTTGTGAAGAATGGGGAGTGCGAAGGCGGCGGTTTTGCCAGTGCCTGTTTGGGCCTGACCAATAACGTCCACGCCTGTGAGCATGAGGGGGATCATGCCTTCTTGAATGGGGGTCGGCGTTACATAGCCGAGTTCGACGATGGCCTGCTCCAGCTCTGGGCGCAGGTTTAAAGAAGTAAATTCGGTTGTCATCTTAATCCTTTTGTAATTGCACGCATGTTAGTCTCGATAGTCCCGTAAAAAACATGCGGGAGTACTCAACCAAAAGTTATATGCAATTGACACTAATAGGGGGATGTTTCGATGACTCCGTTCAACTTCCTTCTTGCCAACCCAGTTTACTTTTTCAAGTAAACCCGCCCAACAAAAAAGCCCGGATATTTTTCATCGGGCTTACAGTTTAGAGTTACCAAAACAATTTCCCAAAAAAATTGCCCTCCATTGAGAGCGGCAAGAGTTTACCACAGATTTTCGGGATTCTTGAAAATTTGTCAACAATTCTCAATATGTCGTTGTGAGGAGCGAACTTATGTATCCAAATGCCCGGATGGCTGTACAAAGTGAGTTAGAATATATTCCATCAAGAAGGAGGAGGAGCGATGTCGGAAGATGAACTTCTTAAAGCGGGAATCTCGGCAGCCAAATCAGGCGATATAGCGCGCGCAACATCCCTGTTTGCCCAAGCGGTCAAGGAAAATCCATCGTCAGAGCGGGGATGGTATTTCCTTGCGATGAGTTGTTCCGCGCCAGACCAGCGCGAATATTGTCTGCGCCGCGTTTTGACTCTCAACCCCAACAACGCGGAAGCCATCAAGCAGTTGGCGGGATTATCCAAGCCCGTTTCGGTATCGCCAGCCGCGCGAGCTGCGCCGCCAGCCGTTCCTCCCATAAACGCTCCAAAGCCACCAGCGCCTGTTACAACATCCCCGCCGGTGAATGAAAGTAAAGTAAAAAGTATTCCGTCGGAAGCCACTGATAAAAAGCCGCATCAAATCCCTGCTCCCCAAAAAGGAAAATCAAAGAAGAAAAATATAAACCAGTTTCTCGTGTTATCTGTAGTGGGAGCTATGTTGTTAATGGTTTGCGGTGTGGGAATTGTGTATGTTTTCTTCTTGAACTCACCCCAGCCGATGGTATCCATGTCTGATCCTCTGGCTGCAACCACTTCTACTGAAACGCTTATCCCATTAATCGTTGACACGCCCACGTTCACGCTTGCACCTCCCACCGCCGTTCCAAGCCCCATCCCTACAGTGTTCTACACCCCTCTCGTCGAGAGGTCATCCTGTAATTTTGAAGTCCCTATAGGAGCAGATGTAGATTGCGGATACGTGGTCGTGCCGGAAGACCGCACAGGCGACTCGTCTCATACGATCAAATTGGCGTTCGCGGTTTATCACAGCGCGAGTGAAAGTCCCGAATCGGTTCCGGTGATGTTCCTGCAAGGCGGACCAGGGGCCGGAGCCGTTGAATTGAGCGCACAGGCCTATGAAAATTTGGTGATGCCTTTTCTCGCGGAACGCGATTTTATTGTTTTCGACCAACGTGGAACTGGACTATCCGTACCTGCCCTCAAATGCGATGAATTGACCAAAGCGTATTCGCAGGATATTCATGGATTGATTCCCAGTGACGCCCGCAAGATGGTTTATTCCAATGCTTTTTTATCCTGCAGTGGATTATTGAGCGCGCTAAACGTGGACTTGAACGCTTATACAACCGTCGCAAGCGCAGCAGATTTGAAGGATATTCTTGCCGTTTTGGGTTACCAAAAAGTTAATTTATACGGCGCATCTTACGGAACGCGGCTTGCGCTGGTCACCATGCGCGACTATCCCGAGATTGTGCAATCCGTCATACTGGATTCTGTCGTTCCAGTGGATGCGAATCTTTTTGCCGAATATCCGCTGGTGATGGAATCCGCGCTTCGCGCAATGTTCGATTCTTGCGCCGCATCCCCGGAATGTAATGGCGCCTATCCCAATCTTGAAACGGTATTTCACGATCTTGTGAACGAACTGAATGCAAATCCCGTTACAGTCACCACATCCGCGCTTGAGATCGGAGAAGTGACTGAATCAGTGACTGGTTCCACGCTTACTTCCATTATTCTAGGGTCGTTAAAAAATTCATACCTGATAAACACCGCCCCGCAGACCATCTATCGCGTTAGGGACGGCGATTATTCCACTTTGATCGCGGCGGAGTATTCCCTGCCTTTTGCGTTTGAAGATATTAATCCGGGTTTATACGTCTCCATGATATGTCATGAGCATATCCTCGCTACAACAGTGGATGAACTTGGAAAGGCCGCCTCCCGCGAGGATATCAAGGAATACGCGCTGCTTCCATTTTATGGCGACGCAGACGATATATTCAAAACATGCAAGTCATGGGGGGCAGTCCCGCCTGCGTATGGGGAAAATAACCCGGTCACCAGCGATATACCCACGTTGGTCATCGCCGGCAAGTACGACTCAGCCACGCCGCCGTTTTATGGCAAACAAGTTGCGGGGCAGTTAAGCAAAAGTTATTATTTCGAGTTTCCCAACCAGGGACATACCCCAACGGCTTCGGGCGGATGTGCGATGGATACAGTCCTGGCGTTCCTTAAAGATCCCGCCGTTGAGCCAAGCCGCGATTGTTTGAATGGGCAGAAAGAGGTTGCCTTCCTCACTCCTTATACGGGCAGTCCTTTGCTTTCATTGGATACGATCAAAGTAATGGGAGTCTCTGTAGATGTCCCGGAAGACTGGTATGGCTTTGGGGATGGTTTTTTGGCGCGTGGAAGTTCACCCCTGGATATAACACAAATAGGGATCGTTAAGGTGGATATTGGCGTTGCCGAATTGAAGGACTGGTTTTCATTAAGCGCTTATGGGTATCGCGGATTGGATACAGCCCCAATAAGCGCGGGGCAGCGCAGCGAGAACAGCTTGAAGTGGACGCTTTACACTTCCACATCCAACGGCCGCCCGGTTGATATTGCGATGGCAAATTATCAAGGTGGTTCATTGATGATCATGATGTTTTGTCATAAAGACGAACATGACGCATTGTATCGAACCGTCTTTTTACCTATAGTTGACTCTGCGAGATAAGAAGCTGACAAAATTAATAACACGATACAAATAAACAAAAAAAGCGATTAATCAACTGTCATCAACACAATGGCGATTAATGCTGAAGCGATCCCGATCCACTGGTTGCGGGTGAGGCGTTCTTTGAGGAAGATCCACGCGAGCATGACGGTTGCGCCGGGGAAGAGCGAACTCAAGACTGAAGTCACATCCAAACGTCCGAGTTGACCTGCGAGAATGAAGAACACATTTCCTGAAACATCAAGAATGCCGTTGATGGTGAGCAATGGCCATGCGGAGGAATCTGTCACTTTCCATGAGGTGCGTGTCACCAGCATATAAACGGTAATGAGTGTCATGCCGCCACTGCGCGAGATGACCATCGGCCAGATGGTTGCACCAGTGCTGGTGGCTTCATGCATGAGGACAAAGTACGAGCCGAATCCAATGCCTGCCAGCAGGGGCAGTTTCAAGTCGGAGAGATGCGCGATGATGTCTGTAACGCCACCTTCACTTTGAGAAATCATCCAAACTGCGAAGAGAGCAAAGGCGAATCCAAGGAGGGTCAATAATTTTGGAAGGCCTTCCCTGAACATGCCAACCACGACTGGAAGAGTTGCTGCCAATAATGCCGAGACTGGCGTGGCGATGCTCATGAGTCCGCGCGTTATGGCTTGATACAAAAGGATTAGGCCGGTGGTGCCAAGCGCACCCGCGAGTATGGCAAGTATCGCCACTTTTAAGTTTGGGAAGGCCTCGCCTGAAAATTCCACGACAATGAGCAATAAAACAATACCAATTGCCTCACCGAAAAACACAGCGCGATATGCGCCTGTTTTTCGTGATGCGAGTCCGCCCGTAAAATCGCCCGCGCCCCAACCAAGCGCGGCGCCGAGTCCGAATAAGATGGATAACAAAAGATTGCTCCTGATTAATTTGTGGGTTAGCTTGCTTGTGCCGTAATGGTAACGGAAGTTGAAAGAATTGTGTTGTGAATTATCAAGATGTTCTTTGTCAAAGTTTCAGGCGCCTTGTGAATGGAGGTACAATTCTAAAAAATACAATAGGAGAGATACATATGCCCATCATCCTCAACGGTTCAGGACTCACTGTTGAAAAACTTGTCGCGATTGCGCGCCATAACGAGAAGATCGAGTTAGCTCCCGAAGCCTTGGAACGCATCAAGGTCTGCCGCGCGATGCTGGAAGATAAGCTCGCCAAAAAAGAGGTTATGTATGGCACGAATACCGGCATCGGAGAGTTTTCTGAAACGATGCTTAACGATGAACAGGTGAAGGAATTCCAAAAGTATCTTGTCTATAACCACGCAGCGGGGATCGGTGACCCGGCGCCGATCGAGCATGTCCGCGCGGCATTGGCGGGACGCATCAACGTTCATGCCCACGGGAATTCCGGTTGCCGACCTGAGATCACTCAAACACTGGTGGAGATGCTGAATAAAGGCGTCACACCAGTTGTTTGTCAAAAGGGATCGGTGGGCGCAAGTGGTGACCTGGCTCCGATGGCCCAAGCCGCCCTGCTTCTCATGGGTGAAGGTGAAGCCTTTTATAACGGCGAACGACTCTCAGGTCAGGAAGCGATGCGGCGGGCCGGGATCGAAGTGCCCGGTCTGCAAGCGCGGGATGGTCTGGCCACAATCAATGGCTCGAACCTGCTGACTGCCATATCCGCGATCCATATTTATGACATGGAAAGATTCATCAAACAGGCAGAGATTGCCGCGGCAATGTCCATTGAAGCTTTGCTGGGAAACTTGAAACCGTACAATTCCAAGCTGCATGAATTGCGCGGATTCAAAGGCGCAACTGCTTCTGCAAAAAATATTGCCAAGTTGATCGAAGGCTCCGACCTGGCAACGGGCAAGATGAAAACAAAAGTGCAGGATGCCTACTCGATGCGTTCGTCGCCGCAGGTGATCGGCGCGGCGCGCGATGCGATTGCGTATGCGAGGTCGCAGGTTGAAATTGAATTGAACGGCGTGGGCGATAACCCGATCTTTGTGCCTGAGATGAACCTCACGTTGACCGGTGCAAACTTCCAAGGCTCGCCGGTCTCCCTGCCAATGGATATGGCCGGTATCGCCATCACGATGGTTTGCGTTCTGGCTGAACGAAGATTGAACCGTTTAACCAACCCCGCTTTGTCACAGGGACTGCCGGATTTTCTCGCGCATGAACCGGGCTTTTATTCCGGCATGATGCTCTCGCAATATACAGCGGACCATCTCATTGTGGAACAAAAAATATTATCCACACCTGCATCCATACAATCCATTCCTGCCGCCGCAGATCAGGAGGATTTTGTTTCGATGGGCATGAACACAGCTTTGAAGAATCATCAAATTTTGGATAATGCCTATGGCGTGCTGGGGATTGAATTCATGGCCGCCGCGCAAGCCTTGGACTTCCGCAAGTTCACGCCGGGCAAAGGTTCGCTCAAAGCGCGTGAAGTGATCCGCAGGCACGTGGCCCATCTCGAAGTGGACCGTCCGCTTTACAGCGATCATAACAAGATGAAGGATTTGGTGAAGTCTGGAGAAATTTTGGAAGAAGTGGAAAAAGCGATAGGAAGTTTAGGATAGGAGTTTCTTGTCACAGAGTCGGAAAGGGCGCGGAGATTTTTTATATCTCTGTGCCCTTTATATTTTCAGCGGCCAATTTTGCCAGCCTGTGCATACACTCGCCCCAAATTTCCTGCGGATAAACAATGGCGTTCGTCCCGGGGAGCTGTTCAATGGATAAGCCGGTATTCAAATTGATCCCAATTTGCTGATAGGCTTTGTAGATCAATTGACTGCAATAAAAAGCATCTTCGGTCTCGGCGTTGAGGAAGTTTAAGTTGTATGGTTTGCCGAGCTGTGCAAGACAATATTTTGCAACCGCGGCGCGCATTTCGGCTTCCTCTTCTTCCGAGAGACCTTGTCCCTCCAGTGGGGAGGCGATGCCGTAGAAGGTATCAAACAACAGTCCGCGTTGACGTGCCATGCGTTCCGTATTCCAATTTGAGTCTGGCATGTCAAATGTGATCACGCCGCGTGAACCGGCTTCGACACAGCGTCCGCCGGGACCGACGTACATGACCACATGGTCCACGTCACCCGGCACGAGGCGTCCCACCAGCCGCCAGAACTCACCCGGCAGGATGTCGGGTTTGCCGTTCATCGTGCAGATGATGTCGCCTGTTTGGATTGCGAGTCCTTCGATTTCAAATGTATGGATCATATTTCACCGTAGTCATTATACGGGAAATAGGGGGATGTGTTGCCATCAAAAATATCTTAAAAGAATACCCACCTGAGATGGTATAATTGCACTAACAAATATAGCTTCCTTCATCTAATGCGGACACGAAGTTTTCCCCCATCTTCGTGTCTTTTTATGCTATTTTGATGAAATTTTGACCTATTTTAAGGATATTTTATGGCTGAAGAAAATATAGTCCCCGCAAATAATTCTGGAAACATTGACCGCGTTGACATCGACTCGCAGATGCGCACTGCCTATCTCGATTACGCCATGAGCGTGATCGTGGCGCGTGCCCTGCCGGATGCCCGCGACGGGCTTAAACCTGTCCACAGGCGCATTTTATTTGCCATGCACGAACTGGGCATGCGCTCGAACTCCGCCTACAAAAAATCGGCTCGTATCGTCGGTGAAGTGCTCGGTAAATATCATCCGCACGGTGACTCGGCTGTTTATGAGTCCATGGCCCGCATGGCGCAGGATTTCTCCATGCGGTATTTGCTCGTGGATGGTCAGGGGAACTTCGGTTCGGTGGATGGTGACTCTCCCGCTGCCATGCGTTATACCGAAGCGCGTCTGCAAAAAATGGCCGAGGAATTGCTGGCCGACCTCGAAAAAGATACGGTTGACTTTGGTCCCAACTTCGATGACTCTCTTCAAGAGCCGCTTGTCCTTCCCGCCCGTTTGCCCAATCTATTATTGAACGGTTCATCCGGTATTGCAGTGGGTATGGCGACCAACATCCCGCCGCAGAATTTGCGCGAACTGGTTGGTGCGATCAATTATCTGATCGATAATTACGATGAGATTGACGATGTCACTGTGGATGATCTGATGAAGTTCGTGCTCGGTCCGGACTTTCCCACGGGTGGCATGATCATTGGAACCGAGGGAATTCACTCAGCCTATGGAACAGGCCGCGGACGGATCGTGATGCGCGGCATTGCCCACATCGAAGAGACCAAGGCCGGGCGTTATCATATTAACATTACCGAGATTCCCTATCAGGTCAATAAGTCCACTTTGATCGAACGGATCGCAGAACTGGTGCGCGACGGCAAGATCGATCAGATCTCGGACCTGAGGGATGAGTCTGACCAACGCGGCATGAGCATCATCATTGAGTTGAAACGCGGCGCGCAACCCAAGAAAGTGTTGAACCAGCTTTATAAATATACGGCATTGCAATCTACTTTCGGGGTGATAATGCTCTCCCTGGTGGATGGCGAACCGCGTACGTTGACGCTCAAACGCATGCTGCATATCTTTATCGAACATCGTCAAACGGTCATTACACGCCGCTCAAAGTTCGAGCTTGCCAAAGCGCAGGCGCGTTTGCACATCCTCGATGGATATTTGATCGCGCTAAATAACATTGAAGCCGTCATCAAGACCATCCGCGAAGCCGAAGATGCCGATGTTGCCAAGACCAATTTGATGAAGCGTTTCAAGTTGAGCGAATTGCAGGCTCAAGCCATCCTCGACATGCAGTTACGCAGACTTGCCGCGCTGGAACGTTGGAAGATCGAAGAGGAACACAAACAAGTCCGCGCTGTCATTGAAGGTCTCGAAGACCTGCTCGCACATCCGAAAAAGATTTTGGCGCTGATCCAATCTGACCTGAATGAGCTTGCTGAAAAATATGGCGATGACCGCCGCACGCAGATCTCCGCCGAGGCCAAGGAAGACATCCACGATGAAGACCTGGTCGCCGATGAAGCCGTGTTGATCAGCCTCACCGCCCGCGGATATATCAAACGCGTTGCCGCGACAGCCTTCCGTTCGCAAAGCCGCGGCGGACGCGGCGTGATGGGTCACACCACCAAGGATGAAGATGAAGTGGTCATGCTCATTCCGGCGCGCAGCTTGAATACCATGTTGTTTTTCACAGATAAAGGCAAAGTTTATTCCGAGAAGATATACCAGATCCCCGATTCAGACCGCGCCACAAAAGGCATTCCATTGGTCAACGTGCTGTCGCTGGAACCCAATGAAAAAGTGACCGCAGCCATGGCGGTTGGGGAATTCTCCTCGAATAGTTTCTGTATGATGATGACTGCGCGAGGCAAGGTCAAACGTGTGGTGATGGAAGAATTCGCATCGGTGCGTCCTTCAGGCTTGATCGCCATGTCCTTGGAAGAAGGCGACCAATTAGGCTGGGCGCGATTAACCTCCGGCAAGGATGAAATTATCATCGTCACTGAAAACGGACAGGCTTTGCGCTTTAGCGAGACCAAGGTCCGCTCAATGGGCCGTCAGGCCGCAGGCGTGCAAGGTATCAAACTTAAGAAGGAAGACTTGGTCACCAGCATGGATGTTGTCGAAAAAGACGGCGCTTTATTGATCGTGACCACCAAAGGCTTCGGCAAGCAAACTCCGCTTGAAAATTACACCGCCAAAGGACGCGCCACAGGTGGTAATTTCACGGTGGACCCAAAAGCTTTGAACGATATTGGCAAGATCGCCGCCGCACGCGTAGTGCAAAAAGCTGATGATCTGACCATTATGACGGCCAACGGTGTGACATTAAGATTGAAGGTGAAAGATGTAAAACAGGCGGGACGTGCCACACGCGGCGTGCATCTCATCAAGCCGCAGGAAGGCGATAGCGTAGCTTCTGTTGCACGCACCTCCGCCGAAGACCTGAAGAAAGTTGGGGCGCAGGTTAGCGACACAGCCGAGAAGGAAGAAACACAACAAAAGATGATCTAAAGCAAAACTGGCGCTGACTTTTGTCAGTGCCAGTTTTTTATTTATAAGTACTGAAAATTAGAATCCGATCTTCCCCATCACCAGCAGGAACATCACGCCGATCACAGCCACTGCGATCATAAGCATGAAGGCAATGACAAATCTTTGAAAGGGTGTCATGCCAAACAGATTGCTGGGTCTGGCAGGCTCACTTGATGATGCGCCAAAGCCGGGTTGGAATTTAGCTTCTTCTTCAAATTCTTTGGATGCTTCTTCACGCAGGTTATCAAACATGGCGACCTCTTTGATAGGTGACTTTTCTTATTTTATCACGCTGTGGGTCTAAGGCTGACATCCCCAAAGCGGACTATTATGGATTTGTCATTCGCATCACGCAGGCGCAGGCTGCCATCTGACTCAAGCCCAAGCAGTTCGCCGATTATTGGATTTTCGCTTCCTGCTTTAACTTGGACCTGCTCGCCGCGAAAGGAGAGACTCTCCTCCCATGCTTTGATCAACTCATCTGTGCCCATGCGTTCGCGCCAGTGGATGAAAGACTCGATGATATTATATAAGATCTGTTCGCGTGCCGGAGCTTCTTTCCCCAGTTCATTCTCGATGCTGGTCGCGGGGAATTGTAAAAACTCTTCGGGTGGGACGGATGCGGAGTGAACGTTGATGCCCATGCCGACTACAACCGAATCAACACGATCTCCGGACCAGACGGTTTCGGTCAGGATGCCCGCCATTTTTTTGCCGTTCAACAAGATGTCATTCGGCCATTTGATGCGCGGAGCGAGCCCGAGCTTGCGGCAGGATTCTGCAATTGAAAGCGCGGCCAGCCCAACGGTCCGCGAGAGATGCGGACTCATTGCGGTGTGCGCTGCAGGGCGCAGGATCAAACTAAAAGCAAGGGCGCTCCCTTTTGGTGTGAACCATTTCCGGTTGAGTCTGCCGCGTCCCTGTGTCTGTTCATCCGCAATGACGATTGAAAGGTCACGCGCATTTTCTGTTGCCCAGGCCAGCGCTTCATCGTTGGTGGAGCCGAGCGAATCGAAATATCTCAAGCCGCCGATGTTGAATTTTGAAAGAGTCTTTTTGAGGGAATGTTCGTTCATTGGAAATAAAAACCCTAAAGGTCTCAAAGACCTTTAGGGTTTAATTTATTATTGAACAATTTCGTACGGATTGATATTCGTGCCGTTCCTGCGAATTTCAAAGTGCAAGTGGGCGCCGAAGGAATTGCCCGTATTGCCGGAATAACCGATCAATGAGCCTTGCCCCACAACCTGACACAGGCTGACATTGATCTGACTTAAGTGGGCATATACGGTTACGTAGCCATTGCCGTGGTCAATGAATATTACGTTGCCATACCCATAATTGTAGCCGCCCTGTGCCTTTGTCACAACACCTGAACCAGCCGCATAAACATTCGAGCCTTCAGGAGCCGAAATATCAATGCCAAGATGACCCGGTCCATAAGGATTTCCAGAAAGGGTATGGTCATCGGCCGGCCAGCCGAGTCCGCTTCCCACAACTCCACCGTTGCAAGTATTGCCGCCAAAATCGGAAGTACCTGTGCTGCCATTGTTGACACGCACATCGGCTTGCACGTCAGCTTCCCAATTTCGTAATGCGCGCGAACCGCCGGGGATCATCACCAACGTGCCGGGTTCCACTTTTGGATCGGTTAGGTCAATCCCATTTCCGGGAAAGTTGACGATGTCATCAACCTTCACTTCCGTGGTAATTGAGAATTTTTCCGCAACAGACTCGAAAGTATCGCCGTCTTCCCACTCATAGTACAACCCATCCACCGGCGGAATGGTCAACTCCATGCCGGGTTTTAAATTATGCGGGTTATCTTCCAATTGTTTGTTGACGTAAAGGATCGTTTCAGATTTGACCTTGTATTCATCTGCAATCGAAAGCATGGCATCTCCGCGCGTAACGCGATAGGTGACAGCTTCATAGCGCGGACGTTCGGGAATGTTCGTCTTTAATTGCAGATCACGGTTGATGGATGAAACCCCGCTTCCATCCGACCCGGCAACGGGTTCGCCCACCTGAGGCTGGCCTGAAGCTGATTCAGTAGGCTGTGCCGCCGCAGGTAAAGATGCCGCGCGCGTGTTCTTGTAGAAGATCGTTGACCCTAACAAGGCGACGACCACAAAAACAGTCACAACCCAACTGATGATAGTGAAACGGCTTGCTTTTAGTTTTTCTAAAATATTTTTCATTCTTTATCTACTGATCAAACCGCCGCGCGAACACGGCTTGATTATGCATCTCTTGTCAGGTTCTCAAGGAATTCTATGTTGTTCCTCGCGCGTTCCATGCGGGTGAGGATGGCTTCGGTGGCAACTGCATTGTCCATGCCTGCGCCTTGAGGCGGGGGCGAGATCATCTGGATGAACATACGGCGCATCAACCAAACACGCTGGAGAAGATCGGGTCCGAGCAGCAGGTCTTCGCGGCGGGTGGACGAGCGTTCGATGTCCACGGCAGGGAAGATGCGGCGTTCTTGCAATTTGCGCGAAAGGATCAATTCCATGTTGCCGGTGCCTTTGAATTCTTCATAAACTACATCATCCAGGCGGGAGCCGGTATCTACAAGGCAGGTGGCGATGATGGTCAATGAGCCGCCATCTTCCACATTGCGGGCTGCGCCGAAGAAACGTTTAGGCGGGTAAAGCGCGGAAGGATCCATACCGCCGGAGAGTGTGCGCCCGGATGGGTTGACTACCAGGTTATAGGCGCGGGCCAGGCGGGTGATCGAGTCCATTAAGATTACCACGTGACGACCGATCTCAACCAATCTCTTAGCGCGCTCTAAGGCAAGCTCCGCCGTGCGCACATGGGAGGTGACCGGTTCATCGAAGGTGGAAGCAACCACTTCTGCATCCACGGAACGGTCCATGTCTGTCACTTCTTCGGGGCGTTCACCGATCAATGCGATGATGAGGTGCACATCGGGGTATTTCGTTGAAATCGAATTTGCGATCTGTTTAAGGATGGTAGTCTTGCCCGCCTTGGGGGGAGATACGATCAATCCGCGCTGACCTCTGCCGATGGGGGTGATCAGGTTGATGAGGCGCGGTGCGAGGGTGTCGTGCTCAATTTCAAGGTCAAATCTTACTTCTGGAAAAATGGGGGTGAGGTTTTCAAAAACAACTCTTTTTGCGCCTATCTCTGGTTCCAACCCGTTGACTGATTCCACCTTGAGCAATCCGAAATGCCTTTCGCTTTCACGCGGCGGACGCACCTGCCCGATGACGAGATCGCCTGCGCGCAGGTCGTACTTCCTCAATTGCGCCTGCGACACATACACATCCTGGTCACTGATACGGTAATTGGTGGCCCGCAGGAAACCGATGCCTTCGCTCATGATCTCCAGAATACCGCCGCGCAGTTCAATGCCTTCCTTCTGCGCCTCCGCCTCGCGGATCATCATCGCGAGGGATTCTTTCTTCATGCGGTTGAAATTGGGGATATTCAGGTTCTTGGCAAGACTGCGCAGTTTTGACAGGGGTTCGTTCTCTAGCTCGAGTATTTTCATGTTGTCTTTTCTCTTGGGGAATGGGAGTGTGAATGCGAAAAAACCAGCGTTCCTTGCAAGGGGCTGGCGGATTTCCTTAGGTTGTGGATGAATCAGGGGTTTCGGTCAAGGTTCTCGTTACATTCTCCGCGCGCGGTGATGAAAGACGTGCGGATGTATAAAGTACATTTCAATCTACAGGGGAAGTGACGATATTATAGCACCCTCAACCAGATGGCGCAATGAAAAGATTTTTTCGTTTATGCAAGGGCAGGGTTACCCGCCCCTACATAATGGATGTTTATTTCAATGTGCCGACAAGTTCGAGGAATTCTGTCCACTCTTCTTCGAAGAAGTGGATGGTGACATTGTTCAATTCAACGTGGTAGGTAACTTCGCCATCGGGTTCTTCTGCTTTCCAGGCGATGAAGTTCTCGGTCTCGGCGATGGTGGTGGTGCGTGGTTCATTTTTATCGTTGCTCATGGAATTCTCCTTAAGATGCTTATGAAGTTGATAAATTAAAGCAGGCGCAGGGAGCCTGCTGGCTTAAAAATGATACGGGACGATCAAGGTGTTTTATTGCGAGTCAGGTTGAGGCTGCGAAAGATGCGTCTGGCGGCAACCAGGAATCTTCCGGCGGGTGGTGGAGGTGGCTGAGTCAACTCCTCTTCGGGCCAGGGATCCATATCCAGCAATTTCCTCATAATATATTTCCATAGAAGCGTTGCTGTAGCAAGGATGGGAGCGGCCACGACGACGCCGATGATGCCGAATAAATTTGCCGCGATGATGGCTGCAACAAGCACGGCGGCGGGGTGCACCTTTAGTGCGGCGGAGAGAATGCGCGGGGAAATGATGTTGTCGAAGATCTGGTCAATGACGAGGGCAATTATCAGTACGAGAAGGGTGTAATAAAAAGGCGAGAGTCCGAATAGTTTATAAGCCTGAAAATAGGAAACGAGGACAAGTACCGTCCAATTGATGGCGGGACCAACGTACGGGACGAAACGTGCCAGCCCTGCAAGGAATGCCAGGCTGAGGGCGTAGTGCACACCCAATATGCTGAGAACAACCGAGTAGACCGCGACTGCCAGCAAGAAGATGATGATCTGTCCGCGCAGAAACGCGTTCCAGATGCGCCCGAGTTCACGAGTCAGGCGTTCAATATCGAGGGTGTATCCAGGGACGTCTATTTTGAAAAAACTTCCGCGCAGGCCACCGCTTTCTGCCAGGACAAAATAGGAAACGAGGATAACGAACAAAGCCCAGCCGAGGAAGTTAGCCGCACTCCCGGCCAATACACTGACCAGGGTACCGGTCTTATTTAATAGAGGTTGTACCAGCCCAAGCAATTGGCTACTAAAGGACTTTAGCTCCAGTGTGCTTAAGTCAATGGTGAAGGGCCCGAAGTGATAGGTCTGACCGGCGACCTGGTTGATAAGTTGCGGCAGGGTTGTAATGGCATCCTGCACAATGGTAATGATACTTTGAACCTGGTTTGCAAGCCCCACTCCGCCAATGGTGAGCAAGCCAAGCAAAAGAATAATGATAATGAGATAGATCACCGAAACGGACACGTTCCATGAGAAGCGGAGTCTGCGTTGGAAAAAACTGGCAATGGGATGAAGCAGGTACGCCAGCACAATCGCGATCAATAAAGGCGTGATAATAAATTGAAATTTAACCAGCAATGCGCCGACGATCACGATGATGGTGAGCGCAACCACGAGCTTCATGTTTGTGCCCCATGCCGGGGATGTTTGATTGTGAGGTTCGTCCATGGGATCCATTCCAGTGTTGAGTTGATTCTATTCTATCAAAGATAAGCCATTTTATAACACTAAACGAAAAACCCTGCGAGTTTTACCCGCAGGGTTTGGTTGATCAGGAATTAAACTATGGACAAACTGATCCCAGCATCTGAGCAATAATGCTGAATGGGAAGGCGCACCAGCGCGCTCCCGTTTTGTCTGCATCCACATATACGAAGACTGCAATACACAGACAAATAAAGAAGAGAACGCCAACGCCAATGAAGATGGGAAGCAGGTTTGTCTTTTTTGCCGGAGCGCTGGCCGGTGCAGCGGGTGGAGGGGAGTACACAGGCGTGGATGCCTGCTGCCTTGCATAAGGCGGAGGTTCTGCCTGTAGAGACTTCCGTGATACAGCCACTGTTGCGCCCGGGTCGATATTGATCATGTCGTACATCAAGACGATATGTTCGCCAAGTGAAACAATATCCCCAGGCTTGAGCACAGCCGGTCCTGATAAACGCTGCCCATTTATAAAGGTGCCGTTGGTTGAGCCGAGATCTTCCAATACGTATTTACCGCCTTGAAAGGACAATCGGGAGTGTTTGCGGGAAATTTCAGCATCATTGATAGGGACATTATTGGACGAGTCCCGACCGATGATCAGTTGGTCACCTTCAAGAGGGAAGGTAACACCCGGCGTAGGGCCTGAACGCATGACGAATTGGTATTGAGCCATTTTCTTCTTCCTCCGAAAAATAAATAATACAAATTTTTCCTAGTGTACAGTTTTAGGAATAAAAAGTCAAATTACTTCTTTTGGCTGGGCTTGTTATCATCCATATCCTCCATACGCGGCTGGGACTTGTTACTTCTGGGTAAATAAACAATAAAGACTGTACCAACCCCAAGTTTGCTTTTTACTTCAATGCGTCCACCATGCCCGCTGATGATCTGTTTGCAAATGGATAGTCCCAGCCCGGTGCCGGCCGCGCGGGATTCATGTTCACGGACACGGAAGAATTTTTGGAACAGGTGCGGTACGGCTTCTTCGGGAATGCCCATCCCCGTATCCTGGACATAAATGGCAATCTCATCTTCCGTCTCTTCGGGACGCATGATCACAGTCCCGTTGGGACGGTTGTATTTAATGGCATTGCTCAACAGATTCAACAACACTTGCTTGATCTTGTCGCGGTCTGCTTCCAGCAAGGGGAGCCGTTCCGCCGCCTCAACACGAATTTGAATATTATCTTCGAGAGCCTTGGAAGCCATGACATCCTTGCATTCATAGACCAGGTCCGCAATGCTGAATGCACTCTTGCGGAATTGGACCCGGCCTGATTCAAGCCTGGCGAGATCCAGAAAAGATGAGGCAAGCGCATTCAGACGAATGGTTTCGTTGTGAATGTTGTGGACGATCTGGTCACGTTGTTCCTGCGACATTTCGGGGCGTAACAGCAAATACGTGGCCGTGCTTAATGATGAGAGCGGCGTGCGTAATTCATGCACGAACTCCGAGATCAAGTCAGATTGCTGGAATAAGCGTGCGTTCTCAATTGCCACGGCAGCCTGTGCGCCCAATACCAACAGCATGGACTCATCGGTGTCTGTGAATTTGCCCCTGTGTTTATTAATGACTTCCAATACCCCCACCACTTTATTCTTTGTTACCAGCGGGATTCCCAGAAGTGATTCTGTGGGGAAGCCGGTCTTTGTTTCGACATTTGAAAAAAAACGCGGATCTTCATGCGCGTTGACAATACGGACTGTCTGGCGGTTGGTCACGATCCAGCCGGCGATGCTTCCTTCCAATGGGACGACAATGCCCCGCCTCGTGGAAGCATCCAGGTTCGTTGCGATCTGGAAATGCAGTTGCCGTGAAGCCTCGTCATATAACAAGATCGAAGCGGCTTCGGCTCCGCTGATCTCAGAGGCGGCAAATACAATTCGTGAGAGCAGCACATCCAGGTCAAGGGTGGACGCGAGGTCGCGGGCAATATCAATTAAGCGGCGATAGCCGTCGAGTCTTTGAGTTTTAATTTCAGCCATTGAGAACCTTCTCCGCAATTGCAGGAATGGTCAGTGCAACATCGTCCAAAATGGATATGTCTGCACGCACATTCAGGTAGGTGGGTGTGTTATTGATAATGATCAAGTGTGCGCCGCGATCCAGGGCTTGCATTGGCAACCCTGCCACAGGGAGCACTTCCAAAGATGAACCGGCAACCAGCATCAGGTCACATTGACGCGCTTCCTGTTGGGCCTTGAACCATGCCGCTTGCGGTAATTGCTCGCCGAAGAGGATCACATCCGGTTTAAGGATCTGGCAGCATTTTGGGCAATGAGGTATTTCACCTTTATCAACAAATCCAGACAGATAAAGTTGCGCATCTACTTTATGATAACAATGAGTGCAGGTTAAGGTTTGCATTGTGCCGTGCATTTCAATAACCGCTTGAGACCCCGCTTTTTGATGAAGCGTATCAATGTTTTGTGTGATGATGGATTTTATGCATCCGGCTTTTTCCAGTTTGGCGAGGGCAATGTGCGCAGGGTTGGGCGGGGCATTGAAAATTTGACTTGCCAGCGGACGAAACCACTGAAAGAATTTTTCTGGAAAGGTCCTGAATGTGTTGAGGGATGCCACTTCCATCGGCTCATCACTTGACCATAGGCCTGTTCCCGTTGAACGGAAATCGGGTATGCCTGATGGAGTGGATATGCCGGCCCCGGTCAGCACCACCGCATGTTTCGATTGGCGGAATAATTCTGCGGCGAAATCAATGCTGGTCTGCGTCTGGGGAGGAAACAAGGTTATCGTGCCTTTTCACGTTCAAGGATGGTATCTGCGATCTTAAGGAATTGTTGAGAGGTCATGTTCGTCGGATGGCTCATCACCGCGGGGGTATGAATGCGGGTGGCTTGCAGGAATAATTCCGGGGCAGGCGTGAGCGTGGTTGAGATGGAATGTCCGAGTTTTTCCTGCACCAGAGTCCATGCCATTTGCGACTCGGTCCGCTGACGGTTGTTTAAAATGATACTAATGCTTTTACGGTCAATGTTCAGGTTGGCTATGTTGTCGATCAGGAGCTTGGAGTGTTGAATGGTGCTGGGAACACCTTCCACAACAATGATGCGTTCATTGCACATTGGGAGGATCTTTTGCACAAAGGCTGGCAGACCAGTTCCCAGGTCCAGGACAATGAAGCGCGCGAGGGATGCCAGGCGGGCAATGATCGCTTCATAATTTTGTATTTGCGAGATCAGGGTTACGTCGCTTGGATTTTCCGAAGCAAGGAAAAGTTTTAATCCGGAATTATGTTGAACGAGTGAAGCCTGTACCTTTTCGCGAGTCACTTCCACAACACTGCCTTGCAAGAGTTCTGTCAGTCCTTTTGGATTCGGAGCGCCCAAGTCCATGCCGAGCGTTCCTTGCCCGGGGGTAAGTTCAGCCAGGATCACATCCGATTGGGTGCGGGTAAAAAGTCCCGCCGCCAAATTGGAGGCGAGCGATGAAACACCCAGTCCGCCGCGCGCGGATAGTACGCCGATCACATAACCGTGTTTTTCATTTATTGCCGTGGTCGTTTCAGCAGGGCTTTTATGTACAGTGCGCGCCAATAAAGCTTTTACATGTGACTGTAATTCTGTGGGGTGGGTCGGCTTGGTCAGATAATCATCTGCGCCGACCTCAAAGCCTGCCACCTTGTCATCCAACTGTGTCTTGGCGGTGAACATCATGATCGGAATGGCGACCGTGACGGGATTTTTGCGCAAGCGGCGGGTGACTTCGTATCCGTCCAGGTCGGGCATCATGACATCGAGCAGGATCAGGTCCGGGCGTTCTTCGAGCGCTTTTGCCAATCCCTGTCTTGTGCGCTTTCGGGGAAGGTCCCCGTTCATGGGGATGACAGGCTTCGACGGGAGAGGCTGGTCCCGAAATGCGAGCCGAGCGCGCGCCGATCTCGAAAACTCAGCGCAAACTTTAAGTGCCAATCGCACTTCATACGCCGCTATGCCCCTCGCCGCTTAAGGTGAGAACGTAACGGTTGACATCTTAGGATGTCACGTCCGCCGGCACCGTCCTTTACCGGGTGACGGACCGGGCGAAACAAAGGTAGAGTGCCGCACACGATTCTGCTAAGTGTGCGAAAGACCAGCAGATGGTCACAGAGTTACCTGTCCGCCGAGATCTCTGTGATGACTAACTTCGGCAGACTACGCTCGTAGATTTTCGAGGGTCGAATTTTTCGGACGCGGGTTCAATTCCCGCCATCTCCACCATAACCATTCAACCAGCGGGTAACTGCTGGTTGAATGGTTTAATCCTGAAATTAGTGAAAGCTGTAGGTGGATCCCTATGGAACCAAAGTACCTTTGTCCCCCAACAAACGACTAGCACTCACAAGTATAATCATGCCGTTAGAATGGAGAGAAAGATGAAATTCAAACCACAAAATCCTTTTATGTTTTTGTTTACCGTTATCACTATGGTCAGTCTCGCGTGTAGTGTTGACTTATATGGAACCGCCACGCCCGCACCTTCATCCGCGCAATCCACCCAAACTACAGTAATTCCTGAGTCTGTGGTTGAAACTACTCCAACCATTCTGCCGGAGCAAACCTTCCCCGGCGCGCAGCAATTTTATACAGAAGAGTTTGATGCAAATACTGATTACTGGAAATATATTGCCATCAATGGAGCAAGGTCTCAGATCGTTGACGGCATTGTCGGATTGATGTCCATTCGCCAGGTGGGGGGACTCTTGAGCTTTGACCTACAAGGAAAAGGTGCATGGATATATGCCATATACCAACCCTTCACTTATAACAATGTGCGTCTTGATGTGAAGGTCGCCAATCGCGGCTCCAACAATAATAACGTCAGTCTCATCTGCCGCAAGAGCGACGCGGGCTGGTATGAATTTGACATTGCCAATAACGGTTTGTATGAGATCCTTTACGCCAAGGTCCAGCCCGACCAAACAGTGTCTTATTCGTATATTGCGGATGGTGGTTCGGCCAAGATAAGTTCTGGCATGGCGGAGAATGAATACGGCATTGTTTGTCAGGGCAACAGTTTGTCTCTGTATGTCAATGGTAATGAAGTACGCACATTGGATGAAAACAAATATCTTTTGCCTGAAGGTAACATAGGCGTATCCGTATCCTCCTTCCGGGATGTCCCTGTCATTGTGGATTTCTTTTGGGTCAAGATCAGTCAGCCATGATTCGAAAACAATTTTCTCTTGTCGCACTTCTTGGACTCTTCCTCGTATCATGCAGCCCCTCCGCTGTGACACCAACTTCGCAAGTGGATTTATCTTCCCCAACAGCACCGGCTCAGACTCCGACCGAGCCTGCCACAGCGACACAGACATTTACTCCCCCCCCAACATTTACATCCACGCCTTATCCCATGTATTTCACCGAGGATTTCAATGCCGATCTCAACTCGTGGGAATTCTTCCAGACCGGCGGATCAACCATCCCGAAAGCCATGACCGAAAATAGTCAGCTCCGTATTGACTTTACATCATCCGACACCTGGTACTACGCGATCCAGAATGCACATGAATATTCCAGCGTAGCGATCAGCGCAAAAGTAGATGGGAATCCGAGCGGCTCCATTGGGCTGGTCTGTGATTACAATGAGTCAAAGGGGTGGTATGAATTTAGCGTCGCAAGCGATGGAACTTATAGCGTTTTGTATGGACAATGGCTGGCTCAGGACATTGCTCAATACACTCCCATAGCGACTGATACAACAAACCATTTAGCAGCCGGCAGCCTAAACCATACGATTGGCATGACATGTCAGGGAGATACTTTATTTTTATATATTAACGGGAGGCTTTTTCGCACTCTGGATGTTTCCCGCTATGGGCTTGCTCAAGGGAAGATCGGCATTACCGCATCCTCCTTTGATGAAATTCCCATGTCTGCATTTGTAGATTGGGTGAGTGTAAGCGAAAAATAAGGTGCTTTTCACCACCAAAGAGGATTGAAGCGTTGTAATCGACTGTTATTTTTGCTATACTTTTTTTAGTCCAATTCAAAACCAAGAGGAGAATTCAATGCGAACACCTGCCCGTCCATTTTTATTTTTGGTTTTTACTGTGCTTGTTGTTAGTTTAGCTTGCTCAACCTTGTCCGGCGGAAATACGCCCGCTCCCCAACTGCCCTTACCAACGGAAGAACCCACCGATACATTGGTGATCCCTTCAGCTGCTCCCACAGAACCGCCAGTTCAGCAAGCTACAAATCCTCCGGAACAACCTACGAGTGCGCCTGTTGACGTTCCACAGGATTTCTTCAAAGAGGAATTCAGCACAAACACCAACCTGGGAAACTGGACATACTTCCTAAAGGGAGCGGGGAAGGACGATGCAAAATATACTGTGGAAAAACAAGATGACGGTTTGCTTTTTGATCTTCAAACCGCGAATTTATATGTTTACTACCTTTATGAGGTCCAGCTCGCCTACAGAGATACAACGGTAACTCTGGTGGCTGAAAACCAGGAAGCCGATAACAACAGCAATGTAAGCCTGATCTGCAGACTGAATTATGATAAGGGGCAATGGTATGAATTTGATTTTAAAGGCAACGGCCTCTGGAACTTGTGGGCATGGGATAATTTTAAGAACAAAAAAATGACAGATGGCGGATCCGACGATCTTCATCGAGGGATGGCGGTGAATGAGTATATGATGACCTGTCAGGGAAATACCATTACAGTTTACGTCAATGGTAACAAACTTACGACCTACACAGATAAAACGAATTTCTTCGGAGAAGGGCAGGTTGGCTTTAATATCGCCTCCTTGAATGTTTTGCCGATCACTGTAAATGTAAAGTCATTTGAAATTGCTGAACCATAAACTGAACTGTATTTGAGCATGGGAGCTCTCCCAGTCTTCGGGACGGCTCCCATGGTGCACCTTTTAAGTGTCAAAGGTGTCAAAAATAATACCTTGTAATTGATTTGTGTATTTGCTATACTTTTTCTAATCATATTCAGCACCAAGAGGAGAATTCAATGCGAACACCTGCCCGCCCATTTCTATTTCTGTTATTCATTGTACTCATTGTTAGTTTAGCCTGTTCGTCCCTTTCCAATGGAAGCACTGCGGTTCCTCAAGTTGCAACCGAAGCGCCTCCCATTCAGTTGCCAACTGAACAACCTTCCATCCAACTCCCTCCCGCAACCGTTGCGCCGACTGAAGCTCTCGTTTTGCCCACCGAACCGCCCACGAGCGCACCTGTTGATACTCCAAAGGATTTCTTTAAAGAGGAATTTAACTCGAATTCGAATCTTGCGGATTATTGGTCATACTTCACAATGGGACCGGGCAGTGACGATTCTTCCGCCATGACCGTAGAGGCAAGGAATGATGGCTTGCTTTTTGATCTTGGAACATTGGACTTGTATGTTTACTATCTTTATGAGGGTCAACTGGTTTACAAAGATACGACAGTAACCCTTGTGGCTGAAAACCGTGGTGCCAATAATAACAACGTAAGCCTGGTCTGCCGGTTGGATTACGATAAATCAAATTGGTATGAATATAGTTTTGAAAGCGGCGGTTTGTGGTATTTATATGCCGTTCAGGATGGCAAATATCGTACCATGGACAACGGCGGGTCCAATGACCTTCATATGGGACTTGCGACAAATGAATACGCCATGACGTGCAAAGACAACACGATCACAATGTATATCAATGGGACAAAACTTAAAACATTTACAGATAAGAAATACTTTTTCTATGAAGGGCAGGTTGGTTTTAATATCTCCTCTTTGAATGTTTTGCCGATCACAGTAAACGTAAAGTCGTTTGAAGTTTCTGAGCCGTAGACTGATTTTTTTGAGTATGAAGCCGCCTCGTTTTTATGGGGCGGCTTTTTTTTATGCACATCCTACATCCTGTTAACAGAATTCTTGCATAATTCGTTTAACATTACATCCATTGAAAACTATAAGCAAGGAGTTTCGTTATGGGAAAAATCATAGGCATTGATCTAGGTACTACAAACAGCGTTGTCGCTGTCATGGAGGGCGGCACACCAACTGTCATCACAACTGCGGAAGGCGGACGACTCTGCCCGTCAGTGGTGGCGTTCAACAAGAACGGCGAACGTATGGTCGGTCAGACCGCGAAGCGGCAGGCTGTGATCAATTCGGATAATACAGTTTATTCCATCAAGCGTTTCATTGGACGGCACTTCGGCGAGACCACTGTCGAGCGCGGCATGGTTCCTTATCAAGTTATTGAAGGACCTTCCAATGATGTGCGCGTTAAACTTCCGATGACAGGCAAGGAATATTCTCCGCAGGAGATCAGTGCGATGATCCTGGGCAAGCTTAAGTCTGATGCGGAAGCGTATCTTGGCGAAGCTGTCACACAGGCGGTCATCACTGTCCCGGCGTATTTCAACGATAGTCAGCGTCAGGCGACCAAGGATGCGGGCAAGATCGCAGGTCTCGAAGTTCTGCGCATCATCAACGAGCCGACAGCGTCCGCGCTGGCTTATGGACTCGATAAGAAAAAGAATGAAACCATTTTGGTCTTCGACCTCGGCGGTGGTACGTTCGATGTATCCGTGCTTGAAGTGGGCGAAGGCGTGATTGAAGTCAAATCCACGAATGGCGATACCCACCTCGGCGGCGATGACTGGGATCAGAAGATCACCAACTGGGCCGCGGATGAATTCAAGAAGGATCAAGGCATTGATCTGCGCGCTGACAAGCAAGCCTTACAACGTTTACGCGAAGCCGCAGAAAAAGCAAAGATCGAACTTTCCACAGTCATGGAAACTGAGATCAACCTGCCTTACATCACAGCCGATGCAAGTGGACCGAAACATTTACAACTAAAACTTTCCCGCGCCAAATTCGAGCAGATGACTGATGATCTGCTTGCTCGTTGCCGCAAGCCGTTTGAATCCGCGCTCAAAGATGCAGGACTCTCAGCGGACAAACTCGACGAAGTGGTATTAGTCGGTGGTTCCTCGCGTATGCCGATGGTGCAGGACCTGGTACGCAAGCTGACGAATGGCAAAGAACCAAACAAGGGTGTCAACCCCGATGAAGTCGTAGCGATTGGCGCGGCCATTCAAGGCGGCGTACTCGGCGGCGAAGTCAAGGATATTTTATTGTTGGATGTGACTCCGCTTTCACTTGGCGTTGAAACGATGGGCAGTGTCATGACGGTCATGATCGAACGCAATACCACGATCCCTGTCCGCAAGACGGAGACATACTCAACCGCCGCGGATAACCAGACTGCTGTAGATATTCACATCCTGCAAGGTGAACGTCCGCTGGCAAATGACAACATGAGCCTCGGAAGATTCCGCCTCGATGGAATCCCGCCGGCTCCGCGCGGCATCCCGCAAGTGGAAGTGACCTTTGACATTGATGCGAACGGTATTTTGCACGTTACTGCCAAAGATAAAGCGTCAGGCAAGGAACAGAAGATCACGATCACCGCTTCGACCAACCTGAACAAGAATGATATCGAGCGTATGGTACAGGAAGCCCGTCAGAATGAAAGCGCGGATAAGGCACGCCGTGAAGCTATCCAGGTTAAGAACGATGCCGATAATCTTATTTATCAAACCGAAAAGGCATTGCGTGAACTCGGTGATAAAGTTCCGGCAGCAGAACGCAGTTCCATTGAAACTCAGATCAACGATCTGAAGCAAGCCGCGCAAGGCGATGATATTGCCAACATCAAGAAGCACACAGAGTCTTTGCAGAACGCTTTCCATGCTTTGAGTCAGCAGCTCTATTCTCAAGGTGACCCGCAAGCACAGGGACAGCCCCCGCAGGGAACTGGCGGACAATCCGCTCCGCAAGATGGCGATGTGATCGATGGCGAAGTAAAAGAATAAGTAGTCAATTAGTTAGGTAGTCCCGTAGTTAAATAGTCAGCCCCAGGTTTTGAAGAAAACTTGGGGCTGACTATTTTTAACTGCGCAGAAACCTTTCAAAATCGCTTAATGGCACACGGGCCGTCATATCCAAATTCAACGGCGTGACAGCCACCATTTTCTTTTTCCGCAAAACATATACATCCGAGTCTTCGTCTTCATGTTCAAGCGTGGCAGACTCTTTATAGGTTATTGCGCCAGGCTCTTCCCATGAGTCTCGTTTCGCGGGGACAGGTTCATAATATCGAAGATGCGAGAGCTTCGTCGTTCGCCACTCAGTCGTCGGCGTGGCATGACGCGGCACTTCCACTTTCATAAAATCCACTCCCGCTGAAAAATTCTTTTCAAGGATGAGTCGCGCGAAATATGCGGCGAAATATCCGGCGGTGGAAAAATCAATTTCTTCAGAATGGGTCAGGTGATATTGTGTTTCGGTTTCCAATGAAACCGCAAGGGAAAGGATTCCCATAGCCGCTCCCTGCATGGCCGCGCCGACAGTTCCCGAGATGGTAATTCCCGTTCCGACATTCTCGCCGTAATTGATTCCCGAAACGATCAGGTCAGGTTTGTGCGGGGCGATCTCCAAAACGCCGTGCAGGACGGCCTGTGCGGGCGAGCCGCCGACCGCATAAACGGTCCACTCCTGACCGTTGACCTGCACCTGCTCTTTGAAAATTTTCCCGTCTGATGTGCTGGGCAAGCTGCGCCCCATGCCCGAGGACTGCTCGCGCGGTGCGGCAACGGTGACATACCCGATCTTGGAGAGTTCGCTTGCCGCCGCCCATAAACCGGGGGAGCGGATGCCGTCATCGTTCGTTAGGAGAATGTGGGGTTTTGAGTTTTTCATACTGTCCTTGTAAATAAAAAGAAGCGGAACTCTCCGCTTCTTTTAGTGCTCCCGGCAGGACTCGAACCTGCGACCTATTGCTCCGCAAGCAAGCGCTCTAATCCACTGAGCTACGAGAGCATTTTTTGTGCGGACGGTATTTTACTGTACTATCATACGAGGGTCAAGCAGAAATTCCACGTCAAAATCGGGATTACAATCGGCGGATGACCCGCACTGTACAACTCTTCATCACCTGCCTCATCGACTCTTTCTTCCCGAAAACTGGTGAATCCGTCGTGGACATTCTCCACCGCCTCGGCATTAACGTGGACTTCGCGCCCGAACAAACCTGCTGCGGACAGCCGCAATTCAACGCCGGTCTCCGCAAGGATGCGCGCGCCATTGCGGAACACACGATAAAAGTATTCGAGAACACTACCGGCGATATTGTCACACCCTCCGGCTCGTGCGCGCACATGTTCAGGCACAATTATCTGGAATTATTTGAAGGGGATTCAACCTGGTATCCGCGCGCAAAGTCACTAGCTTCCCGAACTTATGAATTTACAGAATACCTTGTGGATATTCTTGGCGTGGAAGACGTCGGTGCGAAATGGGATGGGATGTTGACCTATCATCCGTCCTGCCACACCTTGCGCGGGATCAATGTGGATGCACAGCCGCGGGCCTTGCTGGCAAATGTGTACGGCGCGACCCTGGTCGAACTGCCGCATGCTGAAGAATGTTGCGGTTTCGGCGGCATCATGTCTGTGGAGCATCCCGAACTGTCAGCGGAGTGGATGAAGCGCAAGATCAGCAACTTGGAAGCGACTCAATCTCCCGCTTTAGTCGTGACCGATGCGGGTTGTCTTATGCACATTGCGGGCGGATTGAATCGACAAAAGAAAAGTCAACGCGTAGTTCATATTGCAGAAGTTTTGAATCAGAGGTAGCTATGTTTTCCAAATCAGCCAATTACTACGATGAGATTTATGCTTCCATTGACAAGGATTATTCTGTGGAAACCAAACGGTTGCAGAAATTTATCCAGAAGCACAATAAGTCGGGCGGGCATAAACTTTTGGATGTAGCCTGCGGAACGGGCACACATGCGAACCTCCTCAACCAGTATTATCACGTTGAGGGACTTGACCTTGATTCAAAAATGCTGTCTATCGCCCGCAAAAAATACCCGGGTATTAAATTTCATCATGGCGACATGCTTGATTTCAATTTGAATCGCAATTTCGATGTCATTACCTGCCTGTTCAGTTCCATCGGTTACGTCAGGACAAAACCCAACCTTGCCAAAGCGATCCGAAACATGGCCGGGCATCTTTTGCCCGGGGGAGTCTTGCTGGTTGAACCCTGGTTTTCATTCGAAGAATGGAACGTGGGGCACGTCCACATGACCGTTGTGAACCGCGATGATCTAAAGATCGTCCGCATGAGTCGCAGTTCGCGCAAGGGGAACGTCTCCATTATTGAATTCCAATATTTGATCGGGACATCAAAGAGAATCGAACACCGAAGCGAAATCCATAAATTAGGCTTGTTCTCCGCCCAGGATCATATCAACGCATTTGAATCTGCCGGATTGAAAACGACCCACGACATCAAAGGTTTGGATGGGCGCGGACTTTACATTGGGGTCAAACCATGAACAATCAAACCTTTCGCGCCCGGATTCGCCAGTCCATTGAAGATGAAACCCTTCAGATCGCATTGGATAACAATACCGAACGCCGCCTGAAAGGGCGCGACACGGCATTCGCCTCCATCCCCGATTGGCGCGAGAGACGCCAACGTGCGCACTCCATCCGCGCGGATGTGATCGAACATTTGGATGAATATCTGGCACAGTTCATCGCAAAGAATCAAGAGAATGGGGTCATTGTCCATCGCGCGAAGGACGCGGCGGAAGCGATTCGGATCATTTTGGGAATTTCAAAACCCTCGCCACTAAGGACACAAAGTAAAGACAAAACCTTAGTGCCCCTTGGTGACCTTCGTGGTGAAAAGGTTTTAATTGCCAAATCAAAATCCATGGTCTCGGAAGAGATCGAATTAAATCATAAGCTTGAAAAAGAAGGCATCCAGGTCGTCGAGACCGACCTTGGCGAATACATTGTGCAGCTCCGCCATGAAAGGCCGAGTCACATCATTACGCCGGCCGCGCATTTACGCAAGGAACAAGTTGGTGAACTCTTCCATGAAAAGCTTGGCATTCCATACACTACCGACATCCCCACGCTGACAGCTACTGCGCGGAAAGTTTTGCGTGAAGTTTTCCTCACGGCTGATATAGGTTTCAGCGGAGTCAACTTTGGTGTGGCAGAAACTGGCGCAGTTTGCATCATTACCAACGAAGGCAACGGACGCATGGTCACCACCGTTCCACCTGTCCATATTGCATTGATGGGCATGGAGCGCCTTGTGCCGAACCTTGAAAATCTTTCGCTCATGCTTTCGCTTTTGCCGCGTTCTGCAACCGGACAAAAATTAACTGTCTATACTCAACTGCTTCACAAACCGCTCGCAAATCAAACGCGCCATCTTATTATTCTCGACAACGGACGCACGCGCTTAAGAAACTCTCCGCTCAAAGAATCGTTGTATTGCATCCGCTGCGGCGCATGCCTCAATGCCTGTCCTGTGTTCCGCGAGTTGAGCGGACATGCCTATATCGGAAAAGATAATTCCATTGCGCCGTATCCCGGCCCAATCGGCTCTGTCATTTCGCCGGGATTGCTTGGCGAAAATTATGTCCAGCTTGCGCAAGCCTCATCGTTATGCGGCGCGTGCAAAGATACCTGTCCTGTGGATATTGACCTGCCGAAGTTGCTGACGCGCGTGAGGGCGGGGCAAAGCCCGACGATAGACCATAGACCGCAGACCGAAGGATCAGGATTATCTTCCATGACCAAACTTGGTCTGCAGATGTACACCCGCCTCGCGACTCACCCGAAGCTGTTCGGCGCTTCTCAAAAATTCGCGGCGCTGACAATGTCCCTGCTTTCCCCGCGCTCGCAGTGGATTCGTCTCCCTGCGTTTACCGGCTGGGGTTACAGCAAGGATTTTCCCAAATTTGCAGGAAAAACGTTCCGAAATTCATGGAATAAAAATAATGTCATTCTGAGCGAAGCGAAGAATCCCTTGCACATTGATAGAGACTCTTCGGTCACCGCAAAGCGGCTCCCTCAGAGCGACATGAATAGAGTTGATCAATTCATCCGTGAACTTGCCGCACTAAGTGGACATGTTTATCAAACTCAAAACGTCACGAAAGATGTGATCGAGTTTTTGAAATCGCGCGGAATCAATAAGGTCCATCTTGAGCCGAATACTTTGGATGAATCCCTTTTGCGCAAAGAAAATATTGACTTCACCCATGAGCCTGATCCGGAAATCCTTGTCGGTGTGACGAATGCCATTTGCGGGCTGGCAGATACCGGGTCCGTTTTGATCGTTGACGGGGAGGGGAGTCCGCTCAAGGGTTCGCTCCTGCCTGAGATTCATATTGCCGTCCTGAAGGCATCCAATATTTTGCCGTCCCTGTCGGATGCGATGAATTTGGTCAGGGACAAAAATGCGGCGGTCTTCATCACGGGACCATCTCGTACCGCAGATATTGAAATGACGCTTACCATTGGTGTTCATGGACCGAAAGAGATTCATGTGTTTATAACTTAAAGGAGACTCTCATGAAATGGATCACACGTTCGCATGTTCATGTTGACCGGGTGGCATGCCCCTGGCTCATCACCCGCTTTATAGACAGCGAGGCAGAATTTTTATTCGTACCAGCTAATCAAATTGAAAAGGTCGCCAAAGAGACTGGCGCGATTCCCTATGATGCGCCGGGCGTTGAGCTGGGTCACGTGGATGGACGTTGTTCATTCGAGTCCATCATTCTCAAGTATGGGCTCAAGGAGCCGGGGCTTTTGCGGCTGGCAAAGATAGTCCATGCAGCGGATGTGGATGCCGATATTGACACCGACCCCATCGCACGCGGACTCGAAGCCATCGCCAGCGGATACAGCCTGCGCTTCCCTGAAGATGTTGAAAATATCGAAAATCAATTTGAAGTTTATGACGCGTTATATGCCTGGTGCCGTTTGGATGTTGCGAAGAAGTAACATTATCATGTCGTTGCGAGGACGGTGTTCTCCCGTCCGAAGCAATCTCATCGCGAAGGAGTTGTTATGAAAACAAAAAGCTTTTTCTTGTTGTCTGTTCTTTTATTAAGTACGCTGGCTTGTGGTTTGATCGGTGTCCCAACAAATCCCCCAATTACTGACCTGCCAATATCCGCGACAGCGCCAACGGGGATTATCGATTCAACTTCCACGCCGATTCCCACCTTTACGCCCATTGCCACTTTAACGCCTGCTCCACCCACAAATCCACCGGCAACACCCATGTTGAGTCAACTTCTTCATGTAGTTTCGATTCCCTTTAACGAATCCGGCAATGCGCCGGTGTATACGATCACGGCGCAGATCCCCAGCCTGGAAGGTTCGGGTGACCCGCGTGTATCGAACGTTAATACACTCCTCAATCAAATCGTTCACGATGAGATCAACCGATTTAAAGCGGACGTGTTGGCCTTTGCTTCCAATCCTCCCATTGCGGCAGGCAGCAGCTTTGACCTGCAATATACACTCCTTGGTCAGCGCGGGGATATTTGGAGCTTCAAGTTTGACATCTCTTATTACGCCGATGGCGCCGCGCATCCCGGTCACTCCAGCCGCACGTTGAACTATGATCTTCAAAATAGCAGGGAACTTACCCTGAACGAGCTTTTCCTCGCCGGTTCGAGTTACCTGCAAGTGGTCTCGGATTATTGCAAGGCTCAACTCTCCGCGCGCGATCTTGGCTTTGACGTGTCCTCAGGCGGTGCCGACGCGCTTGCCGGAAATTATCAACGCTGGAACCTGACCAATGACGGGCTGATGATCACCTTTGATGAGTATCAGGTCGCGCCTTATGCGGCCGGTCCGCAAATTGTGACCGTGCCTTATTCTGAATTGCAAAACGTTATGAATTTACAAAGCGCAATTCGATGGTTTGCTCAATAACCCTGTATCCGTCATGGCGCATCAACGCGACATCAACCTGCTTTTCTCCACGCGCATCATCCGACTCTTTTGTTACGGATTCCTTTCGGTGGTGCTCGCTCTTTATCTCGCCGAAACAGGCTTTAACGAAAAGTTAATTGGTCTGCTCTTTACGCTGACTCTGGCCGGCGATGCCGGAATATCCCTGTGGCTCACGACGCATGCGGACCAATTCGGACGGAAGAAGACTCTTTTAGTCGGAGCCCTGCTCATGGTCGGAGCGGGAGCCGTGTTCGTCATCACGCACAACATCTATCTGCTCATGGCCGCGGCCATCATCGGCGTCATCAGCCCCAGCGGAAATGAGATCGGTCCCTTCCTTTCAGTGGAACAAGCCGGCTTGACTCAGTTGATTCCCAATGAAAAGCGGACAAAGTTTTTTGCCTGGTATAACATGGTCGGTTCCTTCGCGACTGCAACGGGAGCACTCGCGGGTGGGTGGCTTGCGAAAATTTTGCAAAACAATGGCTGGAGTCAACTGGAAGCATACCGCCTTGTGTTGATGGGTTACGGGCTTGGCGGAATTCTTCTCGTGATCTTATTCCTGGGTGTGTCGCCTGCCATTGAAGTGACGGAAATCAAGACAGAAGTTAAGAAAACCCTTGGCCTTCATAAATCACGGAATGTAGTTTTTAAATTGAGTGCTCTCTTTGCGTTAGATGCCTTTGCGGGCGGGTTGGTTGTGCAGAGCATGATCGCGTATTGGTTCCATGTTAAGTTCGGAGTGGACTCGGGCGTGCTGGGCAGTATCTTCTTCGGGGCAAATGTCCTCGCGGGAATTTCGGCATTGTTGGCAGTGCCGCTTGCCGCAAAGATCGGGCTGATCAACACGATGGTCTTCACCCATATCCCGTCAAATATTCTATTGATGCTCGTGCCGTTGATGCCGAGCCTGCCGTTGGCCATTGGACTTTTGCTTCTGCGGTTTAGCATCTCGCAAATGGATGTGCCCACGCGTCAATCGTATACGATGGCTGTTGTCGCCCCCGACGAAAGGTCTGCCGCTTCGGGTGTGACCGCCATTGCGCGTTCCGTTGGCGCGGCCGTTTCCCCCATGTTGACAGGTTTCTTCTTTAGTATTCCATTCCTGTTCAACGCTCCGCTTTTCCTTGCGGGCGGACTCAAGATCGTCTATGACCTTTTATTGTTCAGGGAGTTTCGCGCCGTCAAACCGCCGGAAGAAAACACATAAGGACATGTAGGGGCGAGGTCACCTCGCCCCTATGATTTTCTATGTAACAGATTCAAGATCAACAACGATGAACCCTGCACAACCAACGCAGTCATTACTGCCGTGCCAAAAGAAACTGCCAGGCTTGTCTTTTCTATCAACAAACTTAACACAATAAAAAATCCGGTGAATGCGAACATGCCGTAAAGGAGTCCGCGCAACACGTGGGCGGCCGCGGCCGGACCCTGATGCCGGTGCGCGAAGATCGTCAGAATGGTGACATACAAGGGGATCGTGGTCAGCAATCCGGTCAGGCGTGAACCGATCAGCGGGGCGATGCCTGTCAATAGCAGGATGAAACTTGTCCCGATCAAGATGCGAAATGGGATGTCCCATTTGCCCGGCTTTTCTTCACTTTCTATGATGTCCGCATCCTTCGGCATCAGACGTAATCCAAGCACGATGACGATGCAGAGAATCCCAAAGATCTGCAAAAGCGGAAAAGTGACATTTTGCAGAATGGTGGTGCTGGTTGCGAATACAAGCAAGCTGCCCGTGATGGCAACCTGCCAGCGAAACTTCACTGCCAGCCATGAATAGGTGAGGGCATAAGCCACGAGGGAGAGTCCACCACTCAACACGCCCAGCGCCGCATTCGCCGCAAATGCTTTCGTGTGACTCAGCGCAACAAAAAAAATGACCGGACCCGACGTGAGCGGCATCCCAACGATCCAGCCGCTGACGGCCGGCCCCCAGCGGCGGCCCGCAAGACTGGCAGAGCCGATAATGATAGGGGCGAGAATTAATTTAAGTACAAGTATGTCCATGAGTTTTCCAAATATTGATGTCGTTGCGAGGAGAGCGTTTTCCTCGACGAAGCATTCCATGATTGAGAGCCCGCTGATTATACGCCCTGCGAATTACGCGCATGGGGATATAATGCCGTCAATGAAAAAACTTTCCCGCATCCTTGGTTTTATCTCTGCATTCTTCGGGCTACTGACTCTTATCCGTTCGCCGAAGGGCCGCGCAGGCGGAGCGATGTGGCTTCCCAAATTATGGGCGGGCGCGTGGGCGCCCTTCCTTGCCATCGCAGGCGCGCTCGGCGCGTTGATCGGCTTCATCTCTGGAGACCGCGCATCAACTGTCAGCGGGTTATTCGGCGCATTTGCCGGGATCAGGCACACGGTCCGTGTGACGAAGCGGCATGACGCATTCGATCTCGCGTTCGGCAAAGATTGGGAACAGAAGATTCATCCTGATCTGTGGACTCGCTTGTCGCGTCCTTATCAACTGATCCAGCCATCCAGTCCGCTCGGACTCTATCAAAAGGATATTGACATTGGAAGCGCGTCGCCTCTTTACTGTGACCTGTGGCTGCCACCGTCCGAAGTGAAGCGCACACGTTTGGGCGTGATCTACCTACATGGCGGCCTCTGGCAGGCCGTGGACAAAGACTTTCTCTCACGTCCATTATTTGCACGGCTGGTGAACCAGGGTCACGTGGTCATGGATGTGGCTTACTCGCTTGCGCCCGAAGCCGATATGAAAAAAATGCTGGATGATGTAAAGCGTTCGATCATTTGGATGAAGAAGAATGCCGAAGAACTTGGCATTGACCCCGAACGAATTGTGTTGATGGGCTCGGCCGGCGGCGCGCATCTTGCATTGCTCGCGGCATACACACCAAATTTCCCGTCGCTCCAGCCAAAGCGAACGAAAGCGGATACATCTGTTCGCGGCGTGATCTCACTCGTGGGCGTCACGGATTTGGTTTCATACTTCGATGAATATGGTGAGTCGAATCCGAACCAGCCTGAATTTAGTTCGCAGATCACAGAAGATATGCTCCCGCGTGTGTTTGATGAAACCTGGCTGGATAAATTCATGACCAGCTCACGCGCATTCCCTGCTTATCGTTATTCGAATATGCCCGGTGGCGCCCTGTTGTTGATCGGCTTGTTGGGCGGAACTTTGAACGAAGTGCCGGAAAAATATAAGCTCTATTCGCCGCTGACACATGTCGGCGCGCATTGTCCGCCGACCCTGCAGATTTGCGGCGATAATGATTTTGTGATCGATGCATCCCAGGGCAGGAAACTGCATCACGTTTTGCAAATTGCAAACGTCCCTTCGGTATATGTTGAACTGCCGGATACAGTTCACGGCTTTGACCAGTACTTTGGCGTATCGCGCCGCATCGCTCCCGCCGCGCAAGTGGCGACAAATGATATCGAACAATTCTTGGCTTTAATGGTTTAAGGAGAATCATGAAATTAATCAGCATCAACATCGGGCAGGAACGAACCCTGCAAAACGGAAATAAAGTTGAAACGACAGGTATTTACAAGATCCCAACCAGCGAGTCTGTTGAGATCAATTCGCTTGGAATCAGTAATGATTTCATCGCCAGCAAAAAACATCACGGCGGACCAGATCAGGCTGTCTATGTTTATGGCGGCGCGGACTATGATTGGTGGTCGCAGGAATTGAAGCGTGAGATCACACCTGGCATGTTTGGTGATAACTTGACTATCAGCGAGTTGGAATGCGCGCAATTCAACATCGGGGATCGTTTATACATTGGCGGTATCATCCTCGAAGTCACTGCGCCGCGGATTCCGTGCAGTACCTTCGCCGCGCGCATGGGCGATCCGCTGTTCGTAAAAAAATTCAAGGAAGCGGAACGTCCCGGCTTGTATTGCCGCGTGATCCAAGAGGGTAGTGTCAAGGCGGGCGATGATGTCCGCATTGAAAAAGTATCCCCGGAGAAAACTGTCTCATTGATCCAGGTCTACCGTGATTATTACGTCAAAGACCGAAGCGAAGAAACGATCCGCCGTCACCTCAGCTCGCCCATTGCGATCCGAATGCGAGTCCAATTGGAAGAAGAGTTGGACAGGCTATTAGCGAAATCATAGTAGTCAAGAAGTAAAGTTGGGTGATCATTCCCCTCCTGGAAGAGAGATCATGGCGATAACCTTCATCACCGGTGGGCTTGGTTTCCTCGGACAATACATTGTGCAGGCCATCCATGCTCATGATCCGCAGGGAGAGTTGAGGGTGTTGGTGCGCAGTCAGCGCAAAACCATGCTGGAGATCGAGAAATTGGACCGCATCTGTTGGGTGCATGGTGATCTGACCCGGCCCGAATCCTTTGCCGATCAGCTTAGGGGAGTGGATACCGTCATTCATAACGCGGCCATGGTCTCATTCAAAAAAGCCGACGCGCAAATGATCTTCGACTCGAATGTGATCGGCACGCGTAATCTGGCCCGGGCGGCGCGTGAAGCGGGGTGCAAAAACTTTATCTTCATCAGTTCAATATCATCCCTTGATTTTCGTCCGCCGCAAATTACGGATGAGACGATGATCCCCGATCTTGAATTCAAGCGCAAGGATGATATTTACGGATATACCAAATTGTTGAGTGAGATCGAATTAAAGGAAATGTCCGGCGATATGCGCGTTATTATTTTGAATCCAAGCGTGATCCTCGGTCCCGGTTCCGAGCGTGTGGACATCGTGGCAAAAACGATTCGTAAAATGCCATTCATGCCGATGATGGATTATGTCAACCCGTTTGTGGACGTGCGCGATGTGGCGCGCGCGGTCATCCTTGCGCTGACGAGGGGGCGCAGCGGCGAAAGATACATCGTCTCTTCATATAATGCGCGCACGGTCGAGTTTACCCGCGCAATTGTCCAACACATAAAAAAAGACATGCCCGTTGTGGCGCTTTCACCATTTGGGCTGAGTCTCATGGATAAATTTGTGGCTCTGCTGGATCTGCTGAATCTAAACCCCGGCGTGCGCCGTCCTTCGCAGATGAATATTGACAAGCCTTGCTCGTATGAAAAAATAAAACGTGAAATGGGTTGGGAACCTACTTTTTCCCTTGAACGATCCATCGCCGATTCGATGCAAGTGCAGACTATGCAAAATCCATGACTCTCAGTTTGTTCAGGCTTGCACAATAAAAAATAAGGATTTATACTTGCCCAGTCGTAAGGCTATGCTAAAAATATAGGCAGGCCATTAAAACCTACTCTTCTAGGAGAAGAAAAATGAAAAAGCTTTACTTTACTATGGCTTTGGTGCTCATCGCCTCGATGATCCTCACAGCCTGCGGCGGGAACCCAACTGCGGCTCCCACTGTTGCTCCGACGGAACCCCCTGTCGTTGCTACCGAAGCCCCCACTGCGGCCCCGACCGAAGCGCCTGTGGTTGAGATCACACAAGCTGATTGTGTCAAACCTGAAGTTTTCTGCGTTGGTCTCGTTACCGATGTGGGCAAGGTCAATGACAAGTCCTTCAACCAGTCCGCTTGGGAAGGCGTTCAACAGGCTCAGACCGATGGCTCCGCTGACTTGGTTCAATTCATCGAGACCGCTGATGCCAAAGACTATGCCAAGAACATCGCCACCTTTGCTGATGCCGGCTTCGATGTGATCGTAACCGTTGGTTTTGGTCTCGGCGAAGCTACCTTTGCCGCCGGTACTGCCTACCCCAATATTAAGTTCATTGGTGTGGATCAGTTCCAGGCCTGGCAGTACACCGAAGACACCGCTGATGATTCCGCCAACGTAACTGGTTTGAACTTCCCTGAAGATCAAGCTGGCTTCCTCGTCGGCGCCCTCGGCGCGATGATGTCCACCAGCCACAAGATCGGCGCCGTTTGCGGTACCGATGTTGTTCCTCCAGTCTGGCGCTATGGTGAAGGCTACAAAGCTGGCGCTGCCTATGCAGATGCGAACTACGCACCGCTGAGCGGCACAACCACCGAAGTATTCGTTGTGTACCACAGCGATGTGGGTTTCGATAAGACATTCACCGATCCTGAATGGGGCGCCCAAACCGCCAAATCCATGATGGATCAGGACGCGGATGCGATCTTCGGTTGCGGTGGTCTTACCGGTAACGGTGCCATCACAGGTGCGGCTCAGGCCGGCGCTTTCGCCATTGGCGTTGATGCTGACCAATACCTGACCCTGCCCGAAGCTGCTTCCCGCATGCTCACCAGTGCGATGAAACTCATCGTACCCGGTGTTGCCGAATTGGTTGCCGCTGCCAAAGATGGTTCGATCGCAGCTGGTAACTTCACTGGCAAAGCTGGTTATGCTCCCTACCACGATCTTGACGCTGAAGTTCCCGCTGAAGTCAAGGCTGCCATGGAAGCGATCAACGCTGGCTTGCTCGACGGCTCCATCACAACCGGTGTTGCTCCTGCCAAACCCGCCCAGTAAGATTCAGTTTTTGATGTAATAAAAGTGGAAAGAGGTAACCCTCTTTCCACTTTTTGTTTTAATTATTTGTAATGTTTTGGCATGAAAAATTCCATAAGGAATAAAGCACTTGTTTGATATAATCGTCCCATAATTCACATGTTCCATTGGAGCGAAGGATGCAATCAGAGAAGCAATCAAATTCGCCAATAAAAAGAATACTGCAATCTGTTTCAGATGCCAGCCTGGTCCCATTTCTTGCCATTCTGACCGCAGTGATTATTGGCGGCATTATCATCAAATGGGTGGGCGGGGATCCATTACTGGCATACAAGGGTTTGATCGAAGGCTCATTTGGTTCAAAGAAGGCCTTGAGTGAAACGGCTGTTTGGGCAACACCTTATATATTTGCCGGACTGGCAGTAGCGCTGGGTTTTAAAGGTGGTTTGTTCAACATCGGGGCGGAAGGACAGTTGGCTGTTGGCGCCGTGTTTTCCGCACTGATCGGTTATGCTCTGCCTGAATGGCTGGGTTTCGACCTGCCGATTTACATTCACCTGCCCCTGGCTATTATCGTAGGCATGTTAATGGGCGGCGTATGGGCGGGCATCGTTGGCGCATTGAAAGCTTACACGGGCGGACATGAAGTCATCAATACCATCATGATGAACTACATTGCCTTGAACACAACCTCGTATCTTTTGAATGGAATAATGAAAGATAGAAGTCCCACGAATGTGATCGCGCGCACTCCCCTTATTGCGGAAAGCGCCCGTATGCCTGCCATCTTCGAGGGGCTTCGCGTGCATTGGGGTTTCGTACTCGCATTACTCGTTGCATTCTTTATCTGGTGGCTGCTCAACAAAACAACACTCGGCTTTGAGATCCGCACAGTAGGGCTAAACCCGGATGCCGCCCAATATGCGGGTATCAATGTGAAGCGTACAATTATCCTCACGATGATGTTTTCAGGCGCATTGGCAGGTTTGGCAGGGGCAATTGAAGTCACCGGCCTGAATTACCGCCATGAACTTGGCTTCTCGATCGGTTACGGATATGATGCCATTGCAATTGCCCTGCTTGGGAAATCCCATCCTTTGGGAATAGTGCTGGCGGCATTCCTTTTTGCGGCAATGCGCAATGGCGCAACGCGTATGCAATTCCTCACACAATTACCAGTGGACTTGATCTCCATGATACAAGCATTGATCCTGCTCTTCGTTGCGGCAGATGCGATCATACGTTATATCTATCGCATCAAATCCAAAGGGGAACGCGTCGTGCTTACTAGGGGCTGGGGAGGCTAGGAGAGAATTATGGACTGGAAACGTTTTAGCTTCATCGCTCTGATTATCGCTGTTCTCTTCAGTGTGGTCGTAATGGTTGGACAGGTAAAACAACCGCCGCTTTTGATCATTACCAGCATGTTGGCCACCACCATCGCGGTCGCGACTCCGCTCACGCTGGGTGCGCTTTCAGGTGTATTCTGTGAACGTTCAGGCGTGGTTAACATCGGTATTGAAGGCATGATGCTCACTTCCGCATTCTTCGGCTGGCTGGGTGGAATTTACATGCTCCATATCTTTGGGCTTGACCCCTGGCTTAGTATTATATTCGGTGTATTCTTCGCGATCCTTACGGGTGCAGTCATGTCCCTGCTTCTTGCAGTGCTTTCGATCACCTTCAAAGTTGACCAGATCATAGGCGGCACGGTTATCAACATTCTTGCCGTTGGACTGACTGGCTTTTTGAACCGCCAATTATTCTTTGGCAAGGGCAGTGTGTTTGGAGGGTCCGTGCCGGCCTCGCCAGGTGTTTTGCCCACCATTCATGTTCCCATTACAGAAATATTTACTTCGATCTGCGGCGCATCTGAAACCTGCCTGCAAAATATACAGGCCATCAATCGCGTATTTGACCAAAAACCGATTGCCATCAGTGCTATTCTATTGGTGTTTATCTCTCATTATGTTTTGTTCAATACACGTTGGGGCTTGCGTACCCGCGCTGTGGGTGAGCACCCCAAAGCCGCAGATACAGTTGGCATCAATGTAGTCAAGATGCGTTATGCCAATGTCATTATCGGTGGAATGTTTGCCGGGCTTGCCGGCGCGTACTTCACCATTGAATCCGTTCCATCCTTTGAACCTTTGCTTACGAACGGACGCGGCTTCATTTCACTGGCTGCGATGATCTTCGGCAATTGGACACCCATCGGGGCATGGGCCGCCGCGTTGGTCTTCGGCGCGTCACAAGCCTTGTTGATCAATATGCAGATCTATCGTGATGTCATTCCCCCGGCATGGTCCTTCCTCCAGGAATCCTATATCGTGGGACTCACCCCATATATTCTCACCATGATCATTCTGACCGGTATCATCGGCAAGACCACTCCGCCCGCCGCAGACGGCATCCCATACGAGAAATAGGAGACCGCCATGTCTGAACCTCAAATCGTTCTTGAAGCCAAAGGCATTACCAAACAATTCCCCGGCGTGCTCGCAAATGACAACGTCAACTTCGACCTTCGCAAAGGTGAGATCCACGCTTTGCTTGGAGAGAACGGCGCTGGCAAAAGCACTTTGATGAATCTTCTCTACGGGCTGCATAAACCAGATAAAGGTGAGGTCAGTGTCAATGGAAAACCTGTTGCCATTCACTCGCCAAAAGACTCCATTGCAGTCGGCATTGGCATGGTACACCAGCACTTCATGCTCATCCCCGTCTTTACAGTTGCGGAAAACGTCATGCTTGGTGACGAAACCGTCAAAAACGGGTCATTGGACCGTGCCACTGTTGCAGCAAAAATAACAGAAATCTCCAAACAATACGGTCTTGATGTAGACCCGAACGCATTGGTGGGTACTCTCCCTGTGGGTATTCAGCAACGCGTTGAAATTGTTAAAACCTTGTACCGCAATGCAGAGATCGTGATCCTCGATGAGCCGACCGCAGTCCTCACACCGCAGGAAGCCGAAGACCTCTTCCGCATCATGCGTGACCTGACCGCACGCGGCGTATCCATCATCTTCATTACTCACAAATTAAAGGAAGTCCTTGCTGTTGCAGACCGTATCACGGTCATGCGTGCGGGGCGGGTTGTCAATACGGTCATACCGTCAGAAATAGATTCAGCCCAACTCGCCAACATGATGGTCGGTCGTCAGGTCATCCTCACTGTGGATAAGAAGGACCATCAAGCGTCGGATGAAGTTCTCAAAGTGGAAGGCTTTTCTGTGCGAGATCAGCGTGACCTTGAAACGGTTCACAATGTTTCCTTCTCGGTGCGTGGCGGTGAAGTGTTGGGTATCGCGGGTGTGCAAGGCAATGGACAGACCGAACTTTCAGAAGCGCTCACCGGACTTCGTTCACCCACCAGTGGCAAAGTGATATTTGATGGAAAAGACCTGACAGGCAAACCACCGCGTGTCGTTACTGAAGCCGGGCTTGCCCACATCCCTGAAGATCGTCAGCGCCACGGACTTGTGCTCTCCTACACGGTCGCAGACAACATGGCTCTTTGCGATTATTACCATCCGCCATTCAGTCAGCGCGGTGTTATTCAACCGAAGGCGCTCGACGAAAATGCGCGCAAGTTGATCAGCGCCTTTGATGTGCGTACGCCTTCAGCTTTTGTGAATGCCGGCAAACTTTCCGGCGGTAACCAGCAAAAAGTGATCGTTGCGCGCGAACTCAGCCGCAATGTAAAACTTGTCATCGCAAACCAACCCACGCGCGGACTGGATGTCGGTTCCATCGAATATATCCACAGCGAGATCATCAAAATGCGCGACCGCGGGGTGGCAGTCCTGCTCATCTCGGCGGAGTTGGATGAGATCATGGCGCTTTCAGACCGCATCGCAGTCATGTACCGCGGGCAGATCGTGGCAATCGTGGATGCGAAAAAGGCCTCCCGCGAACAACTTGGATTATGGATGGCCGGCGCGCACGTACAAACGGCGTAACATCGCCTCTATCTTGGCTTATAGCCGATTCAAAAAAACAGGAGTTCTCGCAACTCCTGTTTTGATTCTGCCAATGTCCCTCGTTTATTTCAATACTTCAATTAGCTTTGGCGTATCCGACAATATTAGATCTGCGCCGAATTTTTTTAATTCCGCCTCTTCGCCAAACCCGCACAGCACACCAACAACCTGTGTACCGGCGGTCTTTCCTGCACGCATATCCACAGTCGTATCTCCGATCATCAGACAGTTTTCAGGTGCGACTTTCATCTTTTGTGCAGCCAGCAACACCGGGTCGGGATAGGGCTTGGTATGTTCTGCCGATAAACCGGTGACGATCACATCAAAATATTTCACAAGGTCGAACCGTTCAAGAAAAACCATTGTGCCATGTTCATCGCGCGCGCTGACAACGGACATTGGGTAGCGGCCATGCAATTGCCTGAGCATTTCATCCACCGCGGGGATGAGCAGGAATTCCTTCGAGGCTCTCCTGCGGCGGCGTTCCAGCCAGTTGATCACAGCAACCATTTCATCGTCAAGACTGAGCGTATCTGCCATGCCAAGCAAGGCATTGCCGGGCGCTTCCATCCACATCACAAAGCGGCGCGCAAAATAATCGGGGTTTTTGAACAGGAAGGGAGGTAAAAATCGGGCAACTTTTTCCGTGTAGACGTTATCAGTGTCGCTGAGCGTGCCATCTACATCGAAACAAAGGGCTTGTATACGTGCCAAGTCAAGGGACATGGCGCAATTGTACCAAAGGGGCTATACTTTGAATAAATCTGTCCTAAATTTGTGATTGAAAAGATGATCATTGAAGACCGCTCCCGATCCCTGCTGGAACTATTAATTAATATCAGCCGCGAGGTTGCCACTGCGCTCGACCTTCGCACAGTGTTGCAGCGTTTGCTTTATGCGGCTCTTCAACATGTAGGCGGCGAGCGCGGCAGTATCGTGGTGATGGATGATCTTGGCAAGCCCGTGGATGCGACCATTGTGTATGGTACGAAATTCCAGGACCACACCACCCAGCAATTGCGGGATACAGTGGAACATGGACTTGCGGGATGGGTAGTGCAGCATGGCAAAGCTGCACTTGTGGCGGATACCAGCCAGGATGATCGTTGGTTGCGGCGTGCGGATGACTCCTCCGAAAAGAGCGGCGCGAAGTCGGCGATCTGCGTGCCGCTTATGGCACGTGACCGGTTGGTGGGGGTGCTCACCCTCGTTCATTCTATCCCCAATACTTTCAATGAAGAACACTTGGAATTGATGCAAACCATCGCCGACCAGGCCAGTGTGGCGGTTTTGAATGCCCGTCTCTACACTGAAAGCCAGCGGACTGCGCGGGTGATGTCCGCTTTGGCTGAAGGGGCGGCGGCCATCAATACTTCGCTGGAAATGCCTGATGTGTGGAGGCGTGTTCTTAACCAGACCATGCAGGCTTTGCAGGTCGAGACCGTGGCTTTGGCTTTGATCGACCCGGCAAGCAATGATCTTGTATTCCATGCCGCGGCGGGATATAACTCGGGCAATATCATCGGCAGGCATATCCCTCATAATCAGGGATTCGCGGGACTGGTGATGAATGAGGGGCGCGGGTTGGTCCTGCCATCCGTCAGACAGGATGCTCGTTATAGTGAAGTGGACAAGTTCGGGGGAATCGAGATGCGCGACATCGCCATCGCTCCGATCCAATCACAGGGAAAAGTCATCGGTGTGATCGAGGCCATTAATCCGATCTCCGGTTCTTTTGACCCGGACGCGCTGGTGGTGATGACAGGGCTGGGAAGCCTGGCTGGGACAACCATCCAGAACGCTGAATTTTTGGGACGTATGCAAAAAGCGCACCAACGCTATCGCGAGTTATTCGAAGACAGCGTTGACCCGATCTTGATCACAGATTGGGAAGGCCGGGTATTGGAAGCGAACCGTCAGGCAGTGGCTTTGAGCGGATTCGATAACGATCAGTTACACGCCATGAGCATTGACCAGTTGCACGAAGTGAACTGGAATCATACCGGCTTGAATTTTGAGACGCTCAAGCAGGATGATGTCTGTAATTACGAATCCAGTTTGTTGCGGCAGGATGGCGGCACAACACCCATCGCAGTCCATGCGCATCGGGTGGAATTCGAGGAAACTGATTCGATCCAATGGATACTGCGGGACATTACCGAGCGCAAGGAACTGGATGCCATGCGCGACGATATGATCGCCATGATCTATCATGATATTCGCTCACCGCTTGGTAATATTGTTTCCAGCCTTGAAATGATGAGCGTCTTGATGCCCAACGATCAGACCCTGGTTTCGATGCTAAACATTGCCAGAAGTTCCACTGCCCGTATCCAGCGATTGGTGAATTCCCTGCTGGATATTAATCGCCTTGAAGCCGGGCAGGAGATCGTAGACCAGAAAGCCGTTGAACCGCTTGCACTGGTGCGCGAAGCAGTCCGGGATGTTGAACCCATAGCCAATGGCCGGCAGCAGAAACTTGAGATCAAATTGACCACCGTGCTTCCCTTCATTTGGGTGGATGCGGATATGATCCATCGCGTGATCGTCAACCTGCTGGAAAACTCGATCAAATATACGCCGGTGGAAGGATGTATCGAGATCGGCGGGGTTACGGATGGGGTTTTTGTTAAGTTTTGGGTGCGCGATAACGGCCCCGGAATTCCCGCCGCGAACAAGGAACGCATCTTTGATAAGTTCACCCGTCTGCGTGGGAGCAAGAACAGGCCCGGCGGATTGGGTTTGGGATTGGCCTTTTGCCGCCTCGCAGTGTTGGGACATGGCGGGGATATATGGGTGGAGAGCGAGCTGGAAAAAGGCTCAACCTTCTGGTTCACCCTGCCCGTGGCGCAAAAGAAAGTTGACGGGCGCCTTGGCGTAACTGACAAGTTGGTGTGGCCGAAAGATAATTAATTCTGTTATAAAATTCAGCGTTTTTTCTTAGGAGCAATATGCAGGAGATCATAAAGAATATTTATATTGAAGATCAATTCCCTGGCGTTACGCTTGGCGTGATCGTCACCCCGCGCGGATTGATCCAGATAGACGCACCTCCATCCCCGGAAGATGCGCGTTCATGGCGTGCAGCGTTGATGAATCTCGGCGGCGGCATGGAACGTGTGCTGGTCACTCTGGACGCACATCCTGATCGAACTCTCGGCGCACGCGCCATGGATTGCACCGTCATCGCTCATGAAAATACAGCCAACACTTTTCGCGCGCGTCCCAGCACATTCAAGGCCCAGGGCGAAGAGACCGGTGCAGATTGGGAGTTGATCCCCGGCCTTGGCAGTGTCCGCTGGGCGCCCCCTGAAATTTCCTTCCTGGACCAGATGACCCTGCATTGGAGTGATTCCCCGGTTTTGCTGGAGCATCACGCCGGTCCGTCTGACGGTTCCATCTGGGTGCATCTGCCTGATGAAAAGATCGTCTTCATTGGCGATGCCGTTTTGAAGAATCAACCCCCATTTCTGGCAGGCGCGAATCTCAAAGCATGGCTGTCCTCGCTTGACCTGCTGCTTGGATCGTCCTTCAAGGGATATACCATCATCAGCAGCCGCGGCGGCATGGTGACAACAGCCGCCATTAAAGCGCAATACGATTTTCTCAAGCATGTCTATGACAAACTGGATAAGATCGTGACGAAGAAACCGAATCCTGCCGCGACCGAGAAACTGGTCACTTCACTCATGACATGGTTCAAGGCCCCATCAGCGCGGCAAAAGGAATTTGCCCAGCGCCTGCGTTATGGACTGCTTCATTACAACATGCGCCAGGACCGCGGTTCAAGCGTTCAAACTGAAGAGGAATGATTCATGCTTCAACCCATCCTTGAGCTGACACGCGGACGTGTCGTTGAATCAACACACTTTGGTTCCATCGCAGTGGTTGATTCAACGGGTAAACTTTTACATTCTTATGGCGATCCTGATGGGGTCGCCTTTTTACGCTCATCCGCAAAGCCGTTTCAGGCGCTCCCTTTTGTGGAGCGCGGTGGCGTGGAGCATTTCAACTTAACACAAAGGGAATTGGCCCTGGCCTGTTCTTCGCATGAAACGGCGCAAATCCACCTGGATGCTGTTCAAGCCATGCAGGAAAAAATTGGCATTCACGAAAGTGACCTGCAATGCGGTCCGCACCTGCCCGGTGACTCGACCAAGCTAAGACAAGTCATCCAGCAGAATATCATCCCCACGCGGAATTTTAATAACTGCTCCGGCAAACATACCGCCATGCTGGCTCATGCCAAAATGCGCGGACTTCCCCTCGATACTTATCTCGCGCGTGAGCATCCCATTCAACAGGATATTCTCGCAGCCTTCTCTGAAATGTGCGGCATTGAAAAAGAAAAAGTTGAACTTGGCACAGACGGCTGCTCCGCGCCAAATTTTGCAGTCCCATTATTCAACGCCGCTTTGGGCATGGCGCATTTATGTGATCCGCGCGAACTCAGTGAAGCGCGCGCAACAGCTTGTAGGAAGATCACGTCGGCCATGTCTGCTTACCCTGAAATGGTCAGCAACTATGGCGAGTTCGATTGCGAATTGATGAAGGCTGCCGCAGGCAAGGTCATCACCAAACGCGGCGCGGAAGGTTTTCAGATCATTGGCTTAATGCCCGGCGTTTATGGCGAGTATGGTGTAGGCATTGCATTCAAAGTGACCGATGGTGATGCCGCACGCATGAACGATAATTTGGAAGCCGCTCCGCGTGTCCGCCCTGCCATCTCACTTGAAATCCTGCGCCAGTTAAAAGTTTTGAACGAAGCGCAGTTGAAATCGCTTGCGAAATTTGGTCCCGAAAAAACATTGAAGAATTACGCTGGGCTTGTTACCGGTGTGTCACGCCCGGCCTTCAAACTTGCCTAATGCAGAGTAGGTCACGCTTCCAGCGTGACAGTCACGTTGAAAACGTGACCTACAGTAACCAGATCATTCTATGAAAAATTTAAAAATTCAAGCGCTCAAGATCCATGCAGCTTTGCTTCAAGCATTTGGCGAACCCATCTGGCGCACGCCGCTGCCCGCCATTGACGAACTCGTTTCGACCATCCTTTCGCAAAACACCAATGACGTAAACCGTGACCGCGGCTTCAACGCCTTGCGTGCAAAACTGCCCACATGGGAGGCAGTGCGTGATGCGAAAGCGGAGGATGTGATTGACGCGATCCGCCCGGCCGGACTCGCCAATCAAAAAGGTCCGCGCATTCAACAGGTATTGCGCGCCATTACCGCAGAACGCGGCTCGCTCAACCTGGACTTTTTAGCGGGTCTGCCCGTCGAAGAAGCGCGTGCCTGGCTGACAAAGTTCAATGGCGTCGGCCCGAAGACGGCGGCAATTGTTCTATGTTTTTCATTGAACATGCCTGCCTTCCCAGTGGACACGCACATCTATCGCATCAGCGGGCGGACAGGCCTACGCCCCGAGAAGATGACCGTTGAGCAGGCACACCCGCATCTTGAATCATTATTTCCGCCTGAAACTTATTACGCCGCACATTTGAATCTCATCCGCCTGGGACGTGAAGTGTGCCATGCCAGAAAACCGGCTTGCCCGAAATGTCCCATCATTAAGTTGTGTGAGTATAAAGAGAAAACAAAGTGATATGTCGTTGCGAGGAGGGCATTTGCTCTTTCCGACGAAGCAACCTCCTGCTTAATTGGGGATTGCTCACTGGCACTGCGCGCCAGCGCAAGTGTCGGGCTAACGCCCTCGCAACGACATGATATTAACTTATGAATGATAAACCTCCCGTCAGTATTGCTTTAGAAGCACTTGGTGTTCCGCATAGCATCTTCCGCCATGAGATTCCGGTCACATCCTTTGAGCAGGCCGCAAGTGATAGAGGTCAACGCGCGTCGCAGGTTGTGCGCAGCATTTTGTTCCGCATTGCAGAGGATGAATTCATCATGGTTTTGGTGGCCGGACCCGCTCAAGTCTCATGGAAGATCCTGCGGAAACATCTTGGGCGTTCCCGCATATCCATGGCTACGGAAGATGAAGTCCTCGCGGTGACGGGCTATCGTGTCGGGACGGTGGGACCTTTCGGATTGCCGAATCAACTCAAGGTGTTGATCGATGCGAGCGTGATGACCGAAGAGGAAATATCCATCGGGTCGGGAATGCGAAATACGGCGATCATTATGAAGAGCGCAGACCTGCATCACGCTTTGAAAAATTCAGAAGTCCTATCATTGGTTGAATAACATGGATCATATTGTTTATCTCGCGCTTGGAAGTAACATGGGCAACCGCCTTGCAAATCTTAAGTCGGCGGTTGCAAACCTTTCGCCGCAAATGACGGTAAAGAAAAAATCGTCCGTGTACGAAACGCCGCCCTGGGGATTTACCGAACAGGCCGCATTTTTGAATCAGGTCGTGAAGGTTGAGACGTATCTTGAACCTGAGCCTTTGCTCCGTCACTTGAAACGATTGGAAACTGCGCTGGGACGTGTGCCGAATTTCCAGAACGGGCCGCGTTTGATAGATATTGATATTTTGTTTTTTGATGACCTCATCATGGATACGCCGCCGCTGGTTGTGCCGCATCCGCGTTTGCATGAGCGCGCGTTCGTGCTGGTGCCGTTGAATGAGATCGCGCCTGACCTTGTCCACCCGTTGTTGCACAAGCCGGTGCAGGAATTGTTTTCGACGTGTGACGCCGAGGGTGTAAACTTATTTCCATAACGGGGCAAAGTCATTTGGATGGAGAATTTTCTACAATCCTGATTGTTGGATATAATGTCGAATACAGATCAACTCCCCCGTTGGGGAGTGTGATCTGAAAAATCGTTTTAGGAGGATACTATGACTGATTCTGCATTACCCATTATTCGCCCCATGACCCTCGCCGAACTGCTTGACCGAGCCATTGGATTATATCGTCAGAACTTTTTGAAATTCATCGGCATATTTGCGATCCCATACATCCCATTGATGTTAATACAAAGTGCGTTGACATTCTTTACGTCAACCTCGATGATAAACGGAATAAATAGGGATCCGGCCAATCCTTTTACTCCTGCCATGCTCAATGCCTATATGGGTACGTTATTTTTTCTCTTCATACAATTCATACTTGTAAATGGAGTTGCCACTGCCGCACTAACCCGCGCTGTAGCGAATAACTATACTGGGAAACCGGTTGGGATCCTCGATTCGTACCGGACTTTATCCACATCCTGGTTAAGATTGATCCTCGCACTTATAGTTGTTTTTATTCTGGTCCTTTTTCTGTTCGTTTGGATGATCGTCCCGTGTGTGGGGTGGTTTAGTGGCCCGGGCATTTTATTCTTCATTGGATTGGTCGTTACCCCATTGATCGCGCCGATCATTTCGCTGGAAAAATTGGGCGTTTTTGCATCCATCCACAGGGCATGGGATCTGGCGCGCACCCGTTTCTGGTGGTTGGTGGGAATGGCCTTTGTACTAACACTTCTCGGACAGTTGATCGTGACCGGTCCGGTTTATTTGTTTAGCGTCATATTGCAGTTCGCCTTATCATCATTTTCCGGTTCAATGGAACAGCAACTGGCCATCTCCAGCATTTCCCAGACCCTGATCACCATGTCAATGAGCCTGCTATATGTTCCATTGCAGTTGACCGTGATGACCGTGGTGTACTTCGATCTGCGCGCCCGCTCCGAAGGGCTGGACCTGGCCATGCAAATGTCAGGCGCCGCCGGTTCCGAAAATGAGTCCATTAACTTGCCGGAGATCACGAACAAATCATCCATGCCGTTTATCACCGGCATGGACATTGGGCGCTTTGCCCTGCTTTCCCTGGCAGGCATTGCAATTTATGCCTTGATCATCAGCGTTGTCTTTTTCATAGGTATGGCCGCTTTCGGTGGATGAAAATTTTTCCGCGTGTTTTTTCCCTTTTAGTGGTTGTGGCGGCTTTTTTAGGATTCGCAGTGGTGTCTGCATCAGCTTCGAGCATAAATAACATCGCTGATCTAAAGACAGGCGGCAACTTTGCGATCCGGGAAGATGATTATTGGATCATGGTCCAAAGTACCCGCGCTGCTGTGGACCGCCTGAAGGGATTGTCCGACGGGAAAATAAAGGAAGGCCTCGCCAGCCTTGCCCATGAATGGGAATCCATTACAGAAGTAGAAATGGATGGGCAGGCGGTATCTGTAGACAATAAATATTTGTTTACGCTTCTGAGCGCAGATACACCCGATCTTGACCAGATCAGCGGACTGCTGGATGCCCTGCTTGTCGCACACGAAAAATATCCAAACAAGGTTTTTTCTGCAGCAGATATTGAGCCGCTTAATATTATTTTGTCGCGGCCTGAATTCCAGTGGCCGGAAAAGGCGCCCAACCCAGTCAATGACTGGCTGCAAAAATTATTGGAGACGCTTTACCGTTGGTGGAACAGCATTTTTGGAGGCAGGCAGTTCACCATTCCAATGGATAATGTGCTGCTGTCTACTGTTGCATCCATTCTCTTGGCGGTGGTCCTGTTCTATGTCTTTCGCTCGCTGTTCGTAGATTTTATGAAGGAAGCCCAAATAAATGGCGAGGAAGGGGGGAACGGTGAACCTCTCACATCTGAAGCCGCCTTTGAAAAAGCACAAGGCTTATCGCGCGGGGGCGATTACCGTTCCGCGGTGCGTTATTTGTATCTGTCCTCCCTGCTGTTGATGGATGAACGGGGGGTGCTTCGCTTTGACCGTTCAAAGACAAATCACGAATATCTTCGCAGTGTAGCGAACTCTCCCGAACTCGCAAAACCATTGGAGGAAGTGATCGAGGTATTCGACAATGTCTGGTACGGGTATCATTCACTTGAAGAGGAATCTTTCAAATATTACAGTGCCCGCGTGGAAGAGCTTAAGGAGAAAAAGCCATGAAGCTCACCCGCGATGGCTGGCTGGGAATTTCGGTTTTGTTGATGCTCATTGTGGTAACGGTCGCGGCGGTGTTGCTGCAAAGCCAGGCGCCTGTGATCCCATATCTGAGCACTTCTTCCGATCCAAGCGGGACATTGGCCTTGAAATTATGGCTGAAAGAACTTGGCTATCCATCTGCAGAATCTTCGCAAACGGCTTTTGAATTTCCGCAAAATGTAAAAACGATCTTTATCATCCAACCGATCCTCGCGGTTTCAGAAAAGGAATGGAAGTTCATTGACCAATGGCTTGAAACAGGCGGAATGGTGGTCATCGCCGGGGATACTCCGCAATCATTCGATGCCATGGACCATTTTGATTTCTCGGCAGCTTATTTAAAGAACAAGGCCGTTGAACTTTTAGCTGCAGCGCCCATATTAAGCTCGCCATCTTTTGCTTCGAAGGTTGCTATTGAAACGAACTTCACGCTGAAAACCACGCGGACAGACTTTACCCCGCTGTTATCTGCGGACGGTTCGCCGGTGATCGTTTCTTTTGAACAGGGAAAAGGCCGTGTTGTTCTTTCTTCCACACCTTATCTTTTTTCGAACCTTGCTCTTAAAGATGATACCGTTGCCGCATTGACCTTGAACATCCTGGCGCTGGCCGGCCAGAAGGGCATGGTCTGGTTCGATGAATGGCATCATGGATTTCAAACCGGGAGCATCATCATCGGGCCGGGACAGTGGCTTCGGCATACATCCGGCGGGCATGCTCTTCTTTTTGTTGTCGGGGTCGTCTTCCTGGCATTGCTCCTGCAGGGACGCGCGTTTGGGCGCCCGATCCCCTTATTGCACGAGATCAAACGGCGCGGTCCGCTTGAACATGTCACTGCCATCGCAAACCTCAACCGCAAAGCCGGGCACCGAAACGAAGTGTTAAAACAATATCATCAACGTGTGAAACGCCATTTGGGTCAGCGCTACCGCCTCGACCCGTCACTGGATGATGCGGAATACTCAAGATTGTTTTCACAATATAACTCATCCATCAATAAGGACGATCTGCTTAATTTACTGAACCGCCTTTCGCAAAAGAATGTGAGCGAAGGGGAGTTATTAAAACTGGCGACAGAAGCCGCACACTGGATAAAAGAATAGACCTCTTGCATAAGCAGCCACAGAGCGTACAGAGACCTTTGAGGAAAGCCTCTTAAATCTCTTTTTCCCTCTGTGGACTCTGTGGCACAAGAGACTTTTGCAAGAGTACCAATAGAAACTATTTGCATTGGAGAATCCACAATGAAAACCACTGACTTGAAAAATATCTTTGAAAACTTGAGAACGGAAGCCAATAAAGTTCTGGTGGGGCTCGAAGCCCCGTTTGAGCTTCTCGTCGTGGCCTTATTAAGCAACGGTCACGTGTTATTGGAAGGCGTGCCGGGAACTGCAAAGACCCTTATGGCAAAAACGCTTTCCTTCATGGTGCAGGCGCAATTTACACGCGTGCAATTCACGCCGGACCTGATGCCTTCAGACATCCTCGGGACCAGCGTATTCGATATGAACACGTCGCGTTTCTATCTCAAGAAGGGACCGATCTTTACCCAGCTTCTGCTTGCGGATGAGATCAACCGCGCGCCGGCCAAGACTCAGTCCGCATTGCTTGAAGCGATGGAGGAACGACAGGTTAACCTTGAGGGCGAACGGCATATTCTGGATGCGCCGTTCATGGTCATTGCCACGCAGAATCCCATTGAATATGAAGGCACATATCCATTGCCTGAAGCGCAGCTTGACCGTTTTATGTTCAAGATCCTTGTTCCATATTCCCCGCCCGCTGTGGAAGTGGAAATTTTGCGCCGCGTTCATCAGGGATTTGATGCGCACAACCTGGAATCTTCCGGGCTTGCCAAAGTGATCTCAGCTTTGGAAGTGACGGAGATACGCAAGCTGATAGACCAGGTGACAGTGGAGGATGGGATTCTCAACTACATCGCAAACATCAACGCTGCCTCACGCCGCTCTCCTGACCTGATTCTGGGCGCCAGTGCCCGGGCAGCCATCCACGTTTTGATCTCTTCCAAAACCTTTGCCGCCATGCAGGGACGTGATTTCGTCACCCCCGATGATGTGAAATATGTTGTGCCGTCTGTGTTCCGTCACCGCATTCTCTTGAAGCCGGAAGCCGAGATCGAAGGCTTGGATTCGGATGCGGTCATTCAGCGCTTATTAGGACAAGTAGAAGTGCCTAGATAATTATGCTTCCAACCACTCGCGGAATTCTTATTCTACTTTTGGCTGCCCCGCTGATCGCGCTGGGTGTCTTGCTGCGCGGATTGGAATGGATCGGCTGGGTCTATGCCTTGCTGATCGTCAGCCTGTTCATTATGGATTGGCGCATGGCCGGGCGGGTGGATCGTTTTGATGTTACACGTCAACATGAAACGAAATTATCACTGGGTGTGCAGAACCCGGTCACCATCAGCGTGAGGAATCGTTTTCGACGCGGGACCAGCTTCGAGGTCCGCGATGAAGCGCCGGAGGCATTCCAGATCGAAACGCGCCTGTTAAGCGGCAAAGTCCAGCCCTTGGAAACATGGACGGGCGTTTATCATCTGCAACCCCTGCGGCGCGGAGATTATAGATTTGGGGATATTACATTGCGCTGGAAAGGTCCGCTGGGTTTGGTTCTGCGTCAGGGGATGGTAAAGGCGGGCGGACCTGTGAAGGTGTACCCGAATTTACTCGATGTACGCATGTATGATCTGTTGTTGCGCAAGAACCGTTTGCAGGAATTGGGACTGCGTACCACGCGCATGTTTGGCGAAGGGACGGAGTTCGAGCGTATGCGTGAATATCTGCCCGATGATGAATACCGCCGTATTAATTGGAAGGCAACCGCGCGCCGGCATCGTCCGGTGACTGTGCAATATCAAACCGAGCGCAGTCAGACAGTGATCGCGGTGCTCGATACGGGACGCATGATGCAGTCACCTGTGGCGAATATTGCCAAGTTGGATTATGCCGTGAATGCGGTTTTATTTTTGGGGTATGTTGCCTCGGGCAAAGGTGATCGCGTGGGGGTGATGAGTTTCGCCGACGATGTGGGGCATTACCTCGCGCCGCGTCAGGGGCGTGGGCAGTTCTATCGCATGTTGGAAGTTTTGTATGCGGTGGATGCGCAGCAGGTGGAGCCGAATTACCGCAAGGCGCTTACCTACCTCGCCGTGAAGCAGCGCCGCCGCGCGCTGGTGATCATTTTTACAGACCTAAGCAGCGGCGCAAGTTTGGATTCGCTTATCGCCCAGGTTTCATTGTTGGCGCGTTCCAGCCTGCCGCTGGTCGTGACGATCAGCGACCCGGATGTGCATGCGGTGGCGAATCAAAAGCCACACGATTCGCTTAGCGTTTATCAACGCGCCACCGCCGCGCAAATGCTGGATGAACGCCGTCTGGTTTTGGATACGCTCCGCAAAAAGGGTGTGCTGACTCTGGATGTGCCCGCGAATCAACTTTCGCTGGCGGTGATCAATCGCTATCTTGAGTTAAAGGGCAGGACGATGTTGTAAGGCACGTTCTTATTTCTTTACCCAAAAAGCACGAATACATCTTGGGGCACACAGTTCGACGGACAGATACAATCCAGACTATTTACACGGTTGTTGCCCTGCTAAATTAAGATGCAGGTCGCTCCCTGCGCCGTCCTCGGCGCAGGATTTATCCCCAAAACGCCGCCAAGGACGGCGGCTGGAGCAAAGGAATACCTAATCAAATTATGAAAACATGGACAAAACGTCAGTACCTTACATACATTCTGTTATTTGCTTTGCTCTTGGTTGATTTTTCTCGATCACTTTTTGTTCTAATCTTTGATTTACTCGACCCATCTGTTGTGCAAATTTATACCTCTCAGCTAAGCATCCTGGATAGGTACCTGTTTGTATTTCAATGGCTTGGAAGTTTCCCGGTCATTATCTTTATCTTAAGATTAAATCGCGATCGCCTACAAGAAATGAACATGGATAGATTTTATGTGTGCTTGTTGGTAATTGCAGGGCTGATTCCACTATATAAATCTCCAAACATTTTCCCATTTAATTTTTTTGCAGTTATTACAGTTATTGCATTGATCTATGCTGTCTACTTCCTGTTTAGCAATAAAGTAAAGTTTGGTGTTATTGATTTTAATGCGCTACGGATGATTTTGTTGATTACTGGTGTATTTGCTGGAATAACAGTTTGCATCGCTGGTTTTGGCGAAGCCATAAAAATAAATCTTCCGCATTCAGGACAACTATTAGATATCTTCTTGTTTCAACAAATTCCCGGTTTGATTTACGAGGAGGCAATGTATCGAGGCATGTTGTACATATTTCTAATGGATGTAGGGGTGAGCAAGTCTAAAGCCTTCTATATACAAGCCTTTTGGTTTTGGATCAAACATATGCATTTTAGTCTCCCATTCTTCTTTTGGATAATGTTACCCATTCTGAGTTTGACTTATGGGTACATCGCGATGCGTTCAAAATCCCTTACGCCAAGTACGTTGGCCCACCTTCTCTATAGTACTTTGGTTTTATTCGTCTACTCCTGAATCAATTCGATGAGACGTGCTTCACTATTGGGAGTATCTTCACCAGTCAAAGAAGATCGTTAGTTTGGGCATTCATCACTATCAAGCTTGTATTTGTTCGCGTTGTACCTTAACAACTTTTATTTTTCTTTCTTGTAAAACGCGGAGTTCGCCCTATATTAATCAAACAGCCTTACGTGGATCGTAAGGCTGTAATTTTTAATTCACCCACTTTTTCTTTTTCTTTTCCCTGCCTGCAAATAATAAATAGGAGTACAGCAAAACCCCGGAGAGTATCCCCACTGCCCATTTGACGGGCCAGGGGATGGTTTCGGAGGGGGAGATAAACCCTTCGATCGTTCCCGCAACGATCAGCCACGGGACGGCGCCGCCTAAGAGTCTCATGGCTTTTTGAGCGGCGATCATCAAGGCGTCCCGTCGGCGCAGAAGACCCGGACGCAGGATCGCCCAGCCAAGCATCAGTCCCGACCCGCCCGCGATGAAGATCACCGTCAACTCGATGACCCCATGACCGATCATAAAAGTGGCGAGTTCGAATCCGACCCCGTAATGATAGGTGAGTCCCAGCAGTCCGCCGACGATCAGCCCATTATTCACGAGGATCCAAAGGGTGAGCAGTCCGCCGCTGACGCCGCTGGCAAATGCGAGAAATGACACGCGGATATTATTCTGCATGATGAATGAGGATACATACGGTCTCTCTTCGATCGGCATGTCTATCCACAACTGCTTTTCTTCAATGATGGGGATCAGGTTCTGCACTTCAGCGGGCAATAACCAGACCGCAGACCCCGGAGATTTGAAAGTGGAAAACCCGGTCACAAAAGCGGGGATTGTAAACAAAAGAAAGGATATAAACGTAAAAATAAATGTCTCGCGGAAGAGGCGTGGGAAACCGCGCAGGGCAAAATCCACAATGCGATTCCAGGCAAGGGGTTCGCCCTGATAAAGGATCGCATGAGTGCGCGCGACAATTTGATTCAAATATTGTGTGATGCGGTGCCTGGGGAAATCGCGTTTGGCGAGGGCCAGGTCCGAGCTTGCAGCGCGATAAAGGCTGGCGAGCCGGTTAATATCTGTGGTGGAAAGGCGACGGGTATCCTTTTGAGCGCGTTCGATCAGGTTATTTAAGAGTTCCCATTCCTGCTTGCGGGACTGGTAAAATTCATCAACATTCATTTTTGGTCAATTCTCCATATAAGGAATTTCCGCCATCGTCATTGGATGGCAATTATACACATGACAAACACAAACGACGTCCTCAAAATTGACACCCCCGAAAATGTAACTTTCGATTATGACATTGCCGGTATCGGCTCCCGCTTTCTAGCCGCACTGGTGGACACCGCCCTGCTCTTGGTTTTACAGGTGCTCATCATCGGCACATTGATCCTTTTCATCACCATTTTCAGCGATGTGGATCTAGTCAGCATGATGTCTGCATGGGTCTTCGCGGCCCTCGGACTGGTCAGCTTTATTTTTCTCTGGGGATATTACATCTTCTTCGAGATTCTGTGGAATGGACAAAGCCCGGGGAAGCGCTGGGTTGGGCTGCGCGTCATCCGCGTGGATGGGACGCCGATCACAGCCAGCGAAGCGGTCATCCGTAACCTGGTGCGGATCATTGATCTTCTTCCCACTGCTTATGGCGTCGGCGTGGTAACGATGTTTGCCAATTCGAATTCGCGGCGCGTGGGTGATTTCGCGGCCGGGACGATCGTGGTGCATGAGCGCGAAACAAAAGAATTGGGCGGACTATCCACCGTTCCGGCAGGCATGCTCAAGACATGGGTCTCGCAAAGCGACATACCGGCAGGTTTTCCGGTCGAACGCTTATCCCAGTATGAATTGCAAATTATCGAGGAGTTCCTGCTCAGGCGCAGGGAGTTATCCAACCACCTGATACTGGCACAGCACATCCTTGCTTCCATTGTGAAGCGGCTGGAAATACCCCAGGAAACCATTGACTCAAACAAGGCGGAGGAAATTCTGGCCGCCATTTACAAAGTGGTCAACATGGATAAGGTCGAATGATATTTTATAACAAGGGAGAACGGACATGAATGAATCTAAAAAATTATTAATTGGTTTTGGGGTCATCCTCGTTATTTGCTGTTGTACGGCGGGCATTGCATTTTTTGCTTTCCGTCAATTTAGCACCCGAATGGAAAGCGGTGTCAATGGGAATCCCACAAGTGTTGCCAAAGCAAAGGCGGAAATAGCAGATTTCGATATCCCATCCGGCTATGCCCCGGTTACTTTCAACTTTTTCACCTACAATATGATCACCCTTAATCCAGATACTTCGTCCAGCGGAATGATGATCATGCTTATGCAATATACAGGGGTGATATCAGGCAATTCCGATCAGATGGAGGAACAGCTTCGCCGGTCCCTTGCACAGCAGAACAATCAACCGGGAACGTCCATGACGGTGGTGGATACGCACGAGGAAGTCATCCGCGGTCAAACGGTTACAGTCACCATCAGTGAAGGCCGGTATGAATCATTTACGATCCGGCAATGGTCAACGGTTTTTAAGGGCAACAAAGGTCCAACCATTCTGATGGTACAGGGAGCCGCAGAAACATGGGACGACCAGTTGCTTGAGGACTTTATCAAGTCGATCAAATGAACATCAAGATATAAATCACAAAATGATCAATGGAGAGCCATGAGAATAGTCCGCTATCAAACTAAGGACGTTGTAAAATCCGGCTGGATGCTGGATGACAAGGTCGGCGAAATTGTAGGGGATGTCTTCGGCGAATATCGCCGCCGTGAAGCAAAGACTCCAGTGGCGGATGTAAAACTCATCACGCCCTGTGTGCCGAGCAAGATCATTTGTGTGGGACGCAATTACGTGGAGCACGCGAAGGAACTTGGCAATGAAGTGCCCAAAGTACCGCTGATCTTCTTGAAGCCGCCGTCCTCGATCATCTCGAACGGCGAAAATATTATTTTGCCGCCACAGTCGAATCAGGTCGAGCATGAAGCGGAGTTGGTCATCGTCATCAGCAAGCGCGGACGAAACGTCACACCGGAGCAGGCCAGGGAATATATCTTCGGCTATACCATCGGCAATGACGTCACCGCGCGCGACCTGCAAAAAGCGGATGGTCAATGGACGCGCGCCAAAGGCTTCGACACGTTCTGTTCCTTCGGTCCATGGATAGATACCGAGTTCGATGCGTCCGATGCGGTGGTGACCTGCCGCGTGAATGGGCAGATGCGCCAGATGGCATCCACACGCGATATGGTTTTCAACGTCAGCACATTGATCGCTTACATTTCATCGGTGATGACCCTCGAACCCGGTGACATTATTTTCACAGGCACACCCGCCGGCGTGGGATTGTTGAAGAACGGCGATGTGGTGGATGTTGAGATCGAAGGTTTGGGGAAGTTGAGCAACCCGGTGAAATCGTAACGCGACATTAATGTCGCGCCACAGAGAGAACGTAGACATGAACGAATTTCAAACCTTCCTTGAAAAATATCCCACTTATGCAAAAACAGAATCCATAGACGCGCTTCGCAAAAAAGATTATGCGCGCCTCGATGCGGGCGAGCATGTCTATTTTGATTACACCGGCGGCGGCATCTATGCTGAATCGCAAATTGAAAAACATCAAAAACTTTTGCGCGAAAATGTTTTCGGCAATCCACATTCATCCAACCCAACTTCTCTTGCTGCAACGCATCTCGTTGAAAGCGCGCGCGAATACATTCTAAAATTCTTCAACGCTGATCCAAACGAATATCTTGCCATCTTCACATCCAATGCCAGCGGCGCGTTAAAGTTGATCGGCGAGTCTTATCCATTTTCAAACGGGCGTTACCTATTAACTTTTGACAACCACAATTCGGTCAATGGGATTCGGGAATTTGCCCATGCTCGCGGCGGGGATGTGACCTACATTCCGGTCATGCTCCCGGACATGCGCGTGGACGCATCAACACTTGACCTTGAGTTGGCCCGGCCTTCGAAGAGCGGACATAACCTTTTTGCATTCCCCGCGCAATCGAATTTCTCCTCAGTCAAACATCCGCTGGAGTGGATAGAGAAAGCCCACACTCACGGCTGGGATGTCCTGCTGGATGCGGCCGCTTACGTGCCCACCAATAAACTTGACCTGGGCAAGGTCAGGCCGGATTTTGTGGCGATCTCCTTCTATAAAATTTTTGGCTACCCAACCGGCCTCGGCGCATTGATCGCGCGCAAATCTGCGCTGGCTAAATTGCATCGTCCCTGGTTCGCGGGCGGGACGATCACTGTCGCTTCGGTGCAGGGTGACAAATATTATCTCGCCGATGGCGCGCCCGCTTTTGAAGACGGCACGTTGGATTATCTCAATATCCCCGCCATTGAAATTGGACTGAAGCATATTGAGTCCATTGGCTATGAGGTCATCAATGAAAGGGTCAAAACACTCACCGGCTGGCTTCTGGATAACTTAACCCAAATGAAACACAGCACCGGCGAACCCCTGGTCCGCGTGTTTGGGCCGACCCAAAGCGCAGATGACCGCGGCGGGGCGGTGACAGTCAATTTTTACGATAAAGACGGACAAGCGTTTGACCATCGCTTTATTGAAAGCGAAGCCAATAAAGTTAACATCTCGCTTCGCACCGGCTGTTTCTGCAACCCCGGCGCAGGCGAAGTTGCCCTCGGTATCTCCCGCGTGGAGTTGGATGTCTGCTTTACCCGCCCCGACCACAAAGATGTCATGTCCATTGACGAGTTCCGTAAATGCATTGACGGCAAATCTTCGGGCGCGGTGAGAATCTCCGTAGGCATGGTCACAAATTTCAACGATGTGCAGTCCCTGTTGACGTTTGCGAGAGGATTGCTAGGATAAACAAGTGACAGTCACCTTTAAGGTGACTGTCACTTGTAAAAATGAGATGAATGCAAAATTTAGGAGGCAGTAATGAATTTTGATATTGAATCAATAAAACAAGCACTTGGCACATTAGGCGCAACACTATCACTCTTGAAACAGGCTAAAGACCTTTTGCCTGAAAGCTCTCAAAAACAAGAGTTGAATACTGCAATTGAGTCAGCTGAAAGGCAATTAAAAATTGCCGAGTTTCAAACTGCACAAAGTATGGGATACGAATTGTGTAAAAATCACTTTCCACCTGAAATAATGCTTTCAAAAGATAATAAGATTTGGAAGTGCCCGAAATGTGAAAATGAAATTAATAACTCACATAAACCGCCTAAATATTTTGTTGCAGGCAATAGATAGCCTGTGTCATCCTGAGGGAGTGTTTGTTGCGACCGAAGGATCTCTTCCGTGTTGAGCCAGAGACCCTTCGCTATCGCTCAGGGTGACACAAAATAATAGTAATGCTGAGTTTGTTGGGTTAAAATAAAAAAAGCCAAAGGAGTCTGACATGACCAAGCCTCTTGCTCTTATTATCGAAGACAGTCCCGTATTCAGCTTGATGTTTTCAAGGACATTGAGCGATGAATTTGAAGTCGAGGCGATCAAGGATGGCGAGGAGGCCATGAAGCGCCTGAACGATGTCAGTATCCCCAGCCTGATCCTATTGGACCTGCACCTGCCCGGTGCATCGGGCAGGAACATTCTTAACCACATCAAGTCGGATGAGCGCTTCGCAAAAACCCGCATCATCCTCACAACTTCCGATGAAAGACAGGCGGAGGAACTGCAGAACATCGTAGACCTGGTCCTTCTCAAGCCGATCAACCCGAACCAATTGCGCGATCTGGCTTCAAGGATGAAAACGTGAACGGACAAACCCGCTCTGCCATCAAACCCGGCAGCACCGTGTTAATTGTCTTGAAACAGGATCAAGCCACGGGTAAATTAACGAAAGGCGTCGTCAAGGATATTCTTACCAAATCGCCGAATCATCCACATGGGATCAAAGTCCGCTTGATGGACGGACAGGTGGGACGCGTCAAGGAGATCGTGGAGTAGGAACAGTAAACGAATGAAAATAAAATTACCCCTTACCCTCGTCATTGCCGTCTTCCTTACCGCTTGCGAAATTCCGGGCGCGGTGATATCCACTCCCGTTTTACCGTCGAGCGCACAGCCGGCAGATTCATCGGGTTGCATCTCCATGGAACCGACTCAAGATGATGTAGACCGGACTCTCACCTATACCGACAATATCTTCAGCGGCGCGGACTGGGTGCGGAGTTACACGGTCAAGTCTGGACATGTTTATGCATCGTGGTCGAATGAGTCGCTCGCCGCGTTGTCTTTTACTGAAGCGTTGATTTTTTCGTGTGGATATGCAGAATCTGATCTCGACAGCTACTACAGCGATACGAACTGGCAGATCATCTTTGCGAATTATGAAAGTTATAAACCTGTTTCAGAATGCAAGTCAAAAGACGGATTGAGACTTTATCAATTTACGGCAGTCAAAGAAGGATATGAGTATGCGATCAAATACTGGGTGCTGAAAGATACTGTCACGCGCGTGATGGAGATGATGATCGTTTTCCCCATCGAATCAAAATCGGAGATGGATGATACTTCATCCAAACTTTTCCCTGACCTCACAAGTTGTAAATAACTCGCCTTTCGCAGTGTCGTTCTGAGCCGCTTTGCGGCGAAGAACCTCTACGATTATCTCAGAGACCCTTCGCTTCGCTCAGGGAATCACGATATTTTAGGATAATCCAAAATGCCTTCCCGTTACGATATTCTCTTTCAACCCATCCAGATCGGTCCCGTCACTGCGCCCAATCGTTTTTATCAGGTACCGCATTGCAACGGGTTTGGCTGGCGGATGCCTAAAGGCATGGCAGCCATGCGCGGCATGAAAGCCGAGGGCGGCTGGGGCGTGGTCTGCACCGAAGAGACGGAGATCCATTACACCAGCGATCTCTCGCCGTTCTTTGAGGGACGCATCTGGAGCGATGACGATATTCCCGCATGGCAGGTCATGACCGAGGCAGTGCATCGCTCCGCGCACGGAGCGCTGGCTGGTATTGAGTTGACCTACAACAGCCATGACGCATCGAATTTGTATTCGCGCGCCTCAGCATTTGGTCCGCGCTCGATGGGGATCACGGGCGGCAGCGGATATGAACCCGGTCAGACCCGCGCCGCGACCAAGGATGATCTCAAACAGGTCCGCAAGTGGCATCGCAATGCGGCCATCCGCGCGAAGAAAGCGGGCTTTGACATTATCTACTGCTACGCCGCGCACAACATGACCCTCGCCTTTCATCTTTTGTCCAAGCACAATGACCGCTCCGATGAATACGGCGGTTCGCTTGAAAACCGGACCAGGTTCTTTCGCGAACTGATCGAAGATACAAAGGAAGCCGTGGGTGACACTTGTGCAGTTGCCGTCCGCTTTGCGGTGGATGAATTGCTCGGCGCCGACGGGATGCAGTTCGACGGTGAAGCTCATGACATCGTTGCGATGCTTGCTGAACTCCCCGACCTCTGGGACGTGAATGTCAGCTCCTGGAAAAATGATTCCACTACCTCCCGTTTTGAAAAAGAAGGCAATCAGGAAAAATATATTTCCTTTGTAAAGAAGCTCACCACCAAACCAGTGGTGGGGGTTGGCAGATATACATCGCCTGATTCAATGGCGTCCGCCATCGAGCGCGGAATCATGGATATGATCGGCGCAGCGCGTCCAAGTATCGCCGACCCATTCCTGCCCAACAAAATTAAAGAAGGCCGTTACGAAGACATCCGCGAGTGCATTGGCTGTAACATCTGTGTCACAGGCGATACTCGTTTCGTTCCCATCCGCTGTACGCAGAACCCGACCATGGGTGAAGAATTTCGCAGAGGCTGGCATCCTGAGATCATCGCGCCGAAGAAATCTGATGATGAAATTCTCATTGTCGGCGCGGGTCCTGCCGGGTTGGAAGCGGCGCGCGCGTTGGGTCAACGCGGATATCATGTCATCCTTACCGATGCGAAGCGTGAAGCGGGCGGACGCGTTGCGCTTGAGTCAAGTCTCCCCAATCTCAGCGAGTGGCGGCGTGTCATGGATTGGCGTCTGGCGCAAATCCAAAAAATTCCGAACATTTATTTTTATCCATCCAGTCCGATGACCGCCAAGGATATTCTCGAAGCGGGCGCGCCGCATGTCATCCTCGCCACGGGTGCAACCTGGCGGCGCGACGGCGTGGGGCGTTATCTTTCACATCCCGTAAAAGGCAATGCCAAAATTTTCACGCCCGACGATCTCATGAACGCCAACTTGCCATCAGGCAAAGTTCTCATCTACGATGATGATCATTATTACATGGGCGGCGTCCTCGCTGAACTGCTCGCACAAAATGGCTGCAATGTGACTCTGATAACTCCCGCCCCGACCATTTCTTATTGGACTCAATTCACCCTCGAACAGGACCGCATCCTCAAGCGTTTGCATAAGCTGAATGTGACTCTTCTTGAGAATCATTTCATCGCTTCACATACCCCGACGACTGCCACAGTCACGAATGTCATCTCCTCCGCCGAATCGACTCTCGCCTGCGATGCCATCGTCATGGTCACAGACAGGATTCCCAACGATGCACTCTATCACGAACTCAAACCCGCGCTTGCGGATGGTCAACTTAAATCATTGCGTATCATCGGTGATGCCGAAGCCCCGAACATCATCGCCCAAGCCATATTCAGTGGTCACCTCGCCGCACGCGAGTTTGACGAAGTTATTGATCCTGACAGAACTCCCTTTAAGGTTGAACGGTAAATAAATGGACATCACGTTTCACTCTTCACTTGTGAAGAGTGAAACGTGAAAACCTCACCCCATGTCCTCTCCTCTTATCCTCGTCACCGGCGCTACCGGATACATCGCCAGCCGATTGATCCCGCAATTACTGGATCGCGGCTATCGTATCCGCGCGCTTGCCCGTCAGCCTCAGCAACTCAAAAATAAAAGCTGGCATTCGCAAGTGGAAATATCCCAGGGTGACGTGATGGATTCTTCCACACTAGCTTCTGCCTTCGTGGGTGTGCAGATCGCATATTATCTCGTCCACAATATGTCCAGCGGACGCGGTTATACCGCACGCGAATTACAAGCCGCCAAAAATTTCGCGCGCGCTGCGGAAGATGCCGGTGTGAGACACATCATCTACCTCGGCGGACTCGCTGACGAGGAGCAGCACATCGCTCCGCACATGCGCTCACGCATCGAAACAGGCGCAACATTACGTCAGGGCAAAGTTCCGGTCACTGAATTTCGCGCTGGGGTCATCATTGGCTCGGGAAGCATCTCCTTTGAAATGATCCGTTTTATGATGGAACAATTCCCCGTCATTCCCGCGCCGGTTTGGGTGAGGAACAGGTCCCAACCCATCTCCACCCAGAATGTGATTGACTATTTATTGGCCGCATTGGATAACCATAATGGACAAGGCTGCGTCTTTGAAATTGGCGGGCCCGATGTCACGACCTATCAGGAATTGATGCTGCGATATGCGCGCATCCGCGGACACAAACGAAGACTTCTCCTACTACCTTATGTGCCGGTCTGGTTCATGGCATTTGGTATTTCGCTCACTACGCCGGTGCCGCGTCCGATTGCGTATGCGTTGGTGGGGGGGCTTTCCAGCGACAGTGTGGTCATACACCATGACGCGCGCAGGGTCTACCCCGAAGTGGATCTCATTGACTTTGAATCCGCCATCCGCGAGGCACTGACTCGTCTGCATCCGCTCAAGATCGAGCGCGTTTGGGAAAATGAAGAATCTCGAACGCTTAAGCATGAAGGCTTTTTTGTTGACCATCACTCAATAAAAATAAATGCCGTACCTGAAAAAATATTTGATGTCATCTCAAAACGCTCACAACGATTTGTTATTGAAGGTATTGATGACAATCACTTGCTTGTGCGCTTAAATATGAAAATCCCAGGTCAGCTTTGGTTTGAGTGGAAAGTAGTAGGTCACGTCTTAGACGTGACCTACATAACGCAAACAATTTTCTTCACTCCGCGCGGCTTTGTTGGATTTTTATTCTGGTATTTATTCCATCCGATTTTAAAGATGACTTTGAATCGCATGGTGGCGAATATTGCGCATAACTCGGTGGTAAAATAACTTCATAACAAAATGAAGACCAAAACGCGGCGAAGTCGGTGAGAATCCGACACTGTCCCGCAACTGTAAAGATAGTCAATTAGTCAAATAGTCGAATAGTCTTGTGGTCGGAAGACCAGCAGACAAAGCGCCTACCAGACTATATGACCAACAAAGTCAGGTCGCCCGCTTTTGGTCTGTTCATCACACTCTCGTGGAAAGGAGGTGGATGGCGGCCCCTTCGGATTGCCTCTCCAACCTCCCCAGCTTTGGCTGGGGATTTTGATTCTTGTACCGCGACATTTATGTCGCACTGCCTTACCACGACATAAATGTCGTGCCACAAAAAAAAATTAGGAGAATTATATGTTTCGTAAATCTTTGATCTTGACCTTGCTGCTCGCATTCTTTGTGGCGGGATGCGGACCCGCATCACTCCCGACCGAGATGCCTGCTCCTGTTTCAACTGAGATCCAACTCACAGATGGGCTGGGCAGGTCTGTCGTCTTGAATGAAGCGGCCCAAAAAGTTATCTCATTGTCACCGTCCAATACCGAGATCCTGTTTGCGGTTGGCGCGGGCGCGCAGGTTATTGGTCGCGATGAATTTTCAGATTATCCCGAAGAAGCCAGGGCGATCAAAAGCGTGGGCGGTTCGATGGGTGAGTATAGCGTGGAAGATATTGTTGTCTTGCAGCCCGACCTCGTACTTGCGGCGGAGATCAACTCGCCCGAACTCGTCAAACAGCTGGAAGACCTGGGATTGACCGTTTATTATTTGAAGAACCCCAAAACTTTTGAAGACCTGTACGTGAACCTTGAGATCGTGGCGCAGTTGACAGGACACGATGCAACTGCATTAAATGATTCTCTCAAAACGCGTGTCGCCGCTGTGGATGAAAAGATCATGGCGCTCAATTATGCCCCGACTGTGTTCTATGAAATTGACGCGACCGATCCCGCCAAACCATATACTTACGGCCCCGGCACTTTTGGTGATATGCTCATCTCGCGCGCCGGCGGGATCAATATTGGCGCTGACCTTAAGGATGCATATCCGCAGATCAGCCTTGAACAGCTTGTTGTTTCAAGCCCTGCCATTGTTCTGCTCGGTGATTCGATGTGGGGTGTGACAGTTGAGTCCGTGCTTGCCCGCCCGGGCTGGGAAACCATTGAGGCTGTAAAGTCGAAACAGATCTTCCCGATTGACGACAACCTCATCAGCCGCCCCGGTCCGCGTTTGGTAGACGGGTTGGAGCAATTGGCCAAATTGTTGAATCCGGGTGCGTTTAATTAAATAATATGTAGGGGCGACCCTTGTGGTCGCCCCTACAAATTCATGAAATCAAAACCCTTCCTTTCCTCCTCCATCTTCCTTCTGATCGCATTCATCCTCAGTCTTGCAATCGGCTCTGTATTTATTTCGCCAAAAGAATTGTGGAATATTCTGCGCGGCATGGGGGATGAGACTTTTACCTTCATCATCTGGCAGATCCGCTTGCCGCGCACCATCCTCGTTGCGTTGACAGGCGCGGCGTTAAGCGGAAGCGGCGCGGCCTATCAGGGATTATTCCGCAACCCGCTGGCTGACCCATTTTTGATCGGCGTGGCATCCGGCGCAGGCTTGGGCGCTGTGATCGCCATGTCCATCAAATGGCCGTATTCATTTTGGGGGTTGATGGCAATTCCGCTTGCGGCCTTCATCGCGGCCTTGCTGACAGTTTTCATCGTTTATTTTCTGGCGCGAGTCGGGCAGACCATCCCCACCACAAATCTGATTCTGGCTGGCGTTGCATTTTCCTCCTTTGCAACTTCGCTAACCTCCTTCCTCATGCTGCGCTCCACCAGTGAAGTGCGCCGCGCATTGGGCTGGCTGCTCGGCGGTGCAAGTCAGGCCGGCTGGACGGCCATCCTCGCCATTCTTCCGTATCTCATCATCGGGCTTGGCATCCTTATCATCAGCGGGCACGCGCTCAACCTTTTGCAATTTGGCGATGACCAGGCCCAGCAGCTCGGCTTGAACGTCACGCGCATCAAAACCATTTTGTTGATCGCCGCTTCGCTGGCAACTGCCGCCGCTGTGGCATTCTCCGGCATCATCGGCTTTATCGGACTCATCGTCCCGCATCTTATCCGCATTTGGTTTGGTGCGGACTATCGGAGACTGCTTCCCCTGTCAATTCTTGGCGGCGCATCCGCCTTGCTTATCTCGGATATTCTTGCGCGCATAGTCCTCGCTCCACAGGAAATTCCCGTTGGCATTATCACGGCACTGGTCGGTGCGCCATTCTTCCTGTGGGTTTTGCGTCGTTCAAAGAATCAAGGATATTGGTAGCTTATGGAATTCATCATTCACAAAACAGACATGCAAAATGCGCCGAAGGCAAATATTTTTTCGCGTAAGTTCTTCGTTAAATCGAGAGTCGTCCTGGACATGGAAAATGAAAAGCTCAAGTATTCCGTCACCGATGTCAAGCCGTATGAAAGAGACATTCCCGCTGAAGATGTGAATTACGGGTTTTCAGATGAGGGTCCCACGATCTTTTTCGCGGAAGCAGATGGGAAACCTGCCGGGCGCATCAAAATGCTCAAATGGTGGAATCAATTTGCATACGTGGATGACATTGTCGTGAATCCCGATTATCGCGGACTTGGCATCGGGCGCGCATTGCTCGAACATGGAATCCAATGGGCGCGTGAAAATAATTTCCCCGGTGTCATGCTCGAAACGCAGGATGATAACGTCCCCGCCTGTGCTTTGTATCAAAAACATGGGTTTGTGTTAAGCGGCTTTGACCGTAATGTTTATAAAGCCGTCCACCTGCATAAGGATGAAACCGCATTGTATTGGTATTTGATCTTCTAATACGTATCAGTCACAGAGCGCACAGAGTTTTTTTTCTCAGTGGTCTCTGTGGCAAGAGATGAATTGCAAAAGAAAAGTTTTTAATTATGCTCAAAATCCAAAACCTATCCGCCTCATATAATGGGCACCAAGTTTTGCACGATGTCTCCTTCGATGTGAAGAACAGCGAAGTGCTCGCGCTCATTGGTCCCAACGGTGCGGGCAAGTCCACGATCATCCGCGCCGCGAGTGGGGTGGTCCCATCCACAGGCCACATCCGCACGAACGGCGATGATTTCCAATCGCTGACTCCTCTTCAGCGTGCGCGCTATCTCGCCGTTGTCCCACAGGCGATCTCATTGCCGCCCGCCTTCACAGTTTGGGAGACTGTTCTGATGGGTCGGACTCCCTACCTTGGATTTCTAGGTCACGCATCTTCTCATGACGAAGAGTTGGCCCGCCAGTCTTTGAGCAGGGTCAACGCCCTGGCATTCTCTGACCGCCGCGTGGGAGAGCTATCCGGCGGAGAACGTCAGCGCGTGTTATTGGCGCGCGCCTTGTGCCAGTCCACGCCGATATTATTGCTTGATGAACCCACCGCGCATTTGGACTTGCAATATCAAGTTGGTTTATTGGAATTGGTTCGCGAACTGGCACACAACGAAAATCTTGCAGTGTTGATCGCATTGCATGATCTGAATCTTGCCTCCCATTACGCGGATAGAGTCGCTTTACTCGTTGGCGGTCATCTCAAAGCGATCGGAACCCCGCGCGAAGTGCTGACCTCTGAGTTGATTTCAGAAGCGTATTGCCTCCCCGTGCAAGTTGTAGCACATCCGTTTATGGATATTCCGCTGGTCCTGCCTGAAAAATCACAGTAGCTATATATTGTGGGGTTGATCGGGAATTAATCCCAGCCGCTTTGCTTTGGCAATTGCGGCCTGGCGCGTACGCACATCCAGCCGAAAATAGGAGTCGGAAAGCATGTTGCGCAGGGTGGAATTTGCCACACCAAGTTCCTGCGCGATCTCGGAGGAGAGTTTATCTGGATAAATATCGCACAACCTCAAGGCTTCAAGTTGACGCGGCGATAACGAGTAATGTTTGGCCTTTGATTTCTCATCGCGCAGTTTTTGGTAGAAGGCATCGTTTAAATAAATGCCGCCGCTCTCGATGGCACGCACGATCTGCGGAAGTTTTTGAATCGACTCATCGTCGCCCTTGTAGATATATCCGCTCACCCCGGCATCCACAAGTGTTTCGATCAGGAAAGACTCGGCCAGCATGGTGATCACCAGAATATTCAGGTTGGGATGATTCTTTAACAGGTTTTCAACAACAGACAGAATGGGGTATGAATTCTGGTTCGAGGCGGAGACAGGGACTCGAATATCCATCAGCAATACATCCACAGGATGGGATGCCAGCATCGGCTCAAGGTCCTCCCCAAAGCCCGCCGTGGCAACCACCTCAATGCTTGATTCCTTTTCGAGGCGGTACTTGTATCCGTCAATAATGCTTTGATGGTCATCCAGGATCGCGACATGTATCTTGTTTTTCAATTTAAGTCACTCCTTATATTTTTGATCTGTGTAGTTATTCAAAGGCAGGATCGCCTGTACCTGTGTGCCGCCGCCCATGAGACTTTCGATCTTCAATTTGCCTCCAAGGATATCCAGGCGTTCATTAATGGTTCTCAACCCGATCCCGTATGCATCTCTTGATATTGGCTTCATGCCCATCCCGTTATCCTGTACCGAGACCGTGATCGTCTTTTTGTCGTGAGTGAGCATAACATCGGCGTTGCTGGCGTGGGCATGTTTGTGGATATTGGTAAGCGCCTCGCGCACAAAGCGGTACAGGCTGATGTCGATCTCGTTGGCTATGTCGCTCAAGTTCGCTCCATCCAGATCGCAGTCCACTTGTATTCCCGTATTTTCAGAGAACTCGCGGCAAAGGCTTTTGATGGACATGTTAAGTCCAAGTACTTCAAGCATGGGCGGATGAAGAGAGTATGAAAGGGAACGAATCCGTTCTGCCACCTCATCCGTCAACTTCATGGCTTTGGCGGCGATCTGGTGGTGCGCATCCTTGGCGGAGAGCAAATCCTTGTAAAGGATGTCCAGAGGCGATCTTAATCCAATGAGAAGATGACCGGCTTCATCATGCAATTCATCCGAGATCCTTTTCCGCTCCTCTTCCTGCGCAGTGACGACCTGCCGCGCCAGTTTGTTCATACGCCCCTGACTCTCGAACAGTTCTGCGGTGCGTTGTTCCACGCGGGACTCCAATTGCTGGTTTACTTCCTTTAATTCATTTTCCAGTTTTTTACGCTTGGTAATATTGAAAGTACTGCCTAACACGCACTTTTGACCGTTCAACTCGATCAATTCCATGGAAACTTGTTGATCCCCGATCTCGCCGGATTTGTGCAGAAACTTTGCCTCGAATTGCTGCACACTTCCGCGAAGATGCAACTCATTAAACAACCTGCGCGCTTCTTCGAGATCGGGCAGGATGGCCACGGCATGATTAACAACCTCATTGCGGTCATACCCAAACATCTTAAGGAATGCCTCATTGGCATCCAAAAATACGCCGTCATCCACGCGGCTGATGGCAATGCCGATCGGGCTGGACCGGAAAATGGTTTCAAAGCGACTCTCACTCTCCCGCAGAGCTTCTTCCACATGTTTATGTTCGTTGATGTCATTGACGATCCCAATAATACTTTCCGGCTCGCCATCCTTGTTCTTTTGAAGGACTGCATTTATGGATATCCAATATTGGGTTCCATCTTTTTTCACAGATCGCAGCTCCATGTTTCTGACCTCACCATGGGTCGCAAGCATTTCTTTGAGATGTTCGCGGTCTGCCAGATTTGCATAAAGGCATGACGCATGCTTCGACATCAATTCATCAATACTGTCATATCCTGCCATTTTTGCAACAGCGCTGTTCATTTGAAGGAACTTGCCGCTTAAATTGGTTTGGAAGACTCCGGCATTCATATTTTCAATAAGCAGTTGATATTTTTCCTTGCTTTTTTTCAGTGCTTCCTCTGCCTGCCTTTGCTCGGTAATGTCAATAAGAGTAGTTATAAAATAAGGCGGCTTGCTGTTATTATCGCGGCGTATAAAAGAACTTAGATCCACCAGTACTTCTGACCCGTCTTGGTGAATAAATCTTTTGAAAAAACGTACCGAGTCCTGTTCGCCGGAAATAAGAAGATTGATCTCTCTTTGGGTTAATTCAATATCATCAGGATGAGTAATATCCTGCCACCTTTTGTTTTGAAGTTCCGCCTGTGTATAGCCAAGCATGTCACAAAAAGCCTTGTTCGTGTTGACCTCGCCGGATAGCATCGTGAACGATTTTCCGATGATGGAATTATCGAATAAATATTTAAATTTATCCTCGCTTTCCCGCAGCGATTCCTCGGCCTGTTTGCGCTCAGTGATTTCAGCCCGTAATTGATCATTGGCGGCCCGCAGCTCGGTGGTCCGCTCAGCAACCCGCTGTTCCAGTCCAATGTTGACCTGTCGGACCTCTTCCTTCGCTTCGAGCAGGGATCGGTTGGATATCTGCACCTGTTCCAAGGCGCGCTCTAAAAGGGAAGTTGACTGCCAGACAAGCAATGAAATGAAAAACAAAAGCCAGATTGCTGGAAGATTTGGCATTCCAAATTTATAAAAAATCCCTATGTAGGAAATGATCGCGATATTTATAAGAATAGCAAGAATCCCCCCCCAGGACCGGAAAAGGACGGTTGCAAGGACTACTGGTAGTACCATGAATACCAGCGAGCGGCCATAGGCGATTTCGTGTGGGGTATCCGAACTTAGTAAGGCGATATAAATTATTACGATAAATATTGCGCTGGCTGTGCTGCTCGAAACAAGGCGGTTGAGCAGGATGATTAAAGTTAATCCGATCAGTCCGATAAGACCGGCGATAAATAATAAAACCAGGTCCATGTCAGAAACTGAGCCGGGGAAGATAATGTGCGAACCAAGTACCCCGGTCAGGACCATAATATCTGACGCCAGCATGAGAAGCAGCATGACGTTCAGGGTCTTCCATCGGCGCACGTCGGCAGAGACAAGCATGGAAATATCATTGGAAGGGATGAAAAGGAAATCGAAGATTTTTTTCATGAGCTTATTTCCTGTATTCTATTTCCATGTTTAGGGATATACATTATTTCTGTCACGCAAGGCAAATACAAATAAATAAGGATGGCTTATAAAAGAATAACGAGGTGACAATCACTTTGCGGCAACTGTCACCCCGTTATGAAACTTAATCTTCCTCTTCTTCCTTTTTTACGCCAAAGGCCGCGTCAATTCTTTCCATGATCCCGGGCGTGATCTTGTCTGCCACATCTGCCGCCTTCATATTCTCGTGGACTTGTTCCACGCGGCTTGCACCTGTAATGACCGTGCTCACGAATGGATTCTTCAAACACCATGCCAGCGCAAGCTGTGAAAGCGAGCAGCCCAATTCCTTTGCGATGGGTTCGAGTGCCGCAACCTTTGCAAGTTTTTTCGCGTCGCTGAGACTGCCCTTCAACCATTCATATCCTTTGAGCGCGCCGCGGCTGTCAGAGGGGATGCCCTTGTTATATTTGCCTGTCAGCAGCCCCGAAGCTAGCGGACTCCAGATCGTGGAACCGTATCCATATTCCTTGTAGAAGCGAAGGTAGTCGCCTTCCATGCGTCCGCGCTCGAACAAGTTGTATTGAGGCTGTTCAACGACAGGCTTATGCAAATGATGTCGTTCCGCGATCTGAATGGCTTCGGTGATCTCGGAAGCCGCCCATTCCGATGTACCCCAATATATGGCTTTGCCCCATTCGATAATGTTGTGCATCGCCCAAACCGTTTCTTCAATCGGCGTGTTCGGGTCGGGGCGGTGACAATAGATCAGATCCACATAATCGAGCTGCAATCTTTCAAGCGAACCATTAATACCTTCGATAAGACGTTTACGGTTAAGAGTGTTCTTTTCATTGATGCCATTGTTCAATCCCCAATAGAATTTTGTGGAAATTAAATAACTTCCCCTGCGCCAGCTCAATTGTTTGAGCGCTTCCCCCATCACCGTTTCTGATTTGCCACCCGCGTACACTTCGGCATTATCGAAAAAATTCACGCCCGCACCATAAGCCGCGGACATCATATCCACTGCGGCTTGCACGCCCGCCTGGTTATGGAATGTGACCCACGAGCCGAACGACAACTCGCTGACCTGAATGCCTGTCCTGCCGAGATAACGATATTTCATTGTGCCTCCAAAGAAAGTTTTGTTCGTCTATTATAATCATCGAATGCGTAAACTTTTGTTGATCTGTACAATTCTCATTTCCGCCTGCGCCGCCCAGCCCGCTCAAGGCGTGTACGAAAATTCGCCTATTCCTTACGTCACATCAACTCCGAGCCTTACTTCCACGCCGAATGTGCTCGTCGTGGATACGACGCCGATCCCAACCTCCACCCCCTTCATTTACACCATTAAATCCGGCGACACACTCAGCGGACTCGCCGAACGATTTAAAGTTTCGATCAATGAGATTCGAGCGGCCAACCCGGATGTCTCTCCGAACAGCATGACCATCGGGTCAACCCTTCTCATCCCGGACCCTTCCGCCGCGAAGACAGACGCCTCAACCCCGACGCCCGCGCCTGCTCCAGTCACCCAGACAGTTTGCCACCCCTCATCAGATGGCGGGCTGACGTGTTTTGCCCTCATTCAGAATAATTCCAATGAACTGCTCGAAAACGTTTCCGCGAAAATCACATTGCTGGATAAAAGCAGTAAAGCGATTGCGAGTCAAACCGCATTCCTGCCATTGGACTTTATTCCCCCAAACTCATCCATGCCGGTATATGTTTTCTTCCCAGATCAAGTTCCTGCGAATGTTCAAATTCAAATACTCACAGCGAATCAACTGTCACTCAATAATCAATATTATCTTCCGGCAGTCATCCAAAACTCTATTGCTCAGATCAATGCAAGCGGACGTACCGCCCAAGTCAGCGGACTCATCACCATGCCAGCAGAATCAAAAGCCGCAACCCAGGTTTGGGTCGCGGCTGTGGCTTATGATAAAGACGGCGTTGTGGTTGGCTTGAGGCGTTGGGAAGGCGGAGCGCTTCAACCTGCGGGGAATCTCTCTTTCAGTTTTTCAGTATCCAGCCTCGCTTCGGCAATTGATTCGGTGGAGTTTTTCATAGAAGCCCGACCATAGACAATGGACGGCAGACCGTTTTTACCGTCCATTGTCTATGGTCTATCGTCCACCGTTTATTTACCATCCAGCCACATATATCTTTCAATTGGAATATCAAAGGGCGTGAAGACATAACCTTTAATATAAGGCTTCACGAGTTGATACGATAACGAGTGCGTGGTGAAAAGCACGGGGGCATCGTCCACGATCATTTGCTCGGCTTGCTGATACAAGGCAATGCGCTTGGTCACATCCTGCTCGACGCGCGCCTGTTCAAGAATGGCATCCAGCGCAGGGTTGGAATATCCGCCGTTGTTTTGAGATGAACCGGTATGGAAAAGGATGTCGGCGAAATTTTCAGGGTCGGGATAATCGGCGCACCAGCCGCTCCCTAAAAGTTGACCGTGATTGCCGGCGTAGATCTGCTCGTAAGCAAAATTGGGTTCAAGGTTTTCCACGGTAATGGTCACCCCAAGATTCTTCTGCCACATCTCGGCCATCGCGGCTACATCCAAATTGACGCTGCTGCCAATGCCGATGTCGGTGTAAACGATGGGGGGCAATGCTTCCGCGCTTCCATATTTGGATTGCTTCAATAATTCACGCGCCTGTGCGGGGTCATAGGGCAAACCCTGCAATGAATAACTAAAGCCGGGCAAACCGGGCGGATAGATCCCAACGGCGGGCAGGGCATGTCCGCCCATGACCACTTCAATAAATTGCTGGCGGTTGAAGGCCATGCTGAAAGCCTTGCGGACGTTGACATCATCGAAGGGCGGGCGGGTGGTATCAAAGGTCACGTAGCTCGTGCAAAGATTCACTCCGCTGATGAGTTGGTTGTGAAGCGGTTCTGCCGGGTCACTGAAGCGTTCGATGGAATACGTTCCGGCAAGATCCACATCGCCTGATTCGTATAAACGCTGGGGGTCGCCTGCATATAAGTTCAAGACTACGTATTTAATAGAAGGTGCGCCAAGATAAAAGTCCTGATTCGCTTCGTAGACAATGCGTTTGAAACTTGTCCATTCGGTAAGCTTGTAAGGACCCGTGCCGTTTGGGTGTTTATACCAATCGCCGCCTTGTTCAACGTTGTTTTTATCCACGATGAAAGCGGTTGGATACGTGAGCTTCAAAATGAAATAAGGCTTGGGCGCATCTATCGTCACTTGCAGGGTGAGATCGTCAATGACCAGCAACCCGCTGATGTGATCAGTTTGTCCCGCGGCCATTTCATTCACGCCGACAATATCGCTGAGATAGGTCAGCGCTGTATCTGATGCGGTTGCCGGGTTAACGGCACGTTCCCATGAATAGACGATATCCTGTGCAGTCACTGCGCGGTCATCGTGGAATTTTGCATTGGCGCGCAAATGGAATGTATAAACTGTGCCATTGCTCACATCCCATGTTTCTGCAAGATCGGGCGTGAGATTTAAATTCGGGTCGAACGAGACCAGTCCGCTGTAGACGAGTTTATCGCCTGAGCCATGTGTGGTGGCGGGATCATATTCACGCGGATTGGTAGACTCGCCTCCTGACAAAACGAGGGACTGATTCAGCGGAACATCAGTTTGCCACGCCGGGGCCGGACGCGCGCTGGCGGAAATGAAGGCCGCGATCAGGAATCCAAAAAACAAACTTGAGAGTAGCTTACGATGCTTGATCATTCTTCCTCGCCTTTTGATTCTGTGAACGGACAACGATGCCGATCACCAAGATGCCGATGATCAATATCAGAAAACAACAACAGCCAAGCAGCAGCAATGTCAACGCAAGTGGTGGAACGTTTGGCGTGGAGGTTTGTGGTTCTCCGCCGGTTGTGGAAGTGGGGATCGCATAGGGAGTCGGCGTCACTGCCAGAGGCGCACCTGAAACGGGCACGATGGTGGGCACATAGGTCGCAGTGGGGATGGCTGTCGCTTGAGCAGTAACAGCTCGCGGCGCGGCCCCGATCGCCTGTCTCCATCCATCTTCGAGTCCGTCCAGGTCAAACCCATAAACGCTGATGAGCGCAGGCTCAGTTGCATTCCCATCGCGCAGGGATGCGAGCAGTTGGGTCATTTTATCCTGCCCGTATGTTTCAGTAAGAAATTTAACAATGCTGTATGATTCGCTGTAGGATAAGGTCGCTTTGCCGTATTCTTCCGAGAAGCCGCTGCTCAGCGAGCGGACTGAAAGCAGACTGTTATCTTTGATGGCTTGGTCGAATTGCTTTTGAGATTCAGGGTCCAACGCGCCTTCACTATAAACGGCGAGACCTTCCTCCAGCCATGAGGGCAGATCGTTCAAACACGAAAACGTGAAGTGACCGATCAATACGTGTGTCAATTCGTGAATGACCACGTTGCGGTCGTATGTCGTGTTGCCCTGAGAGAGTCCCACAATGACGATGTTGTGTTCGGCGTAGGCCGTGCCGCCTGTCCATGCGGGCTCGTATAAAATCGAATCGCGCAGGTCTTGATAGCTGGCGTAAATGTAAATGTCAATCGGGGCATCTGGTTTGAGCCCGGCTTGTTTCTCATTGCGCGATAGGCTCTCCTTGCCAGCATTCAGAAGGTCTTGTGCAAATGCCTGATCGCCTTTGTACCAATGCAGACGCAAGTAGTCGCTGGTGATGGTCTGCCACTTGTGGGTGTTATCGAGCCAGGTGGCGTTTTGTATATCACTGACATATTCCTTGCCGTTCTCGTCGGTATATCGCCAGTGCCACCACATGGCAGAACCCGGCGGGATCGAACCACTCTGGCGCATGTCCCATGTCCATTCCACGTTGACAGTTTTATCCGGTGTGAATTGGGGAAATGCTTTGGCTATGACTTCGCCGCAGGTCTGCTCCTTGTCGCCGTATTCCAGCACAACGGAAGTGATGTTCGCGTCGGCGGTCAGTGTGGCCGAGAAGGTGGCTGTATCCGGGAATGAAAAAGTGACCTGGTCATCAGTCACATTGGCGGGTGAATCGGCCAAAACAGACCGGTCCGGCGCGACGATCAACGCGATCACCATAATGAATATTGCTAGCTTTGTTCGCATATAAAGACCTCCTTTTGAGTATTCCAATCCAATATTACCAAAATAAAATTAGAATTTACTAATATGACAATCTGGGGGCGTTTTTGTGCCATTCATCCGCCCCCAAATCTCAGCGTGATTTAATGTCTGTATGTAAAATCAACATAGGTTTTTATAGTTTATTAGTAAATAAACTTTTGATGTTCAGAATTTTCGGAGGAACTATGCAACGAACTAAATTCATTCTCGGCGGGTTGCTGATCTTGGCGGCGGTGGTTTATCTCATCGTTTCGTCAACAAAGGCCAGCGCCGAATATTTCATGACCGTGGACGAGATACTCGCCAAAGGACAAAATGCTGTCGGCCAAAGCGCGCGCCTTTCCGGCGCTGTAATAGGCAGCACGGTTAAGTATGATGCCGATACGCTGACCCTCACATTCGAGATCGCACATGTCTCCGGAGATAATGCCCAGATCGAGGCGCAAGGCGGGTTGTCGAAGGTTCTTGCTGAAGCCGTAAATGACCCTACACGCCAGCATATCTCGGTTGTGTACAACGGTCCAAAACCAGACCTGCTTCGCGGCGAGGCTCAAGCCATTATGACCGGCAAACTCGGCGCTGACGGAATCTTTTACGCCGATGAGCTTCTGCTCAAATGCCCAACCAAGTATCAAGAAGCAGTACCGGATCAAGCAGAAACAGCAGCTCCCTGATAAAGCAACCTGATGGGGTATTACCTCGTCAGGTTTTCTGTCTTATTTATTGGATATTGCCATGATCATTGTAGGTCACGTTTCAACGTGACCTACATTTGACAGAGTGGCATGGCAGATCTCAAGGAAAAACCTTTAGCGTTTGACCAAAAAAAGGAAATATTATGATCCCAGAATTTGGATTTGGTATAGCAATTTTAAGCTTCCTCGTCGCGATCTACAGTATTGTTGCGGCGATCTACGGAGCGACCAAAAAATCACCCTCGATGGTGGAAAGCGCAAGACGCGGCATGTTGCTGACCTTCCCGCTTCTCACACTCTCGGCCGCGGTCTTGATCTATTTGCTGGTCAATAACCATTTTGAAGTCGCCTTCGTTTACGATGTGACCAGCCGCAGTATGCCGACCTACCTCAAAGTCACGGCCTGGTGGGGCGGGCAGGCCGGATCACTTTTATTCTGGTCATGGCTTTTGTCTGCATTCGCATCGGCAGTCACGCTCCGCAAATGGGACCGTGATGTTGAGTTCCTGCCATGGGTGGTTGTGATCTGCTCGGTCACACTCGTCTTTTTCCTTGGCATGGTGGTTTTCTACGAAAATCCATTTACGCGCTACTGGCTGGTTAACGGAAATGTTGAACCGCACATGTTCCAACCGGCGCTTGCGACTCTCTTCACGCCGGGAGATGGCAACGGACTGAACCCGCTCCTGCGTCACCCGGGCATGATCATCCACCCGCCCATGCTTTATCTTGGCTTTGTCTCTTACGTGATCCCCTACGCTTTTGCCATGGCCGCCCTCATCACCGGCCGCACCGATGACCGCTGGATCCGTCTCACCCGCCGCTGGTCTTTATGGGCCTGGCTCTTCCTTTCAGCCGGACTTGTGCTCGGCGGACGCTGGGCCTATGACGTATTGGGCTGGGGTGGTTATTGGGGCTGGGACCCGGTTGAGATCGCGGCCTTCATGCCGTGGTTGACGGGCACAGCATTTCTACACTCCGTCATGATCCAGGAAAAGCGTGGCTTGCTCAAACACTGGAATATGGTCCTCGTCATCATGACCTATGAGCTTGTCATCTTCGGGACGTTCTTAACCCGCTCAGGCGTTCTTTCGTCTGTCCATGCTTTTGCAAACAGCCCGATCGGTCCGCTCTTTATGGGATATGTATCTGCCACGTTGATCGGCTCCATTGCCTTGGTGATCTATCGCTGGCCTACTTTGCGCGGCGAAACAGAGATGAAGTCCATGCTTTCGCGAGAAGCCTTGTTCCTGCTGAACAACCTGCTCTTCATAAGCGTGCTCGTGATCTGCTTCGTAGGTGTGATCTTCCCGCTTGTCTCTGAATTACTCACCGGTCAAAAAGTGACCGTTGGTCCGCCGTTCTATGAACGCGCTACCGCTCCGATCTTCGCATCATTGATGTTCCTAATGGGAGTCGCCCCTCTTTCTGCATGGGGCAATTCAACGGTGAAAACCCTCGGACGCGCCATGTGGAAATCTGCCGTGCTCGCTGGTATCGTGACCGTGGCCTTGTTCTTTACTTTTACTAGAAATTACATTGCGCTGGCCGGCTTCTTCCTGGTTGCGCTCGTACTTTCAGTTACTTTGCAGGAATTCTGGCGCGGCGTGCGTGCAAGACAAAGGGCCCAAAATGAAAGTTTCTTTACCTCCCTCGTTCGTTTGATGGGACGCAACCGCCGCCGCTATGGTGGATACATCATTCACATCAGCATGATGTTGATGGCTATCGGTATTCTCGGTATCGAGTTGTTCCAAACTGAAACACAGGGTACGCTTGCCGCAGGAGAATCCACCAAGATCGCGGAATACAATCTAGTGTTCAAGGATGTAGCCTCTTGGGATAACAATGACCTGGAAGTGAATTTCACGCGGGCCACCATTCAAGTTTATAAAGGCGATCAATACATTATCGACCTGCATCCCAGAAAAGATATGTACTTTAGCGGACAGCCCATGTCCATCCCCGGGGTCTACTCCAATTTGCAGGATGACTTATATATATTGCTTGTAGACTGGCAGCCCATATCCAGCACTGCGGCAACCTTCAAGATATTTGTTAATCCGCTGGTCAATTGGCTGTGGCTCGGAAGCGTGCTCTTCCTGCTCGGCATTATTTTTACAGCATGGCCAGACCGCGACCCGGCCGAGGAAACTTCACGGCGCAGCGTTACCCGAAATGCGAATCAACCCAGCGCAGCAGATTGATGATTGGTCAAAGGTCGAAGGTTGAAGGTCAAAGATTTATGACTTTCGACCTTTGACTTTCGACATTCTGGAGTTATGAATGAAAAAGTTCTTATATGCTTTTGCTTTTGTATTTATATTCAGTACATTTTTTACAGGATTGGCGCTTGCGCAAAGTAATGTCGTGACCGACGACGAGGTGAACGCGATCGCGCATAAATTGTATTGCCCGGTTTGCCAGAACACACCTTTGGATGTTTGCCCGACCGATGCCTGCCATGATTGGCGCGAGCAGATCCGCGGGATGATTGCGGAAGGGAAAACAGAGGATGAGATCCTGCAATATTTTGTAGATCAATTCGGCGACAGGGTTTTATCTGCGCCGCCTGTCAGCACAAAATTTAATTGGATCATTTATATCCTCCCGCCGATCATTATTCTGGCGGGGGCGATCATCCTCTTCCGCTCTCTCAGGGAGTGGACAACTCCCAAAACTATTGAAGCAGGCTTGGGCGCAGATGGAAGCGAATCGTCAGCTTCCCAAGACGATTATGTGGCGCGTCTCGAAGAGGAATTGAAGAAACAAAAGTAGATCAAAAAAACTGACAGATTTTCATTATGTCGTTGCGAGGAGGGCTCCTGCTCTTCCCGACGAAGCAATCCCCAGCTATGTGGAGACTGCTTCGGCTAAGAACACGAGCGCCTCGCAGCGACATGTTTATCACGGAGAATGTTATGACTGAAGAAAAAACAAACGAAAAAAAAGGAATGCCGATCATGACCCAGGTTTTCATCTGGGTATTTGTTGTAGGGCTGTTGGTGCTGGTCGCCTTTGGTTTGCGGCGCGCTCAAAACCCGATGGTTGTGGTTGGGAAGCCCATTCCTGATTTCAACCTGGTCTTTTATGAAGGCTACGAATACAACGGACAAAAAGAAGTGAAGCTTTCCGACCTTCAAGGCAAGGTCGTGCTGGTCAATGTTTGGGCCTCATGGTGCAAACCCTGCGAGCAGGAAGCACCTGATCTGCAGGCAGCCTGGGAGTTGTTAAAAGATAGCGGCGATGTTGTCTTTGTGGGTGTGGATTACGTGGATACACCCGCCGGCGCCAGTGAGTACCTAACGAAGTTCAATATCACCTTCCCCAATGCGCCCGATCTGAAATCGAATATTTCGAGCATTCTAAACCGGCAAATGGGTGTGCCTGAAACTTATATAATCGACCGCAAGGGGATTCTGCAACAAATACAGATCGGTCCTTTTACGTCAACTGAAGAGATCGTCTTCATTATTCAAAGTATCCAATAGGCGGACCCAAACATGGAACTAGGCTCTATCCTTCTTATTCTGGCTGTGCTCGTGCCAATTTGTATTTTTTTATACATGCCGTTTATGGCACGCGCGCGCCGTTCCCGTGTCAGTGAAACTCTTGAAGTCTCCGCCTTGAAAGCGGAACGTGACCGCGTGATCAACTCCTTGCAGGAATTGGATTTCGATCACAATCTCGGCAAAATTCCGACAGAGGATTATCCGCTTCAACGCGCGCAGCTCTTGCAGAAGGGCGCGGAGGCGTTGCGTAAATTGGATGAACTCACAGCCGGGGTAACCTCAGATAGCGGTAACGTTGAATCGCGTATCGAACAAGCCGCCGCCGCAGTCCGCGCGGATTCATCGGCCACCGTTGAGCCGCTGGATGATGACGATCTTGAATCCATGATCGCGTCACGGCGCAAGGAACACAAAAGTAAATCTGCCGGCTTTTGCCCGAAGTGTGGCAAGCCGGTTTTGGTCTCAGACAAATTCTGCCCTTCATGCGGAAAATCTTTATAGAAACGTTTAAGCGTCGACTCGTTTAAATGGTTATCGAGGAAATAGTAAATGAAACTACGTCATGCAATTCTTGTTTTCACCGTCGCATTACTTCTTGCCGCGTGCAATTTCAATCTCGCGGAAGATGTGACTCCCCCGCCGAATTACATCCCGCCGACACCTGCGCCCACACTTGGACCGCAATTCCCCAAATTCACCCCGGACCTTCCAACCGGCGAAGCCATCTATGCTGAAAAGTGTCTGCCCTGTCACGGCGCTACTGGCATGGGTGACGGCCCGCAAGGCAAGGAATTACCGGTGTCAGTTGCCGCGCTTGGACTGCCCTCAACCGCGCAAAAAGCCAAACCCGCCGACTGGTACATTATGGTCACACAAGGGAATCTCGACCGCTTCATGCCTCCGTTCGCGTCATTGACCGACCAGGAACGTTGGGATGTTGTAACTTATGCTTTAACCCTTCACGCCACCTCCGAACAGATCTCGCAAGGCAAGTCGCTCTTTGAAGCCAATTGCGCCGATTGTGCGGGCAAATTCAGCAACATTGAAATGATGTCTGCGCTTTCCGAGAATGATCTTATCCAGCTCATGAAGACAGGTCAGGGCGACATCCCTGCTTTTGGAAAGAATTTTACCGATGATGAAGCCGCCGCCGTTGCGGTTTATCTGCGGGCCTTATCCGTTGCGCCTCCTGTCGAACCGACAGTTGCTCCGGCCACCGAGACTCCCGTCAGCGCCGATACAACGGGGACTCCATCCGTTGATGTAACTCCAGTTGACAGCACTCAGGCGGCAGGAACTCCATCCGCTGAGACCACACCGGTTGATGGCACGCAAGCCGCAGTTACGCCCGAAGCGACTGTCCAGGTCACGGTTGAGCCAACGCTTGCGGCTGGTATGGGCACAGTCAGCGGTTCGATTGACAATCAATCAGGCAATCCGCTTCCGGCTGATATGGAGGTTACTTTGCGCGCCATGCAGCATGGCAGTGACATGAATGCCGGGCCGCAGGAAGTGGCGAAATTTGACGGAACGGTTAACCCTGATGGGACCTTTGTGTTCAACAATATTGAAGTTCCTGCAAACCGTATCTTCATTGCGGATGTGACCGTAAATGGCTCCATCTATCAATCTGGGTTTGTCATTGTGAAAGATGGCGAGAGATTCGTTGTTATTCCACCCATTACTATTTTCGAAAGCGTAACCGATTATTCTGTATTGAAGGTCGACTCGTTACAGATCTATTTTGACTTTGCCATCGAAGGTACCGCCCAGGTTTTCGCCGTATATACGATCACCAATGACACCGGCAAGACGGTCACTGTTACGATGCCAAACGCAACCGAGATTCCTTTTGTTGTATTTCCCGATGGAGCGGAAGCCCTTGGCTTTGAAGCTACAACGGATACTGCGGCATTCGTACAAACAGCCGACGGCTTTGCAATGCCGCCCAGCACAACTCCTTATGGACTGATCGCTTTTTCGTCCATTGTGAAATCCGACAAAATGGATTTCTCCCAGACCGTACTTCTTCCTGTTGGAACTGTCAGTGTCTACCTGCCCGAAGGCATGGATGCCGAGGGCAGTGGTTTAAAGGATGAAGGAGTTCAGCAACAGCAGAGCACAAATTATCATGTCTATTCTGCTGCTGGTTTAAAGAAAGACGAGAGCATCAAATTCACGGTCACCGGCAAACCGCAGGGAACGGCTGTTAATCCAAATGTCTTGCAGAATAAGACTCTTTTGATCGGCGTCGGTGTGCTTGGTCTGGCGCTTGTTTTGGCCGGCGCCTGGTTGTTCCTGCGCAGTCCCAAACCGGTGGAAGAGACCGAACAGGATGAAGAAAATTTGGACGATCCTGAATCTCTGATGGATGCCATCATTGCGCTGGACGATCTGCACCGCACGGGCAAACTCTCAGATGAAGCCTATCAAAAACGGCGTGAAGAATTGAAGATCGCGTTGAAGAAAAAATCATAAATATGATTTGCCACAGAATTCACAGAGACTTTTGAGAAAGGACTCTTAAAACTCAATTTCTCTGTGTCCTCTGTGGCGAGTTGTTGGATATTATTGATGATAGAAGTAAAAAAGCTTGTCAAACGCTTTGGGCTGAAAACCATCCTGCGCGGACTGGAATTTTCAGTCGCGCCGGGTGAGTTTGTGGCTTTGCTTGGTCCCAACGGCGCAGGCAAGACCACCTTCCTGCGCATCCTTGCCACGTTATCGCGCCCATCTCTGGGCAATGTGATGGTGGCGGGGTATAACCTCCCGCATCAGGCCGCGCAAGTCCGCGCGAAATTGGGCGTGGTCTCGCACATGCCCTTGCTTTATCCCGACCTGACCGCCGAAGAAAATTTGCGTTTTTATGGGCGCATGTATGGCATTGGGAATATGGAAGAGCGCATCACCGAAGTTTTGGAAATGGTCGGGCTGGAGAATCGACGCAAGGACTTGGTCCGCACCTTCTCGCGCGGAATGCAGCAGAGACTCGCCATCGGGCGCGCCGTCATCCATGACCCTGAAGTGATGCTCTTCGATGAGCCTTATACGGGTCTCGATCAAGATGCCTCCGAAATGCTGGATGATGTGCTCCGCACAGTCGCCGCGGAGGGACGCACCGTTGTCATGACCTCGCACGATCTTGCCCGCGCCGAGGAATTGGCCACGCGCTTTGACATTCTCTCGCGTGGAGTGATCACTGCCTCCGCCACTCAAAAAGAGTTAAAGAAAACGAATTTGCTTTCATTCTACAAACAAGCCCTGGCGGATTCATGATGGATAAAAAAACAGCGACCATAGACAGTAGACCGGAGACGATGAACCGTCCATCATCCATCGTCCATCGTCCATCTTTTGTAAAAGCTACTTTGGCAATTGTCCAAAAAGACTTGTCCGCTGAGTTCCGTTCATTTGAATTGATCTCCGCGATGCTGGTCTTTTCGCTTTTGGTCATTATCATTTTCAATTTCGCGCTCGAATTGGATGTAAAAGTGCGCCAATCAGTCACCTCAGGTGTGCTATGGGCAACTTTCGCTTTTGCCGGTACGCTCGGGTTGAACCGTTCGATGTCTGTTGAAAAAGACCGCGGCTGTATGGACGGACTCCTTCTCGCACCGGTGGACCGCTCCGTTATTTATTTTGGCAAAGCCATCAGCAATTTGATCTTCATGCTCATCGTGGAAGCCATTGTCCTGCCGGTCTACAGTTTGTTGTACAACGTAAACCTGTTTCGGCTTGACTTGCTCGGCGTGATCCTGCTCGGTTCCATTGGGTATGCCGCCGTCGGTACATTACTTTCCACCATGTCCGCGCAGACGCGTACCCGTGAAGTATTGCTTCCCATTTTGTTGTTTCCTGTGGCAATGCCTGTTCTACTGGCATCTGTCAAAGCCAGTGGCGGCTTGTTGGCCGGTGTGGAACTTTCCGAAGTCCTCATGCCGATCAATCTGCTCATTGTCTACGATGTCATTTTTATCGCCATTGCATTCATGGTCTTTGACTTTGTTGTGGAAGAATAAATCATTCCCTCGGTATGCCCACTAAGATTATTCGGGCTACTCGATCATCAACCAAAAATCCAAAATTGCAAATCGTAATTCGCAAATCATGAACCGTAAGGAGTAACCATGCAACCTAAACCTCTTATATTAAAAATTCTTGATGTTGTATCCATTATTGTCCTGGCGGTCGCCGCGTATCTCGCGCTGGTATTTGCCCCAACCGAAGCTGTGATGGGACAGGTCCAGCGCGTTTTCTACTTCCACATTGGCACAGCCTGGGTCGGACTCTTAGGCTTCGTCATCGCCGCTGTGGCGGGTATTTTGTATCTTGTCACAAAAGACGTGCGCTGGGACCGCTTTGAAGTCGCCGCCGTTGAAGTAAGCACGGTCTTCTTCTTCATTACCATCGTGCTGGGTTCCATCTGGGCGCGCCCCGCCTGGAATACGTGGTGGACGTGGGACCCGCGTCTCACCACCGCGGCTATCACCGAGTTGATCTACATCGACTACTTCATGCTTCGGCAGGGAATTGAAGACCCCGAAAAACGGGCGCGCTTTGGCGCTGTTTATACATTGCTGGGCGGTATCAGCGCACCGATCACATTTATGGTGATCCGCCTCTTCCGCACCATTCACCCGGTTGTGATCGGCAGTCAAAGCGCCGCTGCACAAGGCGGTTTCAGCATGACCAGCGACATGAAAGTAGCGTTCTTTTTCGGCCTCTTTGCCTTCACCGTCATCTTCATTGACTTGATGTGGCATCGCATCCGCCTTGGTAATTTGGAAGACAAGGTCGAACAACTGAAACTCAAAGTTTCAATGTAATAAAAACAGGAGAACCCCATGTTCCTTCAAGCTATCCCCGATACCTCAAACTATATGATCGCAGGCTATGTATTTGCCTTCGTGGTCATGGGTATATATGTTTTTAGCATCTATTTGCGTAATGCCAATCTCAAACGAGATTCTGAAATGTTGGAATCTTTGGAAGAGGAACAATCGAAAAAAGCTAAAAAGAAATAACGAATAAAAATCTCCGCAAATTTGTGGAGATTTTTTATAAAGGCACATGCTTAATGTTGAAAAAGTACAGCACAAAATCTGTTAGTCGCTGGTCTCCTGACCAGCGACTAACAAAATCATGAAAAAAGAAAGCGTCTTTACCACGATTTTCGCATTTTACGGTAACATTCCACACTATGGACTTCAAAACTAAACCTTCCCAAAAATTTGACCTGCCCAAGCGCATCGCGCGCCTCGGCGAATTGGCGTACAACCTGTGGTGGACATGGCATCCTGAGGCCGCACGTCTCTTTGGCAAACTCGATTATGACCTCTGGGAACGCCTCGGACATAACCCGATCCGCTTATTGCAAGAGATCGGTCACGGACGTTTAACTCAGGCCGCGAAAGAAAAAGATTACCTGGCGCTCTACGATGCCCTCTTTGGAAATTTCGATGCATACTTCACCAGTGAATCATGGTCGCAAAAAGATCATCCTGAACTAAAAAATCCCGTTGCATATTTTTCAATGGAATTCGGCTTGCATGAAACCCTTCCCATTTATTCAGGCGGGCTTGGCGTGTTGTCGGGGGACCACCTGAAAGAATCGTCCGACCTCGGACTTCCGCTGGTTGCTGTCGGCTTCATGTATGGTCAGGGATATTTTTCGCAGCGCATCAGCGAAGACGGCTGGCAGGAAGCGCTCAACAACCCATTAACCTTCGAGCACCTGCCTGTGACTCTCGTTACAAAAAATGACAGCCCCGTTACCATTCAGATCGAATTCCCGGACCGCAACATCACAGCGCAAATTTGGGAAGTCCGTGTCGGCCGCATCGCCCTTTATTTGTTGGATTCAAATGTTGAAGAAAATAATGAATATGACCGCCAGCTCACTGCACGCCTTTACTGGTCTGACCTTGACCGCCGTGTAATGCAGGAAGTTTTACTCGGCGTGGGCGGCGTCCGCGCTTTACGGGCATTGGGATTCAAACCAGCCGTCTGGCATATGAACGAAGGGCACGCCTCTTTCCTGACCCTGGAGCGGGTGCGTGAACTAGTGGCTTCCGGTTCCACTTTTGCAAATGCCGCCAAAAAGACCCTCGGACAAAATGTATTCACCACGCACACACCTGTCCCGGCCGGCAATGACGAATTCCCGCTCTGGCTGCTGGATAAATATCTCGCCAAACTTTGGCCCGAGCTTGGACTCACCCGCGAAGAATTCGTGGACATTGCCAAGCATCACCAGCCGCACGGTGAGACATTTTCCATGCCGATCCTGGCCCTGAAACTTTCAGGCGGAAGCAACGGCGTTTCAGAACTGCATGGACAGGTCTCTCGCGATATGTGGAAATTCCTCTGGCCTGAGCGCGAAGAAAAAGATGTTCCGATCCAATATGTCACCAACGGAGTCCACACTGCCAATTGGATGGCGCGCCGTTTGAATAATTTGTTCGAGAATCACCTGGGCGGAGATTGGTACGAACATTTGGATGAACCCGCCTTTTGGTCGAAGCTGGATAACGTCCCCGATTCAGAGTTATGGGCAGTCCGTTTACATCTCAAACGTAAACTTGCCTTCTATATGCGTGAACGCGTCCGCGATAGATGGGCGCATGGCGGATTCCACCCGGTTCAAGTGGTCTCTTCGGGCGTGTTAATCAACCCCTACGCATTGACCATTGGCTTTGCGCGCCGCTTTGCTACATACAAACGCGCCAATCTCATCCTATCTGATATTGAACGCTTACTCGATATTATCAACCGTCCGAACATGCCAGTGCAGATCATCTTTGCGGGTAAGGCTCATCCAGCAGATGAACCCGGCAAACAGTTAATTCAAAAAGTGTATCGCACCGTCAAGAAGGCAGAAACAGGCGGACGCCTCGTCTTCCTTGAAGATTACGATATGAACCTCGCACGTTATCTTGTTCAGGGTGTGGATGTGTGGATGAACACTCCGCGCCGCCCCATGGAAGCCAGCGGTACATCGGGCATGAAAGCGGCCATCAACGGCGCGCTCAATTTCTCTGTGCTGGACGGCTGGTGGCGTGAAGCGTATAACGGTCACAACGGCTGGTCTATTGGCGAAGACCGGGAATACGAGTCAAATGAAATTCAAGATTCAGCCGATGCAGAAGACCTGTATCATACCCTTGAGCATGAGATCATTCCGTTATATTACAATCGTGACCCGAAGGAAATTTCTCATGATTGGATCGCCCGCATGAAAGACACCATGAAGACTTGCATCCCGCAATTCTCCACGCGCCGCATGGTGAAGGAATATGTGGAAAAATTCTACGCACCCGCATTGAAGAAATAATTTTGTTGTAGGGGCGACCCACTGGGTCGCCCCTACATGAATGGAAATTCATGTTCCCCGAAATCACAGTTACCGAACTTGGTGAGAAACTCAAATCGGATGAAAAATTTATCCTGCTGGATGTGCGCGAACTGTCAGAGTTGGAATATGCCAAAATAACAGACAGCAGGCTACAGGTCACGCCCATGAGCCGCCTGGCAAGCGAGGGCATTGTTGCTCTGTCCGAGTCGATTCGATTACAGGAAGATCCGGTTTATGTTATGTGCCATCATGGAAGCCGAAGTGCCCAGGTGACCATGTGGCTGGCTCAACAGGGATTTAAGAATGTGGTCAACGTCAGTGGGGGAATTGATGCGTATGCGCGCAAGGTCGATTCTTCGGTTGGGTTTTATTGATCGTTTGCAAGTTGGAAAGTTTTAAACCTGCAACTGTCCCTTAAACCAGACTGCCACCCTTTCGGATGGCAATCGTGGTGCGCTGTGGCAATTTCTTCGTTAGTTCACGGAGAGGGATGCCACAGCGCTGGGTTTACTACTATTCATAAGTGACATCACCTCCTCCATTTCATAAAATGGCGTTTGGATTGTTTGCCCCTGACAATGGTTGGAGTATGGCACAAAATAAATCGGATGTCAATAGTCACATTAAATTCAAGAATCTTTAATTCCAAAATTCAGCCAGTGAATTTTGGAGTATAATTTCCGCTTGTGAAATCCTCAGACCTCCGAGGTTTTCAAAACCTCGGAGGTCTTAATTAAATAACGGAGCAAAAAAAATGGCAAAAGCAAAATTGATCAGCCCTTACGGGGGCAAACTGGTGAACCTTGTCGTTGAAGGCAAGGAGCGTGAAGAACTGCTTGCGCGCGCCGGAAAACTTCCTTCCATCAAGATTACCATGCGCAACATGTGCGACCTTGAATTGATCGCTACCGGCGGGTTTTCCCCGTTGACCACTTTCATGGGCAAAGCCGATTATGACCGTGTGCTCAAGGAAATGCGTCTTGCGGATGGGACCCTCTTCCCGCTTCCCATCACCCTGACAGCTGATCCCAAAGAACTGCCGACAGTGGGTGAGGAATTGGCCTTGCGCAGCGCAAACTTCGATCTGATCGCAGTGATGACCCTTGAAGAGGTATACCACTGGGATGCCGAAGCCGAAGCCGCCCATGCCTATGGCTCAACTGATTCGAAGCACCCGATGATCTCTGAAATGGCACGCTGGAACAAGGTTTGCATCTCCGGCGCGATGAAGGTTGTGAACCTGCCCAAGTATTATGACTATGTGAATTTACGTCACACTCCCGCGCAAGTGCGGGCCATGCTCGAAGAGATGGGACATGACAATGTGGTGGCCTTCCAGACCCGCAATCCTTTGCACCGCATCCACGAAGAACTGACCAAACGTGCCGCGGCGGAAGTTAAAGGCTCACTGCTGGTTCACCCGGTGGTCGGCATGACCAAGCCCGGTGACGTGGATCACTTTACCCGCGTCCGCACTTATAAAGCATTGGTTGACAATTACTATGACAAGAAAGACACCATGCTCAGCCTGCTTCCGTTGGCAATGCGCATGGCCGGTCCGAAGGAAGCTTTGCTCCATGCCATCATCCGCCGCAACCATGGCGCGAACCACTTTATCGTTGGGCGTGATCATGCGGGGCCGGGAAATGATTCTTCTGGCAAGCCATTCTACGGTCCGTATGATGCGCAGGAAGTGATGAAGCAATACGAAGCTGAACTCGGCGTCAAGATGGTTCCGTTCGAGATGCTGGTCTATCTTCCCGATGAAGGCCGCTATGTTGAAGAGAAAGATGTGCCCAAGGGCGCCAAGGTTGCGAACATCTCCGGTACGCAGGTCCGTGATGATTATCTTGCCAAGGGCAAGCTGCTCCCCGAATGGTTCACCCGCCCAGAGACTGCTGAAATTTTGCGTGAGATGTATCCTCCGCGCCACAAGCAGGGATTTTGTATTTGGTTCACCGGCTTGAGCGGTTCAGGCAAGAGTGCTACATCCGAAATTCTCACTACTTTACTCCTCGAACGCGGACGTGAGATAGCCGTCCTCGACGGTGACGTTGTCCGTACGCATCTTTCCAAGGGACTCGGCTTCAGCAAGGAAGACCGCGACACCAACATCATCCGCATCGGATTTGTGGCTGGTGAAATTGTCCACGCGAGCGGCGCTGTCATTTGCGCGGCCATCAGCCCGTATCGCGCCACACGCGCAGAAGCCCGCAAGATGGTGGGCAATAACTTCATCGAAGTTTACATGGACACTCCTGTTGAAGTCTGCGAACAGCGCGATGTGAAAGGTCTGTATGCCAAGGCGCGCAAAGCCATGGTGGATGGCAAGCCCATGGGCTTCACCGGTGTGGACGACCCGTATGAACAGCCCATTGAACCTGAGATCACACTGCAGGGTTTTGGCGCGTCCCCTGAAGATAACGCTCGCAAGATCATTGCTTATCTTGAAGAACAAGGCTATATCGCAAAACAAGCTTAATTGATTTTTATTACAGAGACGTTGGATGTGCGGAGATGATTCTTCGTGCGTTCGGCGTCTCTGTGGAATAGGGGCGGGTGCCCCGCCCCTGCTCGCGTCAGGAAAATTTAATGACCATTTTTGATAAATTCAATTTGAAGGATCGTGTGGCTGTCGTGACGGGCGGGGTGGGTTTGCTCGGTACTGAATTCTGCAAGACTCTTGCCGAAGCTGGAGCAACTGTCTGCGTAGTGGACCTCGATGGCGATGCGGCAAACAAAGTCGCAGATGGACTCGCCAAAGAGGGGTACAAAGCAAAAGGGTTCGCAGTGGATATCACCAAACCGGACTCTGTTAACACGATGGTCGCCTCGGTTCTTTCGACTTTTGGCAGGCTCGATGTTCTGGTGAATTCGGCGGCGCTCGATCCGAAGTTTGACCCCGATGCCGCATCGAGGGGAATTGCCCCCGGCGCATTCGAAGATTATCCGCTCGAACAGTGGAATGCAGCGTTGAATGTCAACTTAACAGGGATGTTCCTTGTGACGCAAGCCTGTGTGAGACCGATGATCGAGCAGGGTAAAAAAGGAAGCATTATCAACATCTGCTCAACCTATGGGTTGAACGGCCCCGATCAAAGAATCTATATCAAAGATGGAAAACGCGTGGCTTATAAGCCTGTCTATTACACAACCACCAAAGCCGGCGTGATGGGATTTACAAAATATCTCGCGGCTTATTACGCTGGGACGGAGATCCGCGTAAATGCGCTGACTCCCGGGGGCGTGTATAACAATCACGAAGAATATTTTGTGAAGAATTATTCCGCCAAAACGATTCTGGGTCGCATGGCCAAGAAAGATGAAATGAACGGCGCGCTGTTATTCCTTGCTTCCGATGCTTCATCCTACATGACCGGCAATAATGTCATTGTAGATGGCGGTTGGACAGCCTGGTAAGTACGCTAAATGGAATACATCAACGGACTTCGCAAATACGTTGGTAATCAACCTCTTCTTATGGTTGGATCGACTGTGCTGGTGTTGGATGCTCAGAATCGATTGCTAATGATGAAACGTTCAGATAACGGAAGTTGGGGCGTTCCGGGCGGCGCAATGGAATTGGGTGAAACAACAGAAGAGACTGCAAGAAGAGAATTGCTTGAGGAAACAGGTCTTGAAATTGATGAATTAACACTATTCGGTGTCTTTTCCGGTGAAGAGTTGTATTATCGCTATCCGAGTGGAGAAGAAGTTTATAATGTTTCCATTGTTTATCTAACTCATAATGTTCGTGGCGCAGTGGAATTTATTGATGGAGAACATTATGAGTATCAATATTTCAAACTTTCCCATTTGCCTGAAAATATCAGCCCACCCATCAGACCGATTCTGAAAAGATTGATAGAGACTAATTTATAAATGACCGAAATCTTAGCATTAATCCCCGCTCGCGGCGGCTCAAAAGGAATCCCCCGCAAGAATATCCGCAGTTTTGCGGGTTATCCGCTCATTGCGTGGAGCATTGCCGCCGCCAAACAAGCGGACTTGGTCACGCGTGTCATTGTCTCAACCGATGATGAAGAGATCGCGGCGGTTGCGCGCGAATGGGGCGCTGAGACACCCTTCCTTCGTCCTGCTGAATTTGCGCAGGATAAGACCACTGATCTGCCGGTCTTTGAACATGCGCTTCAATGGCTTGCAGAGAATGAAGGTTACAAACCTGAGATCGTTGTGCAATTGCGCCCAACTTCACCGATCCGTCCGCTAAGGATGGTGGATGATGCCATTCGCATTTTGCTCAATCATGCCGATGCAGATTGTGTGCGCGGCGTTGTCCCTGCCGGGCAGAACCCATTCAAGATGTGGCGTTTCAATGGCGAAGGCAAACCCTTGAATCCATTGCTTGAAGTGGAAGGCATCCCCGAACCCTATAATGCTCCGCGTCAAATTCTTCCCGCTGCATATTGGCAGACGGGACATATTGATGCGATCCGCGTTTCAACGATCACGCAGAAACGTTCGCTGACGGGCGATGTGATCTATCCGCTGGTGATCGACCCGAAATATACTGTGGATATTGATACTCTCCCTGATTGGGCAAAGTATGAAGCATTAGCCTACAGCGGACTGGAAATGGTCTCGCCGGGCAAATCCCGCCGCGCCATGCCTGAGACAATAAAATTGATCATCAGCGATTTTGACGGCGTGGTGACTGACAATCTCGTCCTGACCGATGAGAATGGAAAAGAGACTGTTTCAGCCTCGCGCAGTGACAGTATGCACATCAAGACCCTGCGCGATAAGGGAATCGAAGTGATGGTCCTCTCCTCGGAGCCGAACCCTGTCGTGATGGCGCGCGCGACAAAGATGGGGGTGGAGGCAATTCACAATGTCGGCTTGCATGACAAGGGGCGAGTGATGCGCGAACTGCTTGAGCAGAAAAATGTCAAAGCGGAGAACGTCATCTATGTAGGCAATGACCTCAATGACCTGCCATGCTTCGAAGTCGCAGGCTGGTCTGTGGCGGTTGCAGATGCGTATCCTGAAGTGATCCGCGCGGCAGATTTTGTGTTGACGAAAACCGGCGGTCACGGAGCGATCCGTGAACTGTGTGAAATTGTTTTGAAACACATTAAAGGAGAAAATTAAAATGGCTCGTGAAATTAAATTTGGAAATCGAATGATGGGTGATGGACATCCCGCTTATATCATTGCGGAGGTGGGCATCAATCACAATGGTGACCTGGAAATTGCCAAGAAGATCATTGACGCCGCCGCTCATGCCGGTGCGGATGCAGTCAAGTTCCAAAAGCGCACGCCTGAAGTCTGCACGCCGCTCGACCAGCAGAAGCAGATGCGTGAGACGCCCTGGGGCTACATCACCTATTTGGATTATCGGTATAAGGTTGAGTTCAACGAAGAGCAGTATCGCGAGATCGACCGTTATTGCAAGGAAAAGAAAATTGACTGGATGGTTTCGGTGTGGGATGAACCCTCTGTTGATTTCATGGAGAAGTTCGATACGCCTGCATACAAAGTTCCGTCCGCTTCTCTTACCGATCTCAATTTATTGAAGTATGTCCGCAAGACGGGCAAGCCGATCATTGTTTCAACGGGCATGTCGACAATGGAGCAGATCCACAAAGGCGTGAATGCGGTCGGTGAGGATAATCTCGTCATCATGCACTGCACCAGCACCTACCCATGCGAACCTGAAGAATTAAATCTGCGCATGATCGAAACTCTGCGCAAGGAATTCCCGAATAATCCCATCGGCTATTCCGGCCATGAAGTTGGGCTTGTGCCTTCGGCGATTGCAGTTGCATTAGGCGCATCCTCGGTGGAACGCCACATGACCCTGGACCGCGCCATGTGGGGCAGTGACCAGGCGGCGTCTGTCGAGCCGGGCGGCTTCGAGAGACTCGTGAAATATATCCGCGTGACAGAAGCTGGTTTGGGTGACGGCGTGAAGAAGGTTTACGAATCCGAAAAAGGTTCGATGAAGAAACTCCGCCGCGTTGTAAGCGAATAATTATTTCGTTGGGACACGACACCTGCACTGCGCGCAGGCGCAAGTGTATATCGTGCCCCAACGGTTGAATACCCCCAATTTCCATGCTCAAAGAATTTTTTACCCAGCGCATCAAACGCGGACTTGTCCGCAGGCTCAATAATTTAAAGATCGCATCTGTGGCGCGTGAGGTGGCGCGCAAAGAGCCGCAGTCAACTGGCGCGCCGGTAATCTTCTTCAAAGCATCCACGGGGATTGACGATCTTTCATGGAACAGCGGATTTCATCTGCTGACTTCGTGGGCGTTCCGCTTGCAGGGCATCCCTGTGGTTTATTTCGCATGTGACTCCGGCATGAGTCATTGTGTGCTTGGAACGAATCGCGATAATGTTCAAAAAGAACCGCCGTGCAGATCGTGTGTGTATCAGTCAAAAACTTTATATACAAGCGTTCAGTCAAAGGTTGAAGGTCACAGGTCGGGCGTTGCGTGGTTTAGCTTTCAGCGTGATGAAAAACTTGTAGGGGCAGTATCCGGCCTCCCCGTCGAAGAATTGATGCGCTTTGTGTGGAACGAGATTCCGCTCGGAGCATTGTGTCTGCCCGGGTTAAGATGGATCCTGAGAGTCCACCATCTCAATGATGACGAATCGACGCGTTATCTTTTGCGTGAATATATTTTGTCAGCGTGGAATGTGGCGCGGAAATTTGACGCATTGCTCGATCAGGCTAACCCTCGGGCTGTTCTGGTTTTCAATGGACAGTTCTTCCCCGAAGCGACTGCGCGCTACCTGGCGATGAAGCGTGGCATCCGCGTCATTACGCATGAGGTGGGCTTTCAACCCGCGACGGCATTCTTTACCGAAGGCGAAGCGACAGCATCCCCGATCCCGCTTCCTGATGCTTTCGAGATGAACGATGAACAAAATGCAAAACTCGATTCTTATCTTGCGAAGCGCTTTCAAGGTGACTTCACAATGGCGGGCATCAAGTTCTGGGCGGACATGAAGGGACTCGATGAGTCGTTTTTAAAGAAGGCGGCAAACTTTAAACAGATCGTGCCTGTCTTTACCAACGTGATTTTTGATACCAGCCAGCCGCACGCGAACACGGTCTTTGAAGATATGTTCAATTGGCTTGATCTGGTCTTGGAAGAAATCCAATTACATCCCGAAACCTTGTTCGTGATCCGTGCTCATCCCGATGAGCTGCGAGTCCGCAAAGCCAGCCGAGAGACGGTAGCGGGTTGGGTCGAAGCGCGCCGCGTAACGGATTTGCCCAATGTGGTTTTTGTCGCGTCGAACGAAGCGCTCAGCTCGTATGAGTTGATTCTGAAGTCGAAGTTCGTGATGGTCTATAACTCCACCATTGGCTTGGAAGCGGCGATCATGGGCGCGGCGGTATTATGTGCGGGCAAGGCGAGGTTTACGCAATACCCCACTGTATTTTTTCCGCAGACTGTGGATGAAGTAAGAAGAAAGATGAAAGAGTTTTTGGCGGTTGATTCGATTGACATCCTGCTTGAATTCAAACGCAATGCGCGCAGGTTTTTGTATTTCCAGTTATTCAGAACTTCTTTGCCGTTTGGGGAATTTCTTGAGCCATCTGTCCGCACCACGCAGACGAGATTAAAGTCGTTTATGCTGGATGATCTGGTGAAATCGGAGTCGGTGAAGGTAATTAAGGATGGTGTAGTGAATGGTAGAGATTTTGTGTTGAAAGAATAAGCTTCAATCTTATATCGCAATATCGGTAAATGTATAAAAACAGCGTTGGCAACCAACGCTGTTTTTATAATCTTGTAAGTTGTTATTTCATTTATGTTTTCTGTCTTGTGTTGAAGTATATGTAAAATACGATGATGCCCGCCAACATACCTGCGAGTCCGCACGTAAATAGCCAGCTTCCCGGGGTTCCCCAATTGAATTCAGCACGAGTGCGGAACACTGCAAAGAGGATCAATAGGATGGAAAAGCCTTGAGATTGCAAAATGATCTTCGCAGAACTCCAGCGGTCATCCAGTGCCATGCCCAGCCCCACAATGCCCGGCAGGGAGAACATGGCTGCCATGACGCGCGAAGTTAAAGGCGTCAGACTCCATGGCCAGAGTTTTATCATCAAAGCGGGATTCAAAAATAGGAATATGGCAATTGCCTGTGTAATGACACCGACCGCACCGATCACAAAGCGCAAGGTTTGAGGGATGACCGCGTCATTCTCCTCAGGTTGATTTGTATCCTGTCTCCGATTCCTCAGCCATAACGCAAAGACGATGAACGGCGTTGTGAAGTAGAGGGATGACCATGCAAAGAAGGGGAGTGTGCCGTGATTGAACTTGTCCCAATGCAGGATGGTGGTGATGCTGAGCACGGATGCGAAAGTGGTGACGGGTAATAGTCCCACCTTTATTCTGTGCCATTGACGGGTCATAAGCAGACCCGAGAAATAATAGATACCGCCAGCGTAGGCAGAGCCTAGCATCATGGCGGTCATAGGGGATTTGATCTCCCATGCAAAAAGCGTCGCTGTATTGTGCGGGAGAAAATATAGGATCACGAATGCCACGACGAGGAAGGGAATTACCAGGCCCGCCACCCAGCGGGTCTCCGGGAATATACTGTCACTTCTGTTTTCTTTATTCATCTTATCACCTCTAAAGTTGTTGAATAAGAATAAAAGGTTCTCTGGGAGTTGCCGTGGAGCGCCGCCATATGTAGGTCGGATTGCCAATCCGACTTACGCCGAAGCGCCAGATATGCTGGTCTAGCACGGCGATCCCTAATGAGCCGAATAAAAAAAATGAGCTTTGATATTCCTTACTTGCGTTTCTTCGCCAGCCAGACAACGCCAATCAGCGCGGCAGAACCGCAGAAAGGTAGGGATGGTTTGGATGACGGCGCAGTTGGCGTGGATTCAGTGGAAGTTGATTGAGGTGTATTCGTTGACCTAGGGACAGGCGTAGCAGTAATAACCCGCTTCATCGTGATGTCCGATCCCGGGTCTCCGTAATAGAGTTTATATCCGCTAAAGTGCAGTGTGTCGCCTTCCACGGTAATGCCATTGATCACGGTGGCTGCTTTATTTGGAGCCTCTACGTCAATATAAAGCCAGCCCTTCCCACTATCTTTCCATGTCCCCTTTGAGACAATTGTTGCTTCGTTTTCAAAGGCGCTGACCCATTCTGCAGATTGATCAGGACGCAGGGTTAATGTCAACTTTAATTTTTTGTTGTTACCGAGTGTGAGGATGTCGCTTTGATAGGTCCCGCTGACAACTTGCGGGTCAAGAAGAACGGTCGCTTCTGTCGGTAAAATGGGAGCCTGTGTTGGGGTCGGCTGTGGCACTGGGGTTTGAGTCAGCCACGGGAAATCAAATCCACTTCCGTTTAGTATCATACCATCTGGGAAGGTGTTATAAATATTATAGGCGATCTCCAAAACTTTGGGATCATTCGGGGCTAATTGAAGTGCCGTTTGAATTTCTTTCAATGCATGGTAGGTATTAGCATTTGGCTCGTTTGTAAATAAATACCCATCCCAAAATGAACGGTCTGCAAGAAGCTGTGCAAACCCGGCATGCCATTGAGCATCCTTTGGATCCAGCGCCAAGCATTTTTCATAGGCTTCAACACTTAATTGGTAAAGTTGTTTGCCGCCTTCGTCATCCCGAAAGCCTTTGCCCAGAAAGAAAATTTCTTTGTAGGCCTTCGCAAGCCTTCCCCAAGCTTCACTATCTTTGGGATTCTTTGCAACATTATCACGTTCGTTGATTATGTTTTTCCAAGTGACAGGTGCAACCATTGAGAATTCCATATTCTGCACCGGTCCGTCAGGACCGGGTTCGAAGTTGTCGAAATGCCAACGCATTTCCTTCCCTTTGATCACGCCGCCGGACGTGGTTTTCCCCCACCCGATCTCCATGTTAATCACCATATTCTGAGGGTTGGGCTCGTAGGGCAGGCGCAAGATGACGTCCGCGCTGCCGATGGTATCCTTCCAGCCTGCGCCGGTTTCAAGGATGTAATAGAAGGCCGTGTAAGGCATGTAGCCGGAACCGCTCAGGTTGTATGAGACTTGAATAGGGACATCCTTCCCGACAGGAAAGATAACATTGAATTCAGCCCAAGGGATATTCTCATTCTGATATCTTATTATAGCGCGTTGATAAGAGATTTGTTGCCCATTGACTTTAATGACCAGATCCTTGATTTCAGGATAGTTTCCCATGCCATCGTTTACAGAGATCGGGAATCGGGCAGCCATGCTTTCAGATTCTGTCCCCAAATTGCGCATGGTGAAATCAGCGGTGACGTGGGCGCGGCCGAGATAACCATCGTCTATCACATCTATTTGCACGGTCTCTGCGGCCATGCGGACTTGAGTGGTGTCAGAATCCGGCTGGGGATTCACCCCGGGCGGGTTGGCAGGCGGGGCTATGTCGGCGAGAACTGCCGAGGGAACAGCAAGCAGGATACAGGTCAGAAGGATGATCGAGAGCCATTGCTTCAGTTTATCTTTTTTCATTTCCATTACTCCAATTTGATCTTGATCCGCCCCATAAAATATCCATATATTTCTAATCAACTGCAATCTTGATAACGATCTTCTTTACGGGCGCAGGGGAACCGAGGGCCATGCCGGGCATGTGTGCGTCTTCGGGAAATAGAAGAACAAAACTTCCACTTTGCAAAGTGAGTAGGTCACCCTCTCCATGCAGAGGCAAAAAATCTTTTTTCGAATCGTACTCGCCTTGCTTTAGATGATGGATGTTGGCGTACCCAACTCCTTCGCTTCCTTGAACGACATACTGCAAATCAATGTAGCTGCGATGCGCTTCCCAAAACCCCTGCTCTTTCAATTTGGTGTTGTATTCCTGAACCAGCGCATACATGAACTCGCCATCCAAATTGTATCTTCCGACAGGGACGGCATTAACATCAAGCCGCTGAATATATTCAAATGCGCGTTGGAAGCCGGGATGAACCGTGTAATAAAGCGGGGCGTTATTGATTCGGTCAAAGATCATTTTTTTCCTGGCAGGGTCAATCTTTTAGCGTGATATATTTCTTCCTTGGGTTGATCCCTTTCATGCCTGCGAAAAAGCCCTTGATCGCTTTTATATCCGCATCCATATCGTCGGTGAGATGATACACCTGTCCCACGTGCATGATCTTCTTTTTGCCATCCACGATGGCCATCGCCAGTGGAATTCCTGCACTCTTCGCAATGTGGTAAAAACCCATCTTCCATTCGGTCACATAATGCCGCGTGCCTTCGGGGGCGATGGTTAGAATGAACTTCTCTGATTTGTTGCAGGCATTCACCATTTGCTCCACCAGCCCGGTGGACTTTTTCCGGTCCACGGGAATACCACCGCACCAGTAGAAGAACCAGCCAAGCGGGCTGCGGAACAACTCCGCCTTGCCCATATAGCGGACATTTGCCTTCAGGAAAAAGATCACTCCCAAAAACAGCATAAAATCCCAGTTGGATGTATGCGGCGCGCCGATCAGGATGTATTTCGGTAGATCAGGCAATTTGCCTTCCACGTGCCAACCAACGAGACTCATGATCGAATTGCTCAAAAAGCGCAGAATTCCGCTGATAATGGGGGTGTTGAAAATAGTAGTTTTCAATTTTTTTGTCCTCGATTATATAACCCTAAAATTTTGTTTCCGTCTCTGTTTAAAATGAATTTGTGGTTAAATACAAGCATGTCCTTGAAATCATCTTTTCGTTCAGTACTCTATCAATCTGAAAAACAAATCCAGCAGGTGCGGTTTAGCTCTTTGCCTGAGCCGCGGAACGATTGGCCGATTCTACTCGGTATTTCCTTCCCCAAAAGCGGCACGCACCTGCTTGACCAGATCCTGCTCGGCTTTTCAAATGTTGCGCCGTTCTCCAAACGACTGCATTCCTTCTATGCCGAATATGAAGGCGGAAGCGGAGTCAAGCGCAGCCCCGAGCAGGCGCTGGCATGGCTTGACACACTTCGTCCGCGTGATGTTGCATCCGCTCATTTATTTGCGCGGGAGGATGCCGTCAAGCGCGTTTGCTCGCCCGCCTTCGTCCCTTATTTTATTTTTCGCGACCCGCGCGATGTGGTTGTTTCTCATGTCTTTTATGTCACTGACATGGAGGCGCGCCACGTCCATCATGAGTATTATCAGACCCTGCCCGATTTCAACGCGCGGCTCAACGTCAGCATTTTGGGCAGGATGGACATAGACATTGAATTCTCCAACATCGCTGACCGCTTCGCGCCCTATCTTGGCTGGCTCGACCAACCCGAAGTGATGACCATCCATTTTGAGGATTTGATCCAGGACCGCGCCGCGACATTAACCCGCGTCATGGAACATTTCTTGAAACGAACCTCGCTTCAAACTTCCCGACAATTGATCCTTGACTCCCTCGAAACATCCATCAACCCGAAGAAGTCCCCGACCTTCCGCTCCGGTAAGACCGGCGAATGGAAAAAATATTTCACCGCTGAACACAAAAAGATCTTCAAAGATGCAGCGGGTGACCTGTTGGTGAAATTGGGATACGAGAAAAATAATGACTGGTAGGGGCGCAGCATTGCTGCGCCCCTACTACACAAAATATGAATTGTTCAATTGTTATCCGCGCATATAACGAAGAGAACCACCTTAGACGCTTGTTTGAAGGGATTCAACAGCAAACGTTCAAGGATGTGGAAGTGATCCTGGTGGACTCGGGCTCGACTGACTCAACCGTGTCCATCGCCGAATCGTATGGCGCAAGGGTGGTGCATATCCGTCCCGAAGAATTCACTTTCGGACGCTCGCTCAACCTTGGGGTTAAGTCCGCGACGCGCGAGTTCATTGTCATCGCCAGCGCCCATGTCTATCCTGTATATCCTGATTGGCTGGAGACTCTGATGAGTCCATTCCAAGATGCGCGAGTCGCATTGACCTACGGCAAGCAGCGCGGACCGGATTTTGCCAAATTCTCCGAACAGCAAATCTTTCATCAGTGGTATCCTGATGCGAGTAACTTCAAACAACCCACTGCGTTTTGCAACAATGCAAATGCGGCGATCCGAAAAAGTTTGTGGGAACAGAATCCATACGATGAAGCGCTGACAGGTTTGGAGGATCTGGCTTGGGCTGAGTGGGCGAAGGAACAGGGTTATGCAATTGCATATGCGGCGGAGGCGGAGATCATTCATGTGCATAACGAAACTCCGCGCGGAGTATTGAACCGTTATCGGCGTGAAGCGATGGCCTTCAAGCGTATTCATCCCGAGTCGCATTTCAGTGTGTATGATTTTATGCGCCTGACGACAACCAACATCCTCAGCGACTTGTGGCACGCGACGCGTGAAGGTGTGCTGCTGAAAAACCTTGCATCCATCTTTTGGTTTCGGACGATGCAATTTCACGGCACACGCATGGGCTACCGTGACTCAGGACTGGTCACACCGCAACTGCGCGAAACCTTTTATTACGCGCGCGCGAGAAAATCCAAGGATGGCTCGAAGCGGGATGTTGAGCCGATACGATATAAATAACTTCCTTATGCAATGGAAGCGACGACCCCGAAGGGATGTCAAAATTCTAACCACTCGTATCATCCCTTCGGGGTCACTACTGCGTAGGATGAGTAAATGGTTTATATACCGCAACTTGCTATTTGAAAATTGATCCTATTAGAAAATCTATTTTTACCGCAAACACTGCGCCGCGCGCCTGTGCGGTGTTACATTGTGCTCGCAGGGTAAATTCCCAGCAAGTTCATTGGATTTCTCGACATGGTGACAACTTGGTTATTTAATATCGGCCGCTGCAAATTGGGTTTTCTGTGTAACAAAAATCCAGGAGGCATGCGCCTGCGGGTATAATGTCCATAAGATGGGGGCGAAAGTAAGCATCCCCCTGAAATTACCAACCACACACAGGTGAAAAATGAAACCCATATATTTTCTGCTGACATGTTTTCTACTGCTGAGCGCCTGCGGACCCGCTCCCGAGGTTCTAGCCGCGCAAACCGCCCAGGCTTCAACGGCCACCGCGGCGCTCTGGACACCCACCCCAACCGCCACACCTACCATCACTCCCACGCCCGTTGGGCTGATCAGCGCTGGAAGTTGTAAAAGTGTTCAGGAAATCCGCCGGGTGGGGGATGGCAGCCTGAATATGTTGACCTATTCGGCGGATGGGCGCTGGCTGGCGGCGGCTACTTCAAGCGGGGTGACTGTTTACGATACCCAGGCGTTTAAAATCGTCTGGAGCGCAAAAACCGGCGCCAACCTGACCGAGATTGCTTTTACGCCACAGAGCGAAACCCTTTCAGGCGTGGATGCCGCCTTTACGCTTTACCAGTGGCAGGTGACGGATGGCAGGCAGCTACTCGCTAAAAAGCCGGCGGATATTAATGAACTGCCTATGGCTTTTGCGCTATCCCCGGACGGCAGCTTCCTGGCAGTACCCGCCTACGATGACAGTATTCACCTGTACAAGATGAGCGACGCCAGCCTTTCCGGCAAGATCGAGCAGTTTCTGTTTTTAGGCGAGACGCCTTACGCCATGTCCATCTCCCCGGATGCAAAGCGCATGGTCACGATTTCGCTCAACGGTGATCTTCGTTTTTGGAGCATCCCCGATAAGAAAATGCGTGGCGTGCTTGAATCCAAGCAAAATGAGCGTCCCATTGCACTGAATTTCGCCCCAGATGGCAAGCTGGTGGTGAACTTTGAGACCAACGGGGGCGATACCTATGCACGCATACTGGACCCGGCCAGCCAAACCTGGGTTCAGAAGATGGTGCTGCCTGTCGCGGGCATTACCGCAGGTAAATTGATGTTCAATCCCTCCCAGTCCGGCATCGATCTGCGCCGCTTTGGCTCTGATCAGCCCAGTAGCACCCTGCCCGAGCAGAGCCGCTTGCAAGGCAGGGCCGCTTCTTCGCCGGATGGCACTTCCCTGGCTGTAGGCACGGCCGAAGGAATTCACATCTGGCGGCTGGCGGATGCCTCTCTGACCGGGAGCATACCAGCTCGTTATACAAGCTATTCCAGCCTGGCTGTTTCGGCGGATGGCACCAAACTGGCGGCCGGCAATAATTGGGGTATCGAACTGCTAAACCCTGTTGATGGAACCGTGATTCAGACACTTAAGCCTGAAAACAAACTAGGTCCGTATGCGTCCCTGGTGCTCTCCCCCGGCGGTGAGCTGCTGGCCGGCGCTGTGGATAAAACCGTATATGTCTGGGATTTGCAAGCCGGCCGCCAGTTGTGGGAAGAAGAGATGGAGGATTCTTTTACTGTCCTGGCTTTTTCGCCGGATGGAAGCCTGCTGGCGGGCGGCTATTATCAGTCGCAGTCTCCGATTCAGTTCGGTGATACGATTCCTGGTCGCATCTCGGTTTGGGAGTCCCGTGGCGGCGACCTGACTCAGGAGTTGGATGGTGGCGGGCAGATCCTTACCCCTGGGTATTCCAGTCTGGCTTTTTCAGCGGATGGCCGTTATTTGCTGGCCGCGCAGAGCGGCGGGGATATTGAGCTGTGGCTCACCGAGGATTGGAGCCTCAGCAAGGTCATTAAGAATGAGTCTATTATGGCTTGGAACCCGCGCCTGGCGTTTGCGCCAGATGGCAAGTCGTTTATCTCAGGTGGCATGGACCGTACGATCCAGGTTTGGAAGGCGCCTGAAGGTGACAAAGTCCGCTCGATTCAATCCGGCAAGGGCACGGTTGAGGCGCTGGCCTTTTCGCCGGATGGCGAAATGTTCGCTTCCAGCATAATGAATGACATCGATCTGTGGGATGCCGGCAGCGGCGCACATTTGTGCAAGATCAGCGGAAGTTCGGACCTCCCCACCGCCATCTTCTTCACCAACGACCAGCATACCATTGTTAGCCTATCGAAGGACGGTGTACTCACGGTCTGGGGACTCCCTTAACCGATGTTTGCTGAGCGTACCAGACAACCCTGCATGAGTTATGGTATGGTTTGTCCATAGGCGGGCGGGCTTCAAACATCGTCCCTTTATGGGATATCATCCCCTCAACGGGGCACGCGACCGAAAACAAAACACACTCGAAAACCGAGTGTGTTTCTATGGCGGAAAGGGCGGGATTCGAATGTCATCCCCTCAATGGGGACACGTGACCGGAAATAAAAAATACACCCATTTCTGAGTGTATTTTTTATTGTGGCGGGGAGGGCGGGATTCGAACCCGCGACCGGTTTTAAAGCCGGCACCCACTTAGCAGGCGAGC
>JACRMH010000002.1 GCA_016219545.1 Chloroflexota bacterium | reverse complement strand
CCACGCCGCCATACAGGAAAAGCGGATTGTAGGCTCGCGCTGGTTTCTCTGCCACAACCTGACAGGCCGCATGGGCAAGGCGGTTTCCAGAGCCGACCACATAAGTGTCAAAGGTGTAACGCGGGTTGAGGTTGACGTGGCGGGGTTTTGGCTCGGGGGCGGTAATCTCAATTGGCGAGGCGGCAGGCTCCGGGTCGGTATGTGAATCGTTCTCGTCGGCTTGAGAAACAACGAAATTGACTGAAACATTCGAGTTCAGTATCCCTATCAATAAACGGCTGACAGTACTCGCAAGACGGCTTTCCAACCAGTCCCGCGCATAAGCATTGCGTACGCCAACGGTAATCATACCGTTATCGTACGCAATGGGATGCGTATCGCGCACCCAGGTATCATAAGAGGCGCGGGGCATTTCCATTTGAAGTTGTGCGAGTACAGAGTGCCAGGCCTGATCTGCGTTCATAAAATTTCCTCGGTATGAATTATTGTAGGGTACATTGAATAACCCGCCTTTAGATAGCGGCTTGTGGAGTGATGGTATGTTATTTTTAAAAGTTTCTTACAGGAATTTGGATGCATGGGGCATACATCCGTTATATCAGCGTGAATACATTCTAGCAGATACTTTCAATTGATAACAGGCGCTAGACCTACGTTAGGTTAAAAAGATTTGTTTTTTTAAGGTTGGTCTACGTTAAAGAAACATCGCGCAGTCGTTGATAATCATGCTTTAGGATAGAACAGGCGTTTCAGCCAAACACAGTAACCAGCATCATCCGCCCCCCCATATATGGGCATGAACAGCCTTTTTGAAGCATGAAGCACATATCTACCTTAAAAAATCGCAAGGTTAAACATTTTCGATTCCCACCAAATGAGACTCGAGTTCCTGTGATTCGTTTTGCAATGATTCATGATTCGTATGATTCAGGGTTTAATTGCGAAAGAAATCCATGCCGGAATAATTGTATCCTCTCCGTTTATTGATGGAATATCAATATCGCCGCCATGCTGTTTGATCATTCACGAATATAAAGCGCTCATGCTGTATGGTACACTGCCAAATACAGGGAATGATCTTCGAAAAAGTTTAATTTGATGTTGAATCTCATTGAACAAACATCAAACACGGAAAAGGGAGCATTAGATGACAAAAACAAGCGTAATTCAATTAGACGGAGCCAGCCTGACCTTTGATCAGGTGCAGGCGGTGGCATATGGTCAACCCAACGCGCCACAAGTGCAGATCGGAGCAGAAGCAGGCCAAAAGGTCGCAAGAGCCGCGAATGCGGTGCAGACTCTGCTCGAGCGCGGGACCATCGCCTATGGCATCACAACCGGCTTCGGCGCATTCAAGGACCGCATTATCCCGCCCGCTCAAGTGGAGCAACTTCAACGCAACATCCTCGTAAGCCATGCAGTTGGAGTTGGTGATGCATTTGATATTCCAACGACGCGCGCGATCATACTCATCCGCGCCAACACTCTTGCGCGTGGACATTCAGGCATTCGCGTCTCGACCCTGCAATTACTGGTTGACATGTTGAATGCGGGGATTCACCCCATCATCCCTGAGAAGGGCTCACTTGGCGCAAGCGGCGACCTCGCTCCGCTCGCGCATATGAGCCTGCCGATCATTGGCGAAGGGATTGTGGAATATCAAGGTGAAAAAATTTCGGGCGCGGAAGCATTCAAACGCGCCGGATTAAAACCGATCACACTTGCGGCGAAGGAGGGGTTGGCGTTGACAAATGGCACTTCAGTGATGACGGCGCTGGGCGTGCTGGAAACTTTGCGCGCCGAACGGTACAGTCAAACCGCCGACATTGCCGGGTGTTTAAGCCTCGAAGCGTTGAATGGAACCGACCTTGCGTTTGACGAGCGCATTCATAACCTGCGGCCGTTTCCACGTCAAAAAGAATGTGCAAGTAATCTGCGAAGTTTGTTGAAGGACAGTCAATTTACGCGCGAGCATGGTTCGCTCAATGTGCAGGATGCTTATACATTGCGTTGTATGCCGCAAGTGCATGGCGCTGTACGCGATGCGATCGCGTATGCGCGCTGGGTCTTTGAAATTGAATTGAATGCCGTTACGGATAACCCTTTGATCTTTATCGATGATGCCACTGAGGAAATCTCCGTTCTATCGGGCGGAAATTTTCACGGTGAGCCGCTGGCAATTGCGATGGACTACCTGGCGTTTTCTGTGAGTGAACTTGGCAACATCTCTGAGAGACGCATCATGCGCCTAACCGACGAATGCTCCAACACGCATACGCTCCCGGCATTTCTTACCCGTGAGGGCGGACTGAATTCAGGCTTCATGATCCTTCAATATACCGCCGCCGCATTGGTGACCGAAAACAAAGTGCTTTCACATCCCGCCAGTGTGGATACGATTCCAACTTCGGCGAACGTGGAAGACCATGTCAGCATGGGAGTGACGGCTGGACTCAAGTTGCGGGATATTCTCAGCAACGTGGAGAGAATCCTTGCCATTGAGCTGATGTCTGCGGCGCAGGGAATTGATTTCCGCAAGCAGGTCATTGGAACGCAAGCCACCCTTGGAAAAGGTACTCGGGGCGTTTATTCTCTTCTCAGACAGCACATCCCTTTTATCGAAGCGGATAGGACCATGTCAGGATTTATCGAGGCTTCGCGTCAGTTGGTTGCTAATGGAGCGATTGTTCAAAGCGTGGAGCACGCTTTGGCATCTTGACGGCACAAGGTAAAAGCCAGGAATAAACAAAACTCCGAAAGAGTCCGCTGCTACCGGCGTGATTCACGTTAGTGAATCGCCTTTCGTAAAGCGGACACATTTTCAGCGACTGAATTTTTTCCGCCAAAGACGGCGCTTCCGGCCACCAGCACATCCGCGCCCGCCTGCACCACTTCGGCCGCGTTCCCCGCATGGACTCCCCCATCCACTTCCAGCCAGGCCTTTGATTCGATTGAATCCAGCATCCGACGCAAGCGGCGGATCTTCACCGTTGAAGATGGAATATATTTCTGCCCGCCAAACCCGGGGTTGACGGACATGATCAGCACAAGGTCCACATCCGGCAGAATTTGTTCCAGCGTGGTGAGCGATGTGGATGGGTTCAACGTGACCCCGGCTTTGGCCCCCAATTCCTTGATGCGCTGGATGGTCCGATGCAAGTGATGACAGGTTTCGACATGCACCGTAACAATGTCAGCGCCAGCCTGTACAAAATCCTCCAGATAACGATCCGGTTCTTCGATCATTAAATGAACATCGAGCAATGCGCCAGTCTCTTTGCTTAGGGGACGCAAGGCTTCAACAATCAGCGGACCGATGGTGATGTTGGGGACGAAGTGACCGTCCATCACGTCAATATGAATCCAATCTGCCCCGGCGGTGATGGCTTCACGGACATGAGATTCGAGGCGGGCAAAGTTCGAGGCGAGAATGGACGGGGCAAGTTTAACCACGGTCTTCTGCCTTTTCCTGATTGCCGCCGGTGTAATCGATTTGACTGAACTGCATGAGTTTATCCAGCCGATGAATTGCGCGGACATAACGCATCGTGCCCGAACGCGCGCGCATGACGAGGCTTTCGGTCGTTACGCCGTCACGTTTGATTTCAACTCCGTGCAGAAGGCCGCCGTCTGTGATGCCTGTCGCAGCGAGAAAAACATCCTCGGATTTGCAAACATCCGCCTCGGTCAGGATTTGACCGGCGCGTTTTCCCAGTGCGGCATGTACGCGATTCATTTCCTCGTCGCTTTGCGGCGCGCGGCGGATCTGTAATCCTCCATCCAGGGCTTTGACCGCGCACGCGGCCAGCACAGATTCGGAAGCGCGCCCGATGCTCATCATCACATCCACGCCTGTGCCGGGCATGGCCGCCAGCATCGCGCCGACGATGAATCCGCCGGAATTCAGCTTGACGTGCGCGCCTGTTTCATTCAATTCACGGATCAGGTTCTCGTGGCGCGGCTTATCCAAAACAAAGACAGTCAGGTCGCCGACCTTGCATTGCAACGCTTCAGCGATCCTGCGCATGTTTTCGGCCGGGCTGAGATTCAAATCAATCGCTGCGCGCGCCGCAGAGCCGGTCACGATCTCTTCCACATAAACACTTGGGCCGGGATCCCACAGGCTCCAACGTTCGGCAAGCGCGGCCAGAGCGAGCGTATTGGGGCGTCCGAGCGCGCGCGCGGGCGAGCCTTCAATTGGATCAACCGCCACATCCACCGCAGGCGGATGCCCCGTGCCGACCATCTCGCCGTGGAATAAAAGTGGCGTGTTATGTTTCTCCCCTTCGCCCCCCACGATCACACCGTCCATATCTATGGTTTGCAATACAAGCCGCATGGCGGTTGCAGCGGCTGAATTCGCAGAGTCCCATTTACCGAGATCACGGTAACGCGCGGCAACCAATGCCGCTGCCTCTGTAGCGCGGACCAGTTCCAGTGATAAATTCCGTTGCGGTCTCTCCGACATGTGTTTCTCCTTCATCGTTACTTTTACTTCTTTATGCCTGTTTTATTTCTGTATTTTTTAACGCAAAGGCGCAGAGTGCAAAGGAAATAATAATAGAATCTTCGCGTCTTGGCGTTAATACTTGCACAAATTTTGCAAGGTATCAACTTGGATAACGATTGGCAATCCAACCTACGGCTCATCAACTTTCAGCCTGCGCGGAGCCGGGTACGGGCGAGTATTTCATTCCCTTGCGCTGGCTGCTGTGCCCATGCATGACGCGTTCCTTTGGGTGAATGAAATGACTGGCATGTCCCACTGCCAGTGTGGCCTGACCAAATCCGTAGGCGATCAGATTCATGCTGACCCCATCCTGGGGATGCGCGATATCGCCAACCGCATAGACTCCGGGCATGGATGCCTCCCCCCAGCGGTTGACTGCAACCTTGCGGCCTTCAAGATCGAGTCCCCATTGATTGATCGGCCCGAGGTCAGCGCGAAAACCGATGCAAACCAGAATATCATCCACATCCAATGTGCGTTCCTCGCCAGTGACATTGTCACGGATCACGGCCTGTTCCACCCTGCCGCTTCCCGAAATACGCGCCAGTTCGTTTTGTGTATGCACGTTCACCTGTGAATCATACAACGCAATCACACTGCGTTGATGCGCCTCAAAATAATCGGAACGATGGATCAGGGTCACTTCGCTGGCCCAGTTACGAAGTTCCAGCGACCAATCCACAGCCGTATCGCCGCCGCCGACCACCAGCAAACGCCGCCCTAAAAATCTTTCGCGTTCGCGCACCACATACGAAACGCCCTTCCCTTCGAATTCAGCGGCGCCGGTTACGTTAAGCCGGTTGGGTTGAAAAGCGCCGATCCCCGCCGCAATGATCGCAGTCTTGCTGAAATATACCCCTTCTGTTGTAGCGAGCCGCAAATGTCCCGGCTCGAGCATCTCCAAAGATTCCACACGCTCATTGAATCTAAAATCCGCGCCGAATTGATTGCTCTGTTTATAAAGCTCCGTCACCAGGTCGCGCCCCAGGATGGCCGGGAAGCCGCCCACATCGTAAATATATTTTTCAGGATATAGCGCGGTGATCTGGCCGCCCGGCTTCGGCAGCGCCTCCAGCACCAGCGTCCGCAGATTGCGCATCCCGGCATAGAATGCGGCAAACAGACCCACCGGTCCCGCGCCAATCACTATGACGTCATACTCATCGCTCATGCTCAATCCTTATAAAAGCGGACTCTTCGCATCGTCCCCAGCCCGGGGCTGATTCTTCCAAATCAAAATTCATTTCACTGAAAGTTGATTCTGCCCCCGCCTACGCCTGCTCATTTTCCGCAGACGACGGGGTTGACTGCAAGCGGCTCAACGCAGCCACCGGCGGCGCAAACGGCATCTGCGCGAGGTTTTTGTATTTACGCAATAAGTGATAGGTGATCAGCAATTGAGAGAGCGCCAATGGATGGCTGTGTTTTACTTCCATGCGGTCCTGATAATCGCCGAACTGATCTTCGCGTACCGGGCGCAGGTCAGGCAGGTGCTGCCAGATTGCATCTTCGAGTCGAATGGCATTCTCAGCGCTCACATTGCCGGCGATTTCGAGGAAATCCACCGGGCGTCCGCCATCCCGTCCAAGCCGGAGCCGGACATCGGTCGAGGGTTGATGCGTTCCGTCAATCAGGTAGCTCAAATCCGGGTGCGGAATCGTCGGGCGCAATACAAGCTGCACGTTGAGGTTTGGTCCGGCATTCTCCGGCTTCACGCCCTCATCTGCGTGGAAGCGCACAACAATATCCGCATGTTCGCGCTGCGGGCGGATGTATTTGAGCGTATCCTCTTCACGCTTTTTCATTTCAGCCAGCACCTGTTCAGCCGTGTAGCCGCGCTTGCTGGTATCGCGTTTGATCTTCCATGCAGTCCTCAAATCTTCCGGCGGATCGAGGAAAACCTTCACATCGTAGAACTGGCGCATGACGGCGGAATGAAATCCGAGCAACCCTTCCACGATGACGAATTCACGCGGGCGCACATATTCCGGGCGGATCAGCGAACCGCTTGAATGTTCATAAACCGGCTTGAGAAAAGGCTGCCCATAATGCAGGCGTTCAAGGTGGAGTTCCAGCACATCCATATAATTGCAATCTGGATGCAGGGGCGTGATCTTCAATTCCGCGCGTTCACGGCGGTCGTACTTGTGATAGTCGTCGGTGCAGACCACTGTTACCCGGTCTGCGCCCAGGATTTGCACCAGGCCGTTTGTGAGCGTGCTTTTTCCAGCGGCGCTGTCTCCGACAATAGCCAGGATGATGGGGCGATGTTTGTTCATGGGATCACCTTCTTAAGACTCTAAAGTCTTATGTTCATGAAAGGCGCGGTATCAAATGGAATCCCGCGCGAAGATTCTTTTGGGTTGGCGGGAATACAATTAAGGTCTGTGTACAACGAAGCCCATCACTTGTGTCTGGCGCGCATTGTCATAACTGGTGATGCGGATGTAGCTGTTCCCATGCTTTGACTTGCAGGCTTCGATCTCAGACATGATCTCACCCACTGTGCGAACGTTAAAGAGCGGCAATTTCCACCAATCCCAGAATGCGAGCTTTGGGTCCAGCCGGGATGAGTGTTCAATGCCGACCACCCAGCCTTGGTTCAAAAAATATTGAATCTGTTTCTCGATCTGTTCGCTGGTAAGGGTGGGGAGATAGGAAAAGGTTTCTGTTTTCATGTAGTTGCTCCTTTATTCATCGTCCCGCAGGTTGATTCCAAAGACAGGTTTGAATGATGGAACCTGCGGGACGTTTCGTTTTAGGACACCGGTTTATCCAGCGCATCCACGGACTCATAATCGAAGGTAATATCCTTCCAGGTTTCCATTGCTGCGCGCAGTTCACCGCTGTGACGCGCCGCAGATTTGAGGATGTCTGCCCCTTCGGCCAGCAGGTTGCGGCCTTCATTGCGGGCCTGCACAACAGCTTCGAGCGCAACGCGGTTGGCAGTGGCTCCCGCCGCACTGCCCCACGGATGACCAACCGTCCCGCCGCCAAATTGCAGGATCACTTCATCGCCAAAAATGGATACAAGTTCCGGCATGTTCCAAACATGGATGCCGCCCGAAGCGACCGGGAACATGCCGGGCATGGAAAGCCAGGGCTGGTTGAAGTGGTGACCGGGACATTGTTCCACGGTGGCAACGCGGGTCTCTCTCATCATTTCGTTGATGCCGATGGTCGAGGCGCGGTCGCCTTCGAGTTTGCCAACGACGGTTCCATTGTGCAGATGATCCGCGCCGACGATGCGGCACATCTTGGCGAGCACGCGCCAGTTGATGCCGTGATTCGGCTGGCGGTCCAGAACCGAGTGCAAAGCACGGTGGGCATGAAGCAGCATTCCATTTCGGCGGCACCACTTGGAAAGCGATGTAAAAGCGGTAAAGCCAACAATGAGATAGTCCACCATGATAATGCGCGAGCCAAGTTCCTTCGCCAGTTCGGCGCGGGCATACATCTCCTCCATGTCGCCGGCGGTGACGTTGAGGTAATGCCCCTTGCGTTCACCGGTTTCAGCCTCAGCCTGCTTGACGGCATGCATCACAAACTCGCAGCGGTCGCGCCAGCGCATAAAGGGCTGGGAGGTGATATTCTCATCATCCTTGGTGAAATCCAATCCGCCGCGCAGGGCTTCGTAGACGAGGCGTCCATAATTTTTGGCGGAGAGACCAAGCTTGGGTTTCATCGTCGCGCCGAGCAGAGGACGGCCATATTTATCCAGACGGTCACGCTCGACCTGAATCCCATGCGGCGGGCCCTGGAATGTGCTCAGCAACGCGGGCGGGAAGTAAATATCTTCGAGACGCAAAGCGCGCAAAGGTTTGAAACCGAACACGTTGCCAACGAGCGATGACATCAGGTTGCCCATCGAGCCTTCCTCGAACAGATCGAGCGGATAGGCGATGTAGGCCATCACCTGATCGGGATGACCGGGCACGGGTTTCATTTCATACGTACGGGCGGAGTAGCGTGAGCCATCTACGAGATAATCGGACCAGACAGTTGTCCACGTGGCAAAAGAGGATTCGGCCGCGACAGCCGCCGCGGCCTCCTCAAAAGACACGCCCTCCTGTGGCGTAATTCGAAAAGCCGCCAACACCTGGGTTTCAGTTGGCTTATATCCAATATCGTAGTAGTAACGACCGGCCGCGCTGTATTCCTTTACCCCGGCATCGAATAAGGCTTTGTCATTGTCATTTGTGTCGGACATGGGTTTCTCCTTGTTGGTTTGATAGATCGCTAGAAAATCCAAAGTCAGGAGACTTTGGACTCCGTTTTCTTAATACGCAACCGCGCTGATGCTTCGCAGTTTATCCAGCCGGTGTTCGGCATAAATCTTGCGAATGGTCCCGGTCTTGCCGCGCATGACGATGGACACTGTGCTGGCGCCTTCGCCGCTGTAATGTACGCCGGGCATGAGCACTCCATCGGTGATGCCAGTGGCGGCGAAGAAAACATCATCGCTGCGCACCAGTTCATTTTCGGTTAACACTTCATCAAGATCGAGTCCGGCAGATTCAATGGCCTTGCGTTCATCCTCTTTTTGCGGGGCGAGCTGGCCAAGCATTGCGCCTCCCAATGCGCGCACCGCACAAGCGGCAATGACACCTTCGGGCGTGCCGCCGATTCCCATCAGCACATCCACGCCGGAGTTGGGCATGGCGGCCATCAGCGCGCCGGCCACATCGCCATCGGTGCGTAACAGGACTCGCGCGCCTGCTTCGCGGATGTCAGCGATGAGCTTTTGGTGACGCGGCTTATCGAGCACAAAAATGGTCAGGTCGCCGAGGGGTTTTGCCAGCGCAGCGGCAATTGCTGATAATGTCTCAGAAACAGGAGCAGCTAGAAGTCCCGCATGAAGCGCTGACCGGGCTTCGCGTCCAACCACAAGTTTGTTCATATAATATGCCGGCCCCGGCGACCACATCGTCCCGCGCGGCGCAATGCCAACGACTGAGATCGCGTCGGGTCGTCCATAGGCCAGCAAGGCGGTTCCTTCGATGGGGTCCACTGCAACATCCACTGCGGGACCGCGGCCGTTTCCAATTTTTTCGCCGTCGAACAACATTGGCGCTTCATCTTTTGCACCCTCGCCAATGACAACCACGCCATCCATTTCAACCGTGCAAAGGATCAGGCGCATGGCTTCCACTGCCGCGCCATCGCCGGCTTCTTTTTGTCCGCGTCCCATCCAATGGCTTGCGGCAAGCGCGGCGGCCTCGGTCACGCGCACCAGATCGAGGGCAAGGTTACGGTTTGGCGTTTCGTTCATGACAATTGGGTTTGCAGTTGGCGTAATCGTAAATGCCATCCTTTCTCACTAAACATGGAGATAGGATAGCATTGAAGCGCGGGCGGGAGAACGCCTGCGCGGATAGTTTGTGGAAATTAGTACGAGTAGGGAGGGCCACCCGTTTAGGTGGGTTATCGCTTGTCCACAGGACTGCTTCGCTGGTGGAATTTTGCCGCAGCTTCGGTACGGTTGTTCACGCCAAGTTTCGAGAAGAGGTTCTTTAAATGGAACTTGACTGTATTTTCACTCAAGTTCAGTGCCACACCAATCTGGGCGTTGCTTTTTCCTTCTGCGATGTGCGCCAGAACAACCTCTTCACGTTCGGTGAGTGCGTTCGGGTCCTGGGCAGAGTTGCGCATCAACCAGCGGCGGACAGCATCAGGAAAGACCAGATGACCTGCCGCCACCTGTCGAATGGCGGCGAGCGTCATTTCGGGCGGATCAGTTTTGAGGGCAAAGCCGTCCGCGCCGCCTTCGACTGCCAGGCGCAGGGATTGGGCATCTCCAAAAGCGCTGATAATGAGCACTCGTACGGGCAGTTCCTCGGTGCGTATGTGCCGCAGGCAGGTCAGCCCATCCATGAATGGCATTTGCAGATCCATTGCCACAACGTCCGGAGAGAAGCGCTTTATCGCCTCCAGCAGTCGTTCGCCGTCGGTAGCAGTTGCGACCACGGTCAAATCAGGCTCAGCACTCAAGAGGGCGCGCAGACCTTCCAGCACCAGGGCATGATCGTCAGCCAATACGATACGGATCTGCGGCGTGTTACTCATGAATTGGGATCTCCACGTGAACCCGCGTTCCCGCACCGGGGCGGCTCTCCACGGTTAACTCCCCTCCCACCAATGCCGCCCGCTCCCGCATTCCGCGCAGGCCGATATGCTCCTGTTTTTCTGTCGCATAAGGTCCATTTAGCGGAGGAGGTTCAAACCCGCGTCCCTGATCCGAGACCTCGAGAATAATATGATTCTTTTCCATTCTTAATGTGACTGAAGCATTTTCCACACCCGCATGGCGGCGGATGTTCGAGAGAGACTCCTGCAAGATTCGGCATATCGCGATCTTCACCTGCAATGATACAGACTGCGGGAATGGTTTTCTCATCTCAAGTGTCACTGAACTGGATGTGAATGACTCGTGTTGAATCACAATATCTTCGATAATTTCAGGCAATTCACTTCCCACGAATTCAGGTGCGCGGAAGGTTCCCAGTAAATCGCGAATGTCCCCGAGTGAAATTTCCAGCAGGCTGATCGTACGGTTGATGGTCGCGAGACATTCATCGGGCGGCGGTTGAAGCCCGCTCAGTTGCGACCGAAGAACTGTCAACTGGCTCATAGCTGCAAAAAGGTTTTGGACCGGCCCATCGTGAATATCCAGCACAATGCGCTGAAGTTCCTCTTCAGTGACAGCCAGAAGGCGATTGGCAGCAAGATTACGATCAGGCATACATTGGGTTTCCTGTTATGCTGGTCAGAGCAAAATGCGGTGATGCAATCGTCATTATAATGTTTCCACCTAAACTCGTGTGAGTTTAACGCCCAGTGCGTATGATGAGTCATCATTCTTCCATGTGCGTGAAATCCATATGCCAATTCGTCTCCCACGTGGTTCCGTTATCAGCTGAGAATGCCTGCTCCCAGTGCGGTGACTGTGATTGCGTATCCGTCCAGAGGAAGCGCACGCGGATTGGGCGGCCAGCAAGGGTATCATCCGCGAAGAATGTACCCACCCCATCAACGAACTTCCCAACCACAGGCGGATCAAGATGACCAGGGGAGCGGCTATCCAACCACCAAATAGACCAAAGCTTCTTTTCCAGATCATAAGATCGAAGCGAAACTGCGCGGTAGCCACCTTGCGGAAGGTTGAGTACGTTATCGTCCACGTTGGCTTGACCATCAAGAAGTTTCTGTGTCACACATGTTCCATCGAATTCAACCCAATCATCGCTTCCAACCAGCCGCTCTTTCAGGCGGCGATGTTGGACTTTCCATTTGCCTATAAAGAAATCGAAATCATGCAAGCCATTGCTTTGTGCAGGTGATGTATTCATATTAATCTCCGTGTTTAAAGCGATAAAAACTAATCCAGCCGATGGACAAGTTCATACTTGTTGCCGCAGGGGTCTTCAAAATAAACCGCGTAGTAACTCTTGCTGATGGGAAACAACCTGGGCCCATCATTGATTTTTCCACCAGCCTCCCGCACCAATTGCGCGATCTGGTCAACTTCTTCGCGGCTGTCTGCCCAAAAGCCAACGAGATTGGCATTGGGCAAATGAGCAGGGTCTTCCGTAATTGCAAAATATGCCGCGCTGGGCAACTCGCCGTCTGCGGCAAAGACCATCCATAGGGGTGAATGAAATGTGCGTGTGAACCCCAGGGCAGGCAAAAGTTTTTCATAAAAAGGCAGCGCCGCTTCCATGTTTGGAACACGCAGGTCTATATGGCTAAAGGGGTTTTTATAGGTTTTCATGGTTATCGTCTCCGTTTTGAAATTGATTTGATCAAAGTGTAAATCCAAAACAGGGCAGAAACCGCCCTAATAAAAAGTTATACTTGAAACATGTATCACCCCACTACACGCGTACTGGCAGTATTGGAATTGTTGCAGACTCACCGCCGCTTAACGGGAGTGGAGTTGGCGCAACGGCTGGAAGTGAACATCCGCACGCTGCGGCGCTACATCACCATTCTGCAAGACTTGGGCATCCCGATCATCGCCGAGCGCGGACGCTATGGCGCGTATGAATTGGGCGTGGGTCGCAAGTTGCCGCCGATGATCTTCACCAACACCGAAGCCCTGTCCCTTGCGCTTGGACTTCTGGCAGTGGAGCATTTGAGTCTCTCGGAAATCACGCCTGCAATCGAGAGCGCCAGAGCCAAGCTTGAGCGTTTACTCCCGCTTGAGTTACAGAATCAGTTTCGGGCGTTGGCAGAGGCGGTCGCGTTCGATTGGCGCAAGAGTCCGCTGGCGTCATCCAGCGAAGTCATCCTGACTTTGAGTCGTGCCGTTCAATTGCGGCGGCGAACGCATCTGCTGTATCAATCTGGCACAGGCGATGAGACCGAGCGCGATTTCGATCCGTATGGTTTGGCTTATCATCAGGGCAAGTGGTATGCCGTTGGTTGGTGCAACCTTCGCAAGGCGCTGCGTTCCTTTCGATTGGATCGTGTGTCGCAAGTTGACTTGACCGACGCAACGTTCGAGCCGCCTGAACAATTCGATGCGATGGCACATGTTGTGCAAGCGATTGCCAGCGTGCCACGAAGTTTGACGTTTGAAATATTTTTGCAAACAGACCTCGCCTCCGCCAAAGAAGAAATCATGGATGTGTTGGGCGTGCTGGAGCCTTTTGATGACGGCGTGCTGTTGCGCGGAAGCACCGACGACTTGGATTGGCTCGCGCGTCAACTGGCAAAATTTTCTTTCGACTTCATAGTGCGCGAACCAGATGACTTGCGCGTCGCCTTACATCATCTTGCCGAAAAACTTGCAGCGCAATAAAGAGGAAAAATGACCACACTGACAACTGCCCAGCGACAGGATTGCATTACCAAAATAAAAAATTTCCCCAGCGACTTGGAACGCATCATTCTTAATCTGACAATTGATCAGCTCCATTTGGCTTGTCCACCCGAACACCCGACTCTCGACGGCGACTGGAACATCGCGCAGACGATTCATCATCTGGCTGATTCGCACATCCACGCCTATACTCGAATGAAATTGATTCTGACAGAAGACCGCCCGACTCTCAAAACATGGGAACAGGAAGCCTGGGCGGAACTTGACGACGCGAAACAAACAGATGTCACCGCCTCCCTATCCATCCTGCGTGGACTTCACACCCGCTGGTCAACGCTGTTCACTCAACTCAACCCAGATGATTTTGCGCGAGTCGGAATTCACCCTGAAATGGGCGAACTTTCCATTGACCATTTTATCGAGACCTACGCCAGGCACGGGCATGGACACATTCAGCAAATCCAAATCGCATTGGCAATATAATTTTCAGTTCACCAATCCAAATTCATTTAGGTGCGTTTCAAATGAGTTGCAGAAAGAACGTCCCGAAGGTTTTGCCGAGAAAATTTTGCCGTTTTTGCCAACCTTCGGGACGGTTTCAACTGAAATGAAACACACCCAATCCATTTAACTGGCAGACTTGATACCCTGAGGTAAGCCATGACCCTATTTAAAGGTAACCTATTTCATCCTGATTTAAATGCTCCGCTCTACCAGCAAATCTACACCCATTTGCGGACAGCGATCCTTTCTGGGGAATTGAAAGGCGGGACGAAATTGCCATCCACCCGCGCGCTGGCAGATGAACTTGGGGTGTCGCGCAATACCATCCTGAACGCATACAGGCAATTGACAGCAGAAGGGTATCTCGAGTCCTCGGAAGGGAGTGGAACATTTGTCGCGCGTGTTTTGCCCGATCTTCTGTTAACGCCGCAAAATCATGACACCCCACAGAACCACATCGAGCCGTCTCAATCAATATTTTCAGATCATGCCAAATCGCAAATGGAGTTATCCCGCACATTTGTGTCACTGCCAATTACCAGAACCCTGCGCCTGCTTCTCCCTGATGCGCCAGCTTTGGATGCCTTCCCCTACAAACTTTGGTCACAACTTGTTATCAAACAAGCCAGGTACATGTCCGAAAAAAATTACGGATACCAGGATGCGGCTGGGTATCGTCCGTTGCGGGAGGCGATAGCAGCTCATGTTACGGTCTCCCGTCAGGTTCATTGCACGCCAGAACAAATTGTCATCGTATCTGGTTCGCAGGGCGCGCTTGATCTGACATCACGCATGTTGCTCAACGCTGGCGATCCTGTCTGGTTGGAGGACCCAGGCTATTTCGGCGCGCGAGGCGCGTTCATCGGGGCGAAGGCTCATATCGTCCCAGTACCAATTGACAGGGAGGGATTGATCGTGGAAGAGGGAATCGCACGCGCTCCCAAAGCACGGCTGGCCTATCTCACTCCATCGCATCAATATCCTTTGGGCGTCACAATGAGTCTGGCGCGGCGATTGGCAATATTGGATTGGGCAAAACGTGCCGATGCCTATCTTCTTGAAGATGATTACGACAGCGAATATCGTTTTGCGGCACGTCCGCTGGCGGCTTTGCAAGGGCTGGATGACGCGGGTCGTGTGATTTACATCGGCACATTTAGCAAAGTGCTTTTTCCATCTTTGCGGATTGGGTACCTGATTCTTCCCCCGCCGTTGGTTGATCCATTTCTGACGGTGCGCCGCCACCTCGACATCCATGCTCCTGTGCTGGAACAAGCCGCGCTCGCTGATTTCATAGCCGAAGGTCACTTTGCCCGCCATCTGCGGCGAATGCGAATCCTTTATGCGGAACGCCGCGCCACGCTTCTTAAAGCGGTCAGTGAATTGCCATTGGAAATGGATTCGCCGCAGGCGGGTCTGCGCTGCATTGGCTGGCTCCCTGAAGGGATGGATGATAGAGCACTGGCGCGTAAGTCGGCTGAGCATGGACTTGGCATTTTGCCTATTTCCGGCTTTTGCATGGAACCGTTAGCGCGCAAGGGAGTGCTCATCGGCTATGGCGGATATAAGACGCTGGAAATAAAGGATGGAGTCCGTCGCTTGAAAGCTGTGCTGCAATCCATGTAAAAATAATAAAGCGCGGCGAAATTCATGCCGCGGTACGTGTTGTCAATTGCTCTTACTGGGGGATATGAAGCGGTACCATTATTTAATCAATAACTGGTTCTTTTCCAAACACCAATGCTGATTTAAACTTTCTTCATCCACAAACCTGAATAGTCAGTTTTGAAATAGCAAAGGTTCTTTTTGCTTTCAAGAGGAAAAGACATGTCCATTGAAGAAAATAAGGATATCGTCCGCAGGTATCAAGAGGCTTACAACAATTGCGATTTCGACGCCTTAGCCGAATTAGTCGTCGCCGATGTGCTCACACCCAATATCATCTCCGGCATGCCGCCCGGTCTTGAGGGCGCAAAAGCTGTGCATCAGACTACGCTGATCGGAATGCCGGATTATCACACCAACATTGAAGACTTAATCGCCGAAGGTGACAAAGTGGTGGCACGCGTCACAATGACCGGCACACATACCGGCAACATTTGGGGAATACTTGCCACCGGCAGGCGGGTCAATCTCACGGGAATTTACATTGTCCGCATCGCAGACGGCAAGATCGTCGAGCATTGGGGCGAGGAAAACGGCTTGACGGTTTTTAGACAACTCGGCTTCAAGGTCAAGCTGGAGTCAATTGCCGAATAAGTCAGATGTCGGGCGCTCGGAAGAAAATGAGACAGCAGGTAAATATATAGTTGGGCAGCAAAAGCATTTTGATTTTCTTATTCAGACAGCCGCTTGAGATCAACACACGCATTCGAAGGAAATGCTGGTTACAAATAACCCATGGACAGATTGTATTCTAAATGGAGTTAGTGATGATTCTTAGAATTGAGAAGGTAACGAGTGATTTGATTGATGATATAGCAAAGCTATTTGGCACCGAAAAGATCACGAATGACTGTTGGTGTATGTGGTTCATCATCCCGGTGAAAGACTTTCACTCTGCTGGGAGCAAAGGGAATCGTGCCAGTTTCTGCAATCTCGTTGCCAAAAGTGAACATCCACTCGGGCTACTGGCCTATCAAGGTGAGGAACCTGTCGGTTGGTGCGCAACAGGACCAAGGTCACGCTATGTTCGTGCCTTGAAAACACCCACGTACAGAGGAGGAGATGTAGAAAGCGACTCTGATATTTGGCTGGTGCCTTGTCTCTTTGTGCGCAAAGATGTACGGGGACATGGTGTAAGTCAGGCCCTTCTTGAAGCAGCGGTCGATCTTGCGAAAGAAAACGGTGCGACTGCGATTGAAGGCTTTCCATTCTCGGAATCCAAAAGACGCTCAAGCGGCGATATACAAGTTGGCTTTGAGCCATTGTTTTCTTCGTGTGGGTTTGAAGTGAAACGAACACCGTCTCCAGGTCGTGTGGTCATGCGTCGAGAGCTAAAGAATGAGACTCAATCCCGTAAATGAGTTTTGCCACTTACATGGCGTACAGTGGACAACTGGGATTCGCCACGTTTTTTGGCAGAATTCCGTTTTCAGTCAGTTTTCGTGGCTTGAAGTAGGGCGTTATCTCGTCTCGCCCACCAGCGGGTAACGTAGACGCTCGCCAAATTTGATTTGTGCAGTAGTCTTAATCGGAGTGTAAGATGGATATGGATGAAGTGGAAATCATCAGATTAAAATCGGGACGTCGAGTAGCCCTGCGCCGGTTGGCTAAAGGGAATAGACAGCAAACCATTGTCTTCTGTCACCCTGCTCCCGGAGCAGGTAATTATAACCCCGACCCAGAAGAGACAACAAAACGCCAGGTAACACTCATCAGCGTCGACCGTCCCGGTTACGGAGATTCGGAAGCGGTTAAAGGCGATGAGTGGGCCAGTGTCGCCACGTCTGCTGATAACCTGGCTGAGGTTCTTCAACAATCGAATTTCGGGCAAGTTGGCGTTGCAGGTTGGTCAGCCGGAGGTAGAGTCGCTCTCGCCCTTGCAGCTCGACACCCTAATCTCGTAGATCGGGTGGTAATTATAGGCACACCAGCCCCCGATGAAATCGTGCCGTGGATTCCGGCAGAGCAAAAACAAGTACTTGAGAACTTGCGGGATCTTCCACCTGCCAAAATACACCAAGAGCTTGCAGCTCAATTCTCTTCAATGCTGTCTCATGATTCGTCAAATGAGGCATTACTTTCTCTAATTGGGTATGGTCCCGCCGATGCAAAGGTAGTTGCTTTGCCGGGAGCATCAAACCGTCTTCTAGTTATGCTCCAAGCCGCATTTGCAAAAGGTACAGCTGGACTAGCCGCCGATGTTGCCGGTTACTGTCTACAACCTTGGGGCTTCGAACCTGCGGAAGTACGGGCCAAGACCCTTTGCCTGTATGGCTCGAAGGATCCGGTTTCAAATTTACGTCACGGGAACTGGTGGCAAAAGAATCTGCCTAATGCGCGCTTGGAAATGGTACCCGACGCCGGGCATCTACTTATCATTCCAATGTGGCGGCGGGTGCTATCTCATCTCGTTCCAGGGCGTCGTCGAAAAATATAACGAGGTTCGTATCAGTCCAGATAACACAAGCAATGTCTTAATAAAGCAAGAGTTATTACCTGTTACCAATTATTCACCCGATATCGAGACCATCAAGAAAAATGGTGTCAAGGTGATCATGGCGAATGGGAAAATATCTGTGGAGAAAAAGCGGTTTTATGCTGAGACGGTCCCTATTTTGGCTGAAAAACTCGGTTGCGAGATGATTACTTTCCCAGGTCATCATATTTCCTTTTTTGACATGCCTGATGAATGGGCCTCAACGCTGCGCAAAGTCTTACAAAATTAACCAAGTCATAACAAATCAATGGGAGAAAAAATGAATTCGAATAAATCACAACGAGTCTATCGCGTGGACAGGTTTGTCCTTCCGACTTCTGCGCGCGAGGAGTTTTTTGAAAAAGTTCTTCATACACAAAAGTTCCTCAGAACACTTCCCGGTTTCCTGCAAGATTTTGTGTTGGAACAATCATCAGGAAACGGTGAGTTTAAAGTTGTAACCATCGTTGAATGGGACAGTATGGAGTCTGTCGAAAAAGCCAAACCGGTTGTCATGTCCATGCATAAAGAAATAAATCTCAACGCGCAGGAAATGTTTACACGGCTTGGCATCAAGGTGGAGCAGGGATATTACAGTCAAATTGACGTTTAATGTTATGTCGTTGTGAAGGAGAGATTCTATGATCGTACGAATGTGGCACGGACGTGTCGAAACAAACAAGGCTCAAGCGTATCGTGAGTTTCTAAATCAGCGGGCCATTCCCGATTATCAATCCGTAGCGGGCAACATCAGAGTGCATGTTCTCGAACGCCAGGAAGGGGATGTCACTCACTTCATTACCATGACATTTTGGACAGACATGGATTCGATTAAGGGATTCGCGGGGAACGATCCGGAAGTGGCAAAATATTATCTGGAAGACAAAGACTTTCTGCTCGAGTTCGAGCCGACAGTCGTCCATTATGAGGTTGTGGGACGTTCATAATCAGCAGATCACGAAAGCGTAGTAACGACTTGAGTCGTTCGGGTAAAAAGCGGCTAAAGTTGCTGCTACGAATATCCTTTTGTGAAATACTGATAATGCTTTGACGGTAATCCATTATGGATATTCCACAACCAATCAAGAGTTTCCAATGACAAAATTTCTTTTCACTACACTTCCTACCAATGACCTCGGTCTGCTGACACGGTCATTGCCAATTGCGCGCGAATTGGCTACCCGTGGACACACGATATTTTTCTGCAGCACGGCAAAAGCTCCCAGTCAATTGATCGCTGAAGCGGGTTTTGAAAACCTTTTACCAAAACATCCGCTTTACGATCTTTTGGCAACGGATCAAAGCGCCAAGGGATTGGTTAAATTCATTGCTTCAGGAAAATATAAACAGCGTTATGGCAATCTCGTCAATTTCCTCGGCAAACTTATTCCAGCCTTGCCCACCAAGTCAGCGCCCAACACAAGCGAAGTGTGGAATATGGATCATGCCGGCGCGATGATGGGCATGTTGAATGAGGGCTTCGTGCGCGCCAATTGTGAGGCTTTGAAACAAATGATGGCAGATTGTGACGCGGACGTTATCGTAGACTTTTGGAATCCAATGGCAGTGATTGCCGCGCGCGCACTCAAAAAGCCTCTTGTCACTGTGATTCAATCCAACGCACACCCGGATAGTGATGGATTTATCTGGTGGAAGACTCCGCCAGCGGATATCCCCACGCCCGTGTCTGTTGTCAATAAAATTCTTGTGGATTATGGACTACCGTCAGTTAAAAAAATGGGAGAACTATGCGTAGGCGACCTGACCCTTGTGGTTGGTTTGCCGGAGACAGATCCGCTGCCCGAACAGGCAGACGTCACCTATATCGGCCCGGCGCTGTGGCAAAAAGAAGGGACGGAATTACCGGGCTGGGTGAACAAACTGGATAAGGATAAACCTCTGGTCTGGGTGTACTCTGGGAATCCACACTACTCCTCAACCAACGGCTTGCTTGACTCGGAGGTTGTTTTATCCGCTTGCATCTCTGCTCTGGCGGACGAGGATTTGCAGGTGATTCTAACGACTGGTCATCATCCACTGCCGAAGGAACTACTGCCGTTACCGCCCAACTTCCGCTATGAGCCGTATGTGCCGGGACTGGCGATGGCGGAAAGATGTGATTTGTTGATTCATCATGGCGGCTATGGTTCCTGCCAGACTGGTTTATATGCGGGAAAGCCTTCGGTCATCATACCGACTTACTCGGAGCGGGAAAGCAATGCACGGCGGATTGTGGCCGCGGGTGCGGGAGCTATTGTGCCTGTCGAGAATTCTCTGCCAGAGAAACATGTCAACGTGGATGAGTTGAGAAATACGGTCAAGCATGTTCTTGCTGATTCGACTTTCGCGGAGAACGCAAAAAGAATCGGGGAGAAAATGCGTTCGTATGGAGGATCAGCCCAAGCCGCGTCCCTGATCGAGCAATTCAGCGACGCTTCAATCAATGGCGGAAGCAAAAAGATATCGCAGGAAATCACAGAATATGAGCATTCAATCAACTAATGAGTCGCCGCTGAAATTTTTTATATTGGTCTTTGTTCTTTCAATCCCAATCTGGCTGATCAGTTCCTTGTTGGGGAATAAACTGCCTATTCCGATCAATCTCCCGATCAGCGCGCTCCTGTTTCTAATCCCTGTGACAGCGGCCTCCATTCTTTTATATAATCAAAATGGATGGCATGGCGTCAACGACCTCTTAAAGAAGGTCTTTGATTATAGAAAAATCAAAAATAAAATTTGGGTTCTGCCTGCCCTGTTATTGGCGCCCTTGATATATGTTTTGTCTTATGCAATCATGCGCTCGGCAGGGTTGCCGCTTCCTGATTCAACAACAACTCCATTCCTAATGACGCCGGTCTTTTTTGCGGCGTTCTTTATCGGCGCGGCTTGTGAAGAACTGGGCTGGTCGGGATATGTCATAGACTCCATGCAGAAACGATGGGGAGCGTTAACGGCTGGCATTGTATTGGGATTGGTGTGGCAGGCATGGCACATCATTGGGGATTTACAGGCTCAGAATACAGCAGCATGGATCGTATGGCACAGCCTCTATTCAGTTGGATTGCGAATTCTTATCGTCTGGATTTATAACAATACACAAAAGAGTGTCTTTGCCGCCATCCTGGTTCATACTATGGATAATGTCAGTTGGACTCTGTTTCCGAATTACGGCTCGCACTTTGACCCCTTCATTGGGTTTATCGTCATGACGGTTGTGGTGGGAATCATCATATTCTTATGGGACCGCAAGACATTAGCTCAATATAGATACCTCCGCTTAAAACCAAAGGACATTTTTCAGTGACTGGCAAGTTCCACATCTGTTTATGGTACACTGCCACTGAAAGGTCTTTTCAATATGTCCACCCATACCGCCACCGCCCAAGCCAATCCTAATATCGCATTGGCGATGTAATCCCAAGGGAACACAATATTTGGTGTCGGCGAGGCTTGTTATGCCTATATGTGGGGGTCTTCAAGGAAAAATTTATAAAAATAATTACGCCCCCTCCTTCCAGGGGGCGTAATTGCCTAAAAAGGTGAACATGAATCTTTCGGGGCAGGGATACACACAATTTGACATATTATTTGTGTTTGGCAAATGGCAGAAGGCTGATATTAAGAGCATATTTCAATACTCTAAATCAGATGTATGGTTAAACAACCCGACAGAAAGATATTCTTTGCGGCATAATTATATATGGCTACCTATACCCGTATACATGATATATGCCGCGCTGGGCAACTCTGTGTTCAGCTTTGAAATTAAAAATTGCAAGTTTAGGCATAAATTTGATACTAACATGACTTTCGCTTAGGTTGCTTGCGACCGTCGCTATCGGCAAACAAGACAGCAATAAACTTCCTGTGATCGAAAATCTTGACCAAACCGGACAGACAGTTGCCCGGTTTATGCATGTATATGAAAGTAGGCGATTAGCAATATATTTTTTTTTGTTCAAAGCGAAGCACTACTATATTGGCATTATTTGATTTTGATTGACACTTCATAACTTACGATTGGAAATAGACGACTTCCTGTCATGAGTCCTTCGGGACAGGGATGAACACAACGGTTATATTTTTCGTGCTCAGTGAGGGGCTGGGGAATGGTTTTGAAAGTTTTTCTCAAGTATGCGCATAATTTACACTTCAAAATAGGTCAATTCCATGTCCCGGAACGCCTATCCTCCAATAATCTTACATCAGGCTTATGATACAACTCACCTGTTCACGGCCGATAAATTCGTGTCTCAGGACGAAATGCAGCCCACGAAAACCAGAAGTGATTAATGGAAACAACAGGCGTTAGCTGCTTTCCATTCAATTCGCCAGCTATTGCCAGACCGAAAATATTCCATTCACTGCCTGTTTGCGTATCGAGAATTTTCCCACCCTTGAATTCAAAATTAAGCTCCTGATTATCGAGCAACCGAGAGTAGGCAACCGCCGAACCAACCTCACGACCCTCAGGGATATTATTCGTATCGAGCGCGGAGGCGGTTCCTTCCGTCCACACTACGACAATATTTTTGCCGCCGACCGTGTCATTGATCACATTCATTTCACTCAATATTTCATAAGGATATGCAACTGCTTCGTCATTCAAATCAATTGTCAGCACCCGCGCCATCGGTGGGAGTTGATCGGGCGTTACTCCACCATACAAAAACGGAGTTTGATTGATATCGTCGTAACCGAAGTATGGATTTCTGCCATAGTCACGCGAGTAACCTGTCTCACGCGAAAGCACCTTCCCATCAGGGTGTAGCGATTTGAAATCTCCCCAGGAGATCATGGACGCAGGATAAAACTCCAATTGCGCGCCTGTATGTTCGCCCGCAATTGCATCGCCTGTGGCTTGCTGCCACCAGGTTTCTGTCTGGCGATCATACATGATCAAATTGCTGTAACGCAATCGTCCCGTTGTGCCGAAGTCGAAAACTTCTCCGCCGAATGTGCGTTTGAAGGCAATGGCTGTATTGCATAATGGACAGAAAGAAACAACGAGCGGTTCGCCGCCGACTGTATCGTTTACGATTTCATGCCAGATCAAAATTTGGATTGGGTATGCGCGCGCGTAGTTGCCGACTTGAACAAAGACAACAGGTTCGGGGTCTTCCAACCATCCATCCGCTTCTTTCGCAGGGATGAATTGGGGCGCGTCAATGGGCGGAATCCCATCTTTGGGTGGACCCCCCGAAAGGATTTCGCTGTATGAGACAGTGTGTTTGCTGAAGTCAGTTTTGAATTCAGACTCGGCGCCGCGTGGGGGAGATTCGGCTGGGAGGTTGGGGAGAGTCGTCGAAACGGAATCAGGCTCGGGGGAGTCAGATGCGGGAACAATCGTTTGCGAAGGCGCACAGGCTGAAAGAATCCATCCTGCGGCAAGAATCCATAAAATCCATTTTCTAAACATGGTTGCTCCTTTATTGGTTAGAGCAAAACCGATTAATAAGTCTTACCCGTTGGAAGGTAAGATTTTTATGAGTTTTCATCTCAACTGTATAACTCTTGAGTAAGGATAAAACATGCTTGTAAACAAGAACATATTTCAACGCGCGTATCGGTTTTTCGCAATCCTGATCATTTTAGGATTTGCCTGGGCTGGTTTCTTATGGCTGACACAAGCCCCGCCAATAGATGCGATCCCATCCCTATTAATGGTATGGGCAACAGCGATAATTTTGCTCCTGGCGTTTTTTCCGTCGGTGCTGAGCAATGTAGGCAGGTTGAAGGTTGGGGATGTTGAATTTGAATTACGCGATTCGGTCAAGAGCGCGAACACACAAAATTTTGTGTCCGTATCGGATCTGTCGAGCGCGTATCAAATGACCAGTCAGGGAGATGCGGGCGGGCTTCAGACAATTTTGGCGCGGGCGTTGGAATCGCCTGGTAAACCTGTTTTGCTTGTGATTGATTTACAGGAGCAAAAGATCACACGCGCCTTTCTCTTTGCCTTTCTGATGCTCATGGATCTGTTGAGTGAATTGGTGATTGTGGCTTTTGCCGCTCCGCGTATAACCGCAACTGAACCAGGGAAATTAAATATCGCCGATATTGTGGGTCTCATTTCGGGGAAGAAATTATTGCACGCCTACCATCGCCGCTTTCCTTCGCTGATGAATATTTTTATTCGTGAAAAGGGAATCACTTCCGTGCTGGAACCAAGCGGGTTTATCCAGACACCATCTTCCGAGTTGATCCTCGGTTTATACGATCAGTGCCGCGTCCAGATTTCGCAGGATATTCAAAACGAAAAAGGGCGTTACACAGAATTGGAACATCCAGAAATGGACGAACGGTTATCGCGCCATGAGATTGAAAAATGGCTCAAAGAGTTGCTCAATCGCCGGGTGGTGGATGGTTCCTTGCAAACAGGCGATATTGCAACCATCCATCAAGCTCTGGAGGAGAAGGAAGATTTTGTGCTTGTCGCTGCGAACGGTGGTTTCCAATCTGCGCTGGTTTTGGATGACTTCAGCCGCGTGATTGCGCATAATGCGCTTGGTTCGCTTGCTGGAAACTCGTGACATCAACGATGTTGAATAATAAAAAATTCCATAGCAAATTAAAAAGGATGGATGATGACAACAATAAGTTTTGGTCGAAACATTTGCAATGACTTATCCATTGCGGAAACAAAGGAATGGCTGGTCACCAATGGGATCGGCGGTTATGCTTCCGGCACAGTTGCCAATCTGCTGACGCGCCGCTATCATGGTTTGCTGGTTGCCGCATTGAAACCGCCGCTTGGTCGCACACTGTTGGCGGCAAAACTGGATGAAATGGTCACATACCAGAAAAATCATATTCCGCTTTTTGCCAACCGCTGGGCTGCTGGCGCAATGGACCCGCATGGGTATTGCAATATTGAACGGTTTTATTTGGAAGGCGCAGTGCCTGTCTGGGTGTTTGCTTTTGCGGATGCGCTGTTGGAAAAACGCATTTGGATGCAGCCTGGAGCCAACACCACGTACGTTTCCTATCGCCTGATTCGGGCAACCTCGCCGTTTGAACTCAATGTCAAAGCGTTGGTCAACTACCGTGATTTTCATGGTGAAACTCAGTCTGGTGACTGGCGTATGGACGTGCGGAAAGTTGCGCATGGCTTGAGTATCCATGCTTTTGAACAGGCTGTGCCGTTCTATATTTTTAGCGATCGCGCCAAGGCTGAAATTGTAAATAAATGGTACCGGGGATTCTCTTTAAAAATCGAGCAGTATCGGGGATTTACCGGACTGGATGATCACCTCAATGCCGGCGAATTTTCCGCCTCTCTCACTACAGGCGAAACTGTGACCTTCATTCTAAGTACGGATGCTTCGCCCAATTTGGATGGGACATCCGCGTATGCAGAACGCCAGACGTATGAGAACGGTCTAACCGCGCGGACAACTGATCTGCCGCCCCAATTAGTTCTCGCCGCTGATCAATTTATCGTCAAACGCGCCGCGCCCGACCAGCCAAATGGTCGTTCAATTATTGCAGGCTATCCCTGGTTTGGAGATTGGGGACGCGACACCATGATTAGCCTACCCGGGCTCACCCTGACCACGGGCAGACACGATGAAGCCCGCAGCATTCTTAAGACCTTTGCTCAATATGCCAATCAGGGAATGTTGCCCAATCGTTTCCCTGATGAAGGCGAAGCGCCTGAATACAACACTGTTGATGCAACGCTCTGGTACTTTGAATCCATCCGTGCCTATTACCAGGAAACTGGCGACAATGAATTATTGAAAGAGTTATTCCCTGTTCTCAAAGAAATAATTGACTGGCATGAACGAGGCACACGCTATCAAATTCATGTTGACCCAGCCGATGGGCTGCTTTACGCAGGTGAGGACGGCGTGCAATTAACCTGGATGGACGCCAAATTGGGCAACTGGGTGGTCACACCGCGTATCGGGAAACCAGTTGAGATCAATGCATTATGGTATAACGCCTTACGCAGCATGGCGGAATTTGCCCGAGCGCTGGATCAAACGCCCAGTCATTATGATGATCTCGCCGAGCGGACCCGAATCAGTTTCTCCCGTTTCTGGGATGAGAAGACAGGTTACTGCTACGATGTGCTTGATTCTCCCCAGGGAGACGATCTTGCATTGCGCCCTAATCAACTTCTGGCTGTTTCGTTACGATATGGCCCACTCAATGGGGAACAACAAAAATCCGTGGTGGATGTATGCGCAAGGAGATTACTCACTTCACATGGCTTACGAAGCCTTGCTCCCGAGGAACCTGGTTATATTGGACATTACGGCGGAAGCCCTCATGAGCGGGATGGCGCTTACCATCAAGGGACGGTTTGGGGCTGGCTGATTGGACCCTTTGTCAGCGCGCATTTGCGGGTATATAAAGACCCGCGTGTGGCGCGTTCTTTTCTGGAACCTTTCTTCGATCAACTGTCCGAACATGGAGTCGGAAGCATCAGTGAAATATTCGATGGCGATGCGCCATTTTCTCCGCGCGGATGTATCGCTCAGGCATGGAGTGTGGCAGAACTATTACGAGTCTGGCGTGAGATTGCATTGTTGGAATCCTCGCTTGACACGCTATAAGATAATTTGACTTAACAAATTCAAAAGGAACACGAAAAATGTCAGACGATAATCAACATCAAGAAACCTTTGAAGATTTCAAGAACTCATTCAACTACGGCTCACGTTCGGATTTAAATTTTAAATTTCTCAAGAATTTATCTGGCGAGGATGCCAGTCATTTTTTTCAAGAACTGCTGTGGAAAATAGGCGATTCATTTAACGATGGGGATTTCACGCGGGTCGTAGATCACGTCAATGAAACCCAGGCAAAAGCGTATGCAGGGGTAGGGCGTTTTACTTATGATGACAGCCCATTCACTCCGCTGCGCGCGCCGCTCTCGCAATTGCGATTGGGATTGATGACCTCCAGCGGACATTTCGTGGCTGGCGATGATCCCAAGCCGTTTGGCGTGGAAAACATGAGCCAACAGGAAGCCGAAACGCGTATTGATGATTTTCTGAAAGTCGAGCCGCAACTTTCTGTGATCCCGATGGATACTTCCATCGAGAAACTACGCGTGCGGCATGGCGGATATGATGTGCGCGCTTCAATGGCTGATCCGAATGTGAATTTTCCAATCTCCCGTCTGGCTGAATTGCAAGCCGAAGGACGAATCGGTGAACTGGCTTCGGATGCCTATTCGTTTGTAGGAGCTGCTTCTCAGTTGCGCCTGCTTAATCATACAGGACCCGAGTGGGTCAGGATGTTTCAGGAAAAAAAGATAGACGCGCTCCTGCTGGTGCCTGTCTGACCAGTCTGTCATGTGTCCGTGGGACACATTGCGAGATTAATGGAAGCGGGCGGAATTCCGACTGTCGTGATCGGTGTCCACGCCTTTCGAGATCGGCTGGCGGCGATGCGGTTGCCACGGACTGTCATCACTCCGCACCCAATGGGACGGACATTGGGCGCGCCAAAGGATGATGAAACCCAGAAGCAGGTGATTCTGGCGGCGTTGGATTTGCTCGAAACCGCCCAAAAACCAGGCAAAATTATTGATCTGCCAGGCAGATATCGGTTATAAAAAATTCCGAAGTCATTGTGACTTCGGAATTTTTTTGCTTAGTCCACACAGCCCAAGCGCCAGACGTGACCTGCGCGGGCAAGCAGCTTGTCTGCTTCAGCGGGACCCCAATCGCCTCGTTTATAGGTAACAAGCGTCGGGTTGTTCTGATGCGTCCAGCCATTGAGTACGGGATCAATCACCCGCCAGGAAGATTCAATTCCATCAGAGCGGGTAAAGAGAGAAGCGTCACCTTTGATGGCTTCGAGCAGGAGGCGTTCATAGGCTTCGGGGAGAGAAGCACCATTGAAAGAGGAGCGGTAATGAAAATCCATATCCACCGAACGCATATCCTGATCAGAGTCGGGGAGTTTGGCTTCAAAGCGCAGGTGTATCCCTTCATCTGGCTGGATGCACAAGGATAGGATATTGGGAGTAAAGTCACTCTGATCTTTTTGATTGAACATCATGTGGGGCGGACTTTGAAATTCAATGATGATTTCGGATGTCTTGCGATTGAGCGCCTTGCCTGAACGAAGGTAAAAGGGCACACCGCGCCAGCGCCAATTATCCACATAAAGTTTTAGCGCGGAATATGTCGGCGTTTGCGAATCGGATGTGACACCTTCAGCATTTTTGTAATCTTCATACTGGGCGCGGACGGTATCCTCAAGCGCAATCGGACGGATGCTTTGAAAGACTTTGACCTTTTCGTTGCGGATGGCATCGGCGTCGAATCTGCTCGGCGGTTCCATCGCCACCAGCGCCAGTAATTGGAACAGGTGATTTTGGAACATGTCGCGGATCACGCCAGAAGTGTCGTAATATCCAGCGCGACTTCCCACATCCACGCTTTCAGCCACCGTGATTTGCACATTACTGACATAACGCCGATTCCAAACTGGTTCGAAGATCGTATTGGCAAAGCGAAAGAAAAGAATATTCTGCGAAGTCTCCTTGCCGAGATAATGGTCAATGCGATAGACCTGACTTTCATCAAAGGCGGAGTGAACCGCACGGTTGAGTTCCTGCGCCGATGCCAGATCGCGCCCGAATGGTTTCTCGATGATGATGCGCCGCCAGCCGCTGTTTGTTCCTTCGCGCGACATGCTCGCCGCGCCGAGATGTTTGGAAACAGAGCCATAAAATTCAGGAGCCGTAGCGAGGTAATACAGACGATTGGCTGGACCCGCTTCCAGGTCCAGCAGGAACGAATTGAGTTTGGGGAAGTCATCCGCTTGATCGAGATTCCCTTGAAAATAATGAAGGCGCTCGGCGAATTTATCCCAAACAGCAGAGTCAAAAGTCTCTGCGCTGAATTGCGCAACCCCTTCACGCAGATAAAAGCGAAAGGCTTCATTGCTGTATGGGCGGCGCGCAAAGCCGACGATGTTGGCGCATTCCGAAAGCCTTCCTTTTTTGAAATTGTTATACAGCGCGGGAATCAGTTTGCGCCAGGTCAAATCGCCAGACGCGCCAAAAATCACAATGCTGGTGGATTCGCAAACATCAATCATCATTCCGCCTTTTTGATGGCATGTCCGCCGAACTGGTTACGCATGGCGGCAAGTAATTTGTAGGCATAACTTTCCTGCTGGCGGCTGATAAAACGCTGTTGAAGCGAAAGAGTGATGATCGGCGCAGGCACATCCAGGTCAACGGCTTCAAACACCGTCCAACGACCCTCACCGCTATCCGCCACCCAGCCCGCGATGTCGGTCAACTTCTGGTCAGCCTTCAAAGCGTTCGCGGTCAGATCGAGAAGCCAGGAACGCACTACGCTGCCAACCTGCCAGATTTTTGCAACCTGATGCAAGTCCAAATTGAAATCCTTTTTCGCTTCCATGATGCCGAAACCTTCGGCATACGCCTGCATGAGTCCGTATTCAATGCCGTTGTGGATCATCTTGACGAAATGCCCCGCGCCGACAGCGCCGACGTGACCCCAACCTTGATCTGCCGCAGGAGCAAGAGTCTCGAAGATCGGACTCAGCCGTGAAACTGCTTCCGCTTCGCCGCCGATCATCAGGCTGTAGCCTTCGGTCAAACCCCAGACGCCGCCGCTTGTGCCGACATCCACATGGTGGATGCCCTTCTCTTTGAGAGTTGCGGCGCGGCGAATGTCGTCCTTGTAGAAGGTGTTGCCGCCGTCAATGATGGTGTCACCTGGCGAGAGCAATCCCGCCAGTTCATTGATGACCGCTTCAGTTGGCGCGCCAGAGGGAACCATAACCCAGACCGCACGCGGCACTGGTAGTGCCGCAACCACATCTTTGAGCGAGGCGGCTGGAATCAACCCAGCCTCTGCCGCGAGTTTTTGGATGTTGTCTGGCGTATGATCTGTGCCGATCACCCGATGCCCGCCCTTAATTAATCTGCGCGCCATGTTAGCGCCCATTTTTCCGAGTCCTATCATTGCAATATCCATTATGTAATCTCCAGGTTTGTTGAAAGTAATTACTTCTTTGTCTATAATGAGATTGCAATCTGAGGCATTTACTTACTGTGTTAAAGAATTGCATATTCTATTTCAGTGTAAGAACAGCCGCATGTGTTGCTATCCATAAATAAATACAAATTGCAATAAGGAGATCACTCATGAACGATCAAAAAGCTGACATTACCATTTATGGTGCCTACTGGTGCCCGGATTGCCGCCGCAGTAAACAATTTTTAGGCGAGCACCAAATCCCCTATAACTGGGTGGACATCGAGCAGGATAAAGCAGGCGAAGCGTATGTGCTGAAAAAGAATAACGGCAAGCGAATCATTCCTACAATTGAGTTTGCGGATGGCGCGATTTTGGTTGAGCCGTCGAATGCTGAGATCGCCGCCCAATTGGGATTGAAGACCAGCGCATCGCGCCATCATTATGATTTGATCGTGGTTGGCGGAGGTCCTGCGGGATTGACCGCCGCGCTTTACACCGCTCGTGAAGGAATTGAAACACTGGTCATCGAGCGCGCCGCATTGGGCGGACAAGCGGCGGCTACTGAACGATTGGACAATGTGCCTGGATTTTCAGAGGGTGTATTGGGTTCGGAATTTGCATCCCAACTCCGAAAACAGGCGGAGCGTTTTGGCGTGGAAATGTTACAAGCGCAGGATGTGGTTCGCATCCACAGCCATGATAATTATCATTGCGTGGATACTGCCGATGGCAGTGAATACTCTGCGCATGCAGTGCTATTCGCAACGGGAAGCCGTTACAAACATCTCGGCGCGCCGGGTGAGGATGATTTTATCGGCGCAGGGATTCATTTCTGCGCCACTTGTGACGGACCGTTCTATAAAGGCAGGTCAGTCGCAGTCATCGGCGGCGGTAACAGCGCAGCAGAAGAAAGCCTATTCCTCGTCTGTGACGGACCGTTCTATAAAGGCAGGTCAGTCGCAGTCATCGGCGGCGGTAACAGCGCAGCAGAAGAAAGCCTATTCCTCGTCAAATTTGTGGAGAAAGTGACTTTGCTCGTGCGCGGTGATAAATTGGCTGCCAGTCAGATCATTCAGGAAAAGACACTCAATCATCCGCAAATTGAGGTGCGCTTCAATACCGAGGTTTTGGGATTCAGCGGTGAGGGTGGAAAACTCAAAGCAGTGGAAATCAAACACCGCAAGACGGGTGCGAGTGAAACCATTCACCCTGCTGGCGTTTTTGTATTTATCGGCTTGGTTCCCAATACCAGTATTTTAGAAGGCACTGGTGTGGAACGCAACAAATGGGGTTTTGTTCAAACGGGGCATGATCTGGTGCATGATGGGCGGCAAATTCCCGCGTTCAACGGACGCGAGCCGATGTTCCTTGAGACTAGCGTGCCAGGTATTTTTGCCGCAGGGGATGTCCGTCAAGGCAGTACCAAGCAGGTTGCATCAGCGGCAGGCGAAGGGGCGACCGCTGCGCTCATAATCCGCGAATATCTGAAATTGGTGTAGGAGATGATTCGAGCAGTTATTTTTGATCTGGATGGCACGCTCCTTGAGACCGAGCAACTCAAAGCGGAGTCCTATGCGCGCGCGGCTATCCAACTCAAGCCGAATGTGTTTAGCGAAGCCGAAGCGATTTCCGCGTTCGAAGATTTCGTGGGCGGATCGAGGGAGGAAGTTTCGAGAGGAATGTTGAAGCGCTTTGGGCTGGAAGAATCTGCCCGCATGCGTATGATGGAATTTGGCGCAAGCGAACCCTGGCAGGTTTATACCCGTCTTCGTCTGCAAATTTTTGAAGGGATCGTTGCGGATGAAGATGTTCTACGGAAAGCCGCCTGGAGGCACAATGTAGAATTGCTCCATCAAGTGCGCGCCGCAAATTGCAGGGTGGGACTGGCAACCATGTCTTATTGTCCGCAAGTTCAACGTTCCCTTCATGCGCTGGATTTAGAGTCCGCGTTTGATTTCATTGCCACACGCGAAGACGTGGAAAATCCAAAACCCGATCCAGAAATTTATCTGCTTGTGGCAAAAGCGCTGGACGTTCCGCCAGCCGAATGTATGATTGTGGAAGATTCTGTCGCGGGCGTTCGCGCCGGACTGGCGGCTGGGTCGCTGGTTCTGGCAGTGGCTACGCCGCTGACGAAACGAAAACTGCATGAATCAGGATTGCTGGATGATCATCATGTTGTAGATAGCCCCGAAGCCTTACAGGAAACGATGGCGCATTTAATGGCGCATCACAATCAGGGTTATTCATAATTTATGCGTTATATCATTCTCGTTTCTCACGATACATATTCGCATCTGCTTCTTTAAGAGCTTTCCGCAAGGAGACCGATTTATCAGCGACACTTACGCCAAACGAAATCCTAAGAGGCGCACCTGTTTGTGCGGCATTATATTTTTTCAGGTTGTTCCGAACTCGGAGCAGCGCATTTTCCACTGAAGCCGCGTCGGTGTTGGGCAGGATCACGGCAAACTCATCCCCGCCGATGCGCGCGACGATGTCTTCGGCGCGGAAGGCGGTATTTATTATCTGCGCGGCGCGTTTGAGCAAGGCGTCTCCGTCGGCGTGTCCCTGCTTGTCGTTCACATCCTTTAGATGATCCACATCTGCCATCACAATGCTGATGGGAAATTGTCGCCCGCGTTCAAGCCGCGCCATCTCTTCATCGAAAAAGCCGCGATTATACAATCCAGTCAGCGCATCGTGAATGCTAAGATCTTTCAGTTTTTCCTCAATCCGCTTGCGCTCCGAAATATCCTGTTTGATGGCGATGAAGTGCGTGATCTCGCCGCGCGCGTCGTGAACAGGCGTAATGGTTTGCTCTTCTGAATACAGACTGCCGTCCCTACGTTTGTTGACCAGTTCACTGTGCCAGACTTTTCCCGCCAGAATGGTGTCCCACAAGTTTTTGTAGTAGGCCTCATCCTGAAACCCCGATTTGAGAATGCGCGGGTTTTGTCCGATTGCCTCCTGGGGTGAATAGCCTGTCAAGGCAGACCAGGCTGGGTTAACCCACAGGATTGTTCCTTCCCGATTGGTGATGATAATCGCATTGGCGGCGGCATCCAGGGCGGCACTTTGAAGCCGTAACGTTTCCTCCGCCTGCCTGCGCTCGCTTATGTCACGGGCGATGGACAGATTGACTTGCTTCCCATTCAGTTCAAATAAACGAGTGCTGATTTCAACTGGAATTTCCCTACCGTCTTTTGTAATGTGGATTTCCTCATGAATTACACTCTTGTCAATCGCAAGCTTTTCCATTGTTTTGGGAATTGTCGGCAGGGAGACGCTAATGTCGAGCGGACCCATCTGGAGCAATTCCTCACGGGTATAACCCAGCCGTTGACATGCAATATCGTTGACCAGGAGAAACCTGTCTGGCATATTTTCGCCTGCCCGTCTCAAAGAGACAAACGCGGCATCATTCCCGTTGTTGAATAACAAGCGGTAGAGTTCTTCACTCTCAAATAATTCTTCTTTTGTTTGGTTAATTCTGGTTTTGTTTTTTGAAGAGGTTTTCATGGCATACATCCAGCCACTATCAAAGTGGGTATTTGGCATTTATACCCTTTGTGAGCATGGGCAACATGAATATAGCATTACGGAATTTGCGCCAGCACATCCTCAACCGCGTCCTCGTTTGCTCGTGGTTCCAGGTTGCGGGGATCGTTGGTCATACCTGTCATTTCGGCTTCAAAAGTATTTCCGACTTGATGAAGCGTAAGCTCTGAATGACAAGCGCGGCAGTAAATGATTTCACCGTTATGTGTATTTCGCGGAATGGCGATGACAGGTCCGCAGTGCGGACAGGTGATGACGGGAAGTCCATCTGCGGTATGTCCAACAATATGAGCCAAATCACCAGAGGATCCCAGTTCACACATGTGATTAACAAGTTTGCTGTCAAATTGTGTGCCTGACTCTTTTTGAAGAATGGATAGGGCAGTTTCAACGCTCATCCCCTTACGGTAGGGACGCGTGCTGGTCATGGCATCGAAGGCATCCGTTATGCTGACAATGCGCGCAGTCAATGAGATTTGTTCATCGCGCAGCCCATTCGGATATCCTTTTCCATCTAACCGCTCGTGATGATCATTCGCGGCGGAGGAGACCATTTCTGCCAGCGGATGTCCGCCAAGCAACCTGCCTCCAATGGATGGATGTGTCTTGACGACAGCGTATTCCGCGTCGGTCAGCGCTTCGGCTTTCCGCAGAATATCGTCAGGAATGCCAACTTTCCCCATATCATGCAAATAGGCGGCAATGCTGATTTTGATGATTTCATCTTCGGGCAGCCCGATTTTGGTTGCCAGTAATTTGGCAAACTGTGAAACGCGCCAGACATGACCACCCGTGTAAGGGTCACGCGCCTCAATAATGTCCGCCATGATGAGAAGTGATTTAAGCAAGGGTTTATCAATGTTCATGTGTTCCTCTGTTTTCCATTTCATTTTAATCTTATATTGAGGAATTCTTTCGCCATCTTTTTCTTACAATTTCCGAGATTCGAGTTTTCAAAAAAGGGTAAGAAATTTCCAGCCTTTTTCCTCTATTCGGGGAGGTAACATCTTCATGGAAAATTCGACTCAAATCCCGTCACCCAAATCCTGGTTTCAAATCCATGCGCAAAAATTGATCGCGCTTTTGTTTTGGATCCTGTTGATTGCGGGTTATCAATGGTATGCCAATGTGAATCATCTTTCACCCTTACAGGTTGTTCAGCAACTGCTGGACTTTATGACCAATGGCTTTTGGGGTGTAATTATTTACACCATTTTATACGCCATTCGTCCTTTGATTTTATTTCCATCCACTGTGTTGACTCTGGCGGGCGGCTTCGTCTATGGACCTGTTTTGGGCGTGGTATACACCATCCTTGCCAGCAACATTTCTTCGACAATTGCCTACTTTGTGGGACATTTCTTTGGCGAGGGTATGCTCAAGGATGATGGTTCTGACAATCTTATTCAGCGCTATGCGCGGCGAATGCGTGAGAACAGTTTTGAAACCGTGATGATCATGCGCTTCATATTTCTGCCTTATGACGCAGTCAGTTATCTTGCGGGCTTTTTGCGGATCAAATATTGGCCGTTCATCCTTGCAACCGCGCTTGGTTCCATTCCAGGCACGATGGCGTTTATCGGTTTCGGTGCATCCATCGAAAGATTTGATGGGGCGCTGCCAAAACTTAATCCAGTGACACTTGGATTTTCAGTTGCAATTTTCATTGTGAGCATCATACTATCAAGAACATTCAAAAAACGTGAAGGGAGTTCAAGGTGACAGAGCATTATTCAACGATTGTAATTGGGGCGGGTTCGGGCGGGATGACCGTTGCCATTGGCATGACACTCATCCATCTGGCGAAGAATTTCAGACCAGGCATGAGCGCGGACGAAGTCTTGCAGGAGGTAATCCGCAAGCGTGACGCTTTGCGCGATAAAGAGACGGAAGAAGTTGAACACCTTGAAAACTTAACTTTCATTCGCGGCATGGCGAAATTCACTGCGCCAAAAACACTGAGTGTGACTCAAGATGGAGCAACCCGCGAACTGACGGCAGACAACATCGTCATCGCAACGGGTGCGCGTCCACGCATGATTGACATCCCTGGCTTGCCCGCTGAAATGGTGCTGACCAACGAATCACTATTTGACCTGAGGAATGCTCCGAAACATTTGGTGATTGTCGGTGCGGGCGTGATTGCCTTGGAAATGGCGTTTGCTTTCCAGAAAATTGGAACGAAGGTCACGATGTTTGCGCTCGACAGGCGCCCATTGATGACTTCCATTCCCGAAGCATCGGAAGCCATTCAGGCGGAACTCGAAAAACGCGGCATTACGCTGTACTGCGGCACGGTGGCAAAGGCGTGTGATGTGTCCACACATTCGTTGATCCTGAAATCTGGTGATGAAGAAATCACACTCACGGGCGTGGACAAGGTTTTAGTGGCAGTCGGTCGGGTGCGGAATATTGACTCGCTCGGACTGGAGCAGGCTAGGGTCAAGGTAGATCCGAGGCTTGGGATTCTGGTCAACTCATTTGGCGAGACCAATGTCAAGGGCGTGTATGCCATTGGGGATGTGACTCCCACTTCCGCATTTACACATTCAGCCAACGCGCAGGGGCGCCGCGTCGTTCAGCGCATCGCATTTCCATATTTACCCATCGCGAAGAAGGAACCAATTTTTCCGAACGCGACCTTCAGCGATCCCGAAGTAGCGGCGGTTGGTTTGACACAAAAAGAACTGAACGAAACATACCATCCACAGTTGATCAAACGCATCCGCGTGGACTTCAAGAATCACACTGACCGAGGTTACACAGATGGTGTTGAAAATGGTTTCATTATTGTGGACGCCGTACGATTCACAGGTCAAATTTTGCAAGCCACGATTGTCGGTGCGCGCGCTTCTGAAATGATCTCGTTTTTTACGCTGGCAATCAGCCAGAAGATTTCGCTGTATAAGATCTATCGTCTGGTGTATCCGTACCCGACTTATTCAAGCGGCATCTTGAAGATGGCTGATTTCTTTATGCGCGACACGTTGCCAAATCTTGGAAAAGAGATGGCGGCGTATTTGAAATATCGTTTTGCGAAAGTCAATTAACCACAAAGAGACACGAAGGTTCACGAAGGAAAACCTTTGTGTCCCTTTGTGACCCTTCGTGGTGAAAATATTCAGGAGAAAAGAAATGAAAAGATTTGTATTTTTGTTCGTTGCATTGACCATGTTGCTGGCGGCGTGCGCTCCCAGCGTGGCAACTTCTCAACCAGCGGCGACCAACCCACCCGTCGCGACCGACACGCCGACTGTCGCGGGCGCATTCGACATTAACAACTGGGACAGCGTCCTCGCCGCCGCCAAAGGACAAACCGTCAACTGGTACATCTGGGGCGGCTCGGACAGCATCAACGCCTTCGTGGATAATTTTTATGGCAAGGCATTGAAAGAACGCTATGACATCACGCTCAACCGCGTTCCGATTGCAGATACTGCCGATGCGGTCAATCAGGTGTTAAGCGAAAAGCAGGCAGGCAAAGAAATCGGCGCAGTGGATCTGATCTGGATCAACGGCGAAAACTTCTTCACGCTCAAACAGGCAGACATGCTTTACAAGGATTGGGCGCAGAAACTCCCCAACAGCGCCTTGGTCAATTGGGATAACCCTGCCATCAATCTCGACTTCGGCAACCCTGTGGACAATCAAGAAAGCCCGTGGTCTTCGGCGCAATTCCAATTCATTTACGATTCAGCACGTGCCAGCGAAGATGAACTTCCGCGTTCATATATCGAACTCAAAGATTGGGCATGTGCGCATCCTGGTCGCTTCACTTATGTTGACCCGACGGGATCTGGTGGTTTCCTTGGCACACGCTTCGTGAAAGGCGCGCTGTATGAACTCAGCGGCGGCGCGGAACAATGGCAGAAACTCGATCAGGCGCTTTGGGATCAATACTCCCCTGCGCTGTGGGCTTACCTCAACGAACTCGAACCCTGCCTGTGGCGCAGTGGCGAGACTTATCCCAAGGATGAATCCGAACTCGTCAATCTCTTCGCCAACAACGAAGTCGACCTCAGCATGACCAACGACATCACAGGCGCAGGTCGCTGGATCAACGATGGACGCATGCCCGAAACTGCGCGTGCCTTCGT
>JACRMH010000011.1 GCA_016219545.1 Chloroflexota bacterium | reverse complement strand
GCGGCTGAAAGGGCATCTTCCACGCGGTGCTTCTTCTCTTTCATTTCAGTTTCGGTCGCGGCGCCCACGCGGATAATGGCAACACCACCGCTGAGCTTGGCCAGACGTTCCTGAAGTTTTTCCTTGTCGTACTCGCTTGTGGATTTGTCGATCTCGATGCGGATTTCCTTGATGCGGGCTTCGATGTCGTTCTTCTTGCCTTTGCCGCCGATGATGGTTGTGTTTTCTTTATCAGAGACAACTTTCTCAGCGCGGCCGAGGTCTTGAACGGTTGTGGTTTCGAGCTTGCGGCCAGTCTCTTCAGAGATGACCTGTCCACCAGTCAGGGCGGCGATATCCTGCAACATGGCCTTGCGGCGGTCACCAAAGCCGGGGGCCTTGATGGCGAGCACGTTCAACATGCCGCGGATCTTGTTCAAGATCAGGGTTGCAATCGCTTCGCCGTCGATATCTTCAGCGATGATGACGAGTTCGCGCTTGCCAAGTTGAACGAGTTTCTCGAGCAAAGGAACGATGTCCTGAGCGGCAGAAATTTTCTTGTCATAGATCAGAACATAAGCGTCGCTGATCTGGGCTTCCATCTGGTCGCCGTTGGTGATGAAGTAGGGCGAGATGTAACCGCGGTCGAACTGCATACCTTCCACGAATTCGGTTTCGAACTGCATGGTCTTGGATTCTTCAACGGTGATGACGCCGTCTTTGCCGACTTTGTCCATCACGTCTGCGATCAATTCACCAACTTCAACATCAGCGGCAGAGTTGGTTGCCACGGAGGCAATTTCTTCGCGGGTGTCGATCTTGGTGGAATTCTTCTTGAGTTCAGCCCCGATGGTCTCGGTAGCGAGTTCAATGCCCTTCTTGAGCAGCATCGGGTTGTAACCAGCTTCAAGAGCCTTCAAGCCTTCGGTCACGATTGCGTAAGCCAAAACGGTGGAGGTGGTTGTACCGTCACCGGCAATGTCATTGGTCTTCTGAGCGGCTTCCTTGAGAAGCTGAGCGCCCATGTTCTCGAATGGGTCTTCGAGTTCAATTTCTTTCGCGACGGAAACACCATCGTGAGTGATGCTGGGGGAACCGAACTTGCGGTCGATTGCAACATTGCGGCCTTTCGGTCCGAGGGTTGCGGAAACGGCGTTCGCAACAACGGTCATGCCGTTCTTAAGCTTGCGGCGGGCTTCTTCTGAAAATACAATTTGTTTAGCAGCCATGGTAATTTCCTTTTTCTAATTAACCGACAATACCGAGAAGATCGCTCTCGCGCATGATGAGCAATTTCTTGCCGTCCATCTTGACTTCGGTGCCAGAGTACTTGGCAAAAAGCACAATGTCGCCGACTTTGACATCCATTGCGATGCGTTCGCCGTCTTCATTGCGGTCACCGGGGCCGGCCGCTAATACTTTGCCTTGCTGGGGTTTCTCTTTTGCGGTTTCCGGGAGGACGATGCCACCCGCAGTGATCTCTTCCTGTTCCACTGCTTCGATGAGCACACGGGCGCCCAAGGGTTTGAATGATACTTTTGCCATTTCTTTTTCTCCTATAAGGGATTTGGATTTTTTTGAATAATCACGATTTTAGCACTCCATCACTGCGAGTGCTAAAATCAATCTTACCTACTTAAAGAGACAGCGTCAAGGGGATTGTATAAATTCTTACAAAACTCTGATGGATGACACACGCCGCGTCATCACTTAACGGTGAGCTGGCATAGCGACATGGACATTCCCCACTTTTGAGTCTATCGTGTTACGGCGTGACCGTTGGCGTAATGGCTGGCGTTGGTGTATCCGCGTTGGAATTGCAAAGACTGCGCACCACCACAAGGTCTGCCGCAATGTTCGGGTCGCTGACAAATTCCGAAGCCTGGATCTCTGCCGCCACAGATAATGCTTCGGAACAGTAATTGAGCCTCGGCGTGTTCAACGCAGCCAACTCAGAGGCATAGATATCATAATAATAGATGGTATCGCTTCTAAGCGGGAGTCCCTTCACTTCTGCGGGGACATCTTTATCACCGCAGTCGCCCCGTGCCGGGCAGGATTCTTCGGCGGTGCATCCACGCACGGCGCATTTGAGCGCGAGGATACCGGTTTCATAATTTCTGTTCTTGTGATACAGCACGCCCAGTTCACCGTAAAAAAGCGGTTCAGAAGGTTGAAACTCTATTGTCTTTTGTACATTACGGATCGCAATAAAGAATTGCCCCATTTGCGAATAAGTTTTTGCAATGGAAAGATAGGGCGCAGGATCGTTCACCTTCAATTGAGCATTGATGCTCGCGGCCTGCGAAAAATATTCCAATGACTTTTCGTAAAGTTGATTTTGAACATCCTCGTTGAGACTCTCAAGCGCGAGGCGGCGATAGTTTGCGCCGGCCCGCTGATATAAAAATGTCAGATTGGGCGTGATCTTAATGGCGTAGACATAGGCCTCAATCGCAGCCGCATAATCGCCCCCCGCTTCCAACACAGCCGCATTGACTCGGTGTACATCCATCTGTGACGAGTCAAGCTTTAAGGCTTCTTCGATATTTGTCTGTGCCAGAGTCCATTTGCCCTGGTCGAGAAGGATTTCGGCATAGAAGGCGCGCGCCAATACATTGGAAGAGTCCAGTTGTGCGGCGCGTGCGGCCTCTTGTTCAGCCTGTGAAAGCATTTTGTTGACATCATCCAGATTGGTAAAATTAGTTGCGTTCCAATCCAGCGTGAAGGCATAAATGGCGTGCGTATTGCTGTCATCGGGTGCAAGCTCAACTGCTCTTTTTGCCGAGTCAAGCGCCTCGGCAAGGCGCACTGTTTTTGCATCATGATCCACGATCATGGCGGAAGAATAGGTTTGGATGCGTGCGAGCTTTGCCAATAATTGAGCATTATTGGGGTCCAACTCCACGGCCTGAAGATAAGCAGTGATAGCACCGGTGGAAGTCTCAGTATCTTCCAATTGACCCGCAGTAAATTGAGCATCCCCTTCGAGGGATAGTGAAATAGACATGCGTGTCGGGACAGGGGTCGGCTCAAAGAGCGGCTTGATATCGCCTCTCTGCACAGAGCGGATCAGCCAGATTCCGCCGAGGATCAACGTGACCCAAAAGAACATGCGGTACACATTGGATTCATTGCGGCGGCGAAAGAGTGCGCGCTTTGGGGTGATGTTCATGGCTTGGGTGTAGGAGTCACTGTGGGGGTTAGGGCAGGCTCGGGCGCAGTCGGAAACGGCGGGATGGGAGTCTGCTCGAGGTTTTTCTGGCAGCGGTCAATGATCGCAGTCGCAGCTTCCATTGCAAAACCATTCGTTGGAATGAGTTCATTGATCATCCTCACAATATCGAGAGCTTCACCGCATTTATTCAAACGCGAAAGCGTGAGGCCATAGGTGTAATAATACTCTGCAAGACGCACATCTTCAGGCACAAGGTTGACCGCGTTAAGTGGCTTGCCATCTTCCGCAAACCCGCCATTAACCACATAGCCAAGTTCCTTGGCAGATTTTTCCCAATAGCCGTTGCGATAATACATCACGCCGAGGTTTCCGCGCAATCTTGTGTCGGTAGGAGCATTGCTTACCGCAGTCTCGGCATATTGCATGGCCGGGACGTAATCTCCATTGGTTGCATAAACCCGCGAGAGGTAGAGGTCTGGCAAAGGATCATCGGGATTCAGCGAATTGGCGGTGATGAATTCTGTAATAGCCTGCTCGTAAAACTGGAGAGCGCGATAGTTGATCCCAAGAGATAGGTGCAGATCGGCAATATTGCCGTTGATGGCAATCGCCTGGTTGTATTGAACAATGGCATCTTGATATGCACCTACTTTTTCCAAAATGATCCCGCGGACACGATAGGTTTCGAGTTTGTCGGGCGCAAGGTCTCTGGCAACCCTTGATTCTTCAATGGCTTTGTCAATAATACCGGGCGGAGCCGTTGAAACCTCGGAATACCCCACCAAAATTTCCGCATAATAAGCATGAGCCAGTGCGTTTCTATCATCCAGGGTCAAGGCTTTCTTGATATTGTTTTCCGCTTCGAGATAATTTCCTTGAAACCCCATTGCCCAGCCCAGCACTGCATAGGCCATGGAACTATTCTTATTCAGCAAGATCGCATTTTCTGCACTCTTCTGTGCGTCAGTATATTGACCGGCAAAGACCTGCACCTGAGCGAGCGCCACATAGATCGTAGAGTCAGTTGGGTTCGAGGCAATGGCTTGTTTATATGATGCAATGGCAGGGAGTAACTTGCCTTGATTGAAATATTCCTGCGCTTCGGTGATAAACGCTTCGGGGGAACGGGTCGGCGTGGGCGAAGGTACGCCATATTGGGGTTGGTTGGGGACGATGAACCGGTCCACCCAAGCCCCGGCCAAGACAAGCAGGCACAGCAAAGCGATCCAAAAATAGTTTGGCCGCCTGCGCCGGCGGTTCATACTCCATTTACTTCCTTTTAGATACATGCAATCATATTACCATTTTTCTCAAAACACGGTCAACCAAGGAATTCGGATTCTCATTTACTTCTAAAGGTTCAAAAGACGTGCCGCGACGTTTATGTCGAATAATTGCAATAAATAGTGACATAAATATCGCACAACAAACATATTATGCTAAAATCCATCCATGCAATTTGAGGTTTTTACCCTCCTGCCTGAAATTTTTCCCCCCTATCTTGATAGCAGTATTCTCAAACGCGCCCGCGAACGGAATCTGATCAACATCCGCGTGCACAATATCCGCGACTACACACGCGACAAGCATCACACCACCGATGACAATCCATTCGGCGGCGGCGGCGGAATGGTGATGAAGCCGGAACCGGTCTTTGAAGCCATAGAAACTGTCTTGGAAATTGACGCGAGTCAGACTCCGCCGGTGCCTGCTTCAAACATCCCGATCATTCTCCTCACCCCGCAGGGACGAGTCTTCAACCAGAGTATCGCGCAGGAACTTTCACAGTATCCGCGCATTGTCCTGCTCTGCGGCCGCTACGAAGGGATAGATGAGCGCATCCGCGAGCATCTTGTTACAGACGAAATCTCCATCGGCGATTATGTGTTGACCGGCGGCGAACTTCCGGCGCTGATCCTGATCGATGCGATAGCACGCCTCCTGCCCGATGTCCTCGGCGACCCAACCGGCGCACAAGACGACTCTCATGCTTCCGGCTTGCTCGAATATCCACATTACACCCGTCCGCCTGAGTTTCGCGGCTGGAAAGCGCCAGATGTTCTGCTCTCAGGTGACCATGCCAAAATAGAAAAATGGCGGCGTGAACAATCCCTCTTGCGCACATTCAACAAAAGACCGGATATGCTGGAAAAATTTGAACTTACAAAGAAAGATCTAAAGTTTATTGAAAGCCTAAAGCCACAAGAAAAAAGTGAGAAGTAGAAAAAAGAAAATCGAGAACCTTCAACCTGCAACCTTGAACTTTCAACCTTCAAACCTGCACATCTAAACACGGAGGAAACATGGCAACAAAATTCAACTACGGTAAGATCTTTTTGTTAGGCTTTGGTTTTTTTGGCGTCAGCGTGATATGGACGGTGTACAACGCTTTCGTCCCGCTATTCCTTGCAAACAAGTTCAACCTTTCCCCGATCCTGATCGGCTTCTTTATGACTCTCGATAACATTGCGGCGATCTTCATCCAGCCGCCGGTTGGAGCCTGGTCAGACCGTTTGCGCACACCCATTGGACGCCGTATGCCGTTCATTCTGATCGGTGCGCCCATCGGCGCCCTGGTCTTTGGGTTGATTCCCCTGGCGTCCGTCCTGCCTTTGTTCGTGGCCTGTACCAGCACTCTCCTGCTCAGCATGGCCTTCTGGCGCACGCCCGTCGTGGCATTGATGCCAGACATTACCCCGTCACAGTTTCGCTCACAGGCCAACGGTATCATCAACCTGATGGGCGGCGTGGGAACGATCATCGCTTCTCTCGTGGGCAGTACCCTGTACGAGATCAATGTCAACTTCCCGTTCTGGATGGGTTCCGGGCTGACAGTTGTTGCAGCATTGCTGGTCTTCTTCTTTATCAAAGAACCAAAGCAATTTGAACAGAGCGAGAAGCAGCCTGATATGTTCGCCAGCCTGAAGGAACTCATAAACGATGAAGACAAGAGCGGACTGCGCATCCTGTTCGCCATCTTCTTCTGGTTCCTCGCCTACACTGGTATCGAAGCCTTCCTCACTTTATATGCCACTAAATATGTCGGCATGACCGATGGAGATGCCGGCCGTTTGACCGGGCATCTCGGTTTATTCTTCGTTCTCTTCGCATTACCAGCAGGGATCATGGGCAGCCGCCTCGGACGGCGCGTCACCATCTCGGCCGGCATCATCGGCATGGCCGCCTTGATCTTCGGGTTGTTCATCCTATCCCCCGCCGTACTCGCCGCGCCAGTTGCCAAACTGCCATTACTCGGCAATGTGCACGTTATCAGTTTGTTGCTGATGCCGGCCGGAATTGCCTGGGCCATGATCAACATCAACTCCCTGCCCATGGTCGTGGACTTGACCAACCTCGCGCGCGTCGGCACCTTCACCGGCTTGTATTATCTCTTCTCCACATTCTCAGCCATCGTCGGGCCGAACCTCAACGGTCTGCTCGTGACCATCACTGGAAACCGCTACAACACCATCATGATGACGAGTCCGCTATTCCTGCTCATTGCGTTATGGTTGATGCTTGGCGTGAAGCGCGGCGAAGCTACTAAATAAGGTATAAGACCTGACAGGTTTTATGGATGTTCAAATCTTTCGAGGCGAAATAATGAAACCTGTCAAATCTTTAATTTTAATTCTGGCGATTGTATTGTCTGGGCTTTCTGCCTGCATACAATCGCCGGATTGTTTTAGCGAAAAAGTTTTTTGCGCCGCACTGGTCACAGATACGCTCGGCATGGACGATTTTGGCGCGAATCAAGATGCATGGGCAGGGTTACAAGAAGCCCGAGCAAATAAACTAGCTGACCGGATCGAATATATCGAATCCGTAGACACGCGCGATTACGAAAAGAATATTTCCTATTTCGCTAAAAATGGATTTGACTTGATCGTCACCAGTGGAGTGGGTCTGCGCGATGAAACGCTTCGCTTTGCCAACCTCTATCCTGATTCTGTTTTCGTTGGGGTTAATCAACCCTTTGAAGAATCACACCCAAACCTGATTCCCCTCACATTTTCAGAAGACCAAATAGGTTTTTTAGCCGGAGCACTCGCGGCGCGCATCACCAAGATCAAAATCGTCGGTGCGGCTTGCGAAAACTCAGGCATTGACTCGATGTGGAGATACTGCGAAGGTTTCCGCGCAGGTGTAAAGTTTACAGATAAAAGTATAAGGACTTACGTTATCTATAACGACAATGGCAACAGCGAAAAATTATTCCTGGATGAAGATTGGGGTTATCAAACCGGTCAGACGTTAATTCAACGCGGGGCGGATGTGATCTTCGCGGCGGGCGGAGTGACTGGCGCAGGCGCATTACGCGCGGCCTCTGAGGCGAGGATCAACGCGATTGGCGCAGAGCGCGATCAGGCGGCGGCTTTGGGAGGATCAGGTTCCAGCGTAGTGACATCCATTTTGGGCAGTACCAGTTTCGAGGTCCAGAATTTGATCCGCTTGTTGAGGGAAGGGAATGTTAATTCATTGGGATCCGGTCAGATCAGGTTCATGCCGCTTAACCAAAAATTCCCCGAAAGCTTATCGCAGGAATTAAATGCTTTGCTCCTTCAACTGTTGAATGGCGAAATTAAGACAGGCGTACCCCCTGAACAGCCATGATTTGACAAAACACCCTTTTGAGATAAAATACAACCCGCATGAGAGCCGGAGTGGCGGAATTGGCAGACGCGCTACGTTCAGGGCGTAGTGAGCTTACGCTCATGAGGGTTCAAATCCCTCCTTCGGCACACCGCACTTGCCCGCTTATGGCGGGCATTTTATTTACCACAAAGGCACGAAGCCGCTAAGACTCAAAGTAGTCCTCTTTCAAGAGTCAAATCATAGTACTGTCGAAAGGGGCTGTCTAAAAAGGTAAGTGTAGGCAGTCAAAACAGAAAAAAGGTAAAAAACTGGCAGTCATTGGGCTGCCAGTTTTCGTAGATTGTGAGCAATGGAAAGAATGCCCCATTCGGTCTC
>JACRMH010000017.1 GCA_016219545.1 Chloroflexota bacterium | reverse complement strand
GTGTATAGCTGCTTTTGCAAAAATAACAGCGATACCTTTGGCTGCCTGCTTTTGTCAATCCAATCTTGTGTTGATGGGTCGTCTTTTTGCATGTTGGACAGTTCATGTTACTTATTTTAACTCACATCTTTCGCCACTCCCACCTCAAGGTTGATTCACCACAATAGCAGGATCGGTGCTTTAGGTTAATCTTCTCAACGATCCGCCATAATCGAAATACAATAACTCATCGGCGGTATAATCCTGCAAAATACTTTCCCGGAGATGAAAAATGACAGACCTTCCTATCTACCCTTTGACCACTGAACATAAAATGCTGCGTGATGCAGCGCGGGATTTCGCCGAAAAAGAGATCGCGCCCATTGCGGCTGAACTGGATGAAAAAGGAGAATTCCCGCACGCCACGATGAAGAAAATGGGAGAGCTTGGCTTCATGGGCATTGAAGTCCCCGAAGATTACGGCGGCGCCGGCATGGATGCGCTCTCTTATGTTCTGGCTTTAGAGGAGATCTGCAAAGTGGACGCCTCACATGGCGTCATCATGTCTGTCAACAACTCATTGTATTGTCATGGTATTTTGAAATTCGGGACGGAAGAACAAAAGAAAAAATTCATCACACCAATAGCATCCGGTAAATCTATCGGCGCGTATTCGCTGACCGAACCGCAAAGCGGGTCAGACGCCGGCACAATGAAAAGCAAAGCCACACGCGACGGTGATTTCTATGTCTTGAACGGACGCAAGTCCTGGGTCACGAGCGGACCGGTGGCAGATTACTTCGTTGTATTCATGATGACCGATCCCGATAAAAAACAAAAAGGCGTCAGTGCATTTCTAGTGGAAGGTAACACCAAGGGATTGACTCGCGGAAAGAAAGAACCCAAACTAGGCATCCGCGCTTCTTCAACGAGCGAATTACTCTTTGAAGATTGCCGCGTCCCCGCTGCGAATCGACTCGGAGCGGAAGGCGACGGCTTCAAGATCGCCATGACTGTTCTGGATGCAGGCCGCATCGGCATCGCGACGCAAGCGCTCGGGATTGCAGAAGCCGCCTACGAAGCTGCGCGTCAATATGCAGGCGACCGCGAGGCATTCGGTCAACCGATTGGAGCCTTCCAAGGGACAGGTTTCAAGATCGCAGATATGAAGACCCGCATCGAAGCGGCGCGGTTGCTAATTTACAATGCCGCTATTGCAAAAGAAAACTCAAAAACAACAGGCGGACGATATTCATTGGAAGCATCCATGGCGAAATTATTTGCATCTGAAACCGCGATGTTCGTTGCGCATCAAGCCGTGCAAATTCACGGCGGCATGGGCTATAGCAAGGAACTGCCGGTCGAAAGATACTTCCGCGATGCAAAGATCACAGAAATTTATGAAGGCACAAGCGAGATCCAAAGACTGGTCATCTCGCGTTTGGAATTGGGGATTAAATAAAAGTTCATGTCGTTGCGAGGAGCGCTCTTGTTCTTCGCGACGAAGCAATCTCGAATTGTGCATGAGATTGCTTCGGGCTAACGTCCTCGCAACGACATTACCCTCCTATGAAATCAGTCCTCTTCCACAAACACGGCGGACCTGAAGTCCTCGAATACACAGACTTCCCCACCCCTGAACCAAAAGCAGGCGAGGTGTTGATCCGCCTGCACGCGGCAGCCCTCAACCGCATGGATGTACTCGTCCGCAATGGCTGGCCGGGGCTGAAGCTCGAGATGCCACACATCAACGGCGCGGACGGTGCTGGTATGATCGCAGGACTCGGCGAAGGCGTGACAGGATTCAGTATTGGCGAACGGGTCGTCATTAACGCGAATCTGGGCTGTGGTTCCTGTGAGTTTTGTCTGCGCGGACAGGATAACCTGTGCAAAGATTGGCATCTGCTCGGTGAGACCATGCGCGGGACTTATGCAGAATATATCTGTCTGCCAGTCCGCCAACTTTATAAACTGCCAATTGATTTTGATTTTCACAAAGCGGCCGCGGCGGCTTTGGTGTATCAGACCGCGTGGCATTCAATGGTCAAGCGCGGGGCAGCAAAAGCTGGAGAGACAGTAGCGATCGTCGGCGCGGGTGGAGGCGTGAATACCGCCAGCATTCAGATCGCAAAATATCTTGGCGCGCGAGTCGTGGTCATAGGGTCAGACGAAAAGAAATTATCGGAAGCAGAATCACTTGGTGCAGATATTTTGATAGATCGCTCAAAGGAAGCGGACTGGTCGAAGGCGGTTTACCTCGCCACCGAAAAACGCGGTGTGGACGTGGTGGTGGATAACGTCGGCACGACCTTCCCATTGAGTCTGCGCGCCCTCAAAAAAGGCGGACGTTTGTTGACCGTCGGCAATAGCGGCGGACCGAAATTTGAAATTGATAACCGCTTTATTTTTGCAAAACACCTTTCGATCCTCGGCTCCACCATGAGCACCCGCGCGGATTTCACCGAAGTGATGGATCTGATCGTCTCGGGAAAACTCAAGCCGGTGATGGACAAGACCTTTGAATTGAAAGACGCCGCCGCCGCGCAGGAAAGATTATGGAACGGCGAAAATTTTGGAAAGATCACATTGGAAATTAAGTAGGTCACGTCTGAGACGTGACCTAAGAGGTGCAATAAGGATTGCTGATGATTCGATATACAATTGAAGTCGTCTCCAAAACTAATTATTTAGATATGATATGGGTGCAAGCAAAAATAGAAGCTTACATGACGAAAAATATTTCTATTTTCAAAACAAGGGATATTACCCAAGATCAAGGCAAAGGGGTCATCCTACTAGAAACCGAATTGCCACCAGCTCAAATGCTTAAACTTGCCAAAGCATTAATCTCAGAAACTAGTGGCATGGCAATCAAGATAAAAGATGGATGGGCTCTTTCAAAGAACACGAAAACTCACACCAAAATTGAAGAAAAAGAATTCGATCCTTTTTATGATGAAATTATTCCTGGCTCCGAGGATGAAAGTTGTGATGAATTCTTCGCTTCCGGAGGTTCGGGAAAAATATTTACAATGGGTGATTTTGTGTTATTAGTATTTGGAATAGCCTTTCTATACTTCAAATATTTAAATACGGGAAAATTTCGGTTATTTGCAAGCATTATTTTTTTGGGAGTAATTATTTATGCACTATATAACACCTTGCTTTATATTAAGTGCGATAAAGCTAAAATCACATTTAAATACATACTCCGACCGCCAATTGCTATGTCGTGGGAAGGAATTGAGTCGTTGATAATATACCAAGCACGAGGCACGTGGATTAAAGTCAGCGATATTAACATTACAGTTAAATTTCCTTCGGGTCAAATAGGCAGCCAAAAACAGAAATATATACTTCTTAAGAACATTATTACCAAAGCTGGTTTGTGCTACGTAGAGGCCTCAGACAAAATTGTGTATAAGCGTCCCCATTATTTAGTATAGACTCTATAAAATGAAACTGTTAAAACGAATTTCCCTCTTTGAAATTTTACTGATCACCGTCATCTTAAGTGTTCACTTATATGCCGCCACCTCTGACGCGTACAACTTCCCCAACAAGTGGTTCACGCGCGACGACGCCTATTATTATTTCAAAGTGGCGCAAAACATCACCGAAGGTCGCGGCAGCACCTTCGACGGCGTCAGCCCGACCAACGGCTATCATCCGCTCTGGATGCTGGTCAACATTCCCATCTTTGCACTGGCGCGCTTCGACCTGATCCTGCCCCTGCGCATCCTGTTGATAGTGCAAGCGGCATTAACCGCCGCCACCGCGATCCTGATTTATCGTCTCGTCAAAAGCGCGCTCTCGCCCCCGGTGGCGATGGTCGCCAGCGCATGGTGGGCATTCAACCCTTACATGCATTCAGTGATGACTCAGGTCGGGCTTGAGACGGGACTAGCTGCCTTCGCCGTTATCCTGCTGATCTATCAACTCTGGAAATTTGAGACGACCTGGAGAGAAACCCCGCTCACGCTGAAACATGTGGCTGGTCTGGCCATCGTCGCGACTCTGACCCTCTTCAGCCGCCTTGACCTCGTGTTCCTGTCTGTGCTGGCTGGCGTGTGGATCATCCTGCGCGGCACCCGCCTGCGGACTTTGCTTCCGCTGGATATGCTCGTGGCAGTCATCAGCGTGTTATCGAGTTTTGTCTTCCGCCTCGGACTGCCCGAATATTACACGTACTCCCGGGCGGCTATGGTTATGGTCGCCTTGTCTGTTACGACAAAGATCGTGTTGTATTTTTTCCTGGGCTTATACCAAACCTCCACGGCAGAATCATTCTGGGTTACAGCGCGAAAGATATTCATCGGCATGACGGTCAGTACGCTGATCACAAGCGGCGTTATGTTGATCGTGCCCTTGGGAGGTTTTCCACGAAGCGCCTTGATCTATGATGCAATCCTCAACCTGCTTGGCATGTTGTCTTTACGATGGCTGGCGCGGGTCTTTAGCCAGAATGCCGGGGATGAATCCATATCCCCGTTGGAATTTCTCAAATCATCCTGGCGTGAATGGGGTAAGGAAGGCGTTATCTTTTATGGCATTCTAGGGGGGGCGCTAGCATTGTACATGCTTGCCAATAAAGTCTTTATCGGTTCGGCCATGCCGGTCAGCGGACAGATCAAACACTGGTGGAGCACATTTAGCGGACGCGCCTACGGCGGTTCAGCACGAAACTTCCTTTCATTCTGGGGATTGGATTTTCAGACTGATTTCAATACTCTAAACCCGTTTTCAAAATGGCTGGGACGGGTTGCCGTCAACCTCACTGACATGCGCGCAATCCATCTCACGAAAGAGAGTTCATATATCGTTCTGCTGGTGATCGTATTCATTTTATGGTTGGTCATCCTCTTGCTTAATCGCCGTCAGGCTGTGACCATAGCGGCTCAATTCGGATTGCCAATTTTACTCACAGCCGGAATTTTCCAAGTGTTATCCTATAACCTGACCGGTTATGCCGGTATCAAAGAATGGTATTGGATCACCCAGCCCATCCTGCTCGTGTTGGCATTTTCACTCGCGGCGCATATCCTCATTCAACCGTTACAAAAGTATCCCATCGTAAAAATAGCAACATGGATAATTGTTGCGGCGATCATCCTTCCACAAGCGCGGAGTTTTGCCGTGAGCACGATCAAGTCCATGCCGCAAAAAGCTGACCACTCGGCCCTATCGGCAGAGGATATGGTGAGATTTCTTGAGGAAAATACTCCGCCCGGCTCGATGATCGGGATGACAGGGGGCGGAACTACTGCTTATTTCATTCAAGGACGCACCATTGTCAATCTGGATGGGCTTATCAACAGTCCTGACTATTTCACTTATATGAAGGCGGGAGATGCGAACACCTATCTGAAAAAGATCGGGCTCGATTATGTTTTCGCTAATACCAGCATGCTCAGGGGCGCACCTTATAAAGGTCAGATCGGGATAGGCTCTGTTTTGGATCAATTTGACGGCAAAGCCTTGATGGAATTCATCCCTTGAGAGGCAAACCCTCCTTCCGTGTAACCCTGCTCGTCTTGATGGTGTTATCCATAACAATATGGAACGCACTGAGAGTTTGGACGGCGTTTGCCTGGACCGATATCCTGAGTGAGTTTTCCTCACAGCCAACGTTCATCGTCACAGCAATTAGCGGCGCAATCTGGTCGGTGGTAGGAATAATTCTGGTGTGGGGTATTTGGCAGAGAAAAATCTGGGCAGCGAAATGGCTCCTTGGGGCATCCGCAGGCTACACCGTCTGGAATTGGACCGAGAGGCTCATCTGGCAGAGTCCGCATCCAAATTGGGGTTTCGCTGTTATAGTAAATCTGGTTGTACTTGGCTTTATCCTATTCACAACAAAATCATTGTCGAGAGAGGCGTATGAACAAAAAAACGAAAATCCAACATCTGAATGAGCTGAAGGGACAATCTCTTCTCGGCGGCGGACAGGATCGCATTGACACGCAGCACAAAAAGGGCAGACTGACCGCGCGCGAAAGATTGGACCTGTTACTGGACAAAGGCTCGTTCCGCGAAGTTGATCCTTTTGTTGTCCACCGCACACATGACTTTGATCTCGATAAACAGAAGTTCATGAGCGATTCAGTGGTGACGGGCTGGGGAACCATCGAAGGGCGTCTGGTTTATGTCTTCTCGCAGGATTTCACTGTGTTTGGCGGAAGCCTCGGTGAAGTGCACGCAGAAAAGATCTGCAAGATCATGGATATGGCGATGAAGAACGGCGCTCCAATGATCGGCTTGAACGACTCTGGCGGCGCGCGCATTCAGGAAGGTGTGGTTTCCCTTGCAGGGTACGCCGATATTTTCTTGAAGAACACCATGGCTTCGGGGGTCATTCCGCAGATCTCAGCAATCATGGGACCCTGCGCCGGCGGCGCTGTTTATTCACCGGCACTGACCGATTTTATTTTCATGGCGCGCGATACTTCCTATATGTTCGTGACCGGCCCCGATGTTGTAAAAGCAGTGACGCACGAAGAAGTAACGCAGGAGGAACTCGGCGGCGCAAGTGTCCACTCTGAAAAATCAGGCGTGTGCCATGTGGCCGCAGACAGTGAAGCGGATACGTTGTTCCTCATCCGCAAGTTGTTGGGATATTTGCCGCAGAACAATATGGAAGACCCCACTTATGTAGTGAGTGACGATCCCCTGCGTATGGATGAAGCCTTAAACAGCATCATCCCCGATGACGCGAATAAACCTTATGACATCAAAGAAGTCATCCGCATGATCATGGACAGCGGCCAGTTCTTTGAGATCCATGAGAACTATGCCCAGAATATCGTGGTCGGTTTTGCACGGCTGGGCGGACATTCTGTCGGCATCGTGGCAAACCAACCCGCAGTGCTGGCCGGCGTATTGGATATTGATGCAAGCGAAAAAGGCGCGCGCTTCGTGCGCTTCTGCGATGCGTTCAACATCCCGATCATCACCTTTGAAGATGTGCCCGGCTTCCTGCCCGGCACAAATCAGGAACATCATGGCATTATTCGTTCAGGCGCGAAACTGCTTTACGCTTATTGCGAAGCGACCGTGCCGAAACTGACCATCATCACCCGCAAAGCCTACGGCGGCGCATATTGCGTGATGTCGTCCAAGCACATCCGCAGTGACCTGAACCTCGCCTGGCCGACAGCCGAGATCGCCGTGATGGGACCGGATGGCGCGGTGAATATCATCTTCCGCAAGGAACTGGATAAGGCCAAAGACCCGGTCAAGAAGAAGGCTGAGCTGGTTGCCGATTACAAAGAGAAATTCGCCAGCCCTTATGTCGCCGCACAGCGCGGATACATTGACGATGTGATCGAGCCGAAGGAAACCCGTCCGCGCTTGATCAATGCGCTGGAAATGTTAAGTAACAAGCGCGATGCGAATCCCGCCAAGAAGCACGGAAATATCCCACTGTAATGCGGAGCATTTATGTTCAGTAAAGTATTGGTTGCAAATCGTGGTGAGATCGCAGTCCGCATTATTCGGGCATGTCGTGAACTTGGCATTGAAACGGTGGCCGTTTTTTCAGAAGCAGACCGCAATGCCCTGCACGTCCGTTATGCGGATGAAGCCTATTTGATCGGTCCTGCCCCTTCGCGCGATTCCTATTTGCGGGCGGATAAGATATTCGAGGTTGCGAAAAAATCCGGCGCGGATGCGATCCATCCCGGTTACGGATTCCTGGCCGAACGTGAAGATTTCGCGGCGCGATGCGCGGATGAAGACATCACATTCATCGGACCCAAGCCATCGTCCATAGCGGCGATGGGAGATAAAGGCAAGGCGCGCGCGACGGTCATCAAGGCAGGCTTGCCAGTTGTGCCCGGCACGGAAGCTGTCGGCAATATGACCAATGAAGAATTGCTTGCCACCGCCCCGTCCATCGGATTCCCGCTGCTGATTAAGGCCACGGCAGGCGGCGGCGGAAAAGGCATGAGGGAAGTAAAAACCCTCGAGGAAATGCCGGCCCTGCTATCGTCCGCGAGACGCGAGGCAGAATCCTCTTTCGGCAATGGCAATGTCTATTTGGAAAAATTAGTCGAAGGCGCGCGCCATATCGAATTCCAGATCATGGCGGACTCTTTCGGGAATGTGATCCATCTGGGCGAGCGCGAATGCTCCATCCAGCGCCGTCATCAAAAACTTTTGGAAGAATCGCCGTCATCATTTGTAGACGATGAACTGCGTACAAAGATGGGGGATGTGGCTGTCAAATCTGCGCAGGCTGTGAATTATGTCAACGCGGGCACAATTGAATTTCTGGTGGATAAAGATAAGAATTTTTATTTCCTTGAAATGAACACACGCCTGCAAGTGGAACATCCCGTCACAGAAATGGTGACCGGTGTGGACATCGTCGCCGAGCAATTGCGCGTGGCGCGCGGCAGGCAATTGAGCTACACACAGGAACAGATCAAGCAGAACGGACATGCCATCGAATGCCGCATCAATGCCGAAGACCCCTTCAATAATTTCATGCCATCCACGGGACGCATTACGCACAGCCTGCTCCCCACTGGTCCCGGCGTGCGCGTGGACACGGGCGTGTATCCCGGCTTCGAGATCACTCCTTATTACGACCCGATGATCGCGAAGCTGATCGTGTGGGGTGAAACGCGAGGACAAGCCATTCTACGGATGCGCCGCGCGCTGGAAGAATATCGCATCGTCGGTGTGCGCACGAATATCCCCTTCCACCAAACGCTGATGGATTCGCACCGCTTCATGGGCGGTCAATTCGACACGCGCTTCGTGGAGGAAAAATTCTCGATGGATGACGCCATTGAATCACGCGCCTCAAACTCGGAGATCGCGGCCATTCTCGCCACGCTGGTTGCTCATCAACAAAGTGAACTATCGGCGCAGAGGGTGAAGCGCAACGAACGCGACGCGTCCAATTGGAAGTGGGTCGGAAGATGGGAAAGAATGCACAGGTAATTTACGATTTTCCAATTACGATTTACGATTGGTAATTGAGGTCAACGCATGAAATATATTACAACGATTGATAACAAGGAATTTCAGATCGAGATCGTGGACGAACATCACATCCGCATCGGTGACCGTTTGCTGCAAGTGGACTTTGAAGCAGTCAGCGGACAACCTGTCTTTTCGCTGATCCTGGACGGCAAGTCTTACGAGTCTTACGTTTATCAGGGCGAGGAGGATTGGGAAGTCCTCATCCGCGGACAGCAGTATCAGGTCAAGATCGAGGACGAGCGCGAGAAGAGACTACGCGCGGCCGCAGGCGGAGGCGTTACCGAAGGCGGCGAATTCCATCTCAAAGCCCCCATGCCCGGACTGATCGTGGCCGTCCTCATCGAGGAAGGTCAGCCGGTGACCAAGGGACAGGTAATGCTGATCCTTGAATCCATGAAGATGCAGAACGAACTCAAAGCCCCGCGTGACGGCGTTATGGGACGTGTCCGCGTGAAGGCTGGCGAGAGTGTTGAACAAAAGCAGACTTTGTTGAGCGTGCACTAATCCATGAACGGACAAGAGATCGAAGCCAAGTTTTATATACAGGACCTAAAAAGAATCGAATCGCGCCTTCTGGAATTGAAGGCGCGATTGATTCAGCCGCGCGTGCATGAAACTAATTTACGCTTTGACACCCCCAACGGGGACTTGAAAAGTAGCCAGCGGGTATTGCGTTTAAGGCAGGACGATAAAGCGCGTTTCACCTTCAAGGGTCCAAGCGTGGAATTGGAAGGCGGTGTGGGCAGCCGCAAAGAGATCGAATTCGTGGTCGGGGATTATGAAAGCGCCAAATTATTTTTGGGAGAATTGGGGTTTAATGAAATTGCCTTCTATGAAAAATTCCGCGCAACGTATGAATTCAACGAGACCCACATCATGCTGGACGAATTGCCTTACGGAAATTTCATTGAGATCGAAGGTGAAAACTGCGAATCGATCCGCAAGGTTGCGGATTTGCTCGGGCTAAACTGGGACGCGATGGTCAAGGCTGGTTATTACGCCTTGTTCGTTTCCGTTGCCGGGAAATATGGCTTGGATAGTTCAAAATTAAGTTTCGAGAACCTGTGCGGTACAAAAATTGATATTGCTGATTTGAATATTGTCGCGGCGGATTGAAAACGGTGCTTTTCCTTCGCAAATTTGTTAAACTCGCTCCAAAATATCAAATGCTCTCCAACCAAGTTTTGAAGCAGATCTTACAGCTTTCAAGAAATCGGTTATTGAGCGTTCTGAAGTATCGGTAGGATTTTCCTGGCTAATTTCCGTCGAATCATATTCATGATAACAATGATCATATTTTGTACAAATTCCATTTGCAAATGAAAATTTCTCCGGAATAGAAATTTGATTGGCGATAAACAATTTATCTGGTAGAAACGCATCTATCAATTTTGCGTCAATCTCACCCAAAGTTAATTGCTGGGGATTTGCAAAAACAACTTCACCCCAAGATTTGAAGTTGCCCCCATCGCGATAAAGATAATTGAATTTAATATTGTTCATTTTTGTTCCAGAAAATTCTCTTATTTGATATATAAAAAAATAACTATTACTCAAAAACATTGGTACGATGGAAATCTAGATAGCTTTTATTATCGGGAAAAACGTGTCGCAATTGAAGGTTGTCGTCGACGCCAAAAACGTTTCGCGCAAACGGGCTCAATCTTTGAGAAACAATCACGCTTCCATTATTTTTGAAGGCTATATATCCCCTATCAAACAAAAAATCATAATCGGGAATTAACAAAAGCCCATTGAAAGGATTCAATCTTTCTTGATTGTCACTATTTTTCCACGGCTTTATGTGTGATGCCCTCAATAAAGTAACACTTTGCAAACCTGTAACAGAACAACTTCCCCAAAGTTTTATTACATTTCTTCTAAAATCCCCTTGACCAAGTCTACTTACTACAATTTGTTCTTGTTCGGTTTTATCCAGAGTTTTATATTCCGCCGCATGTTCACGCACTTCTTTGAAAGCATCAATTTCAGATGAGAGCATTTCTATTCTAAACACAAATTCACTTGGAGCATCCCCTCTCAATTGAAAATCAGTTAACAAGATTCTTGCAAAATAAACAAATGGGGAGTGGTGAGTTTCTCTGTAAAAAAGATGGATTTCATCTTGGTTTTTATCTGCGCCAACGACTCTTTTGTCCGAACTGTGTTTCTCTTCACCTTCCCAGAAAAGCATGTTTCCATCGATATAATCATTATATTGTGTTAAAGCCTGTTGCTTGTCTTTGGTTACAAACAAAATAATATATTTTGTGTTGGCAGGCGTGACAACGCCCTTCGATATGGCGTGAAAACTTTGATAACCCCAAAGTTTTGCTAAAAATGGGCGTTCGTAACTTTGGCCAAATTCAAGAGATTTAAAATTTACAGACATAAGAAATCCTCAAAAGGAGTTTAAAGACGTGGTGGCAAAATTGGCAATGCCTTCATAAACTCTTCAGCTTCCTTTAGTGTGTCATGTTCACTTATACATTCAAGTCCGCCTACAACAAGTCCTCTTACAAAATGACCATATACACACCATATGGCAATATCAGGACTATCAAAATCACATGTTTCATAAATAAAATTGCCTGACTTATCTTTTCCCACAATCTCGCATGTCCATATTTCATAGTTATCAAACTTTTGAAAAATCTCATGTGTTGATTTAAAGAAAATATGCATAGGTATATTTGTTTATTTTCCTGATTTAAGCAATATTCTAACTAAAAGTATACACGGAAATAAACAAAAAGGATGGAAGAAGAGCCGCCATCTTGGTTTAGCGTTCAAAATCGCGGTGTATAATCAAAATACAAAAAAGGATGGTCACCATGAACATCAAAGGTACGGATGCACTCGCTGCGCTCGCAAAACACGTCCCTGAATTAAATTCAACGGGTGGAAAACTAAAGATCGCGCTTTATGTGCTGGGGTGGCTGGCGCTGGTAAACGCTTACTTCATCATCACCGATAATATTCCCACCTGGAGCATAGACAGCAGCATCATTATCATGGCGCTGGGATTCCTGGTGATGCGTCAGTTCTTCTCGCGCAAACAAGCCTACAAGGAAAAATATGAGGAACTTGCCTATCGCAAGGCCTTCGCTCATTTCGGCATCCCCGGGCTGGCACTGATCCTTTCTACGGTTGCTCATGCGGGATATATGAACGGTCCATTCATAGTGCACGGCTGGTGGACAAATATCTTTATCGGTCTGGGCTGGCTGATGGTCTGTGTCGGCGCGGTGTTATGGATTCGCAGTATCTTCACTTTCGGGCAGGATAATCTTGCGCTCTTATATGTCTATTATCCCGAAGAAGGCCGCATGGTCAACTCGAGTATTTACAGCATCCTGCGTCACCCGGTCTATGCGGGCGTTTTGCGCGTGGGCATTGGGCTGGCCTTGCTCAACGGGAATGGCAACTCTATAATTTTTGGCATCCTCTTGCCGTTAGGGTTGACCGGCTGGGTCCGTCTTGTCGAAGAAAAAGAATTGATCGAACGCTTCGGCAAAGGCTATCGCGACTACCGCAAACGCGTCCCAGCCTTCTTTCCGAAATTGCGCGACCTCGGAGTCTTTTTCAAATTTTTAGCCAGCGGAGGGTAAACATGAAAGCATTCGAAAAACGTCCCAACGGATTATTGAAGTTTTTCTTTAAGTTTCCTGTCCTGCTTCATAAAATCGGTCTGGGCGGCTGGGAACGTCTCATCGGCGCCCAATGGATGCGCATCACCCACATTGGACGTAAATCAGGCAAGCGCTACGATTCAATGGTGGACGTGATGGATTACGACAAAGCCACCGACACGTATTACATCGAAGCCGCCTATGGTGCGCGCGCCGATTGGTACAAGAACATCCGCGATTCGGTCTTTCAAGCACAGGTCGGGCACAGAAAATTCAAAGCGCGTGCGGGCGCACTGACCACCGAGGGCGCGGGCGATATGCTCGTAAAATTCTTTCGCAACAAACCCGCTTATACCCGCTCCGTGCTGGCAATGGTCGGGTTGAAATTCAAGGATGAAGCAGAACTGCGCGAACTGGGAAAGAACCTGACCCTGCTGGCGGTCAAACCTGAAAAAGGGTAAAACAAAATGAAAAGAATCCTGATCGTGGGCGGGTATGGATATATAGGCAAACTGCTTGCCAAACATTTGCTCGCTCAAACCAATGATGAGATCATTATCTCTGGACGCAGTTTGGAGAAGGCGCAGGAATTTACCGCCAAACTGGGTGATCCGCGTCTGAAAGCTATACGCGTTGACGCAGCTGATCCCACCTCCCTGCGCCTCGCGCTTCAAGGCGTGGACTTGTGTCTGGTCGCTGCTCCGGTGACATCCCTCAACCCTGAGAGAGTCATCCGCACCTGCATCGAAGCGAATGTTGACTATCTCGATATTCAATATTCCACCGCAAAGATAAACCTGCTCAATTCACTCGCCGCAGAGATCAAACAAAAGGATCTATGTTTTGTAACCGAGGCAGGATATCATCCCGGTCTGCCCGCCGCCCTCATCCGCTATGCCGCCTCCAAAATGGACTGTGTTGAATCAGCGGTCACTGCCGGCTATCTCAACATGGGCGGAAACCTGCCCTACACCGAAGCCGTGGACGAACTGATGGAAGGCTTCAAGGATTACCAAGCACAGGTCTTCAAAAATGGCGTGTGGACAAGGCCAAAATCATGGGATATGCGAAAATTCGATTTCGGCTCTGAACTCGGCAAACGTACCTGCTATTCCATGTTCTTCGAAGAATTATGTGATTTGCCTCAAATGTACCCATCCTTGAAGGAAACCGGCTTTTATATATCGGGGTCAAACTTCATTACAGACTTGCTGATCACGCCCATTGTCATGGCAGGCTTGAAGATCGCGCCGAAGCGAAGCATCCGTCCGCTTGGAAAATTGATGTGGTGGGGAATGATGAATTTGTCGAAGCCGCCCTATCGGGTGGCGCTCAAAGTGGAGGCCAAAGGAGTATTAGACGGCAGGCAGGTTCAGGTCAATGCGAGATGCGAACATGATGACGGCTACGAACTCACTGCAATCCCTGTAGTCGCATTTCTCAAGCAATACGAAAAAATCCGCCGACCCGGTCTGCATTTGATGGGACACCTAGCAGAGCCCGGTCAACTTTTCAAAGACATGCAATGCATGGGTGCAAGATTTATCGAAGAGTAATTTTGAGTTTGTCGTCCCAGTTAACAGAGCGAACTTTTCCACCCTCACCCATTAATTTCAGCAGGACTATTTCCATCGCAGCCGCGTCACCGGATGTAAATAATTCCAAGCGTCCAGCCTTTTCCGCTTCATTGGTCATACCCCTTGCTTCCAATAATCTACCCACCTGTCTCGCCACCGAAGGAGCGGGGTCTATCACCCGAACATTCCCGCCCACGATCCGCTCAATGAGCGGGATCACAAAAGGATAGTGGGTACAACCCAGGACCACTGTATCAATATTTTTTTCCAGCATCGGTAGAAGCGCATCTTCCAAAATGGCTCGAGTTGCACTCGATTCCAAATCCCCTTTTTCAATTTGACCGACCAGCCCCGGACAGGTATGTTGAAAAAACTCAACACCCGCGCCAAAGCGTTCAACCACTGAAGCATAAAGCGCACCTTGAAAAGTCGCTGGAGTTGCCAGCACGCCCACTTTGCCGGTTTTCGTTATCTCCGCCGCAGGTTTGACGGCTGGCTCCATACCCACAAATTGCACATCAGGGAATCGTCCGCGCAAATATTTCAGCGCCGCCGCCGACGCCGTGTTGCAAGCCACAACGATCAACTTGCAATTTTGTTCGAGTAAAAATTTTGTAATTCCCTCTGAAAATTTCTGTATCTCCTCCATCGAGCGCGGGCCATATGGGACATGTCCCTGATCGCCAAAATAGATCACAGATTCATTTGGCAATAATTCACGCATGGCGCGCAGGACGGAGAGTCCGCCTACGCCGGAGTCAAATACGCCTATGGGATTCATTTTTGTGTTCATGGAATGGATGGAGTTGGAATTGGCAAAACGCCATCCGATGGATAACAGATTAATTTGAAATTTGGTTTTGTTGAATTTGGAGCGGGAATTTGTTTGCCCGGCAATTCATAAGGTAGGACAGGTCGTGCAAAAAGAGTAAAATATTTTTTCTCCCCATTACTCTTCAATTCATAATAAATATCTTCCCCAAAAGTTCCTCCCAAAAAACGATAAACCTTTACAGCCTCTTCGTCGGTCAGAACTAAATAATGTTCATAAGGATAGTTATCGTAGTCTATTTTAGCAAACATATTTGCAAAAGACGGTGTTTTCAACCTCCACTCTTTTGCCCCACCTTCACTTTCCACATAACTTATAGAATCTTGATCCAAAGGTTGTATCCAAACCGCAAGTCTGTCAGGGGTATAAAGCTCAAACTCATCCATCGAATATTCACTTAGAAAATAGTAGGCAGTACGCAAAGCAGGCAAGATAACCGGCAATCCATCTCCTGGAAATTTGGAAAACGAGGAAAGTTTATTCGTTAATTCATTATCCAGGTAAATAGGTAATGCATAATATGCGCCATCAAGTGCCTCCCAAGCATTCACGCGGATTGCAACTCCGTCCCCGCCCATAGTATTTGGGCGCCCCCCCGGAAACTGATAACTTAAAGGATCGTAATTAAGAAAGCCGATCTGATCGAGTGTATTCAGATTCTGGCATATTTCCTTGCGCCCCACCTTTTTGAAAAACAATTGTCCCCTATAATTTTGCCCATCTTCGATAAACCGGGTGGCAAACATGCTTCCATCAGCATATAAAATAAACTGTGGGGGGTATATTGCTGTAAGATAGCCGCCATCACCAGGTACAGCTTTAAGTGAGACCATAACACGTTCCGGCCACCATTCATGTTGTATAAGCGGCGGTTGCAGAGTGCTGGTTAGTGTAGGAGTTGAGATTGGGGAAGGTATTACAGTTGGCGTATCCGCTGACGTCGGTGTGATATGAGGGGGCGTTGTTTGGGAAAAGGTAATAGTAATAGTTGGATAAGGCGTTGAGAATTGGACAGCAGGTTGACATGCTGTCATTAAGAGTGTTATAAAAACGATTCCAACAAAACCAACAGAATTACGGGGTGAATTCATATAGCAATGATACTATGGGAAAGTAATTCGTGGCTCGTGCAAGTATCTATTTTTTCCTGCGGACGTAAAGCAATTTTTCAACATGGGCTACGACCTTGCCCTCTTCATCGAGAACATCCACTGAAAAAGTTGGCTCGGTTTTGCCATCGCGGTCTGCGTCGGCGCGGATCTGGTCAACGCGTTCAGGCGGGATGTGAAAAGTGGCCGTCACTTTGCCGCGACCCGGACTGACGAATTTTATGCTGGCAGCTTTGTCCCAGACAATGTAGTCATTCCCCAAAAGGCGGATCAAGGCCAGCATATACCAGGGGTCACACATGGCATACAGCGAGCCTCCAAAATGCACGCCCACCAGATTCACATTGAATGGAGTCAATTTCATTTCAACACGGATGGTACGCTCGTCAATTTTTTGCGCGCGAATGCCGGCCCCTAAAAGCGGCGGATAAATGTTTATTAGGCGTTCACGGAAACGGAGCCAAAAGGAATTCATATTACAAAGTATCGCATAATCTGGTAAACAAAAGTTGCATTTTTTACTCCAAATTTTCAACAAAAATTTTACCTATTTATGAGACAAGCGATAAGACCTTCGTAGCGCGACATTTATGTCGCTTGGCAGTGTAGAGCGACATAAATGTCGCGGCACAGTATTTATTTCCCAGAAGCAACCACAAAGGATTTGAATAATCTTTGCATAGACGGCTGGTCTGTCAGCCATTCGGGATGCCATTGAACAGCGATTGCGTAAGGATGATCTGGTATTTCAACCACCTCCACCAGTCCATCGGGGGCACGCCCTGCAACGCGCAGACCGGGCGCAATATCTTTCAAGCCCTGATGATGCAGGCTGTTTACGTTGAGTAAAGTCTCACCGAAAATTTCGGCGGAACGTGTGGATTCATCCACATTGACAGGGTGGACGAGTGTACGGCGCAGGCTGCCAGGATAATCATGATCCAGTGCGCCCTTCAATTGAGCGGGGATATGAGTATAAAGCGTGCCACCCAAAGCTATGTTCATCACCTGTGCGCCGCGGCAGATTCCCAAAATAGGTTTGCCATCATTGACGGCGGCGCGCATTAAAGTGATCTCGGTAAAATCACGACCCTTGTCCACTTCACCAATTCTCGGGTGGTCTGATCCGCTGAAATATTCCAGAGACACATCTCCCCCGCCAGAGAAGAGAATCCCTGAGAGGCGGGAATACAGATCGAGGAAGTCCTCCTCAGAAAAGATTTCAGGGATAAGAATGGGCAGTCCGCCCGCCTGCACAATGGCGTTGATATAGGAATGCTGAAGTGCAGTAAGAGGATGGCCGTCTGTGTCTTTGCCGTTGCGAGTGGTAATGCCGATGAGAGGTTTGGGCATGAGAACTCCAAAATAAAAAGACCCTAAAGGTCTTGAGGACCTTTAGGGTCTTTCCAGAAGACCTAGTCGAATTTTTGCTTGAGACGAGCACCCTTGCCGGTGCGGTCGCGCATGAAGTACAACTGTGCGCGGCGGACCTTGCCGTGGCGTTCAACAACGATCTTGTCAATGCGTGGAGAGCGGAGAAGGAAAGTGCGCTCGACGCCAATGCCATTGGTTGCCATGCGGCGCACGGTCACGGAGGCATCATTGCCGCTCTTGCGGAGGCGGATGATAATTCCCTTGAATTCCTGAATACGTTCGCGCTCACCTTCTTTGATCTTAACGTGAACGCTAACGGTATCACCGGAGCTCAACTGCGGAATTTTTTCGTTAATTTTGGCCTGAACAGCCTTGATGAAGTCAGTCATTTTTTTGCTCTTCCTTGCTTTTAATGTTGGTATCCTGAAACGCGACGGCAGAGTATAGCACGCATTTTCTGATAATACAAGACCGTTTTTACAGGTATTTTCTAAGAGCCAGCACCGCATTATGTCCACCAAAACCGAAGGCATTGCTAATGACAAGCGATGTTTTTACTTCGCGCGCCTTGTTCGGAATGTAATCGAGGTCGCACTCCGGGTCGGGGGTTTGGTAATGGATCGTGGGAGGGAGAATGCCTTCCCGCAAAGCCTGTGCGCAGAAGATGGCTTCCAATGCGCCTGTCGCGCCCATCATGTGACCGGTCATGGACTTGGTGGATGACACGGGAATTTTGTAAGAGAGTTCGCCGAATGCGGCTTTTATGGCACGCGTTTCGGATTGGTCGTTCAACATGGTGCCTGTGCCATGGGCATTGATGTAACCAACCTCGTCCATATTTGCCTTTGCAGAAGAAAGCGCCATGCGGATGGCGGCGGCCCCGCCTTCGCCTTTTTCATGCGGAGCGGTGACATGATAGGCATCTGCCGTTGAACCGTAGCCGGCCATTTCAGCAAAGATGACCGCGCCACGAGCCTTTGCGCTTGATTCACGTTCCAGCACCATCACAGCCGCGCCCTCGCCCATTACCAAACCATCGCGATTCTTATCAAAAGGCTGGGGCGTCATGGAATAATCATCGTTGCGGCGCGACATGGCGCCCACGCGGTCAAAGGCCGCCACGCCGGTGGACGTGATGGTTGACTCGGATGCGCCAGCAAGTGCGGCGTCTATCATGCCCGTATGGAGCATCATCAGCGCAGTGCCGATTCCATCCGAGCCGGAAGCACAGGCGGATGCTACAGAAAAACTTGGTCCCTTAATTCCGAATTCAATGGCTGTCATGCCCGCGCCACCATTGGCCATCAACATGGGAATTAAGAACGGACTCACCCTGCGCGGACCTTCGGTGTGATTCGTTATGATGGCATCCTGCAAAGAATTCAACCCTCCGATCCCGGAAGAAAGGATCACACCGATGCGCCCCGCATTGGCTTCCGTAACCTGCAAGCCGGATTGCGTCAACGCCTCGCGCGCAGCCGCAACTGCAAACTGTTCAAAGCGGTCACGCCTTCGCGCCTCTTTTGCATCCATAAAATTTTCAGGTTTGAATCCTTTAACTTCTGCGGCGATATGCACCTGCAAGGCCGCTGCATGTGAATCAAACTGTGCGATCTTCCCGACACCGGATACTCCCGCGATCAAATTAGTCCACGTCTCTTTTACATTCAAGCCAAGCGGGTTGACTGTCCCCATGCCTGTAATAACTATTCGTTCCTGCATTTCTCCTCCAATATATATATGGATATGACTTCACATAAAACCCCGTTGAATAAAAAGCGTGACGCTCAAATATTTTCCGCTTCCTACTCCGCCCAGGCTTGCTCGTACAACCCGATCACGCTCCTACCTTTGATTTTTTTCTCGCCATTCGCGCTGTAACATCCCATAATGATATTCGCTGGTATACACGCCATTGACCAGAAAACTCTCGACAAAATACGCTTCCCGTCGGAAGCCGAGCTTCTCCAAAGTCCGATAAGAGGCGACATTTTCAGAATCACAATCTGCGGCAACGCGGTGCATATCCATGTCTTCAAAAAGATATTCTAAAATGAAAGGAATGACTTCGGTGGCGTATCCTTTGCGCCAGTGTTTTGATGCTATTGTGTATCCGATCTTCGCCTGACGCGCATCATCTTTTCGAACATAACAGCCAAGGTCTCCGATCAACTCATCGGTATCTTTTAATGCGATGGCATATTGGATCCAATCAGCCTGTTTCAGCGCAAACTTATCCTTCATCGAGGTTATGAATTTCTCGCCCTTCTCGCGCGGGTACGGAAGTCCCCAGCCCTGATATTTTGCCACCTCGGGATCGTTTCGATAGGACACAAATATATCAAGGTCGCAATCCTTGAAATTACGCAAGATCAAGCGCTGTGTCTGTAACAGCATTTTATTCTCCGGGCTTGGGGATGTACTCGCCTTCGACCCACTCTTCGCCATTGGGACCGACTTCCTTCTTCCAAACAGGGACAATTTCCTTCAAGCGGTCAATGCCGTAACGCGCAGCATCGAACACGCCTGTGTCACGATGTGCGGCAGTACAGGCGATCAAAACAGTCGGTGTTTTGGGATACAGCCTGCCAACGCGCTGGACAAGGGCGATCCCTTCGATGACAGGCCAACGCTCACGGATCTCATCTGCGACCTGCTTCATCTTTGCCTCAGCCATCGGGACATAGGCCTCATACTCAAGGTATTCGGTTTCATGAGGGTTGTCGCGAGTAGTCACCCCGCGCACCATACCGGTAAAGATGGCCGCCGCGCCTGTTGATTTGAGAGTGATCTGCGCGAGAAGATCATCCAGGTCAATTTCTGATTCGGTGATGGAGAAGATCGTTGGAAGGTTTAAAGTTGAAGGTCCCATGTTTAACGTCACCCTCCAGAAACTGGCGGGAACAGGGCGATTTCGGCATTCAGCGGAACAACGGCTTCATCAAAAGCATATTCGCGGTTGATTGTAATTAATACCGAGTGCATGGATTCCTTCAAGTTAGGATAATCTGTTGAAAGCTTATCCTTCAAGCCCTGAATAGTGAGGTCGGCGGGAATATCAAGGTCGAGAGCTTTTGTCCCGGCACGATCGCGGATGGTGGCAAAGAATAAAAGTTTTATGTGGTTCATTCAAATTCCTTTGTCTAAAGTTAAGTGTTGAAGGTTTAAGGTTGCAGGTTGAAAGTTGAAGGTTCTTTATTGGCGTTTTATTTCATGGCCTTCAAAACTAATCATTCGTTTACTATGTCGCCGGATCGTCCGCCGTGTTTTTCAACCAATCGAATATTTTGAATCCGCATGGTCTTTTCGGCGGCTTTAGCCATATCGTAGACAGTCAACGCGGCGACGGAGACGGCGGTCAATGCTTCCATTTCCACACCAGTTTTGCCAGTCGTTTTGGCCGTGGCGGTGATGACAACACCGGGAATGGATTCATCGAGCACGAGGTCTACATCCACTTTCGAAAGGAAGAGCGGATGACATAACGGGATCAGCTCCGAGGTCCGCTTTGATGCGGTGATGCCGGCGATCTGTGCCACGGTCAAGACATCACCTTTCTTGATTTGTCCCGCGCGGATCAGGTCAAAGGTTTCCTTTTTCATGTGAACTTCGGCGCGCGCAACAGCGACTCTTTCGGTATCAGGCTTTGCGCCAACATCCACCATGTGCGCGCGTCCCTGTTCATCGAGATGAGTAAGTTTTGACATGGTCAGGATTATACACTGGTATAATTCGCGCGCTATGGAAAACCTGCTTGGACATCAAATCACCGGCTACAAGGTTCAGACTGCGGTATACGAAGGACCTCTTGACCTCTTGCTCAGCCTGATCGAACGCTCAGAATTAGACATCACAACCATTTCGCTTGCCACAGTGACCGATCAATATTTGTCATATTTACACGGGCTTGAACAAATGAAGCCCGATGAAATTTCATCGTTCCTTGTGATAGCGGCAAAGCTGGTGCAGATCAAATCAGAAGCATTACTGCCGCGCCCCATCGAACGCGAGCCCGGCGAAGAAGACCCGGGCGTTGAATTGGTTGAGTTATTGATCTTATACAAGCGCTACAAAGAAATCGCGGGCTGGATGATGGAGCGGCAGGAAAATAATTTACGGACATATTTGCGCGTCGCTCCGCCGCCGAAAGTGGAAGCAAAACTCGATCTTTCGAATCTCACCTTGGAAGGGTTACTTGCTGCCGCAGAATCAGCATTCGAAAAAGGAAAGAAGAAAGAAGCGCTGGGAACTGTCATCTCCGCGCCGCGCATAACGATCCGTGAAAAGATCGAATACATCTCAAAGGTCATGAAGAATATCCGCAGGATGACCTTCAGCGGGTTAATTACAGACAAGTCCACACGAATTGAGATTGTTGTGACGTTCCTGGCGATGCTGGAATTAATTAAACGCTACCGCATCTCGGCAGTTCAAACCGAATTATTCGGCGATATTGAATTCGAGAAAATGGACGAATGGAAGGAAGACGAAGAGATCGAAATTGAATTCGAGTAAGGATATAAATTCAATCAGCAAAACGAGAAAAGAGTGTAACGATCATGGTTACACTCTTTTTATTTCCTGAGTTTGTTTTCTCGAAATCAGGAAATAAATAAGAAGCGCGACGAATGCGCCAAGGTTATCAAATATCAGCACATCAACAAATGACGCATGACGCCCCGCAGTAAAGACCTGGTGGAATTCGTCTGTCATGGCATAGGTCACCGCCAGGAACCAGGAAAGCCAGTATCGCTTCGGGTCATATTTAAAAAAATGAAAATAAGATAATGCCAGCAATCCATACTCAAAGGCATGGCCTGTTTTTTTGACAAAATAATCCCAATCCCGAAAACTGGGGAGGTTATCACTGGGTTGTGACGAGAATGCGAAGATGACGGCCATAATAAAAAGGGCGGGCAACCAACGCGGTACAATTGAAAGGAATTTTTTCATACGAGGCGACCTTGATCGGAAGAGATGAAGTCCTATTGAAAAACGGCAATGACTGGTTGTATTTTTTTCAACCGCACTGCATTATAAACGCAACAAGCATTGATGATGTCCATGGCGCACTGCGGGAAGTTGAAAAGCTTGTCAATTCAAATAACTGGCACGCGGCGGGGTTTGTCAGTTATGAAGCCGCCCCGGCATTCGATAACGCTCTGCATGTGTTAACCTCGGGTGATTTTCCGCTAGTATGGTTTGGGCTGTACTCAGAGCCGGTCAAACTTAAGACCTCCGAAGTCTTTAAAGGTTTTAGAAATCCTACTAACAATCTAAATTTCCAGAGTTCGGTCACACGCGAAAGTTATAACGCCGCGATAGATAAAGTAAAGGACTACATTGCGCAGGGGAAAACATATCAGGTCAATTACACCCTGCGCTTGAATTCTGATTTCAACGGTGATGAATGGAATTTCTTTCTCCACCTTGCACAGTCTCAAAATAAATATGCGTCTTACATAGACACAGGCCGGCACGTGATCTGCTCTGCTTCACCTGAATTGTTCTTTAAATTGGATGGGAACAAGATTTACAGCCGTCCCATGAAGGGCACGGTCAAGCGCGGACTTACAACAGAGGAAGACAAGGAATTGGCTGACTGGCTGCATAATTCGATCAAGAACCGCGCCGAGAACGTCATGATCGTGGACATGATCCGCAATGACCTGGGAAGGATCGCTAGGATTGGAAGCGTGCATGTGCCCGAGTTATTCGTGGTCGAAAAATATCCGACCCTGCTCCAAATGATATCCACGGTGGAAGCGAACACAGATGCACCGTTGGATGAAATCTTTTCCGCACTCTTCCCCTGCGCATCCATTACAGGAGCACCAAAGGTCAGCACCATGAATATCATCGCAGAATTGGAGGCGACGCCGCGCAAGTTATACACAGGAAGCATCGGCTATATTTCTCCAGATCGCAAGGCGCAGTTCAGCGTGGCTATCCGCACTGCATTGATTGACAGGCAAACGCATCAAGCCGAGTATGGAGTCGGCGGTGGTATTGTCTGGGATTCAACCAGCACCGACGAATACAGCGAAGCCCTGCTCAAAGCCCGCGTGCTGACAGAAAGTCCGCGTGAATTTTCGTTGGTGGAAACCTTGCTATGGTCTCCGCAGGATGGATATTTTCTACGCGATAAACATCTCGCAAGAATCCGAGACTCTGCTGAATATTTCGGCTTTGATTTTACAAAAGACGCTATGGAGACATATCTTGATGAACTTGCCGCTTCCTTCACTTTTCCACAAAGAGTCAGGATCTTATTGAACCGGTTCGGCGAACTAAGGAGTGAAGCAAGGGATTTTCAGGCTGAGAAAAAAACTTTTAAAGTCTGTTTGGCCAAACACCCCGTGAAATCCAGTGACGTTTTTCTGTATCATAAAACAACGGAACGTGAAGTGTACGACAATGCCTTAATCGTCCCACAAACTTATAGTGATGTATTACTCTACAACGAAAAAAATGAGTTGACCGAATTCACAATTGGAAATTTAGTTGTTAAAATGGACGGCGAACTATTTACGCCACCCATCTCATGCGGATTGTTGAACGGCACATTCCGCGCATCCTTACTTGAAGCGGGGGGGATCAAAGAAAAGGTCATCAAGGTTGAAGAATTGGAAAAGTGTCAAAAGGTGTTTCTCATTAATTCAGTCCGCAAATGGGTAGTGGTTGAGGTGGTTTCATGAATTCCGAACTGGTAAAACATTTGAAACAAAAAAGCATCTGAGTCTTCGAAGACTCAGATGCTTTTTTGTAACTGCGCGCTAGAATGAGAAGATGAGGTGTGTCTATGATTAGAGTTTTATATACTCCTCACCAGTTAGGTAGTCACCATTAATCAGTCCCGCGCCGCCCAATGGATTTCCTCTGGCGTCTCTTATTGTGTCATTGTCAATTAAATCCAAACGAATCGTCCCTGTACCCGTGCCAGTCTTGATAGTAACCGTGCGCGTTGTACTTGAGCCCGTCACACTAAGCACTGATGCACCAACAATTGAATCGGATATAGAAACTCTGAAGTCGTTTTTATCCACACCAGTGACAGATTCTGTGAATGTCACTGTAAAGCTCACAGTTGCGGCAGAAGTCGGGTTTGGTGAAGCACGCAGAATAGAAGTTACTGTCGGCGGCATTCGGTCTACCGTGTAGGTCGCGCTGGATATAAAATCCCCATTTTCCAAACCGACTCCACCCAGCGGAGTCAACGAGGCGTCCACGATGGTATCGTCATCATCCAAATCCAAATGGAGTGTGCCAAATCCAGTGTCAGTTGGGGCAGCAACCGTGCGAACTATGATGATGCGGCTTGCACCTCCACCAACAATGCTTGTGATGGAGGCCTCGTTAATATCACCAGTGATAACGAGATTGAAATCAGTGCCATCCACACCAGTTACGGGTTCCGAGAACGTCACTATAAATTTGACACTCGCCGCGTTGGTTAATTCTGCATTTGCACGTACTATAGAAACCACTGCCGGAGCCGTCCTATTCACTGTATAAGTTTCTCCGGAAGTGAAACTTCCATTCCCTAAACCAAACCCACCCAATTGGGCAGACAATAAATTCCTGATGCTATCATTATCATTCAAATCCAAACTGAGAGTGCCCGTACCAAGCCCTGCGATAACAGTCACCGTATAAGTCGTTCCACTTCCTCTCACACTTGAAATAGCAGCACTGGCGAGACCAGTGAAGTCCAAAGCGAAGTCAGTCTTGTCCACACCTGTCACATTTTCAGAAAATGTAACTGTGAACTTTATGATTGAGGTGGTAGCAGGGTCTGCACCAGCCCGGACAATTGAAACCACTGTCGGTGGAGTTCTGTCAACCGTATATATTTCACCTGCTGTGATATCACCAGACCCTATTCCGCCCAGTTTATTTTGTGCCAAATCTTTAATCGTGTCGTTGTCGATCAGATTCAATTGGAGTGTACCTGTTCCAGTTCCTGCAAGGACGGTTACAGTGCGTGTTGAGCCGGTTCCACTAATGCTGTACAACGATGCACCAGCAAGACCCGTAGCCTCCAATGAAAAGTCGGTTCTATCCACTCCGATCACTGCTTCTGAGAATGTCACAATGTAACTTGCACTGTAGGCAGTTATATTTTCTGAATCGATACGAACAATCGAGACCACACTCGGCGGTGTTCTGTCAACCGTATATGTATCGCCGGATATGAAGTCACCGTTCACCAAACCAACCCCTCCCAACGAGATGAACGCTGCATCCTTAATGCTGTCATCATCAATTAAATCCAAGTGGATTGTGCCAGAACCCAAACCTGTGTTTACAACAACCGTACGAGTTGCGCCGGTACCCATCACGCTTGTAATTGATGCAGTTGTAATCGTGTCTGTGCCAATCAAGCTAAAATCAGTTTTATCCACACCAGCCACTACTTCAGAGAACGTGACGGCAAAAGTCACAATGCCATAATTCGTTGGGTTGGATCTGGCACGGGCGATAGAAATAACAGTTGGCGCAACCGTATCAACGGTCCAGGAAGAAGAAGCGGGAGACACATCGACGTTTCCAGCTGTATCCATGGCGCGAACTTGAAAATTATGGACCCCGTCATTTAGTCCGATAAAATTAACCGGGCTTGTGCAAGCAGCGAAGGATACGCTATCGAGCCTGCATTCAAAGTTGGACGCTGGTTCAGAACTGGAGAATGTAAATTCAGCCGCATCACTATTTGACGGGTTGGCTGGGTAAGATTCAATAAGGGTTTCCGGCGCGATAGAATCCAACCCCAGCCCCACGATCACAGGGTCATGATCTGAAACGCGGAACGGCTCAACGCTATACAAACTGCCGACCTGACCTACAGATTTGAAATCGGTGTTGTAATCCAGCACACTGGGTTCATCAGCGTTAATATGCCAATCTGCGACACCAGTCGTTTGAGCCAACAAACTGGGCGACGCAATGGCGTAATCAAGATAGCCCCACTGGCCGTCGAATACATATGAGTAAGCATCTTCACCGCCAAAGTAATTAACCATATTTACATAACCGGCAGCTTCAAATGCGGCGATCGGATCTTCCTTTGCATAAGAATTCAAATCCCCCACGATCAACAGATCAGGGTCGTCGGTCCCGGTTGGATCGGTCGCGAACCAATTCACCAGTTCATTAACAGCATTGGTACGGACGATATTGCAATTACCCTGTCCATCGCCGGCATCAGGTGTATCACAAATACCGCCCTTGCTCTTCAAATGGTTGACATTAAAGAGGAAACGTTCGCCGTCGGAAGATTCAAATGCCTGCAATAACGAAACCCGATTGCGCTCGCCTAAATCTCCACCATTTACGAAAGCGGTTGTATCCAAAACAGCGGTTGTGCCAACGAGACTAACACTGGCAGGTTTATAAAGAATGCCGACTTTGATGGCATCACTACCCAGCGCATTGACCTTTCCGGCGCGCGCATCTACATCTATGAAAGTGTAGGTTCCGACTCCAGCAACATTATTGAGTTTATTCACAAGGTCTTGAACGGCACTGCTTGAACCATAGCCGTCATTCTCAATCTCGATGATGCCGATCACATCCGCATTCATGGCAAGGATGGCACTCATAGTTTTATCAGACTGGCGTGTAAACTCGACAGAATCGCCCGCACCACGACAATCAACGGACGGACCGCCAACCCCATTCGTGCAAGCGCCAATCCCAAAAGTGTTGAAATAGTTAAGCAAGTTCATACCTACAGCTTTAACCGTACCACCAACAGAGGGGGCAGAAACCGGACGGGGATTTGCCGCTACAAAATTTGGAATACCCCCGCCCAAAGCATAAATGGGACGAATCCGATATGCATTCGGGCTGGCTGAATTCCCTCCCCAACCATAAGTCATGACGCCGACAAGGTCTGTGATCGTGTCCCCGCCCCGCAGAGTATTACTTGCTGAAAGCGGATTACCTCCACGTCCAAATAAGATCGGATCGGGATTTTGGTTATTTAAATTATCATCCAAAATAATCTTATTCAGATCATTTGCAGATTGAACCGCCAAAGCAGTCGCACCCGGGCTAACAATGCTGGTAGGCTGATCCAGTCTGCCGTTACCGGAAAGAACCACCTCGCCAAAACGCCCAAGCAGGTAATGCTCGGTCACATACAAAGTCTGCGGAACACGAACCAGCATCCCTTCGTATTGCTCCTGTTCTGCAATACTTGCAAAAGGCAGGCTAATATCTGTTGGCGCAAGCGTGCCAGTACCACACTTAACAACGGACGAGACCGAGCTGATCTGTGTCTCACCCTGATACTCTGTGGCTGTTCCAGTGACACGGACAATATCGCCATTCGCTACATTATTATTTGCTCCATTAAAAACAAAGAGTCCATCCGACGTGGAGTGATTTCCATCGCCCGTCAAATCTTGAAGATAAAACCCTCCCAATGCCGGACTCGCACCTTCATCATCGCTGATAACAATTCCTTGTGTTGTAACGCCTTCTGTGATCGCGGCAGTATCGCCGCTTCCTTGAATATCATAGATCGGCGTGAAGGCCGCAGCGCACAACTCCGCCACATCCACAACAGTGAAAGTGGAGATAAAATCTGCGGTCATCGCATCAGGCGGGTCATTCGCGTCTACATCACTGACCTTATTCGCAGATACAGTCAAGGTGCAGGATTCGCCAGGAATAAAATCAACATCAGGATTGATCGTATAAGAAGTTGGTCCGCCGCTGACGACCGCGGTCATTAATCCAGACGTGGAGCAGGAGAGTTCGAACCATGCATCGCTCAAGCCGACAGCTTCGCTGAACGCGACAGTAACATTTGCATCCACAAGAACGTTCAGCGCAAGATCATCAGGCAACACGCTGGAAATATCCGGCGCCGTGTCACCTGAACCGCTGCAAGGATTTAACGTTGAACTGGTATTGCGCGGGACTGGGTCAGCAGTTGCAGCGGCATTTGTAAAATCAGCGCTGTTGTCATCCGTTTCAGCACAGCCGTTCGAATTGCGTTTGGCCGCTGTAGTATTCGTCAGCGCGGTAACTGCGCTGGTCTCAAAACAATTCGCGGTTCCAAAGCCAATCAGATCAATAACACCGCTGGGGCAAGCGCCGCTTAACAATGTAGCACTACTCACCAATGCCACTTTGCCATTGGTTGCACTCATGGCTAATGAGCCAGTGGCGTCCGGCGTTGGCAGAGATTGCGTGCCACCACTACCAGCCGCTTCCTGAATTAAATAATATTGTCCCGGCTGAACGGTTCCAGACAAGTCTGTCTTCGCCCAACTCGCGCCAGATGCCGAAGCATATTGAACACTCCAACCAGTCAAACTGATCGGGGATTCTCCGCGATTAAATATTTCAATGTAATCGTTTTTATAAACTGAACCTGAATTTCCACCTCCCCCATAAACCTGGCTTATTACAACACTGGATGAAATGGCCCGAGCCTGGCGAGTTTTCTCAGGAACAGTCACCAATAACATTGCCAGAATAGCAAAAACAGACAAGACCTTAACTACATTCTTTTGCATGGTACCCTCCGAAACAATATTGAATCCACGAATTTTATTCGTGGACAATCATTCCATACCCGCATTATTTTTGATAATAAATTATGCTTTGATCTGTGGCCTATTAACGATAAAACCCACCAAGCCTTTTGGATATTTACTGAACATTGTTCTTATAACACAAAACAACGGTAAGCTCAATATCTCAAACAACCTCTTACATGGCGATTGTATAGTCCGATTTGTGTTTGTCAAGCGACTTTGCGATAACCATACAACCCATTAGAATATTTTGTGTCTTCATCCCTATATTTATGGAAGGGCTGTCAAATAACAGCCCTTCCATAAAAGCCATTTACCGAACGTTATAGGTTTCGCCGGTTGTGTAGCTGCCAGTTCCCACACCAGGTCCGCCCAACAAATTATTCAACAGGTCTTTGATACTGTCGTTGTCGATCACATCCAGGCGGAGCGTGCCGGAACCTGTACCTGTACCCACAGTCACAGTCCAGGTTGTCCCACTTCCGACTACACTCATAATTGTTGCCCCGGACATAGTGCCAGTGATAAACGGAGCAAAGTCAGTTCTATCCACACCTCTCACAGGTTCCGAGAAGGTCACAATGAAGTAGGTCACAATGAAGTTGACACTGGTCGCTGTCGTGGTCTCTCCACTCTCCCGTACGATCGACACCACACTCGGAGGCGTCCTGTCCACTGAATAGCTCGCTCCCGCTGTGAAGTCGCCATTACCCAGTCCTTCTCCTCCCAATGGGGTCAGTCCGGCATCCTTGATGCTGTCATCGTCAATCAGGTCCAGTCGAAGTGCGCCTGACCCGCTCCCCACTCCAACAAGGACCGTACGTGTTGCTCCCGTCCCGGCTACACTCGTGATCGTTGAGCCGCTCAACGTCCCGGTGGAGACCAGTTCAAAGTCCGAAACATTCACTCCCGTTACAGCCTCAGAGAAGGTCACAACATAATATACACTGGCCGCACTGGTATTCTCTGCACTAAAGCGCGTTATCGAAACCACTGACGGAGGTAGTTTGTTCACTGTGTAGGTTTCACCCGTTGTGAAGTCACCATTCCCTGCTCCAAAACCTCCCAACTGGGCCAACACAGAGTTCCTGATGCTGTCGTTATCATTCAAATCCACACTCAGCGTGCCCGTACCCGACCCTAACAGAACCGTCACTGTATAGGTCGTTCCGCTCCCCGTCACACTTGAAACTGTGGCATCAGCTATGCCAGTGAAGTCTGGAGTGAAGTCAGTTATATCCACTCCCGTCACTACCTCAGAGAAGGTCACCGTAAATCTGACACTCGAAGTCGTGGCTGGGTCTGCGTTCGCCCGTACAATGGACACTACCGTCGGAGGCATCCTGTCCACTATGTAGGTCTCACCCGTTGTGAAGTCGCCATTCCCTGCACCTGCTTCACCCAGAATATTCCCCAGGGTATCCTTGATGCTGTCGTTATCAGACAGATCCAGCCGGAGTGTCCCAGGTCACAATGAAGTTGACACTGGTCGCTGTCGTGGTCTCTCCACTCTCCCGTACGATCGACACCACACTCGGAGGCGTCCTGTCCACTGAATAGCTCGCTCCCGCTGTGAAGTCGCCATTACCCAGTCCTTCTCCTCCCAGCGGTGCCAATAACCCGTCCACGATGCTGTCATCATCGTTCACATCCAGTCCCAGCGTGCCCGATCCCATCCCCACCGCCACCGTCACCCGGCGCGTCACCCCTGTCCCGATCATGCTGGTCACCGTCGAGCCGCTCAACGTCCCCGTCTCCACCACTTCAAAGTCAGCGGCATCTACCCCCGTCACCGTCTCCGAGAATGTCACCGTGAATTGCAGGTTCGCCGCACTCGTGTTCTCCGCGCTGAACCGCACGATCGACACCACACTCGGCGGTATGTTCACATAATTCACATTGACAATGTGGTCATGATTAGGCATGACAGTGACATTTGTAGAAGCTGTGCTGCTATCATCATTGGTGCTTTGCCAACTACCCACCATCCAACCAGAGGCAGGGACCGCATCACTCAGACTTATATTCTCACCTTCTATATAAGTGCCAGATGTACAACCTGATGAATTGGCCGGGGAGGCAACCGGGTCGCTACCAATGCCGGAGTGTCCCAAGGTTAAGGTATGACATCTATTCAGTGTGAAGGATTGAAATTCGGTACTGGTACCAACACCGTAATCACCAGAATCTTGAATGCGCCACTTGTAGTCGCCATCGGGCAGTCCCGCCAATTCAGGCGGGGTCAATGAACAACTTAAGTCAGCGGAACAAACCGCCTCAGACGCCGTATACCACCCACTCAACACATCGTCTCCAGCGGATGTTTGCAATTCCAGATAATACGAAGCGGCTCCGCCTGCTCCAGTCCAGTTTAAGGTGTGATCCCAGTTCGGTAATAAGCCGGAAGGTTCACCCAATACAACAATTGGTCTTAACCGATTACCTACGCTGTCAAAGCCAAGAAGGCCAGAGATGCCAGGGAAGTCCGTCGTTCCGCGAACTGCATCGGTCAGCTCTGACCGGTTGATGACGAAACTGCCATCAGGTTGAACAGTGCCGACATCCTTTATACGCTGCAACATCAGGGTAGCTGCATCATAATACAGCACCGCATATGGATCGGGGTCTTCCCCGTAAAGAGTATGGTAATCTGTGCTCCAGGCGATGACTCCCGGCAGAGTTTGAATTGCTGCCAGCCATGGATCTGCATAAGGATCATACAGTATTGCGCGATTGAATACATGCGGGCCATACCCTGGGATATCCGTACTTGTAGAAGAACTGGAGATGGTCACCATGCCCACAGATTCATATACTGGGAGTGCTCCAATCAAACCACCGGAACAGGTGTGCCCAATGACACCGACATTTTGAGGATTGACAATAATGTTCGCTGCTGCCTCGTACCCATCCATACCGTCCTGGCATTTGCCATCAATCGAATTTAGCTGAACAGTGAAACCATTGATGGATCCGAAATCATTCACAGCCATCTGGATGGCCTTAAGTCCACTTTCGCCAATGGTCATGGCGCCCATGCTCAAATCAAGGGCAGCGGCAACTTCGATCGGATCTCCCGATGAAATCGTCACACTTCCAGGGTAGAAAACATTCCAGGAAGCATAGGTAAGATCATTGTCCGAATCGTATTGGAGCGCCTGGTTCCCATCTCCGCCCTTGATATCATACGGATATTGTTCTTCCGCAGTTGGAGCTCCGGGGTTTGCTGAGAAATCAACCAGCCAGACGCCACTTGTTGGATTCACGCGCCGCAATGCGCATCCGTTCGGGTCACAAAGGTAGCCGACCTCTACTAGGCCGCTTGATGAGCTCGTGCCGGAAACTGTATTTACAGCCTGGTCAATATTCGTCACTGCCAGATCGGACACAACCAGGGTCTTGATTCTGGTCGCTCCATTCATCTCACCAGACACGATGATCACATCCCCTGCTTCCAGGGTAAAGCCGCCCAAATCAAATTCTGCGACAATATCGTTCGGGTCACCGGGGTTCCATGACGCCTGACCCATTAGGGCTGTCGTTTCGAAATCCACAGGCTCCTCACCCAACCCATCGGAGAGATCGTCGATCTCAAGGGTCATCAAGGTGTCTCTCGGCCACTCGCGCGCATGTACCCAATTGTCCTGGGCGCTGGCTTCAATGTACGGGTTGGGTACATTCCATTGTACTGTGGTTGCATCTCCATCAGAATCTGGAGCCTGGACTTCTCCACGTGAACCAAGCTGAAGATCGCCGCCATCAACACCTGAGAAATCTGCCGACCAATCACCGCTGCCATTGGCAGTGACATTCAGATTGGCTGCGCAACCGGCATCTCCACAATTCGCGTCGATATCCAGAGTTGCGTCTGCTTCAACGGTACCAGTGATGACATCAGTATCTATATCCACACCTGTAACGGCCAAACCGCTGACGGTGTGTGATTTGATGATTGACCCATCCGTCATGGTAATGAGCTGTCCGGGCTGTAATCCCATTGCAAAATCGGACAGGGAGAACTGGGCAAAAGTTTGGCTTGAATCCCAGGGAGCCGCGATGGCTTCCACTGTAGCCGAATAATCCTCACCTACTCCATTATCAGGATCATCAATGCTGACAGTCACATTAGCGCCCAGAGGCCATTGATAACCATGCACTTCTCCCTCAGGGAAGCGCGCTGAGAAGTTCGGGTTGGGGATATCCCAATTCACCCGAGTTATGTTCCCTCCTTCATTCAACTGATCGGCGCTGCCGCTATCTCCAGGCACCAAATCTACAATCTGTGTTTCATTTGCATCAGGGCCGGTGCCTAAAATATTAAAGTCTGCCACCCATACATGTGTAATTGGATCAGGAATAACATAGCGAGTGGAGCAGGTACCATCAGGATAGCAAACCCATGCTCGTACTTCATAATCAAATACTGAAGTGCCTGAAATGGTATTCGCATCCACGTCAACGTCAGTGATCGCTATATCCCAAGGCGACATAGCACGTTCAATTCCACCGCCGCTGACCGTGAGAAATTGACCAGTTTGCAGATCGAAGTCGGCTATATCAAAATCAGCCGAAGTATTTCCATCTGACCATCCAGCCGAACTTGCTGTGGCGAATGCTGTCTTATCTATGCTCACGCCATTGGACGGATCATCAATAGTAAGGGTTAATGGCGTTCCATCCGGCCAGTTACGCGCGCGCACCCGGTCAAGATTGGGGATGGTCACAATAAACTGGTTTAGGAGATACCAGTCATATTGGTTTCTGTCAGAATCGGAATCATATTCCACTACCCAACCGGTATCACCAAACACGAGGTCATGATCTGGGCTGAAATTCACCGTCCACGTTCCATCTGTAGGATCGGCAGTCACTGTGCGTGATACACAGTTATTGGGTATGTTAACGCATACTTCAACATCGCCACTCAAACTTGCAATACCGGAAATCGTATCCGCATCCACATCAAAGGATGTCGCTTGCAAGTTAACCACGGTAAGAGTCTTGGTTCTGGTGGACCCATCCATCTCGCCAGAGATCGTTATGACATCGCCTGCTTCCAAGGTAAAACTGCTCATGTCAAAATCTGCGAGAATATCATTCGGGTCGCCTGGATTCCCCAGATTCTGCCCCATGGTAGCTGTTCGTGTGTAGTCTGCACTGCCCAAGCCATTCGTGAGATCATCGATCTCCATGGTCATCATAGTCCCATTAGGCCATCCGCGTGCATGGACCCAGTTATATTGGAGACTTGCCTCCGCAAATGGGTTGGGGATGGTGATCCCATACATTGTGCCGCTGCCATTGGAATCACTTTCAATTGAATCGATCCAGGTCCCCGGAACAAGATCAACCGTTGTCTGCTCATAGTCCTCTACACCCACGTGAGCAAAGTCCGCTGTCCAGTTCCCATCGCCATCTGCCTGAACGCGACGGTTGGTATTACAGCCCGCATCATTACAGACCCACAGATCTATAAAGGCACTAGCACTGGAAACACCAGTGACAATGTCAGTGTCCAAATCAATATTTGTAAAGGCAAGGTTGGTCACAGTAACCGTCTTGGATGTGCCCCCTTCCGTAACTGTAACGACATCGCCCGGGAGGATATCGAACTCGCCATTGAAGTTATATGAAAAATAGGGTCGCGGATCCCACGATGCGCTTCCCACGACTGCGGTCCTGGAAATGGATTCACCGGTACGGCTGATATCAATCGTAACCGTAGCGCCGGGTGTCCAATCCCAACCTTCCACATTATTATCATTCGCGCGGACTTGAACCTGCGGATTGGGCACATTCCACTGTACAGTGGTGGTATCCCCATCAGAATCCGGCGCGCGGACCTCGCCGCTCGAGCCGGGTACGAGATCGGTAAGGGCGGAGAAGTCCGCCGACCAGTCGCCGCTGCCGTTTGCATTGACACCAAGGTAGGTACAACCGCCAGGACCGCAATTGGCGTCCACATCCACCCATGCGTCAGGTTCTACCGAGCCGGTGATCGTGTCTGTGTCCACGTCAACATCCGTCACAGCCAAGTTGCTGACCGTATGGGTCTTGGTGATCGATCCATCGGTCATGGTAATGACCTGCCCGACCTGCAGTCCCATGGCGAAATCGAACAGTGTGAATTGGGCAAAGGTTGAGTTTGAATCCCAGGGAGCTACGATCGCTTCGACTGTGGCTGTGTAATCCTCGCCTACCCCGGTATCCGGGTCGTCGATGCTGATGGTTATATCAGCGCCCAGAGGCCACTGATAACCATGAACTTCTCCCTCAGGGAAACGCGCTGAGAAGTTCGGATTGGGAATCTCAAAATAATCAGAGGTCATGAACCCGTTGACGTCCCACCAACGCGCAACACCGTTATCGCCGAGACCGAGATCGTAAACGCCGGATAAGTCCGCGACCCAGGCGTTCGCCACCACATCTGCCGTGACCACTACATCAAAAGGACTGCTCCACATGCGCACGGAGACTTGGTCAATACCATCCCCGGCAGTGCCAGAAACCGTATCCGCTTCTATGTCAACATCGGTAATGTTAATGTCGGCAACGATCATAGACCGGGTGACACCGCCGCCGGTAACTGTAATTTCATCGCCGGGTTTCAGCGTATATGTGGCTGCAAAATCAAATATAGCATACGTTCCACTCCAGGGGTCGGAGGGGTTGTTGAGTTGGGCTGTTTGTGTATCATCAAAGTAATCGATGCTTGACGTGGTATTTGGATCGTTGATGACAAGCGCAAGCGGAGTACCATCAGACCATTCATTAGCGGCAACACGATCCTGTCCCAGACGAGCGATGAGGCTTGGGGTTCCGGGAATAGACCAGTCATACCAGGTACGGTCAGAATCGGAATCGTACTCGGCCGTCCAACCGTAATCGCCGGGGTTCAGGTCGTAATCCGGGTTATAGTTCGCAGTCCATGTTCCATCTACGGCATCCGCTACGAGATTGCGTGAAACACAATTATTGGGGATATTGATACATACCTGAACATCAGAACCGGGCGAGGCAACGCCGGAAATCGTATCCGCATCCACATCAAAGGCAGTGATCGCAAGGGGTGAAACAACCAGGGTCTTGGTCTTGACAACCCCATCCACCTCACCGGACATGGTGATCACATCGCCAGCCTCCAGTGTGAATCCACTCATATCAAATTCTGCAAGAATGTCATTCGGGTCACCGGGATTTCCCAGATTCTGATTCATTGTAGCAGTTCGGGTGTAATCCATACCGCCCAAACCATTTGAGAGATCGTCAATTTCCATGGTCATGAGCGTGCCCATCGGCCATTCACGGGCATGGACCCAGCGATTGATCACATTGGCTTCGATGTATGGATTGGGAATCGTGATTCCATACATGGTGCTGCCTTCGGGGCCGTCCTCGCTTGAATCGATCCATGTGCCGGGTTTAATATCCACAGTGGTTTGCTCATCGCCTTGTGTCCCAACATTGGCAAAGTCCACTGACCAAATACCTGTTGAGCCATCGGCTGTAGTGTGACGGTTCCAGTTACAAGTTGGTCCATCACAAACCCAGACGTTCACTTGCGCGCCGGGGTTAGCAATGCCGGTGACAACATCGGTGTCCAGATCGACATCCGTAAAAGCCAGGGGCGAGATCGTGATTGTTCTGCTTGTAGTTCCATCCGTCACACTGACTACATCACCGGGAAGGATATCAAATTCTCCATTAAATTGGTATTGGAAATAGGGCCTAGTTTCACCCCACGGAGTGGAGCCGAATACTTCAGCTGTGCGGGTAATACTTTCTCCAGTGCGGCTGATATCGATCGTTACAGTGTTTCCAACCGGCCAATCACTACCTTCCACTTGATTGTCATTCGCGCGGACTTGAACACTGGGATTCCCGCCCGATGAACCCCCTACATTCATCAAGCCAAAGAGGAAGGAATATTCCCAGGCATTGGTGCGCCCGACATGGGTCGGAGACGAAGCATCCAATTCCATGGTGAAGGTTGCCACCACATCGTTGGAATCGAGGAAAGTGCCGTCATGGAATTTGACATTATCGCGTAAGTTGCAAACCCATTTGGTTAAGTCGGCATTCGGTGTGCAGGATTCTGCCAGAGCCGGAGTAATATCGGTTCCATTATTTTCATAGGTGTATAGAGTTTCCAAGACCTGGGAGCAGGCGCGGTACGAATCAATATCCGCTTCATCAGCGCAGAACAAACTGTTCGGTTCATTGGCCTGCATCCACTTGAATTCATTACGTCCGCCGGGGTCGGAACGGGCAAAGATGTCATACCACATGGGACCAGACTGCGGGTTGATCACATCTGCTTGATATGCTACAGCATCTGAAACATGAAATACAGGAATCATCGGAACCAAATCACGAATGGCATTGTTGGCAGCGATGTAATAAGGCTCTGCCAGAGCCGGATCTACATACTGCGCGGCCAGATCCAATTGGTTGTAAATATCGGGATAGGAATCTCCAAAAACATGATTGAAACCAGAATCAAATCCCGTGCCACTATCTGACCCAAAGAAAGGATCAAGGAAGTTGCTGACGTGCGCATAATCCGCCGACCAGCCCCAGATAAACAGGCCATCCCCATTGCCTGCTTGAATCTGCTGACGAATGGAAGCGTCCCATATGACGAGTGTGACGTTGATGCCGAGGTTTGCAAGTAACTGATCGCGGATTTCCTCAGCCATAACCTGCCGCGACGCACTGTAATACAGGTTGATATTAAAGCCAGTCGGATAACCGGCATCGCTCAAAAGAGACTGCGCCGTTGTTACATCCTGATCGTACCAGTCCGTCCCCACACAGCCATTCGGAATGACACAAGGCGTAAAGTGCGTAGGTACCTCAGCATTGCCCATAGGATAAAGAATATCTATGATTTGCTGTCGGTCCAGTGCAAGGGCGACCGCCTTACGCACACGGACATCATCAAACGGGGCAACATTATGATTCATGCCCATGTAGAATGTGTTTATCGTGGGGCGTTGAAGTAATTGCAAAGAAGAATCTGTTTCAACCGTACCATAATCGCCAGTGCCAACAGCATCAAAGCCATCAATGTTTCCGTCCTGTAATTCGGTCAAGCGTGCGGCGGGATCACCATTCCATGTGTAAGTTAATGTATCGGCTTCGGGAGCCGCGCCCCAATAATCGGGATTTATAACAAGAGAGAGACTATTACCGCGATCCCATGCGCCGACCTTGTACGGGCCGGTGCCAACTGGACTCTCCAAGCCTTCAGTCGTGCGGAATTCGGGGCCGGATGTATCTTGAATCCATTGCTCAGGATAGATCGCAAAGGTTGGCATGGCGACACGATGTAAAAACGCAGAATCGGGTCTGCATAAATTGAAGGTGACCGTATCCGGATCATTCGCGACAACAGATTTAAGCAGACCACCATAATTACAATCATACGCAACCAGAGCGTTCAAGGGGGTGCGCGTGAATAGAGGCAGGTCAGGCAGGTCATTGGCAAAGGTCTGCTGCCAAAGCAAGGCATTGGCTTCAAAACTCGGAAGATCGCCTGTTACTTTTGCGAGGCGGGCATCTTCATAAATGCCATCCAAAGCAGGGTTGGAATACCCGCCAAAGTTTTGCGGGTCTGTTGTGTTGTACATAGTGGCAAGATTGTCAAAAACGCCAACTAATCCCCATGCAAACTCCGCGATGTCAAAATCGCCTGAAGCCAGCGGACTGCGGGCCGGGTCTCCGCTAAAGAAATCTCCGGCATTGTAAAACTGGAGATTAACCTTAATGCCAATTTCGGCCATTTGCGCCTTGAACAAATTCCCTGAATCAACGCGCCTTTGCGCTGATGTTGTAATGAAAACAAGCGCAAGTTCGTCACCACTTGAATTTTCACGGATACCGTCTGCATCAGTATCAGTCCAGCCGGCATCGGTCAGTATGGTTTCAGCCTGGGATTTGTTAAAGTTATAAACCGTCAGGTCGGCAGGCGCGGCCGCATACCATGCGGCAGGATCCACCATTGAATGCAGAACCTCACCCGTCTCACCGTTTGGTTCAAAAGCGTTATCAAGCAAGGCCTGCCGATTCGTACCATAAGCAATGGCCTTTCGAATTTCCAAATCGGTTAATATTCGCCCTGCTCGGACATTGAACGCGAAATGTTCAAGCCCCGCCCCGTTATTGGTGAGGGCAAAATTTACGCCTGAACGATTCGGGCTTCCGCTGGTAAGTGCAATAGTTTCTGCCCAATCGAGAATTTCAACATTGTTGTAATAATCTGCGGGATAACCGTCTGTATCGGGATCTTCGTCGCTGGCAACTATTGCAAGTTCAGTATCCAGCGGAAGACCGATCAATGTATAGGAACCATCCAGCCAATATGAAGTTGTTCGCGCTACTTCAGTACCATCCGAGGTAAGGACAGCGCGCACTGATGCACCAAATGGATTACCGTCCGCATCATGAACCGTACCAGAAATCGTGGAACGGCAAGTATCATGGGGATCAACGACTCCCGAAATAATGTCAGCCTTGACCGCATCCACATAATCTTTAGTCAATTGCGGGATGCTGGCATCAGTTTCGTGATAGGGAGCAAGCCCAACCCCATTATCAATGAGGTTGTATTGCACCGTTCCAGATGTGAAGTCTCCCCAAAGGTAATCGGCGACCGTTCCATATACAGCGGTATCGAAGCGCTTCATCGCGCTGGTCAACATTTTGTCAGAACCGGAAACACTTCCGTTTCCGAATGTGGTCAGATATTGGTCTGTGTCAACGCCAATGCTCCACGCGTCATTCTGCGCGCCATACAAAATGGCACCTTCACCAGTTGGTCCAGCCACATTAAATATGACATCCGCTCCCTGTGTCATCATATCTTGAGCGGTTGTGGCACCAAGCGAGGGGTCTGTAAATGTTCCCGTGTAGTTGATCAAAACATTCATATTCGGGTTGGCACAAAGCGCTCCGTTACGGAAGCCTTCGGCGAATTCAACCACCGGACGAATTTCCATTCCCGCAACAACACCCGCTGTATCAGTGGCAGTCATCTTTCCAGCCAAGGCACCGGCCAGGTAGCCAGATTCTCTCTCGTTAAATAAAATTCCCCGCAAATTAGCAGGAGGGGCATCATAACTGGAATCCAGGACTGCAAAGTCAACGGTCGGGTTCGCAGCAGCGACTGCTTCGACGACGCTATAGAATACCCAATTAGAACCAATGCACAACCCATTGCCTTCATCCGCGCATTGCTGAAGTTTGGATGAATATTCACTTTCATTGGCGGGTTCATAAAGCGTGCCATCAATACCCAAGTCCGCCTCAGCTTGCAGCAGGCCCTGATAAGCCATGTAGTTGATTCCCTGATCGGCAATCCCAGCAACATCAGTGATCATACCAACTTTTGCAGAATATTCATATTCGTATGCGCCAATGTCACAATGCGCGCCTTGCGGACGTGCAATGCCGCGTTGGTCAGTGGCGGCGCAAGTGGCATCATCGCCTGCTTCCATAGCAGAACTGCCTGTGCCTAATGCCATTGTTTGAGTGAAGCCGCCATTACTGGCGAGGGTGTCAAGATAGGGGTCGGTGGTGATGATGTTGGTACAGGTACTGCCTGCTGGACAGCCGCCTTCCAAGACACCTTCATTCACGGTGGCAGTGCTGGTGCCATCCTCGTAAATCTGCGCTCCGCTGGGAGCCGTATTGCCCCAGAGTATCGTGTTATGGATCGCAGGATTGCTATCATAGTTATAGATCCCGCCACCGTTGTCTGTCGCCGAGTTACCGCTAAAGGTGACGTTCGTTAATGTCGGATCACTGCTTGAACCGTTATACAACCCGCCACCGTACAATGTTGCCGAGTTGCCGCTGAAGGTGGCGTTTGTCAACGTCGGACTACTTTGGTGGTTGAACATTCCGCCACCACCGCAGGTTCCCAAGTTTGCCAAGTTGTCACTAAATGTAGTGTTCATTATTGTTGGATTGCTGGACTCGTTAAACATCCCACCGCCACAGTTCGCCGAGTTATTGCTGAAAGTAACATCCGTCAACGCCAGGCTATCGCCATCGTTGTGCATTCCACCGCCGTTGAATATCGCGGAGTTGTCACTGAAAATAACATTCGTCAGCGTGGGATTACTCGTGGAAGCCTTGTACATCCCACCGCCATCGGTCGCAGTGTTTCCACTGAACACAACGCCATCAAGGATCGCATCAGAATCGTAATTTAAAAACAATCCGCCTCCGCTGGAAGCACTATTATTATTGAAAGTTACATTTGTAAGACTAGGTGCGCTGGTCTGATTACTGAACATTCCCCCACCCATACCTCCGCTGGCTAAGTTATTTTCAAAAGATACGTTAATCAAATTAGGGCTGCAATAAAAAGTAGCTAATCCCCCACCGCCATTTTGGGCTGAGTTATCGCTCAGAATAATATTCCGTATTGTTGGGCTGCAGTCATTTGCCCATATACCGCCACCGTAAACAAATGGCCCCCCAGCACTTGCATTCCCTTTGGTGATGGTAAATCCATCCAGAACGGCAGTGTTGTCTATTGCATCTGCAACAACAACATGTCCGCTATTGTCTGAATTATCTCCTGGCGTCCCGATGTCTCCACTTAAAGTGGTTACATTGATCTCAAAGTCACGCTGATTGCGTTCGGTTTCTGTGCCTGCAAAACCGCCATAAATACCAACACCGGCAGGCATCCAAAAACTGATAGTGCGATCTGTCCCCGAGGTCGGCATGTGCGTCCCGGCCGCGACCCAAATCTCGGCACCGCTAACCGCAGTGGTGAGAGCATCCTGCAATGTACAGGCATCCACCCAACTGGAGCAATCGCCTGTGCCGGAAGCCGTTGGTTTAGCATACAACACTAAACCTGCAGCTTGCACCGGTGTGGTAACTCCCACCGCCTGGAAGATCATGCTGGCAATTACAAGAAAAGAGAAAAATCGCGACTGAAAACGTAAAACTGATTTGCTTTTCATGGTACCCTCCCGAGGTAAAGAAAAGATGAAATTGCTTACTTAAATGAAAGATTTCTTATCATACATTTTATAGTATAGGTATAAAAATAATGCTGTCAAATGACAAATGTCACCATTTTTAGTCCTACTTGATAAAAATGAAAGCTTTTGCACCAGAATTTCCTCGGAACTGATCGGATAACGTGAACAAAAAAACCATGAAAACTCATGGTTTTTTTGTTCACTCGATTATTTTGCAGCTCTCATTTTCTGCCTGACATGTGCCGCCTGGAAAATACGATTGAAGAATCCTTTATAACCTTCCGCATCGTACAGGATCATATAATCTGCGGGACCATACTCTTCCGGCTTGAACATGATGCCGCCGTTCGGGTTGATCTCCAAAATGAACAACTCACCCTGCTCGTTCATGCGGATGTCACAGCGGCCATAGCCGGAAACTTCCATCGCGAGATACATCCGTTTTGCAAGATCATGCAAACGCGCAGTCAGATGCGGATCGGTCACCTGCTTAAAGTCAAAGATGACATCGTAATTCCATTTCACATCCACATGCCAGAATTCTTCATCGGGAGGGAAAACCAATTCAGCGGGCGGATACGCAAAAGGCCGACTCAGATCATCGGCATTATCCACCACCAATACATTGAATTCCTTGCCGACAATAAATTCCTCCATGCGCGCTGCACCAAATTCTTTGCAAATTCTTTCCACCTGAATACGGACCTGATCCAGCGTATCAGCGCGGGATTCTTTGGTCATGCCGGTGCTTCCATAACTCTTGGGATGCTTGACCATAATGGGATAACGCAAATTCCCCACTAGCCTTTCGGCTTCTTCCACACTTTCTACATGATAACCTTTTACAAAACTAACGTTATTTGCCTCCGCAATCGACTGCATCTCTTCACGCGTCGGGTCGAAGCAATTTGAGCTTGCCCCTGTAAAAGGCAGGTTCAATGCCTCTAGCGCATGAACAACTTCCAGCGCGTCATATCCGAGTTCGTCATCCTCCTCATCTTCAAATTCATAACCTTCGCAAAGATTAAGAAAGACATCGAATTCTTTCTTCTCAGCCAGTGCGCGGATCTTATCCATAACGGGCGCGGTGATGGTGACCATTTGCCAATCAAAGTCTTTGATGTATGGCGCCGGGTTGAAATCTTCGATCTCTTCATCTGAAAGAATACAAACTCGCATAAGTCACCTCTTTGATTTTTATTTTGTCTTCGTCACTTTATGGATACTGCGCGGGTTTTCGGCGTTATAACCTTTTGCAAGCGTAAGATGATAAGCGAACAATTGCGCGGGCAGAATACTGACCAATGGAGATAACCATTCAGGCACGTCCGCCGGAATCGTCAAAGGCATTTGAGCCAAAGCCAGTGCCTTTTTATCATTTGATATCACAACCAGTTCGGCTGAAAATTCTTCGCGAAGTCTTTTTAGCATTTGATACATCGAGTCGAATACTTTGCCTTTGGGCGCGACTGCCATGATGGGAAATCCATTCTCGATCATCGCAATGGGACCGTGGGCAAAATCAGCAGAAGAATATGGCTCGGCTTTTACATAGGTTAATTCTTTTAATTTCAAAGCCCATTCAAACGCGGTGGCATAATTAAATCCGCGCCCAAGCACAATGGTCTGATCCATGTAACGGTAACGCTGTGCAGACTGTGCGATGAAGTCGTTTTGTTTCAAGACCGACTTCATCCAGCCGGACACTTTTTCCAACTCCTTCCAGTATTTTTTATTTCCATTGACGATAGCCGAGAGCATGGCAACGGACATCAACTCTGTGGTGTACGTCTTTGTTGCGGCTACAGCTTTTTCATCCCCCGCCTGAATATCAAGAACAAAATCCGCGGCTTGCGTCAGGGACGATTCGGGCTCATTCGTGATCGCAAGAGTGAGACAGTTTTGGCGTCTCCCCTCCACCAGCACGCTGACAATATCCGGCGACTGCCCCGATTGTGAAATGCCGATCACCAGGGCATTCTTCAATTTCGGCGGTCGTTTGTAATATGTAAATAATGAAGGCGTGGCCAGCGCAAGCGGGAGTCCGTTGAATGCGCCGAGCAAATAATTTGCATAGCGTCCCGCATTATCAGATGTCCCGCGCGCCGCGAGGAATACATATTGGATGTCATGTTTATGTATGGCGGCTGCAACCTGCTCCACAGTTCTTTTCTGTGAGACGAGGAGAGACTTGATCCGTTCAGGTTGTTCATTAATCTCGGAATAGAGGGACATTAACTTATTTTACCTCTTGACAGGAGTTTTATTTGGGATAAAATAAAATTTAGGTCAGACTAAATTTTATAAGTATACAATTAGGAGTTAATATGAAAACCATATCTCGACGAGATTTTCTTAAAGTAGGCGGGCTGGCATTATTTGGTACAGTAGGCGGAGCAGTATGGACACAAAAAAATGCTCTCGCATCTACCCCTCAAGATTCAATTTGCGGCATCAACCAGGATATTTCTCCCGTTGTTCAAATGCAACACGGTGACGAAATCATGCCGGGAACCGTGGGCGAAGTAGATCACAAAGCAAACGGATTCAATCCCACAGATATTTTGACCGATTTTGACTACGGCAAAGTTTCCACATTGCCTGACGGCAGAACGCTGCGCGAATACAACATCATAGTGATCAACAAGGAAATTGAGCTCCTGCCTGGAATCAAGTTTGCCGCGTGGACGTATAACGGACGCATCCCCGGTCCTACCCTGCGCTGCACAGAGGGAGACCATATTCGGATCACATTCCAAAATGGAAGCGACCATCCACACACCATGCATTTTCATGGCTTCCATGCAGGCACAATGGACGGGGTGCCGGGGACGGGACCTGGCGGCAATGTTCAACCCGGCGAATCATTTACGTATGAATTCGATGCGGAACCGTTCGGGCTTCACCTTTATCACTGTCATGTATTTCCATTGGCGCGTCATATTGCAAAGGGGCTATACGGCGCTTTCATCATTGATCCAAAAGCGGGTCGTCCTGCTGTTGACCATGAAATGGTGATGGTAATGAGCGGCTTCGATATTGACTTTGACGACGTAAACGATTTCTATGCGGTCAATGCGATCCCTTTTCATTATCAGAACCATCCTGTTCAAATCAAAGTCGGTGAAACGGTCCGCGTTTACCTTGTGAACATTCTTGAGTTCGACCTGATCAACTCATTTCATCTGCACGCCAACTTCTTTCACTACTACCCCACCGGCACAAGTCTCACTCCATCTGAATTTACAGACACCATCATTCAAGGGCAGGCCCAGCGCGGTATTCTGGAATTCAGTTACAAATACCCCGGCATGTACATGTTCCACGCCCATGTGACCGAGTTCGCAGAACTTGGCTGGAACGGCATGATCGAAGTGACGGAATAATTTTACAGGTGTAACATGACTGAAAATTCGACAACAAAACCCCGCTTCACTTTCCAAAGCCTCATCCTGCTTCTGATCCCGATCATTCTCCTCGCTGGTGTGATCGCGCTCTTCCTCTCCACAGGCGGCGGATTAAGTCTCAGCACCGCCGCACCAGTTGAGGGCTTGGATGTGGAGCGTTATGTCCTCGAACGAGGCAGTATCGAACTCCACGTCCGCAACACGGGACCAGAAGAAATCACCATCGCAAACATCATCATTAACTCGGCGGTGATGCCCTTTAGTGTAGACCCAGACTCAACCATTCAACGCCTTGGACGCGCCGTGATCCGTTTTGACTATCCATGGTCGCACGGCGAAGCGTATGCAATAACCATATTCACAAATAACGCTGTTCCATTCTATGTTGAGATTCCTGTTGCGTTTGAAACTCCGCAGCCTTCGAGTAAAACATTTTGGGGCTTCACATTGATCGGCCTGTACGTGGGAGTCATCCCCGTATTTCTCGGCATCTTCTGGTTCCCCGCCCTGCGTCAACTTGGACGCCGCACGATGACTTTCCTGATGGCCGCAACAGCGGGCTTGCTTGTATTTCTTGGTTTGGACACAATTGCCGAGGCCCTTGAATTTGCAAACAAAGTGCCTTCTGCATTTCAGGGTATCGGCCTAATTGGCATTGGCGCAGTTGGGACATTCCTGTTACTGGATGCCATTTCAAAACGACAGACTGAGATCACGGGCAATGAAACAGACCGCAGACTCGCAGTCGCATTCATGATCGCAGTTGGGATCGGATTCCACAACCTCGGTGAAGGACTTGCCATTGGCGCAGCTTACAGCGTCGGCGAAATTGCATTGGGCACATTCCTCGTCGTCGGCTTCATCATTCAAAACATCACCGAGGGGCTCGGCATCATTGCGCCAGTCCTGCGCGACAAACCCAGCATCGGCAGACTTGCCATCATGGGAATGATCGGCGGCGGACCGGCCATCCTTGGCGCATGGATCGGTGGATATACACCTTCTCCTTTTCTCGCGGTGCTGTTCCTCGCCATTGGCGCTGGTGCAATTTTTGAAGTGATCTATGAAATTGCAAAACTCATTCAAAAAGATACAATGCGCGAAGCAATGCCCATGACTGTTTTTAGCGGCGTGCTGACGGGCATGTTGATGCTCTGGGTCACAGGGCTTCTGATCAAATAACAAGACGCACATGCATGATTTAAATTTCCTCCTTCGTTTGACTGGTTCATTAGCCATCATTGGCGCCTTCGTCTTTGCCATCGGCGATGTACTTTTGCTTGCCAGTAAAGTTTCATTGGATGATTACCCCAAATTAAAGCCCCATGCCAAATTACTCTCAGATGCGGAAAGGATGGTCGTGCTTCCGCCCAACCGCATGATCTGGGGAGCATTGTTGGGCGTCTTCGCTGCGCCATTGGTACTTCAAGGATTCTGGCAAATCTATCATGGGCTTGACGGAGCCAATGAAACTCTGGTGCTCACAACTGTTCTTTTGTTTGGCGTCGCTTCTGTGATCGGCGCATTCGTGCATGGGACGTTCTACTTCATGGGCGAATACATCCAGGCCTTGAACAAAGTGGATGAACATTCGCAAAGCGTCATTGTGGATATGATCGTACACCATCGCAAGGTGCTGATCATCACTTATGTGCCTGTGCTCATTCTTATCATCATCGCATCCATTTTATTTTCGGTGATGGTTGGTACGGGAAAAACCCATTTCCCAATATGGATGGCAGCCATTAACCCTGTCACAATGACTATTACATGGCTGCTGCTCAAACGTCTACTTCCGCAATTTATCCGCGATGCAGCCGAAGGCGCAGGGTTTAACATTGCATACCTTGTTTTCTTCTTATGCACAACCATCACTCTTTGGAATGTATAAAGGAGTACTATGCCTGAAATTATTACTCAATCCATTCAGGATTACCTCAAACACATTTATGAACTGAATGAGCATGGCGGTTCCGCCAGCACGAACGATCTTGCAGCCCGCCTCAACATTGCGCCCGCATCCGTCACCGGCATGTTGCAGAAGCTCGCCAGTTCCAAACCAGCGTTAGTTGTTTATAAAAAACATCAAGGCGCTACGCTTACCAAAAGCGGAGAGAAGGCCGCACTTGAAGTCATCCGCCATCACCGTTTGCTGGAAACTTTTCTGGTCACCACGCTCGGCTATTCATGGGACGAAGTCCACACTGAAGCAGATAAACTTGAGCATGTGATCTCTGAGGATTTCGAAGCGCGCATGGCGGAAGCATTGGGGAACCCGACTCGTGACCCGCACGGAGAATTGATCCCCACCGCAGATTTGACGATGCCTGCCGACAAATCCCGTCCGCTCGCTTCTTTGCGGACCGATGAGACTGCCACAATTCAACGGGTGAATTCACGAGACCCGAATTTACTCCGGCATCTGGACGAATTGGGGCTCATCCCAAATGTTCAACTTGAAGTGATCGCACATTCTACATTTGACAATAACTTAACGATCAAGTCCGGGCGCAAGACTCACGTGCTCGGCTTGAATATCACAACAAAAATATTCGTGATTTGAACGTACCCCAAAACTTATATTGGGAATGATTTTATTGGTGAAGGAGTATATGATGAATGAAAACACATTCCGTATCCTAGCCGCTGTTATTCTTCTATCAAGCGTATCCATCTCCTTTTACTTCCGCCGTAAAGCAGACAGAGAAACTGGCGAGACCATTTCCCGCAAAATAGATGGTAACTGGATGATGACCGTTATCAAAATCGGCGGGCTGATCTTATGGCTGAGTCCGTTTGTATATTTGCTAAACCCTGCGTGGATGGCTTGGTCAAAAACAGGGCTTCCCGAACCAGTGCGCTGGTTGGGCGTTGGCATGGGTATTTTTTGTATGCTTGGAATCTACTGGCTATTCAGCAGCATCGGCAACAACATTTCCCCCACCAGCGGGGTGCGTAAAAAACATGAACTCATCACAAGCGGACCTTACCGGTGGGTGCGGCATCCGCTTTATACAGTTGGAGCCTCCATGTTCATATCCTTTGGAATGATGGCAGACAATTGGTTCATCGCTACAATGGGTATATTGACATTCATCCTCATGGCAATTCGCACGCCCAAAGAGGAAGCCAATCTCATTAATAAATTCGGTGATGAATACCGCGAGTACATAAGTCGTACCGGCCGCTTTCTGCCAAAAATTGGGAAATAATACTCAGCATAAAGGGAACAAATTTTATGGCTTCTAAACAAACAGAACCGCTAATTCGACAGGGTGATGCCAGTACTTTACATACCGCCAATGAAGTATTAACCGGCACAAGCAAAAAAGGATTCTTTGCACGACTCCTACCCTTCATGGGGCCGGCCTTTGTAGCCTCGGTCGCATATATTGACCCCGGTAATTTTGCCACGAACATTCAAGGCGGCGCTCAATTCGGATACATGCTCCTATGGGTCATCACTGCCAGCAATTTGATGGCCATGCTCATCCAAACACTCTCGGCCAAATTGGGAATTGCCACTGGCAGAAATCTTGCAGAACTTTGCCGTGAACATTTCCCTCAATGGGTTTCCGTCATGATGTGGATATTGATGGAACTGGTGGCCATGGCCACCGACCTGGCCGAATTCCTCGGGGCTGCACTTGGCTTCAATCTTCTTTTTCACATTCCATTATTCCCCGCCGCTCTGCTGACAGCCGTAACTACATTTATCATTCTTGGGTTGGAACGCAGAGGCTTCCGTCCGCTTGAAGCAGTCATCACCGCCCTGGTTGGCGTGATCGCCTTTTGCTATGTCATCGAAACGATACTGGACAAACCTGAGATATCACAAGTTTTGTTCCATGCTGTTGTGCCGCAATTTTCAGGAGTGGAGAGCGTACTGCTAGCAACCGGCATCCTCGGTGCGACTGTAATGCCGCATGTCATCTTCCTGCATTCATCGTTGACGCAAAACCGCATCCCCACAAAGAATGACAGCGAACTAAAAAAATTATTCCGCTTTCAAATCTTCGATGTGACCATTGCCATGGGTCTGGCCGGGCTGGTCAATGGAGCCATGCTTATCATGGCATCTTCCACGTTTCATGCACAGGGACTCAAAGAAATCGGCTCAATTGAGGAAGCCTATCGCACATTGACTCCCTTGCTGGGTTCTGCGGCAAGTACCGTATTCGGTATCTCTCTGCTCGCCTCCGGACTTTCATCTTCAGCAGTAGGTACCATGGCCGGGCAAGTCATCATGCAGGGATTTATTCATCGCACCATTCCAAGCTGGGTAAGGCGCGCAGTGACCATGGCCCCGCCGATCATTGTGATCGCGCTTGGGCTTGACCCAACCCGCACGCTTGTATTGAGTCAAGTGGTGCTGAGTTTCGGCCTGCCGTTCGCTGTCATTCCCCTTGTCATGTTCACTCAAAGCAAAGACTTAATGGGAATTTTAGTGAACCATAAAATAACTACTATAATAGCCGGCATCGTCGCGGCCTTGATCGTATCTCTTAACCTCTTCCTTCTTTCTCAACTACTATTCGGTGGATAAACCCATGTTTAAAAATATACTTATTCCTCTCGATGGTTCAAGTTTGGCAGAAGCAGGTTTACCTGCCGCGGCATCGCTCGCTGAAAAATTAAATGCGCCCGTCACGCTATTGCATATCATTGAACAAAACGCACCGGAAGTGATCCACAATGAGCGGCATCTCACCCGTCCGCAGGAAGCGGAAACTTATTTGCAGGATTTGGCGAAGAAATCTTTTCCAGCGGAGATCAAAACCAGTTGGCACGTCCACAGCTCACAGATTAAGGATGTACCGACCAGCATTGTCGAACACACCGGCGAATTCGATCCGGACCTGATCATCATGTGCGCGCACGGACGAAGCGGCATCCGCGATATGTTGTTCGGCCGCATCGCACATCAGGTGGTCGCAAAAGGATCAACGCCCCTGCTTTTGCTGCAACCGATGATCTCGGAAAAGAAGCCGTTCAACCTGCGCCGGATCCTGCTCCCGCTTGACAGCGAGTCGATCCACGATGACAGTTTCCCGATTGCAAAGACTCTCGCGAAAGCATACGATGCAGAATTATGTTTGCTGTGTGTCATTCCCACATTCGGCACACTGCGCGGCGATGAAGTGCTGACCAGTACAATTTTGCCATCTACGACCAACGCGCTTTTGGATATTAAAGAAGAACACGCCAAAGAACATTTGCAGACTCATCTCAATGAATTGGCCAGCGAGGGGTTTCGCGCTTCGGCAGAGATCGCGCGCGGCGACCCAACCCAGACAATCGTCAACAAAGCCGAACATGGCAAATCGGATATGATCATTTTGAGCACACATCGCAAGGCCGGCATTGATGCATTTTGGGCGCGCAGTGTGGCTCCCAATGTAGCACGCCGGACTCGTATTCCGCTGTTGTTGATTCCATTACCACCGCACACATCGTAATCTTTCCCGCCTTGACATTCTTTTTATCTCGCAGTAATATATGAACAGTTGCTCATATATTCATAAATTATGAAACTCACCGAACTCAAAGCCATCCAACTTGCCGAACTATTCAGCGCCCTCAGCGACGCCAGCCGTGTGCGGATCATCTCTCAGCTTATCGAAGGTGAGATGAGTGTCAGCGCTCTGGCCGAAGGACTCAAAATGACCGAGTCTGCTGTATCCCATCAGTTGCGTGGATTGCGTCAAATGCGCATCGTCCGCACGCGCAAGGAAGGACGTCAGGTCTTTTATACACTTGAAGACGAACATGTCCTAAAACTCTACAGTATGGGACTTGACCATGTGGAACATGGATAAAAACTAAAGGAACAATAATAATGTCACTACAAAAGAAAAATAACTCAATTCCACTTCTCATCCTCATTGGCGGCGGGTTATTGTTGATCGTTGCAGCTCTTATGCTTGCAAGCCAAATTCCGGCCGCTGCCCCACCCCCTGATACTGCTTTAGAAGAAGAAACTTACCCTGAGATTCAACGCGTTTCACTGGCTGAGGCCAAGGCCGCACTTGATTCAGGGTCCGCATTGTTTATTGATGTCCGCTCCGCGGAAGCCTATCAGGGCAGCCACATTTCCGGTGCGATCAACATTCCTCTTGAAGAGCTTGAAGCCCGTCTTGGCGAACTCGACAAAGCGCAATGGATCATCACCTACTGTACCTGACCCAACGAAGAATCCAGCGCCCGTGCGGCGTCCACTCTGCTTGAAAACGGTTTTCAAAATGTAACTCCCATCCTCGGTGGCTTAGTGCCGTGGATTGATGCAGGTTATCCCACACAGCCGTAACATTTACGGAAATTTCAATGAAGCTCTTTCTCCTCATCTATCTGATCCTGTTTTTTGGTCTGGCAATGATCCTGCCATCCTATCGAATTTGGAAGACGACCGGGGTCAACCCTTACAAACTTGGAAAATCTGAGTCAGCGCATGACTATATCGGCGTTCTCTTCCGACTCGCCATGCTTGCTGTTGCACTGGTAGTGATCTTGTTTGCGTTCCTGCCCAATCTGTATGAGTACCTCATTCCAATTTCCTATTTGAACAATGGCATACTGATTATCATCGGCCAAATCCTGTTAATCGGTGCAGTGGTTTGGGTGCTTATCGCACAAGTTCATATGCAAAGATCATGGCGCATCGGCATCGACGAAGATGTCAAAACTGAACTGATCCAAACGGGGTTATTCAAGGTATCCCGCAACCCCATCTTCTTGGGAATGCGCGTTATGCTATTCGGATTATTTCTGGTGCTCCCCAGCACCGCATCCCTCGCCATTATGATCGCAGGCGATCTTCTTATTCAAATTCAAGTGCGTCTTGAAGAGGAATTTCTCACACGCACACATGGCAAGTCGTACCTTGCGTATCAAAAACAAGTCCGCCGCTGGATATAGGAAAATCCCATGTCTGCTCACTCTCACGCCCATTCCCATTTCGGCAATCTCGCCAACCAAACCACAAAACGTCTCGCGCTCTCACTTGGATTAACTGCCGTATTCGTTATCGTAGAGATCATCGCGGGAATTTTCGGCAACAGCCTCGCGCTCCTCACCGATGCCGCACACAACTTCACCGATGTGATCGCACTTGGCTTGAGTTGGTATGCGGTAAAACTCGCCACACAACCCGCTCATGCAGGTAAAACCTTCGGCTATCATCGTGCGGGAATTTTGGTTGCGCTGGTGAATTCTACAACTTTGATTTTAATTGCGCTGGGGATTTTTTATGAAGCCTGGCATCGCTTCCTTGCCCCACCCGAAGTTGATTCAGCGATCCTGATAGGTGTCGGCGCTTTGGCATTCGTCATCAACCTTGCCACAGCCTGGATGGTCAAGAGTGGAAGCGAACATGACCTCAACCTGCGAAGCACCTTCCTGCATTTGATGGGCGATGTCATGTCCACCATTGGCGCAGTCATCGCAGGCGTGATCATTGCTTTCACAAATTGGAACTGGCTCGATCCACTGGTCAGCGTGTTGATCGGCATCTTCATCCTTTGGAACGCATGGGGCATCTTGCGACAAGCCATTCACATCCTGCTGGAAAGTTCCCCCGAAAGCATTAACGTGGACTCAATGGTCAGCGACCTGCTCAAAGTGGAAGGCGTGCGTAATATCCATGATCTGCACGTCTGGAGCATCAGCGAAAATTTATGCGCTCTTTCGGCACACATCATCACAGATGACGTGCTCGTCAGTGCGGGGTTGCCGATACAACAAAACCTGAATGAGATCCTGGCGAATAAATACAATATCCATCACGCCACCTTGCAATTGGAATGTGAATGTGTCGGGGAAAATATCTTATACTGTGACATTCACGAAACGATCCCTACCCGCCAATAAGATATCCTGTTCTTATACTGCTCGTTCGGAGGCTAAGCCTCCGAACGAGCTAAGAAAGAGCTGATACGCGAACAAAAAAATGATATGAGTCCCATTTCCTCTGTGTATTCAAAAACAATCATTATTCCCAACCCGGCAATTGATGAAAACGGACACGTCAACAACGTGGTCTATGTGCAATGGATGCAGGATGTAGCAGTGGAACATTACTCGTCCATCGGCGGCGTACTAGCCCAGGGACCCGATGCGACCTGGGTGGTGCGGGAACATCGGGTCGAATACCTGCTTCCCGCGTTTGAAAGCGAAGAGATCGAGATCCGCACATGGGTGGAGAATATTCGCAAGGTCAGGTCCTTGCGGAAATATGAATTCGTCCGCAAAGCAGATGGCAAGACCCTGGTCAGGGGTGAAACGGATTGGGTATTTGTGGATGTTAAAACAGGCAGTCCGCGCGCGATCCCTGATGAAGTCACAAAAGTTTTCTCTCATGAGGATCTGAAATGAAATTCACATCACAAAAATTTATTCAAGTCTTTCTCGCATTGGCAGTACTGCTCTCGTCGCAAATCGCGTGTCAAACTGTAATGAGTCAGATCGTTCCAGTCCCCACGGCAACAGTATTCATTCCGGCAACACAGACTCCCACTCCCGTACCGCCCCCTTCGCCCACGCCTACTCCAAGCTTCAGTGATGAAGAAATAAAAGCGGGCATACAAGCATCCCTGGATATTTACGCCAAGGCGCTTACCGATAACAACCCGGATCTGCTTGACCAGGTGGTTGATCAGGAAAACAAACCCTTCCGCCGCATTGTCCGCAGCCGCTTTGATGAGTATCAAAAATCCACGCACACAGAGAATGAATTTTCTTTCACAGTGGTCAGCATTAACAGACGCGAATTTGGTTATGTCATTGCCGAATTTACTTCAGACGGAGGTTATCAAGCTAACTGGCCCTTCCGTAAACTCGGCGAGAATTGGGTCATCACCGAGCCGACCGTGGCGCAGATCGGTGAGCCGGTTGTCACCGACACCGAACACTTTACTTTTACAACCTATCCCTGGGCAGACGATGTCAACCAGCAGACCATGGACATGATGGAAATTGCCCGCACCAACGTAGAACAAGTACTTGGCGAAGCACCAAAGGAAAAAGCCAATGTGACGATCCTGCCCATTTACGGTCTGAATCCTTTCAACCCCATGAATGCCGTTGCCTCGTACAGTCAGGCTGGAGACAAGATAGAAATATATGCGCCTTCATCTTTTGCCTTTGGTTCCTACGATCCAGAATTAGGCTGGAACGGCGACTTACAAACAACGCTGACGCATGAATATGCCCACATGGCTCACGCACATGTTTTCAACCATGCGGGATGGATGGCAGAATGGATGTCTGAGGGGCTGGCAGAATATGTGTCTACAACCGAAGAGGATATTTATTGGGCCTGCGGCTCAGCGCGATCCGGCAACATCATTCCCATCCTCGATGAAAGCGATACATTCCCCAAACAAGACCTGATGCACATGTATTCACTGGAAAAGGATTTTGGGTTGAGCTATAGTTTCGCGCACTCACTGGTCGCGTTCACTGTCGAAAACTATGGCGGACTGGATGGTTTTTGGACGCTGGCAAACACCCTCGACGAAACCGATGATTTCAAAAAGGCCGTCAAAACATCCTTTGGGGTCAGTTACGATCAATTCAATCAGCAATGGCAGAAATGGCTCATAAGACAGTGCTAGGTTTCCGGTATAATGCGTTTCTATTTTTCCTTCAACTGCTTTCATAGAAGTTATTAAGTGATGTTACGCAGTTTAGCCTGTAGCGCGACATTTATGTCGCCTGCTTCGCGAGACCATGGTCTCGCGCTACCGCGAAAGGTGAGTTATTAACGCAAAGCCGCAGAGCCGCAAAGGAAAGAAATAAATCTTAGCGTCCTGGTGGCTTTGCGTTAAATTTTACGGAAATTTCGCAGGGCGTGGCTTTCTCAACAACGATTAGAAGACTCTTCGGTCGCGAACAGCACGCTCCCTCAGAGCGACATAAATTGAAATTTCGGAAAGTCATGTCTCGAAGGGCATGGCATCTCTTGCGAAACGACTCTATATTACCCAGTTTCAAAATCTTTCCGATATACGTGGACATTCTGTATCACCTGAAAATCAAATGACTCATAAAGTTGAAAAGCGGCATCCCGGTAATTATCCGTTTCAACGAATATATTCTGCACGCCAAGAGATTGAAGGCGGCGCAATCCTTCTGAGAGGGCGACTCGTCCAAGCCCATCACGGCGAAAATCTTGATGACTGCCCAATGGCTCGACATGCCCTTCGCGTAATCCCTCATTGAACCAGCAAATACAAAAAGCGACCAAACGCCCCTCTGGTGATTCAACAACAATATCCAACTCAGGTTTGTAATCGGGATGTTGAAGTGTGCGTGCGCGCCAATCAACGGTCATGTTCTTGCTTTCAAAAACGGACTGGTGCAGTTCGACATAATCTTTTACTTCTTTTTCTCCCGCCAATGAGCGGACAATAAACCCTTTATTCGGCTCATAATTTTTTACCGGGGTTTGAGATGAGCGCCGCATCAGCACCTTTGACCATGAATTTTCGCCCACATCCAATTGACATTTGAAGCCTGCGTTTTCCAGATCGCGAATACGGTCAACTTGACCGGAGAAAGCCATCACAAACCATGCGGGGCGGCCATAAACAGTATTGGTCACCGATCGGGCACGCTGGTCTGCCCACGATAGTATCTCCTCATGCAGTTTGGATTCAACCTCAGGATGGCAGACATAATCAATTGTCCAAAAAGGACTTTGAAGTACGGACCAAGCAACAAGATGTTGATCTTCATCAAACCATAAACGGATATTTTCAGGATCATCAAACGCCCATGAGCTGAACCGATAAGGCAGGTCTACGACATGCAGATTACTTTCCGGGAATTGATAGGCCAGAGCAGACATTAGAACTTTATCCTGCTCATACGAAAAGGGACGTTGAGTGATTGACATGGGAAAATCCTATTTCTTCAAGTTTTTTGTGGTCTTATGCCTTTATGGATGAATATGCCTGTGATGTAAATCAGGCATGTGGTGATGAACATGGATCAGCTCATCATGCGTATGAACGTGACAATGTTTTTTAGGATACCCACCTTCATGGTCGTGTTCGTGATGCCCATCGTCGTGGACGTGCGCATGTTCATGGATGGTCATTTCATGAACATGGTCATGCTCATGTTCTTCACTCACTAAAAATAGCGTTCCCGCAACCATGAGTGGAAAAGCAATGACAAACATCCAGCTTGGAAATTCTCGAAATAGAAGAATTGATAAGATCATCCCTGCAAGCGGTGCTGAGCTAAACAGCGCACTGGTACGCGCCGCCCCAAGTCCACGCATGGCATGAATAAATAATACTATGCTCGCCCCATAACTTAAACTACCCAATACCAATGCGCCCAAGACAACATCCCAGGCAGGGAGTTTATTTCCCAAGATCATCGCCATTCCAAGTGAAAAGCTGCCCGCTCCCAATCCTTTGACCGTGACAATTACCAAAGGGTCTTTCGCAGAGATATTCCGGGTAAAGTTATTATCAATTCCCCAAAGGATACATGCGGCAATAATACCCAATGCTCCCAAAGAAAAACCCCATTCCGCATTTAGGTTGACCGAAAGAAGGATACTTGCAAGGGTGATCAACGCAATTGCCCACCATGCGCGCTGACTGATCGATTCTTTGAAAGCGAAAAATGCGATCAGAGTTGTAGCCACGCCTTCAAAGCATAAGAGCAAAGATGCTGTTGCGGCAGGTGTGCTTTGCAAACTGAAAAGTAAAGTAATTGGAGCGGCAATGCCGCCGGCGATGATCGCTCCCGCCAACCATAAATAATCAGGCTTCTTGATTTGCGCTTCACCATCCAACCCCTGCTGATTAATACGCTGAAAGAGTTTTACACCCAGCAAGCCAAGTCCGCTGCCAAGGTATAAAAAGGCGGCCAGCGGAATTGGCTCTACTTCACCTAAAAGTAATTTTGCCAAAGGTGCGCTTGCCCCAAATAAAAGCGCGGCAATTAAAGCTTGGATAATGGATGAAATATGACTTCGATTCATGAACCTTGATTTCCCTTACAGACCTGACGGGTTTCCACAGAGCGCTAGTGAATCGAGTCTTCTTTCATTCATGGAAGTCTAATTGACTCGCGTCACGCTGAAACCTGTCAGGTCTTGGATAACTTTATATCAGGTGACAGTCATTTTTTCTCAACAAACAGAAGATTTTGAATATCTTCTATTCAAAATCTTCTAGGTTTAGAAATCTCACTATAGCTAAAGATCAATACCGAAAAGTTGGGTCACACCATCATCAAACCCTACAGCTATCAAATGCCCATTTGGAGAAATAGCAATTGCATTAATCTTTTCTTTCATTTCGAACGACTTTATCAGTTTTCTCTCAGTAATATCCCAAAAATATAATTGGTTTTCTCGCGCTGTAACCACATGCGTGGAGTCTGGAAATACAGCAACACAAGTCGCGGCTTTTTCTTTCATTTCTGCAGAATCAACTTTCTCGCCTTTATCTGTGTCCCATATCTTTAAATAATAATCGCCTCCATATCGAATAAAAAAACGACCATCAGGTGTGAATAAACCTTGTCCAGCGTATCCATACCAATCAGCAGTATCAATATGAAATTGAATTCCAAAGTTATCTAAAGATAAAATAAACCATTCTTTATCATGAATCTCTATCGCTGCAAATCTAAAATCTGGAGAGATTGTTGGTTCGGAGAATTGGCGAATATTTGCATCAAGTTTTAACTTACCTGTTTCGTGCCACCCAAAATCGTCCCTTACCCATTTTTTTGCCAACGCTATACTTTCTTCCTCCTGCCCGATTGACAAGATATTATTTCCAGAATTGTAAAAGCAAATAATTCTCGGCTTTTTTTGGAAAATATATTCAATCTTCTCGTCATCTTTCCAGGGATGGTCCATGATCGCAATTTTATCAAGGCTACCATAAAGACTAAACAATGCAACCCTGTCAGAATCACGGTCTGGAGAAAAACCAGAAAAGATTTTTATTACCTTTTGATCTTTGAGAATCTGGATGGCATAATCAAACTTTACCCATCTGCCGTTGTTGGCAAAATGAGCTGGGATAGATTCTTTTTTGTAAAACTCAGAAACAATCTTTGGGTTTTCTAATTCCAGGACCTTGAGCGAGCCATTATAAGTCTCAATTAAAAGCGAGCTGCCATCTGGCGAAAATTCCAAGTGACTTATACTCCCTGAGTAATTAGGCATGACTATATCAATAATATTTTCATTAACGTTCCATATTTGAGAAGTATGGTTTTTAGCACCAACGATCAACTGAGTTCCGTCAGGCGAAAAACTTACAGATGTATATTCTGCGCGAATATTTTTTCTACTCACAGATATATCTTCTTCAAGAAACCATCCTTTTGCCTGCGTTACTTCATCATTTTTTTTGATCTCCTTATCGTCTTTTAAATCCCAAAAATACAAATTTGAATATTCCCCTATAGCAAGTCTTGTTCCATCCGGCGAAAAAGCAAGGCATTGATCTGTCTTGTTCCCATAACGTGGGATAATTTTATCTAAAGTTCCATCTTGAACATTCCATATCCGGATATCGTTATTTTGGTAGTATGCAGCTATTTTTTGACTGTCTGATGAGAATGTAATACCCCAAACACTACCTTCTGGAGCTGGCAGAATGTGATGATTTGACAACATGTCCCAAAGATGAATCTGTCCATTTGAGTTACGCCGTGCGCCAACTGCCACCAATTTTCCATCTGGCGAAAAAATAACCGAAAGTCCACGGAAAGGAATGTCTTTCAATGCCAACCGAATCTTTTGATTTTCGATCTCCATAACATTAATTTGGCTATTAGCATAGTTTTTCTTTGATTGAAAAGACATCGCTATCAGCTTCTCATCAGGTGAGAAAGAAATTCCATCAATATCATTGAACATACGAAGGGGTGTAAAGTCAGATGTTTTCCAAATTACGGTTTCATATGACAATGAGGCCAAGTATGTTCCTAAGGGAGAGAACGAAAGATTTTCAATTTTCCCCTTTACCTCTAATTTTTTTAATAATTGATTTGTCTTAGCGTCATGAATATATAAACCCGTAGGTGCAGCTATGGCAATCCACCGGCCGTCAGGTGAATAGCAGGCCAAATAAGCCGGTCCAAGACCAAACTGGGCCACAAATCTCAGAAATGAGTTCGGCGAACTTTGAGCCACCTGTTGTTTTTCTTTGGAATTAAGCTTATCGGACGCGTTCTTTGTGTAAAGATGATAAATACCTGCCGCAATTAATACTATTCCGCCTACTAAAATCCCCAAGGACATTTCGGTTAATGAGTCCGATAAATCAGTATGCACTTTCCCGTTAATCCTACCGTGATCATAACCATTTTCGTCAATGTAATGATCGAAACTATCAACATGTCCTCGTGAGGTAGAGCCATCCGAAACATTTCCGTCCCATTCTACTCGTCCTAATTTGTGACCTGAATCATCGAAAAGATAATTATTGTCTTCGATTTTATGCTGACTCATATTCTCCTCCGCAATTCTAGATTGAGTGTGAACAAAATTTATTTTATCGCAGTTGGTGAGTTAATATTATAGGCTTTATTCCTCATCCTCTTTCCACGCCGTCATCTTATTCAGCACAGAAATTTCCTCTTCATTCAACTTCACATTCAATGCACCCAGGTTTTCATTTAACTGCGCAATGGATGTCGCGCCAATGATGGGGCTGGTGACGACAACGTCGGCCAGCATCCACGCCAGAGCGACCTGTGAAATAGTGGCTTGATGGCGCAGGGCGATCACTTCCATTTCATCTATCAAGGCGAGGTTCTTATCGGTCATGTCCCGTTTGCGGCCTTCGGCGCGTTTGCTTTCAGGCAATGGTGAATTCCTTCTGTATTTGCCCGTTAAAAATCCGCCCGCCAGCGGACTATAAGGGATGACCGCGATCTCATACGCCGCACAGACAGCGCGCAGTTCACGCTCGAATTCGTCACGATGTAAAAGGTTGTAATGCGGCTGGATGCAATCAAAGCGCGCAAGATCATTTTTGTCTGATGTCCACAAGGCTTGTGTCAATTCCCAGGCTGCATAATTGGACGCGCCCGCATAGCGGACTTTACCCTGCTTCACGAGGTCATCAAATGCGCGCAGGGTTTCTTCAATGGGAGTGTCATCGTCTGTCCAGTGCGCTTGATACAGGTCAATGTGATCGGTCTGCAGGCGGCGCAAAGAATCATCCACTGCCTTCATAATATGGAAACGGCTCAAGCCCTGGTCGTTCGGTCCCTTGCCCATTTCACCGCGGACTTTGGTTGCCAGCACGATCTGGTCACGCGGGATCTTGCTTTGCTTCATCCAATTGCCGATATAAGTTTCAGAGACTCCGCCCGCGTTACCCTCCACCCACTTGGAATATATATCGGCGGTATCAATAAAGTTGACGCCCGCATCCAGAGTTGCCGAAAGGATGCGATACGTCTCCACTTCATTCACCGACCAGCCGAATTGCATTGTCCCCATGCAGAGGGGTGAAACCTTGAGTCCGGTCCTGCCTAATTTGCGATATTCCATGATGCCTCCTCTTATTACTGTAGATCACGTTTGTAACGTGACAGTCACGCTGGAAGCGTGACCTACTGTATCTCGATATAAATTCTCTTGTTGATCGCGCCCTTGCTCTTGTAATCAACCACTTTTATCTTGCCAACTTCGGACGTGTTCTTCACATGCGTGCCGCCGTCGGCTTGCAAATCCAGCCCCACGATCTCGACAGTCCGTATCTGCATGATGCCTTCGGGCAGAAGATTGATCTTCGTGCGGATCAGATCCGGGATCTGGAATGCTTCATCCCGGGGAAGTATCTTCACCCGCAGGTCGCGTCCCTGCTGGACCTCGAGATTGGCCGCTGTTTCAATGGCATTGACCAACTCTGCGCGCATGTTCTCGAATTCAAAATCCATGCGCCCCTTGAGCGGGTCCATGTCACCGCCGGTGACTTTTGCGCCGTAATCGCGGAAGACAGTTCCGCACAGGATGTGCAAGGCTGTATGGGTGCGCATCAACTGGTATCGCCGCGCCCAGTCCAAAGTCCCGTGCGAAGCGGAGTTGACAGGCGGCAGAGGATTCGTCCCGCCAAGAAAATGCAAAACGTCATCACCCTGCTTCTTCACTTTGTCCACCGGATAGACAACGCCCGCAATTTCGAGAGTCCCAAAATCACAGGGTTGTCCGCCTCCGCCCGGGTAAAAAGCGCTTTGGTCCAGCACGACAGCGCGAGTTTCAGCATCCACGGAGGTGACAGTTGCCGAAAACTCTTTAAGATAGGAATCGATTTGGTAAAGGAGTGTGGTCATGCGCCCATTATAGCCGAGCGCGCCAATATGAGTATTGGATTAGAAAACATTCCGCCGCTTGACTTTGCCTCTTTGGATATTGTATAGTAATCAACGGCAGTACAGACAAAGGCACCGCCCACGGGCTGTGTCTTTTATTTGTGTTTTGCAAGTCATTGCAAGGGCGACGATTTTCGCCCGAAGCAATCTCACCCGCAGTGACCGAGATTGCTTCGTCGGGCTTAAGCCCTCCTCGCAACGACGTGAAACGTAAATTTTTTATATCTTTTTGCAAGGAGAAGAAATGATAAAAGTCAGTGGTCTTACGAAGGACTACGGCGCACGCCGCGCCATTTCCAACCTGAACTTCGATGCCCAGCAGGGCGAGATCGTGGGTTTCCTCGGACCGAACGGTGCAGGAAAAACCACCACCCTGCGCATCCTCACCGGCTACATGCCGCCCACCGATGGCGAGGCCATTGTGGCCGGCTACGATGTAGTGGAAGAATCGATCGAAGTCCGCAAACGCGTTGGGTATTTACCGGAAACGGTTCCACTATACACAGACATGGTTGTCTTCGATTATTTGAAATTCATGGGCGACCTGCGCAAGATCCCGAATGTTGAATCCCGCGTGGATGAAGTTTTGGACATGGTCGGGTTAACTGACCGCGCCGAAGGATATATCGGCAACCTTTCGAAAGGCATGCGCCAAAGAATTGGGCTCGCTCAGGCGCTTCTTCACCGACCCGAAGTGCTGATCCTCGATGAACCGACCATTGGTCTTGACCCCGGGCAGGTTGTGGAAGTCCGCGAGTTGATCCGCGAGATCGGCAAGGAAAGAACCGTGTTGCTTTCCACCCATTTGTTAAATGAAGCGCAAAATATCTGTGACCGTGTGTTGATCATCAACCAGGGCAAGATCGTTGCCGAAGATACCACCGAGAATCTGCAAGCCCGTTTGATCGGTGCGGAAAGAGTCGTTATCCGCGTGCGCGGCGAAGCCGATGACCTTGCCAAGACCATCCAACAAGTGAAGGGTGTGCAAGGCGTTGAGACCAAACCGGACGGCGCGGTTGAATTTGAATTCTCGTCCGGCAAAGACCTGCGTCCTGAAGTGGCCAAGAAAGTTATCGGCTCCGGCTATGACCTGCTTGAGTTACGTCCGCTTGGCATGAGCCTTGAAGAAATCTTCCTCGAACTCACCGGTCCCGATAACAAGAAGAAATAAAGAGGAACATCATGAGAAATATTTGGACTATCGCAAAACGCGAATATGATAATTACTTTAGCGGGCCTCTGGCTTATGTGGTGGCCTTTGCCGTTCTTTTCCTGTTGGGCATTTACTTTGCCCTGATCATGTTTTTCACTTCACAATCAGCTGCAATGGGCGGACCTGCTCCCGAGAGCACACCTCTCAACTGGCTGTTCGTCTTCCTGATGATCTTCCTCAGCCCCGCGTTGACCATGCGCCTGCTCTCTGATGAAGCACGCATGGGGACGCTCGAACTTCTGCTCACCGCCCCGATCCGCGACTTTGAACTCGTGGCAGGCAAATGGCTGGGAGCGCTCATGTTCATCCTCACGCTGGCTGCTGCCACACTTGTGTTCCCGATCATCCTGAATAATTTTGTCCAGCCAAGCATTGACTGGCGTCTGGTCATTTCATCTTATATCGGGTTGATCTTAGTCTGTTCCGCGCTGCTTGGGTTGGGCGTTGGCATCTCCGCCATTTTCACGAATCAATTCGCGGCCTTCTTCACCACCCTCGGACTATTCTTCTTCCTTTGGTTCATGATCAGCCTGCCGGCGGGACTCCTTCAAGGCGGACAAGGCGGAGAGGTGTTCAAATATCTTAGCCTTTCCTCGCATTTCACCGAATCCATGAACAACGGAACGATCAAATTGGGAGATATTGTTTATTACTTAAGTCTCACTGCGCTGGGCTTGTTCACCGGCACCACCGCAATTGAAATTCGGAGATGGCGCTAAAATGGCTAAAAAGAAAAACACCCCCGCGAAGTATGCCTTTATCGGACTCATTGTTGCGCTCCTGGCTTGTATCTCAACCGGGTTGATCGGTGCGGCCAAGGGCATGCTCGCCTTAAAATTGTTCACTCTCGAAAGCACAGATGGGATCAACCTCGCACTGGAGATCAGCGCCGGACTCCTCATTGTGGGACTCGCCGCTTACGCGCTGATGACTCCGGACGCGGTCCGCCGCTTCTTTACCGGACGCCAGGCACGCTACGGTTCCAACTCACTAATCCTTACCGTTGCAGTGATCGGCATCCTTTTTGTAGCAAATATGCTCGCGTTCCAAAACCCAACCTTCCTCGGTGCGCCCTGGGATCTTACCGCAGACAAATCCAATACACTCGCACCCGAAACCCTGCAAGCCCTTGCCACCCTTCCTGAAAAAGTAACCGCGACTGCCTTCTACTCCTCAAGCCTTGACTCTACAAGCGCGAAGGCTCTCTTATTAAATTTCAAAACGAACAGCAAAGGTAAATTCGATTACACCTTTGTCAACCCCGACCAGGACCCATTGGCCGCGCGCGAAGCTGGCATCACCGGCGACGGCAAGATATTGCTTCAAATGGGCAAGACCAAAGAGATCGCCGCATACGCTTCTGAAAGCGAACTGACCCAGGCACTGATCCGCATCCTCAGCCCGGAAGCGCGCGTTGTTTACTTCCTTCAGGGACATGGCGAACCATCCTTGGAAGCCGGCGGCGACTTGAGTTTCTCCATCGCCAAGACCACTTTGGAATCAAAGAACTATACGGTCAACACACTCGACCTTCTTTCAACGAATAAGATCCCCGATGATGCGCTTGCAGTCATCATCGCCGGCCCGTTGAAGCCGCTAGCCACTTCAGAAGTATCCCTGCTCAAGAAGTATGTGGATGCGGGCGGCTCATTGGTTGTGTTGGAAGACCCCATTGCCGTAACTGAATTTGGCGATTCACCCGACCCATTGGCTGATTATTTAACTTCTGATTGGGGTATCACACTCAACAAGGATATTGTGCTCGACCTTGAAAGCACACAAAATATGCTTCAGGCTGTTTCGCGTCAATTCAGTGTACATCCCATCACGCAGAACCTGACCAATAATTATTTTGTGATCCTTCCGCAGGCGCGCAGTATCAGCCTTGAAACAGCGCCCGAAAATGTAACCTTAACCCCCATCATCCTTACCTCTGAGAAATCATGGGGTGAAACGGAACTCGTCTCAGGAGAAACGCCAGAGTTTGACCCCGCCAAGGATATTCCCGGTCCGCTAAACCTTGCGGCGGCTGGTGAAAATACAGTCACCGCAGGCCGTGTGGTGGTATTCGGCAATTCGCTCTTTGCCACCGACCAGGCCTTCGATGCCTATGGCAACGGCAACATGATCATCAATTCGATAGATTGGGCCGCAGAGCAGGAAAACCTGATCAACATCACACCGCGCAACCAAACTCCGCGCATGCTTGATGTCGGGAAATTAAACCCTGTCACACTCGTTATTATCGCGTTAGTGACTATATTCGTCCTGCCGGGATTGGTTGTGTTCGCCGGGGTTTCCTCCTGGCTGGCGCGCCGCAAGAGAGGCTAGAAAATGGCTCGTAAAGCAACAAGCAAAACATCGTCACAAAAGAAAAGCCCGGCAATCGTTCCAGCGCCTTCCACGCCAAAAAAACCGGCTTTCCGTGCCGGTACTCTGATCGCCGTCCTACTACTTCTCGCATTGTCTCTCTTTGTTATTTACCTGAACCGTGAAAAGAAAAACAAGGAAGCAGAAGCCACGCCCGCAGGCGAAGTAACCACTTTTGTATTTAATGAAAGCGATGGCATCGTAAATAGTATTGAGATCAGCCCCGCACTTGGGGAAACTGTCAAAGTGGCGCGGGATGAGAAAAATATCTGGGTGTTGAAACTGCCCATTAAGGCCGAAGCAGATCAAGGTTGGTCTGAAGCGGCCGCATCGCAAATATCCGCTTTGCTGGTTACGAGTCCGATCCCTGCGGATGCAGACCCTTCCATCTTCGGTTTCGACTCGCCCAAATTCATCATCACTATTGTTTTTGCAGATGGAAAAACTCACACGCTTGAAGTCGGCGACACAACGCCGTCACAGAATGGTTACTACGTGCGTCTTGATAAAAGCAAAATGATGATCGTGGATCTGAACGGGATCGACTCATTGACGCAGTTGGCGAGTTTCCCTCCCTATTTGAATACGCCAACACCCTCCCCGCTTCCTCCGACCGAGACGCCTGTTTCGCCAACTGACGGAGCGCCAACGCCGGAAATATCCGTAACCCCTGCGCCGTAACGGGTTTATACAAGGTACTCGAACCACTTAATGACACCGTCCCGCAGGCAAGTACGAAACCTGCGGGACGGTTACGAGTAATACAAAATCATTGCAAAGCATCTGTAATTCAAAAGGGTATTGCTTTTGAAAATAAAAAAGAGTATTCTGATTGAGGATGTTTTTATAAAATTTTATGAAAGTTGGATGTGTAAATGGATGTAGAGAAGATATTAATTGATGACGAAGAGGAATTCCCTGCCATCGCGCGGCTCATTGAACTGGGCCGCCAAAAATCATATGTAACGCT